>NZ_JBEAIL010000029.1:0-84589 GCF_040064495.1 Klebsiella sp. CN_Kp097 | reverse complement strand
GTTTGTAGCCCCGGTAAGCGCAGCGCCACCGGGGAGAGGTTCCCGGATGGCGGCTTGCGCCTTATCCGGGCGACCACACCAGCGCCCGACTCAATGGCTTTTGAGCGGGCGTTTTTCCGAAATTTAATGATCTGTGCGCCAACTGCAGGTACGCAGGCCGCCAAACGAGGAAACTAACTATTTAATGTCTATCGGCCCTATGTACACCCGAAAAATCACCCATTGGTTTGCAAGGCGATCCTTTCAAAACCGCATCTTCCTGCTGATCTTATTTACCTCGACTGTCGTCATGCTGGGCATGTCATGGTATCTGACAGACATTACCGAGGAACGTCTTCATTACCAGGTCGGGCAACGGGCATTAATTCAGGCAATGCAGATTTCGGCAATGCCGGAGCTGGTGGAAGCGGTACAGAAACGCGATCTCGCGAGAATTAAAGAGCTTATCGACCCCATGCGTTCATTCTCTGACGCCACCTACATCACCGTCGGCGACGCCAACGGGCAGCGTCTTTATCACGTCAACCCTGACGAAATCGGTAAATCAATGGAAGGTGGTGATAGCGATGAGGCGCTGTATAACGCCAAAAGCTATGTCTCGGTACGCAAAGGTTCGCTAGGATCATCGTTACGGGGTAAATCGCCGGTGCAGGACGCCACCGGCAAAGTCATCGGCATCGTGTCGGTCGGTTATACCATTGAACAGTTAGAAAACTGGCTCAGCCTGCAGATAAGCTCGCTACTGATCCCGATGGCGATCATCCTGCTATTGCTGCTGTATTGCGCCCGCCGCTTCTCATTGCATATCAAAAAACAGATGCTCAATATGGAGCCCCAGCAGCTATCGCAGCTGCTCATCCAGCAAAGCGTACTGTTTGAATCGGTGTTTGAAGGGCTTATCGCCATAGACTCAAACTATAAAATAACCGCGATAAATCAGACCGCCCGCCGTCTGCTTAATCTGAGCCAGCCAGAGCCGACGCTAATCGGCAAAGGGATCAGCAGCGTTATTTCGCAAGAGGCCTTCTTCTACGATGCGCCTCACGAGAATAAGAAAGACGCGATCGTCACTTTTAATCAGATCAAAGTGATCGCCAGCCGTATGGCGGTGATCTTAAATAATGCGCCCCAGGGATGGGTAATTAGTTTCCGTAGCAAAGATGATATCAATACCCTCAGCCTGCAGCTCAGCCAGGTGCAACAGTACGCCGATAACCTGCGCGCCGTACAGCATGAACACCGTAATTTGATCTCGACTATCGCCGGACTGCTGTTTCTCAAACGCTACGATCACGCATTGGATCTGATTCAGCAACAGTCAGAAAGCCACCAGAAGGTGCTCGATTTTATTGCGCGTAATTTCCAGGATAATCACCTTGCCGGGTTACTGATCGGTAAATATTACCGGGCCAAAGAGCTCGGCCTTGAACTGGTGTTCGACCCATCCTGTTTCGTCGATAAACTTCCCGGCGCGCTTTCGCACAGCGAATGGATCTCGATCGTGGGGAATCTTCTCGACAACGCCTACAATGCCACTTTGCGCCAGCCGCTGGGATCGAAACAGATCGAATGTTTGATTAACAGCGATGGTCATGAACTGATTGTCGAGATCGCCGATCAGGGTTGCGGCATTGACGAGGCGCTACGCGATCGGATCTTCGAACGCGGCGTCACCAGCAGCGCCAGCGGCGATCACGGTATTGGGCTCTGGCTGGTACGCAGTTACGTAGATCAAGCAGGCGGCAGTATCGTCGTCGAAAATAATATTCCTTTTGGCACCATCTTTACTCTTTATATCCCCCTGACCCGAGATGAACATCATGGATAGCATTACTACTCTTATCGTTGAAGACGAACCTATGCTGGCGGAAATCCTGGTGGATACCATCAAACAGTTCCCCCAGTTCAACGTTATCGGCATTGCGGATAAACTGGAAAGCGCAAAAAAAATGCTGCGTCTCTACCAGCCGCAGCTGATCCTGTTAGATAACTTTCTCCCTGATGGCAAGGGATTGGATCTGATTCGCCACGCCGTCAGCACCAACTACAAAGGGCGAATCATTTTTATTACCGCTGATAATCATATGGATACCATCAGTGAAGCCCTGCGTCTGGGGGTATTTGATTACCTGATTAAGCCGGTGCACTATCAACGTCTACAACACACCCTGGAGCGCTTCGCCCGCTACCGCAGTTCACTGCGTTCAAGCGAACAGGCCAGCCAGACCCACGTCGACGCCCTATTTAATATTCAGGCTCGCGAGCAAACAGAACCTGCCGGCGCGCCGCTGCGCGGGATCGATGAAAGTACCTTTCATCGCGTGCTGCAGCTGTTCTCCGCCCCGGAAGTGGTGCATACCGCTGACTCTCTGGCTCGCATCCTTGGCAGCAGTAAAACCACCGCCCGCCGCTATCTGGAGCAAGGCGTTAAAAACGATTTTCTGGAAGCGGAAATCAGTTATGGCAAAGTCGGCCGACCGGAGCGCATTTATCGCGGCAAACATCCCTATCCGGAGCATGCCTGAAACACTTACTCGAGATTATAGCTGACGATCATCTGCCCTTTTTTCATTTTCAGCTGGCTGATAACAATATTCCCCAGCGCCGCCAGACTGGCAACATGGGTACCGCCACAGGGATAAGCCGGCAGATCGCCAAATCCCACCGCGCGCAAGCCATTAGCGAAGGTGATGCGGCGCGGTAAATCCTGCTGCTGCCACGCGCTCACCTGCGCCAGCAGTGCGCTGGCTTCCGGTAATACGGCGCCAGCGCCGGCAGCAAACGTAATCCGCCCCTCGCCAGGCCAGTGATGCGCCTTCACCGGCCGCCAGCCAAACTGCTCGCCTGCCAGTCCCAGCAAATGACCGGCTGAGTGCAGGCGGGCATGTAGCTGCCGCGCAGAGGCATCGATTCGTATCTTCACCTCGCCCAGCGGCAGCGGCTGCTCAACGATATGCAGTACGCTATCGCCGCGTGTAGCGACCGTCATTACGACCTGCTCGTCGATCCAGCCGCTATCCGACGGCTGGCCGCCGCCCTGCGGATGGAACAGCGTACGATCAAGTTCAATGGCGTAACGGCCATCGGCTTCGGCGCGACAGCCGATAATCAGAGTACGCCCTTCGGTGGCGTCGCTGGCGTAATAAACACGTTCAGTCATGGTTGTTCTCCTCTCTGTCAGCACAGTATATTGATAATATTGACAGCGATAATCTCCTCTACAACCAATGCACTTTTGCTCCGAGGGCACAAATGAATTTGAATCTTCTACCTGACCTCGCCCTCTTTGTACAAATTGTCGAGCAAGGCAGCTTTTCCGCCGTCGCCCGCCAGAACGGCCTTACCCCCTCCGCCGTGAGCCGCAGCGTCTCGCGGCTGGAGCAGGAAATGAGCTGCAAGCTGCTGCACCGAACCACACGCAAACTACGGCTGAGCGATGCCGGGAAAGCGGTGTATGAACCTGCGCTTGAAATGCTGGAAGCAGCGCGACAGGCCATGGACTCCGCCGGGAGTACCCAGACGGTGGCGCAAGGTAAACTCACCCTGAGCGTGCCGAAGGCCGTCGGACGCTTTGTCATCCATCCGCTAATGATGAGCTTTTTCAACCAATATCCGCAGGTAGACGTCTGCTTACGGTTGGAAGACCGCGACCTTGATTTTATCGATGACGGCATTGACCTGGCGCTACGCATCACCCATAGCCCCTCCCCTGGCCTGCATGGCAAACCACTGATGCCGATCGCTCATCTCATCTGCGCCACTGAGGAATACTTACAGCGCCACGGAATGCCGCATACCCCACAGGATCTGCGTACGCATAGCTGTATCAGCCTTGGCGAAACGCCCGCCGACGCGCGGTGGAAATTTCGTCGTGAAGGCAAAAGCGAAACGGTGCAGACGCATGGGCGCTACGCCGCTAACCACACCGCCGTGCGTCTCGATGCGGTTAAACAGCATCTGGGGATTGGCAGTCTGCCGCTGTTTACCGCCCGCGAAGCGCTGGCAAAAGGTGAAATTGTGCAAGTGCTGGCGGAGTGGGAGTTTATCAGCAGCTACTCTGGCAACCTGTGGCTACTGTGGGCGGGACATAAGCATATGCCCGCCAGAATGCGGGTGATGATTGATTATCTTAGCGAGAAGGTGCCGGCGTTGAACGCAGGCAACACATTGTCAGCCGCCAACTAAAACGCGTTCATATTTTCCAGAAGCTCATCTGCTGACAGCAAAATAGCTGCCAGCAGGGATTGGAATCAATTAATGGCCGTTTATTAATTGATTTTTATTATAATTAATAAGGCCACCGGCTTTGATAATCTCTTGTTCCGATGAGGTTAATTTCTCCATATACAGCGTTATCGGCTGCACCGGGCGATGGTCGCTAACGACAAAAGCGGTGATATCACTTAACTCGCCCTTCAGCGCGCTTTTTATTGCCGGGATATAGATAAAATCGCCGACCTCGAAATCAGGCGCCTCTTTCATCTGCAGCGGCAGCATTCCCCAGTTAATCACATTGGAACGATAGCGCTTGGTCGCGTACTCCTGACAAATATTTGCCAGCCCGCCAAGTACTCGCTGGCAGCTGGCAGCCTGCTCTCGCGCCGAGCCATCACCGGGTTTCACCGCATAGATCATGCTACCGATCTCCGTCTGCGCCACGGTAATATTTTCCTGACCCGGCAGCAGCCGTATCTGGGAAAATATATTTTCCAGCTGTGGATTTAAACGGCAAAGATCTTCACCTTTGACGCGTTGTTGCTCGATGGCGGCAATTTTTTTAGCCCGCTCCACATACTGCGGATCGCGTCGGGAAAGGGTAAATTCCGCCAGGCCTAATGGGTTTGAACGAAACGATGATGTTTCACCTGATGGTATCAGTTCGTCGGTAGTGGTCACCGGATCCATTATTTTTGAAGTAACGGCTAACAGAATATTATCCGTTAACGCATTCATTTCCGGCCAGTCTTTGATATTTGGGCCATAGATCAGCGGTTGCTGCGTAACACCTTTAACGAATCCTTGATAAACCCGGCTTTTATAGGGGGAAACATCAAATTCATATTCCTGAGCTTCGTGCCAACAATCAAGCTCCGCCGCCGAGGTTAACAATCCCCCGTTAGCGGCCGTCGCGGCAATTGAACGCGCATCCATCAGCGCCACCGCTGACATTTGCCCATTTCCAGGCTTGGAACCTTCACGGTTCGGAAAGTTACGCGTCGTATGACGGATGCTCAAGCCGTTATGCATCGGGGTATCGCCGGCGCCAAAGCAAGGGCCGCAGAATGCGGTACGAATAATGGCGCCCGCGCTCATTAAATCATTGATCATCCCCCTTTTCGTTAACGCCATCAGCACCGGCTGAGAGGAAGGATATACAGAAAGCGAGAAAATATTGTCGCCACAGGAATGATGCCTCAGGGCATTAGCCGCCTGCGCCACGTTGACATAGTTTCCTCCCGCGCAACCAGCAATAATCCCCTGCTGAACGCGTAATTTGCCATTCTCTATTTTGTCCAACAGAGATAGCTTCGCGCGCCCCAGCGAGATTTTCTCAGATTCAATTTCAACTTCGCGTAAAATATCCGGCAAATTCTGATTAAGCGTATCAATTTCATAGACATTGGCAGGATGAAACGGTAGCGCGATCATCGGCTTGATAGTGCTTAAATCGATCTCAATGCAGCCATCGTAGTAAGCCATCTCTTTGGCTGACAGCGCCCGATAGTCTTTCTCTCTACCATGAAGCCGCAAAAAGTTTTTCGTCTCTTCATCAGTCTGCCAGATGGAGGATAAGCAGGTGGTCTCAGTAGTCATGACGTCAATACTGTTTCTATAGTCGGTCGATATACTGGCCACGCCGGGGCCGACGAACTCCATCACTTTGTTCTTCACATAACCGTTTTTGAATACCGCGCCAATTACTGCCAGCGCTATATCCTGAGGGCCAACGCCAGCGGCAGGTTTGCCGGTTAAATACACCGCGACGACCTCGGGATAATCAATATCCCAGGTGTTTCCCAGTAGTTGTTTAACTAGCTCACCGCCGCCTTCACCGACGGCCATCGTCCCCAGCGCGCCATAACGCGTATGGCTATCCGAGCCCAGTATCATTTGGCCACCGCCGGCCATCATCTCGCGCATGTATTGGTGAATAACGGAAATATGCGGCGGTACATAAATGCCGCCATATTTCTGTGCTGATGTAAGACCAAAAATATGATCGTCGCTGTTAATGGTACCGCCCACTGCACAAAGTGAATTGTGGCAATTGGTTAAAACATACGGCAAGGGGAAGCGCGTCATTCCAGAGGCCTTGGCCGTCTGGATGATGCCCACGAAGGTGATATCATGGGAAGCCATGGAATCAAACTTTATTTTTAATTTCTGTTCATCGCCAGAAATATTATGTGCTGACAGTATTGACCAGGCGATGGTTCCCTTCCGCGCAATATCTTTAGCGACAGGATTTGCGCACTCCTCTTCCGGAATGATCCCGTACTGATGGGATAAATATACCCCACGATCGTGTAATTTGATCATGACTAGCATCCTTTAAGATAGATTAAATAATAACGGTGTTCTTTTATTCGTGACTCTACGAATAAAAAGGAAAGAATATCGGCAGCAAAATAAAACTGACAATTACCGAGATGACAATCAGAGGTAATCCGACTCTGACATAATCCATAAACCGATATCCCCCGGCGGAAAAAATCATCATATTCGCCGGCGTGCCAACCGGCGTCGCATAGGCACATGAACAGCCAATGACAATAGCCATCAACACCGCTCGCGGATCAGCGCCCATTGAATTTGCAATAGACAGGCCAATGGGAATAAGCAAGGCCGCCGTTGCGGTATTCGACATAAAATTGGTTAATACGCAGGAAATAATCAAAACGGCACTTAACAATAAGAACGGTGAAGCCTGTTGACCAAGCAGATCGATAATTGAGCGGGCCATGATTGCACCAGCGCCAGTGGTTTCGAGTGCTTTCGCTAAAGCTAATGTGCCGCCAAAAAGGAAAATCGTCTGCGAGTCAATTGACTGATACGCCTGTTTTTCAGTAATCACGCGTGTAATAACCAAGAATAAAGCGCCAATTGAACCGATAATCGCAATCGGCAAACCAATGACGTTCTCAAAAATCATCCCCAGTACGGTAAATACCAACACTAAAACAGCAATTACTTGCTTATATTTTGGACAGTCAACTTTCCTGCTCTTTTCTGATTTCCCCGCAGTACTCACAGATTGCGCTGGCAACAGTTTATAACCGATGGTCAAAAAGTAGATGATCCCGCAAAGCAGCATGGGGATACCCAGTTTGGCATACTCGAAAAAACCGAAGCGCTGCCCGACTTGCTCCAGAGCTGACTGGGCGATCAGATTACCCGGCGAGCCAATAAGCGATAAGTTTCCGCCCAACGCTGAAGCAAACGCCAATGGCATCAACAAACGGGATTGCGCATAGCCGGACTTAACCGCGGCACCAATGACCACCGGAATCAGTACCGCAGCTGTTCCCGTATTAGACAGAAAACCAGAGAGTATTCCGCAAACCAACATAATAATAACGATGAGCTGCTTCTCTGAGCGAGCGTAACGGGTAACGATTCCGCCAATTTTATCCGTCACCCCTGTCTCAAATAAGGCGCCGCCAACCACGAACATTGCCACAAATAAAATAACGTTCTGATTAATAAAACCCGCAAAAGCCGTTTTTACATCAAAAACGCCTGTTACGACTAAAGTAATACAGACGATCATAGCCGTAGCGGCCAGAGGGATTTTTTCCCAAACAAACATCACAATTGAAAATAACAACAGTGACAATGTAATTGCTACTGGTGACATAAAGATATAATACCTCTTTTCAGCGTGTGAATTTAATAATTAGTCTAAGCAGGTGATGCAGCGTTTTATAAACTTCAAGTTAAATCACTTTCCAGTACATTAATAATTCCCACCACCATACCCCAACGGTGATATGCAGAATAAAAGTTAACAGCGCTAATATACCGCCAACAATCCACCAGGATTTAATATCATTATAACCAACCCCAAATATAACCGGGCCAGCCGCGCCACCATAATGGGTGACCATACCGCCATAGGAATTACTAAACAGCAGCGCTAACGCGGTTAACATAACTGGCGCACCGGAAACATTCGCCAGCATGGCAAAGACCGGAACCATCGCCACAATATAGGCGCTGCCCGAGGCAAAGAAATAACGAACCAGTATACTCAACGCGACGATGACAACGAATGCCAGCGTACTATGACTGCCAAATGAAATGTTATTTTTCAGTAACTCGGCCAACCACAAGAAAAAACCAACTTTGGAAAGCAAAGAACTCAAACCAATGATACCGCCGTACCAAATTAGTGTGTTCCAGCCACCTTTATTTTTAATGACATCATCCCAGGTAACAATTTTTAATATCAGCATCAACGCCATGACGCAAATCGCCACCGTTGATTCATTAACCCCAAGCGAAGTGCTAAATACCCAACCCGCTAACGCCATCACAAACAAGCAGGAGAGCATTTTCTCACGCAAGGTCATCGGCCCTAAAGACTCAAGACCTTCTTTGGCAATGGCTTTATTATCTACTTTTTTTAATTCGGGCGGATATAGCTTATAGGTTATAAGCGGTGTCAGTAACAGCATGATTAAGCCTGGCAATATGCCAGCCAATGCCCATCCACCCCAGCTCAATTTGATATGGCAAATATCCTCAATCATTTTGAGCGCCAGGATATTACCCGCCATGGCGGTAAAGAACATATAACTGGTGGTTTTGGTAACCATATAGACGTTCATCATTAAATAATGACCAACGCGTTTTGCCGTATGCTCTGGTTCCGACCCTAGCGCGACAGCCACGCTATTGATGATAGGTAATACGATACCGCCAGCACGGGCCGTATTCGACGGTGTCGCGGGTGAAAGAATCAGATCCAGAAAGGCGGTAACATAGCCTAAGCCAAGTGTGGTACTCCCTATCTTGCCAATAAGAATATATGCAATCCGTTTACCTAAACCAGTAATAACAAAAGCGGCACTTAAGGTAAATGCAGAAAACACCAACCAGGTGGTACCTGATGCATAGCCACTTAATACGCTCGATGATTTTATTGAACCATCACCTAAATTGCCAATGATAACCATGGAGGCAGCCACAGCGACTAACAGTATGACTGGTTCAGAAAATGGTTTAATCACTAAACCAACAATTGCAGCCAGATAAATACCTGACAATACCCATGCAAGTTCAGTCAACCCAGCCGGGGCCGGAAATAGACTAATAAGCAATGGGATGGCAACAAGCACTAATAGCTTGCATAATGTTTTTTTATCCATTTCAATCCCTTACCTGAATGAATTTTATAAGTGCGCAGCCGCAATTATTCAGGGAGATAAACCATGCCAGAAAGAATTTTACGTGCGGTACGAATCACCGATGCGCGAATATTTTCAGGAGTTTCATTAGCATTACTTAAACTGACGTCAATACTTCCGCTAGGGTGTTCAACTCTGATTAATCCCTCACCCGACATTCTCGTCAGCTCGTTAACTACGGTATCAGCAATAATACAAGAACTCGCCAGACCGATAGCGCCCGTAATAGCCAACGATTTATGACAGTTATGAGGCATGAAATACCGAACACTCAGCGTTCCACCATGTTGAGGTGGAGCAACCAGCACTGGTTTAGGTATTACCATGTTCGAGACATCGCCAAACCCCATTGCCACGCCTGCTTGCTTACGTATTGATTCAAGGCGCTGAAAAAATTCTTTATCCTGATCTAATTCCGCCGCCGATTCATACCCTGTTTTACCCAAGCTATGCGCTGGAATAATAACCATCGGCATCGCCATATCGATACAGGTGACGCGAATATCATCAAAAATATCAACCCGGTTGCCGGTTGGGAAAAGCTGGCCCGATTTCGCCCCGGCGGCGTTTAAGAATGTCAGGCCTACCGGGGCCGCATGCCCTGGAACGCCATCAATATGGGTATCTCCTTCATAAACAACCTGGCCGTCCGGGGTTTGAATGTCTGCGTCAACAAAGGTGTTGGTATTGACGTTTCTGATTCGCACCCGCGTTACTGGGGAATTCGCCGCGACAAGTCCTTTTTCGATAGCAAACCCGCCGACTGCGCACAGCATGTTGCCGCAATTAGGCGTAATATCAACCCGTCGCTCATTGACAATGACCTGTACAAATAAGTAGTCAATATCCGCTTGCTGGCTGGTCGATTTACTGACAATAGCCACTTTACTGGTTTGCGGACTCCCGCCGCCAATGCCATCAATTTCCAGTTCATGGCCAGAACCCATGATAGTTAATAATGTTTCATCACGTTTTTGAATATCTTCTGGTAGATCATCTGCTAACAGGAAAGCGCCTTTTGATGTTCCACCACGCATGAGAACACACGGAATTTGTTTCATAACATGTTCCTTACAAATATAAAAAGATTAAATAAACGGGGCGTGAATTTAATGCACTTAATGTATTTAAAGTTTTTTATTTACTTTATTATTCATTTACTCGCACAACCGTTTACCATCTGATTCTACTTGCAAGGAAGATAGTGATTGATAAAATATAAAAATAAGACTTATACCTACAAAACATTAATAACAACTATCGTCATGGCAATAATTAACAGAGCCATTCTATATATAAATTATTTCTGATTACGGAGCAGCAATGAACAATGAACTATCCGGAATGAAAGCTTTTGTCACTGTTGCCGAGCTGGGTTCATTTAGCAAAGCGGCAGAAGTACTTAACCTGACGCAACCCGCATTGACCCGCAAAATACAAAAAATAGAAAGTAACCTCAATACAGCCCTTTTCGAAAGAACCACCCGAAAAATCATGCTCACTCAAGCAGGAAAAATGCTTCTTCCAAAGGCAAAGTCACTGATTGCCAGCCTTGATGCCGCCATTTTTAACATCAGCAACCTGACTTCTAATGTGCATGATACGGTAACGCTTTCTTGTATCCCGACGGCGGTATTTTATTTTTTACCTCGCGCCATCGTTCAATTTAATCAGCGTTACCCCCATATCAAAGTTCGAATTTATGAACAAGGTATAGAAAATTGCATGGCCTCGGTGAGAAAAGGCGAAGTCGATTTTGGAATAAATATGAACTTCATCACACATCCCGACATCGAATTTAGCCCACTCGTTAATGAACCCTTCGTGCTGGCTTGCCGGCAGGATCATCCGCTGGCCAGTAAAAAATTAGTGGAATGGCGGGAGCTCGTCTCGCAGAGATTAGTTGGCGTCAGACGCTCGAGCGGTAATCGGCAACTGATTGAAAGTTGCCTGCAGGATAAGCCATGGAAATTAGATTGGTTTTACGAAGTCAGACACTTATCCACCTCTCTGGGTCTGGTCGAGGCGGGGCTTGGCATATCGGCCTTGCCCTGCCTGGCCATGCCGCATCACGCCAACAGCGCTGTCGTCAGCGTGCCGCTGGTCGAACCGGTAATCAGGCGCACGCTTGGCATGATTCGCGTTAAAAACCGCCCTCTTTCCGCAGCGGCTGAACGCTTCGCGTCATTATTACTGCTCATGTGGACGGATGAAGCGAGCGAGTTATGGTGTAATGTGGTCGATTCACACCAGCAGCTATAACTGTCACGGCGCGAGAGCGAAAACCTCCGCCGCCCAATGTTGAAAACCCGCGACATCCAAATCCAACGCCACCTGTGCGTTGGCCGGTTGTCCCAGACGCCCTTCGATATCTACCACGGTAGCGCCAGCCGTCCAGGTCCCCTGCGTCTCTACCGCCACAAAGCAGGGTTTGAGCGTAAACAGATCCGGACGAACCAACCACGCAATAGCGCATAAATCATGCATTCTCAGACCGCTGCTCATACTGCCGCTGCGATAATGGCTAAATAACGCATGAAGCATTTTGCCTGTCTGATTGAGCGTTGGCAGTGTGACCAGATAGTCCGCACTCAGCATCGCTTTATTGGTAACATCCAGCCCGCACATCACAATCTCCAGCCCGCTCTGGAAGACTTTCGCGGCGGCTTCCGGATCGATGGCGATATTAAACTCGGCGTTGGGGGTAAAGTTACCGCGCCCGGCCGAGCCGCCCATCAGCACCAGCCGACGAATATTAAACAGGCACTCAGGATACTGCGTTATCAGCAGGGCAATATTGGTTAGCGGACCGATGGCCACCAGGGTCACGGGTTCTGGCGCGTGTATCAGCGCATCGCGGATCGCCTGAAACGCCGGTTTTGCCAGCGGTTGACGGTTATGTTCGACGAAATCATAGCCCTCCATGCCGGATTCGCCATGCACCGAGGCGGCATCGCGCAGCGGACGTACTAGTGGCATCGACGCGCCTTGCGCCAGCGGTACATCGGCATTCCAGAAATGCAGCAGTTGCAGCGCGTTGCGGGTCGTCTTTTCCACCGAGACGTTGCCCGCCACCGTGGTCATTAATTGCAAATCCAACTGTGGCGAGAAGAGCGCGGCGGCGATCGCCGCCGCATCGTCAATACCCGGATCGGTGTCGAGAATAATCGGTAAGCGCATGGTTTTCTCCCAAAAAAAAATGCCAGACGTTAAGTCTGGCATCTTCTCATACTGCTGGGTGAAAGAACTTATTCTACTTCACGGACATCTACACGCAGCTCTTTCGGCACCTCGAAAACGATATTCTCTTCACGGCCTTCCAACGGCACCGCTTCGCCGCCGCCCAGCTCCTGCAGACGGGCAATCACATTCTGCACCAGGATATCCGGGGCCGACGCGCCCGCCGTTACCCCAACGCAGGCAGCAGACTTAACCCATTGTTCCTGGATATCGGTGGCATCGTCGATAAGATAGGCCGCTTTCCCCATCCGCTGCGCCAGTTCAGCCAGGCGATTGGAGTTCGAGGAGTTTTTCGAACCGACCACCAGCACCACATCAGCCTGCTCCGCCAGCGCGCGTACGGCTTCCTGACGGTTGGTGGTGGCGTAGCAAATATCGTCTTTACGCGGGCCGACGATTTTCGGGAAGCGCTCGCGCAGCGCGTCGATAACGTCAGAAGTATCATCGACGGAAAGCGTCGTCTGGGTCATAAACGACAGTCGGGCATCGTTTTTCACTTCCAGCGTCAGCACATCCTCCGGCGACTCAACCAGATACATGCCCCCTTCGGGGTTATTGTACTGGCCCATGGTGCCTTCAACTTCCGGATGCCCGGCGTGGCCAATCAGAATCGACTCTTCGCCGCGGCGGCTGGCGCGGGCGACTTCCATATGGACTTTAGTTACCAGCGGGCAGGTAGCGTCGAAAACCGTCAGGTCACGACTCTTCGCTTCGTTGCGTACTGCCTGCGAAACCCCGTGGGCGGAGAAAATCAGGATCGCGCCGTCCGGCACTTCGCTAATCTGTTCGATAAAAATCGCCCCACGCTGGCGCAGGCTATCGACGACGTAGCGATTATGGACAACTTCGTGACGAACGTAGATCGGCGCGCCGTACAGCGTCAGCGCGTTTTCGACAATGCTGATAGCGCGGTCAACGCCGGCGCAAAAACCGCGCGGGTTAGCCAACAGGATCTGCATCTTACCCCTCCAGCGCCGGATCGACTTCCAGCACTTCAATATCAAAATGAACGGTACGCCCGGCCAGCGGATGGTTGAAGTCGACGGTGATGGAATCGCCGTTCACTTCGCGGATCACGCCGGGCATTTCGCTGCCATCCATTGCGGTAAAGAGCATAATCGCGCCGATTTCCGGCTCGCCAGCGTCGATAAACTCGCGGCGAGAGAAATACTGGATCAGGTCCGGGCTAGGTACGCCGAAGGCGGCGTCAGGTTCCAGCGAAAACGTGGTTTTATCGCCGGCTTTCAGCCCCAGCAGATGCTGCTCCAGCCCTTCGGAAAGCGAGGCATCGCCAAGACGAAACAGCGCTGGTTTGCCGTTGCCGCGCGTGGATTCGGCGGTGGAGCCGTCATCCAGTTTCAGCGTGAAGTGCACCAGCACCGCGCTGTTGCTCTGTACAGAGTTAGACATGCAGGTTTGCTCTTTTATATTGCCGCCGCTTGTTTGCCCGATGGCGCTGCGCTTACCGGGCAAACAAAGGGCGATATATACTGTAGGCCGGATAAGACGCTCTCGCGTCGCCATCCGGCAATTTTTTATGATGTTTTTTTATCACTGGAAGGCAAGAAGCCTTCCAGCACGATCAGCGCCGCGCCGATGCAGATGGCGCTATCAGCAAGGTTGAAGGTGGCGAAATGCCAGTCGCCGACATAGAAGTCGATCATATCGACCACAAAGCCGTGCCACAGACGGTCGAACAGGTTACCCAGTGCGCCGCCAATGATCAGCGCGTAGGCAATGTTGTTCAGCTTTTGCGTCGCCTTCGAACGGTACATCAGCACCGCCAGCACCACGCAGATACCAACGGCAATCCCGGCGAAGAACCAGCGCTGCCAGCCGCCGCTGTCGGCGAGGAAGCTAAAAGCCGCGCCGTAGTTGCGCGCATAATGCAGATTAAGCGATGGAAACAGCGAAACCGTCTCCCCCAGAGCGAAGTTCTGGAGGATCAGGAATTTGCTGCCCAGATCGATAATCAGCACGGCTACGACGACCCACAGCCAGCGTAGCCCCGTTGAACAGATCGATTTACTCATCAGGCGAATTTACGTTGCTCGCCGTCACCGGCGACGTTACTGACACAGCGACCGCAGATTTCTGCGTGTTCCGCCACCTTGCCGACATCGCTGGTGTAATGCCAGCAGCGTGGGCACTTCTCGCCCTCGGCTTTGCTCAGGACCACTTTCAGCCCTTTCAGCAGATCGCTCTGCCAGGCATCAGCCGGCGCCTGTGCATAATCGGCAACGTTAGCGCCGGAGGTCAACAGGACAAATCGTAATTCTTCGCCCAGCGCGTTGAGCTTGGCCGCCAGGTCAGCATCGGCATACAGCGTAACCGCCGCTTCCAGAGAACCACCGACTTTCTTATCAGCACGCGCCTGTTCGATCACCTTATTGACTTCGCCGCGCACTTTCAGCAGTTCATCCCAGAAATCGTCGTTCATCGCTTCGTCGTCGGCCAGGCCGAACAGGCCTTC
Source organism: Klebsiella sp. CN_Kp097 (assembly GCF_040064495.1). NCBI lineage: Bacteria > Pseudomonadati > Pseudomonadota > Gammaproteobacteria > Enterobacterales > Enterobacteriaceae > Klebsiella > Klebsiella sp. CN_Kp097. Next base: position 69,466 of record NZ_JBEAIL010000029.1, on the reverse strand, counting down.
ATACCACTCGCCGGTGAAGACGTATTTTTCACGCTCGCCCGGCAGATAGCCCCAGATTTCGTCCGCGGTGAAGGACATGATCGGCGCCATCCAGCGCACCAGCGCTTCCACGATATGGAACAGCGCGGTCTGGCAGCTGCGACGCGCCACGCTGTCCGCTTTCGCGGTGTACTGGCGGTCTTTGATGATGTCGAGATAGAACGAGCCCATTTCGATGGAGCAGAAGCGCATCAGGCGCTGCACCACTTCGTGGAAGTCGTAGGATTCGTAGGCTTTGAGGATATCTTCCTGAGCCGCCTGCGCGCAGCCGACCGCCCAGCGGTCCAGAACGACCATCTCTTCCGGTTTAACCATATCTTTTGCCGGATCGAAACCGTTAAGGTTCGCCAGCAGGAAGCGCGCGGTATTACGGATACGACGATAGCTGTCCGCGGCGCGTTTGAGGATCTCATCAGAGACCGCCATTTCGCCGGTATAGTCGGTGGAAGCCACCCACAGACGCAGAATATCGGCGCCCAGTTTGTTCATCACGTCCTGCGGGCTAACGGTGTTACCGATAGACTTGGACATTTTGCGGCCCTGACCGTCGACGGTGAAGCCGTGGGTCAGTACCTGACGATATGGCGCTTTGCCTTTCATCGCCGTGGAGATCATCAGCGAAGACATGAACCAGCCGCGATGCTGATCGGAGCCTTCCAGATACATGTCCGCGGCGTGACCGGCGAATTCCGGACGCACATCGACCACAGAAGAGTGGGTGGACCCGGAGTCAAACCACACGTCGAGGGTATCCGGCACTTTTTCGTAGCTGTCGGCGTCATCGCCAAGGATGTCGCGGGAATCGAGATCCCACCACGCCTGGATGCCGTCAACTTCAACGCGTTTCGCCACTTCTTCCATCAGTTCGAGGGTGCGCGGGTGTAGCTCGTGGGTTTCTTTATGCACGAACAGCGACATCGGCACGCCCCAGGTACGCTGACGGGAGATACACCAGTCAGGACGGTTGGCAACCATCGATTCGATACGCGCCTGGCCCCAGTCCGGGATCCACTGCACGCCTTTGATCTCTTTCAGAGACTGCGCGCGCAGGCCTTTTTGATCCATGCTGACGAACCACTGCGGGGTAGCGCGGAAGATGATCGGCGATTTGTGGCGCCAGCAGCACGGATAGCTGTGCTGCATTTTTTCCACGTGCAGCAGCGCGCCGCTGTCACGCAGCATCTCGACGATGATGTCGTTGGCTTTGAAGACGTTGATACCATCCAGAGACGGGTAAGTCCCCGGCAGATAAGAACCGTCCGGGCCAACCGGGTTGGCGATTTCCAGTCCATATTTCTGGCTGATAGTGTAGTCGTCCGGGCCGTGGCCGCCGGCGGTATGTACCGCGCCGGTACCCGCATCCAGCGTCACGTGGTCGCCAAGGATCGCCGGCACATCGAAATCGAGGAACGGATGCTTAAAGCGCATCAGTTCAAGCTCGGAACCCTGTACCGCCGCCAGGATGGTGTAATCCGCCACGCCAATGCGCTGCATCACGCTTTCCACCAGGTCTTTCGCCAGGATCAGCGCCTGGCCGTCAACCTGCACCAGCGCATAGTCGAACTCAGGCGACAGAGAGATGGCGCGGTTAGCCGGCAGGGTCCACGGCGTCGTGGTCCAGATAACCAGCGAAACCGGGCCAGTGACGTCGGCTACGCCGAATTTGGCCAATACCGCGGCTTTATCTACCGCGTGGAACGCCACATCGATAGACGGAGACGTTTTGTCATAGTACTCAACTTCCGCTTCCGCCAGCGCGGAACGGCAGTCAACGCACCAGTGCACCGGCTTAGCGCCTTTATGCAGGTGACCGTTGCCGATGATTTTACCCAGCGCGCGGATGATATTGGCTTCAGTTTTGAAGTCCATGGTCAGGTACGGACGCGACCAGTCGCCCAGCACGCCCAGGCGGATAAAGTCTTTACGCTGGCCGTCGATCTGCTCGGCGGCATATTCACGGCACTTGGCGCGGAATTCTGCGGCGGTGAATTTCTCACCCGGCTTGCCGTATTGCTGCTCGACTTTCAGTTCGATCGGCAGACCGTGGCAGTCCCAACCCGGAACGTACGGCGAGTCAAAACCCGTCAGTCCTTTGGACTTAACGATAATGTCTTTCAGAATCTTGTTAACCGAGTGACCAATATGAATGCTGCCATTCGCATAAGGAGGGCCATCATGCAGAATGAAGGTTTTTTTGCCTTTTTTCGCCGCACGGATGATGCCGTACAGGTCATCATCGGTCCAACGCGCCAGCATTCCCGGCTCGCGTTTGGCGAGGTCGCCACGCATCGGGAACCCTGTTTCCGGCAAATTCAGGGTGGATTTATAGTCACTCATCAGATTCTCGGTTCCGTTATTTCGGTTTGATAAATACCAGTAGGATTATCCCTGCCTGGTGAGCCCAAAGTACTCGCGGGCCGTTAACTCATCTCGTGCGATTTGCGCTTTTAGCTCATCCAGCGACGCAAAACGCTGCTCGTTACGTATTTTTTTACGCAGTATTACATCTATATGGCGACCGTAGAGGTCCATTACAACGTCCAGAAGGTGAACTTCCAGCTGCTGTCGCACGCCGGAGACCGTTGGACGAGTGCCAATGTTGGCGACGCCGGGTAATGGCTTATCGCCGAGCCCTGTCACTTCTACCGCAAAGACCCCTTTAACCGGGGAAACCTGACGACGCAGCGGTAAGTTCGCCGTCGGGAAACCTATGGTGCGCCCCAGCTCATCGCCGTGGACGACGCGACCTGAGATGGTAAACGGATGCCCCAGCAGGTTTTCCGCCTGCGCGAGGTCATCGTCGGCCAGCGCCTGACGCACCGCGGTGCTGCTAATACGTACGCCGCCTTCGCAGAAGGTCTGGGTACTGGTGACGTCAAAACCGTACTCCGCCCCGGCCTTCTGTAATAAAAAGAAATCCCCCTGACGACCAGCGCCAAAGCGGAAATCATCGCCGACGGCAAGGAACCGCACGCCCAACTGGCGCACCAACAGTTCGCTGATGAAATCTTGCGCCGTCAGCGCCGCGAAACGCCGGTCGAAACGGACACACAGCACGTAGTCGACACCGCTTTCCGCCAGGTAGCCAAGCTTCTCACGCAGCCGCGTGATCCGCGCCGGCGCTTTATCGGCGGCAAACAGCTCCAGCGGCTGCGGCTCAAAAATCATCACCACAACCGGCAGACCGAGCTGGCGGCCCTCTGCGCGCAGGCGCTGCAGCAGCGCCTGATGCCCGCGATGCACGCCGTCGAAATTTCCAATGGTCAGCACGCACCCGTGCGGGGCCTGACTGAGATTATGTATGCCGCGTATCAGCTTCATGTCTGGCTCAAAACAGTGAAAATCGTCCGAGTATACCTTGTACAACAGGCGACGTTAACCAGCGATTGCACCTCGATTACGAAAGATCCTGCTAATTCATTCACTCAGCGTAATAATGCAGGAAAAACTATACGCAGCCGTCGATTTTTATGGTGGAAAGACTGTATTCGACTACAACAAGCTGGTAGAATCTTGCGCCATCACTACGTAATGAAGCCTCGTTATCTTAAACGGCGCTTATTTGCACAAATCCATTGACAAAAGAAGGCTAAACGGGCATATTCCTCGGCCTTTGAATTGTCCATATAGAACACATTTGGGAGTTGGACCTTGGCTAATATCAAATCAGCTAAGAAGCGCGCCGTTCAGTCTGAAAAGGCTCGCAAGCACAACGCAAGCCGTCGCTCTATGATGCGTACTTTCATCAAGAAAGTATACGCAGCTATCGAAGCTGGCGACAAAGCTGCTGCACTGAAAGCATTTAACGAAATGCAACCAATCGTGGACCGTCAGGCTGCTAAAGGTCTGATCCACAAAAACAAAGCTGCGCGTCATAAAGCAAACCTGACTGCACAGATCAACAAACTGGCTTAATCGCCCGCTTGCTGAACTTTGTTAAAAAAACCCGCGAAAGCGGGTTTTTTTATGTCTGTTGTTTGCCGGTACTTAGTTTTGCGGCTGCGCAAATAGCGATGAATAATCGCGGTTGCAGATACGCTGTACCGCGGGATGCTGAATCATTCGCTCGGCAAAAATAGCGTGATACTCCTCCATCACGTTTTCCATGCGGCCAATTTCAACAATCGACTCATCGGCATAGAAATCGTGAGCATAGAGGGTTGGCGCCACAAAAATCGCATTATGCGCCGCGCCGAAGGCTTTCATAAGCGCCGCATCGTCGAACTCGCCGAGAATTTCCACCTGCAGCCCCTGCGAATTAAACCAGTTCAGCAATTTGCGCCCGAGCATGGAACGGCGACCGGGAATGAGCAGACGACGTTCCTCAAGACAGGCGGGAAACGGTTTTTCCGGCGGCGGGTTCATACACCAGAAGCTCACCCCGCATTCACCGATTTTCACCGAGAACAGCCCTTCCTGCTGGGTTGAATCAATCGGGCAATCCGAGATAATCATATCCAGCTTATGCTGGCTCAGTTGCTCCAGCAGCATCTCGTGGGTGGATTCAAAACAGCGCAGGTGAATTTGTTCATCTTCTACTACCGCCGCATCCAGAACGCCGCTCACCAGCCGCTTGGATAGCGCATCGGCGACACCGACATCAAACAGCAGGTTCGACTCTTTGCGATAATTGACGATATCGAGCATCTCCTGGCTCAGGGTGAACATGCGATCCGCGTAGCGAAACACCAGCTCTCCCAGCTCACTGGGTTCCAGGCCTCGTCCTTTACGTTTAAAGAGTTTGCCCTGTAATCGTTCTTCCAACGCCTTAATCTGCCCGGTAATCGTCTGCGGCGTCAGATACAGCGCCTCGGCGGCGCCGACGACCGAGCCTTCCCGATAGACGTGCCAGAAGTAGTACAAATGGTTGTAATTGATATGCGACATGCTTCTCTCCCTGATATGCCCCGGAGAGCCCGCAGGCTCTCCCGATGATGTTACACGCTGTGAGGATCCGTTACGCGCTTACGCAGAATCATGTAGCCAATGATGGCTGACAGAATCGACCCGATCAGAATGCCCAGCTTGGCCCAGTTGATCAATCCGGGGTCAACGCTACTGAAGGCGAGCGTGGCGATGAAAATCGACATGGTGAAGCCGATTCCGCACAGTACGCCGACCGCCATAATCTGCGGGAAGCGGGTTCCTGGCGGCAACGAGGCCCACTTAAACTTCAGCGCCAGCCAGCAGAACAGGCTAATGCCAAGCGGCTTACCGACAAACAGCCCGGCAATAATCCCCAGAGGCAGCAGCGAAGTCAGCCCTGCGAACGTGACGCCCTGCAGCGAAACCCCGGCATTGGCAAAAGCGAACAGCGGCAGGATTAGAAACGCAACCCACGGATGCAGCACATGCTCAAGCTGCTTCGCTGGCGATTTACCATTCTGCTCCTTCAACGGGATCATAAAGCCGACGATAACCCCCGCCAGGGTCGCATGTACGCCGGATTTCAGTACTGCCGTCCACAGCACCGCACCAACCAGGATATAGATACCGGTGCGCCGCACGCCGCAGAGATTGAGCGCCGCCAGTACCACAATCGCGCCAGCGGCGACGGCCAACGACAGTACCGACAGATCGTTGGTATAAAACAGCGCGATAATCACAATCGCCCCGAGGTCATCAATAATAGCCAGCGCCATCAGGAAAATTTTCAACGCCGTTGGTACCCGGTTGCCTAATAGCGCCAAAACGCCAAGCGCAAAGGCGATATCGGTCGCCGCCGGGATAGCCCACCCTTCCCGCGCAACGGGATCCTGGGCATTGAAGGCTAAATAGATAAGCGCTGGCACCACCATGCCGCCAATCGCGGCAACCACCGGGAACACCGCCTGACGGCGGCTGGCGAGCGCCCCCTGGATCATCTCACGCTTCACCTCCAGGCCAATTAACAGGAAAAACACCGCCATTAGCGCATCGTTGATCCACAACAGCATGTTTTTGTTAATTTCCAGCGCGCCGACGCGCAGCTGTACCGGGGTATCTAAAAAAGCATGATACAGACCGCTGGTGACGCTGCTATTGGCCATCATCATCGCCAGTGCGGCGGCGCAGATTAGAATAATGCCCCCGGAAGCATCGCTACTGAAAAATCGTTGCAGATGTTTCACTTTTACTCTCACCTTATTGGTCAATAACTCGATAAAAGTATGATACAGCCGCAAACACATCGAAAAAAACAGATTTAAATTGCCATTAGAATCGCTTTTTCCGATCTTTATCGATATTTGTTAATCATAGACCACCCGCAGCAGAGTGAGCTGCTTGTCGGCATCGAGATAACTTTTCTCCACCGTTGCGTAAGCCGAAGCCAGCGAAGTGGTGATATTTTCCACAATCACGTGGCGTTCGATGCGATCGGCGCGCTGGCACAAAATCTCGCTACTTTCCGTTTCGTTCCAGCAACTTTCAGTAACTACATTGCCAAAAAATTGGATATTACCGGCAGTGTGAGCCCGCGCGCCGCCAATTGTGAACAGTGAAATGGCCGCCAGCCCTAACCAGCCTTTCTTGAATTGCATACGCCAAATCCTCGGTCTGAGGAAGCTGATAACCGGGTACAGTGCCCCGGTGCTGAGACTTAACCTTTAGCTTTCTGAATTGCCATCTGCAACGCATCCTGCGACGTGCTGCCCGGCACTACCGAGATACGCCCGGCATCCGGAGCCGCTGCCTGCGGCATCACCACAAAAGCCGGGGTTCCGGAAAAGTTCATATGCTGCGCCAGCGCCTGATTGCTCAGCAGCGCATCATGTACCGCCCCGCTCTGCTGGGCAGTTTTAACCGCCCTAATCTGCGGCTGGGTGAGATAGTGCGACGCCAGCGCGTAAACATCCTGCTCGGTGAGCTGTCCCTCCACTTTACCCGTGGCGTACAGGGCATTATGCCAGGCCAAATACTTTGCCCCGCCATCGTTCAGCCACACCTGTTCGCCGATTCTCGCCGCCAAACCAGACACCGGCCAGCGGGATGAAAAGATCGGAAACTCTTTAAAGATAAAACGCGTATCAGGATTCGATTTCACCATCGCTTCCACCACGGGCGACATCTTGCTGCACCAGGAACACTGGTAGTCAAAAAACATCACCACCGCCGCTTTAGCATCCGCCGGGCCAACGGAGGGAGAGCTGTCGCTCAGCAGCTCAGAGCGGTACTGCAGCGCCAGCTGCACATAAGCCTGCTTCTGGGCAACCTGCTGGCGCTGATGTAGCGTTTCGCTGGCGGCAATCAGGAATTCGGGATGATCCGCCAGATAGGTCGCTACCGCTTCGCCAACTTTATCCGGATGGCTGGCGATATACGCCTCAGCGGTCGGCCCAATATCACCTATCGCCGGGTCGGTCTTCGCCGCCAACGTGGAAAAAGAGATGATGCCGCCAAGCGCTAGCCACGCCGCCGATTTACAGGAAAGTTTGCGCATTATTGAGTTCTCATTATCAAGTTCAGGGGATGCCCACAGGGGCGGAATAAAATCGTCATCACCGTTGCATCGTTACCGTGACCGGCGGCATTACGCCCCCGGCATCGTTGAGGCTTTGCCACCGCACGGCGCAGCGCGTCGTTTGTCGACACCAGTCTGTGCGGCGGGTAGAAAACGGCGCGACCACGCCGGCGGCGTCGATCGGCGACCCGTTGACGCGGGTTGAAAAGAGGGTGACGTAATAGGGACCTGGATTACGTACCGTCAGCCCATCCGCCGTTAAGTTCCAGACCAGTTGACGATAGGCCTGCTGCGGATCGCCGGTTAGCCCCACAGGTCGATAAATCAGTTTTAACGCCGAGCGAAATGCCATCTGCACGCTATTGGCGCCGGTTTTTCCCGATGGAATAGCGGCAATGCTCAGCGCAAACAAGCTTTCACGATCCCGCGCCAGCGCCTCGCCGCTCCATGCGACACGCAGTGTGTTCTCCTGGCCTGCGCGCAATAAAAAGAGCGGCGGCGTGACCACGAATGGCGGTTTTCGAGGCGACAAATCATCGGCGCCGGGCCAGCGTCCACTGCTCAGTACGTGGCTGTCCACCAGCCAGTCACTATCCGAGGTATTGCGCAGCGGAACGCTCAGCGTCGTCCGCTCGGCGTGATAAATAAAGCGCGTGCCGCCAATCACCACGCCTGCATGGCTTATTGCTACGGGCAGCAGCCAGAGCCCTGGCCAGTAGAAAAGTCTTCTATTCATAACTCAGTACGAAAGTCGCGGAAGCATCGGCAGCCCCCGGCGCCACCGGGGCGCCATCAGCCACATAGCGGGCATAAAACTGTAAACGTTCGGACGCGGCGCCCGCGGTGAGCGCCAGCACATCGCTCTGCGCCCCCGGCGCGATTTGCTGTTTATTCTTGTCATAGAGCGCAATTCCTATACCGCTTGCGGTATCCGCTCCGGTATTCACCGCGAACAAATCGCCATCTTGCGGATCGCTGGTACCGCTAAAGCTCACCGTTACGCCGCTGGCAGTACTGCCGCAATTTTGTAGCGTGATCGAAAAAGGCTGCCACTCCGCGCCGGCGCCTGCCTGATAAAACTGGCGGTTGCTAACGGTTCCCATATCGACCTGAATGTTCTCGGAATCCGGCGACAGCGTGCAGGTGTTGTCGGTAATGGTTCCGGTGACGTAGACCCGGCCGTCATGGGCCAGCGCACCGCTTGCCGCCAGAGCCAGCCCCCAGCAGAGGTACAGTTTTTTAATCATTGCCGCGCGCCTATTCATATTGCAGGTCGAAATACATCACCGCCGTCGCATTGCCGGAGGTCACGGTTGGCCGGGTAGATTTGTAGCGGATATAGAACGATAAGGTATTGCGGCCCGTTTTCAGCGGGTAGACCACCGAACTGGTGTTATTGATGCTGACGGCATCCTGGTCCTCATCAAGGATCTCCACGCCAACGCCGCTTGCCAGCATTTTTTCGCTACCCATGCCGGTATCGCTCAATGCCAGCAGCGCCGGGTTGTCGCTGTCGGCAGTGCCGGTAAACCAGATTTTGCTGCCGGTAATGCCGCGCGAGCAGTTTTTCAGGTTGATGTTGAACGGCTTGAACTTCGTCGTCGTACCGGTAGAGGGGAAATCCTCCACAGAGAACTGACCTAAATCGATACTCTGGCTGAGGCTGGAAATTTCGATATCGCAGGTTTGCGCGACAATGGTGCCGGTGAATTCCAGGTTGTAGCCGCTATCGTCGGCATAGCAACCGCTGCCGCATAGCAGAATGAATAAGAAGAAGTAACGAATCAGGCGCATTTAGTCGAAATCCACCCGTAAGTTAGCCAGCGCGGTGAAGGCCCCCTCCGCCGGCGTCTGGCCGGTGGTACTGACTGGATACGCCTGTAGGGAAATAGTCGCGCGTCCGTATTCATCCGTCGTGAAAGGCTCGACGCTGCTGGCGTCATTCGGCGTTAATACCGCGCCGTCGCTGCTCTCAACCACCACGCCAACATCAGGATTGTCGGAGGCAATGGCCTGGCTTAAGTGGCTATCGGCGGTGGCTATCAACCGCAGACTTAAGTTGACCTGTGAATCCACCCCACTGCACTTCACCGGCACGGTGAATCTTTTCTTACGGACACCGCTCGGTTTTTCCCCGGCGCGATTGAAGCCGCCGCTGTACAGCGAGCCAAAATCCACAAGAATGGTTTGCCCGGCGTTAATTTCGCAGCTTTGCGGCACGGTCACGCTGCCGCTGTAGACAATGCTGTACACCAGATTACTCAGTGGATCGTCGCCAGTGGTAGTGACATAGACATTAAACATGGTCTTCGGCTCGATATTTACCGTGCCAATAAATGGCTTCACAACCTTAAGCTGGAATACCAGATTCGAATCATGTACCGGAAAAGGCGAGCCATTGTTAACGTTGGCGTCATAGCCCATATAGACATAATCCATTGGTGGATAAAATTCCCCGGCCGCCGAATCTTCAATGCGCATTGCTCCTTCAAGATAGGTGCCATCCAGCTGCATATATTTCCAGTCGCCGTTGGTTTCCACTATCGATGAAGAAGCGACATACGAACGATACGTTCGCCCCGAATCCGAAGAGCCGGCGGGACAAACCGCCTGCACGTTCACATCCTGGTTTTTACTAAGTTGCGTGGTCGTACCGGCCTGATTCTGCGCCGCCGTTAGCGTCGTCGTCAGGTCATAATCGACCGTTGCAGGCGAGCCATTGGTGTTCTGGCAAACGGCCGCCAGACTACCGCGGGCCAGCAGCAGCCCCATTAACAGCACAAGAAAAGAGACAGGCTTCATTTAGCGACATTCCAGATGCTGACGCGCCAAAGGCTGGCTAACGTCAGGGAGATGATAATGAGTGAGACATTGTTGGTCAGGATGCTGTCCCCATTGTGCTTTCAGCGTGCCCTGCGGGCTAAGGCCTGAGAGATACACTTCGCCATCGTCGCCAACGATGCCTTCTTCCGCCGCGCCAGCAATGGATACCGTAGCGCCAAACGGCAGCGGTTTCCCGTAATGGCTTAGCGTCAATAGCGCGCGCTCGCCGATCCGGGCAGTAAAGTTGGCCAGCACCAACGCCCCTTGGGTGGGAACGACATTGATCACCGCATCATCGATATCGACATCGTCTTTTAGCGAGTTGACGTCCAGCGCCATGCGATTCTGGCGGTAAGTAGTGGCATACGGTACCACCGCGTAGCCGCGGCCATCGGTGTGGATCCCCGGCTGATCTTCGATATTGACATTCCCTGCCCCCGGCACGGCGATAAGAACATTGGTATCGCCCAACGGCTGGCTGAGGGTCAGACCATGAGCATGCGCGACCATGCCGCCGCTGAGGCCATAGTTCAGTTGCCGATAATCACCATGGTTGCTTTTGTTGTAGCCGACATTCAGGTTGCCCTTTGCCCCGTCGTATTCGAGGCTGGCGGAGCCGCTCGCACCACCCCCCTGATTCTGATAGCCCTGCTGGACGCTATAGCTCAGGTTGTTTTGATCCAGTAACATGCCGCTGATACCGCTATTTTGCGTCACGCCGCCGTGTCCATCGCTACTGGTGGAAAACGTCGCATAAACGTTATGACGACGCTGGGTAATATCGTCGCCGTGAGAAAGCCACTGGCTGAGCGGTAGCGAAAGATTGAGCGCCAGCGCCTGGTCCCGTTCCTCCTCGCCGGGCGCGCGGCTGCTGCTATATGACAGGCTCCACGAGACCCCAGCCAGCGTGTCGCTGTAGCCGATTTGCAGTAATTTATTGGTTTCATCGGTGTGCCAATAGCTCTGTTGGCTACCGGTGACATACAGTGAGCCAAAATGACCGAACTGTTGAGAGAGGTTGATCTGTACCTTGCCGCGTTTGGTGTAATACAGGTTGTAGTCATCGCCAGTATCGCGATCGCCGTCATCCTCCTGAGGGTCGTTATAGCCTGACATCCGCTTCCACGCGGTATCATCAAGGGTATAAAAACCAGAGGTTGAGTAGCGATACCCCAACAATTGAAAATGGGTGCCCAGGTCGTTTAAGGATTTGGCATATAAAAAGCGCAGCGATTGCCCCTGATGTTCGCTCTCATCCGCCAGCGTACTGTAGGCTTGCGTAAGATCGACGGAAATCGCCCCCCAGTCGCCGAAGTTAGCTCCAGTGCCCAGCGCCAGGGCGCGGTAATCGGAGGAAAACTGCGTTCCGCCGTACAGCGTAAAGCCATGCGGCAACCCCCACATCAGGGTCGCCTGGCCGAAACTCACCTCTCGTTTCTGGCTGCTATCACCGCGATAGGTCGCCGCGGTGGCGGCATATTTCACCCGCCCCTCGCGTTGCAGAACCGGTACGGCGGCATAAGGCACGTTATAGCTGGAGATGCTGCCGTCGGACTCCTTGATCTCGACGTTGAGATCGCCGCTGGAGGAGGTCGGATAGAGATCGTCGATGGTGAATGCGCCAGGCGGTACATAGCGCTGGTCGATGGTGTAGCCGTTCTGACGTATCGTCACCTGAGCGTTGCTTTTGGCGATGCCGTGGATAGTCGGCGCGAAGCCTTTCATGCTGTCCGGCAGCATATTGTCGTCAGACGCCAGCTGTAGCCCACGAAACGGCAGGCTGTCGAAAACGCCCGCGGGGGTGTAGCTATCGCCCGCCGTCAACTCGCCTTTCAGCGCCGCCACATCACGTTCAACGTAGGTGCTGATGTGCTGCCAGTCGCTTTTCTGTTGCTGATTATCGCTGTTGTAGTTCCATGTCGAGTAATCACGTAAACGCCAGGCGCCAAGATTTACTCCGCTATTGAGGCCGAGGAAATAACTATCGCTATTGCCGCCGCCAACGCTGCGGTCCCGGCTATTCGCGCCGGTAAACGTATAGTTGAGCAACAACGCATTGATACCTTCATCCCAGTTTTGTGGCGGAATATAGCCCCGCGCCTGGTTGTTTAGCGCCGCCTGCGGAATACTGATATTGAGACGCTGCTGGCTAAAGTCAAAAACGCTGGAAGCCGCAGGGATCGCAGCAGCAAGATCGACGCAGTCGCCCGCAGCGGCCTTCGCCAACTGCGGAAATGCGCTGATATTCACATTCATGCCGTTGAGCATCTCAGGTGTCAGGCACGCGCGAAGGCCTGATCCATCGGCAGACTGCTGGTTCGCACGAAAAGCAATATCGCGCGTCGTCAACAATGCGCCATTAAGGTAGACATCGACCCGATAAACCCCTGGTGCCTGGCCATTATCCTCAAAGTGGGAAAGATCGGCGATCTTCGACGGATCGTCAGATAAAAAAGCCGGGTTAAAATAGTTTTCGGCCCAGCTACGCGGCAGCGTGCATAGGCTTGCCGAGATCAGAGCCAGGCTGATAAGCGCCGGAAGTCTACCCACCGTCAACTGGCGAGCGGCGACATCGAGTTTCAACACAATATCAATGACTCAAACAGGTTTGCAGCGGCGTGGTAGCGCCGAAATCGTTAATCGACTGGAAAGTCACCTGCCCTACGCCGCCTTGCAATGTTATCTCGCTTTTCGGCGGGACCATTGAATTGGCTAACTTCTGCCCGCCGACATGAATATCAACCAGCGAGACATAATAGGGAGATGGATTGACGATGGTCAGGCGATCGTCGGCACGCTGACAGCGTAACATTGCCGGAGCATCTACCGAGGCAACCGGTAAGTGTTTGGGGCGAATAAACAGTTTAATGACGCTTTGGGTGGCGATTTGCAGCGAATTCGCCGCCAGCTTGCTTTTATTAACCGAGGGAATGGCTTTACTGTTGAGATAAAAAACGCTTTCGCGATCTGTCGGCAGGGAGGGGCCAACGTACATAATACGCAGCAGATTTTCTTTCCCCGGCTGAATGACGAACAGCGGCGGGGTAACGACAAAATCGGCGCTTCGGTCGCCATCGGCATTCGCCACCCACGATTGGATTAAAAATACATTATTGCTGGAGGAGTTTATTATCGGCAGAGAGACCTGCTTATCACCCTGCGGATAAATAACCCGGGTCGAACCCAGCGCAATACCTCCTGCATAGGCCAACTGAGTTACTCCCAGCGCCGCCAGCAGCAATAACGAAAATAAAATCGGGGTAATTCGCGTACTCATTTTTTTGATAACCACGGAGGAGATGAAATGCATCCCTCCGCTGCCAACAACGGAGGAGATGCGGATACCAATCAGGAATAGACCATGCTGAAGGTCGCGGTCGCTGCGACGTTACCTGCAGTCGCCGCGCCGGTAGCGACATAATCAACGCTCAGCGGTACGGTGTTTTCGCCATTAATCAGAGTGATCGCACCGGAGGTGTCGCCGATGTTCAGAACCTGTCCATCCGGGCCGTAGAGCTGCAGCGCAACGTTAGTCGCCGAGCCTGCGCCTGCGGTATTCGCCAGCGAACCGGCGAGTGAACTGTCCTGCTGACCATTAAAGATAACCGCCGCATTCTGGCTGACGGTGGTATCGCAATCTTCCAGTTTGATTGAGAAATCTTCTTTCTGATTAGCTACCATTCCGGCTGCCGTCAGTTTGCTGGTGCGAACCTGGCTCAGGGTAACGGTTTGATCGATAGAGTCAGCAGAAACGGAGCATGCGGCATTCACAACCTGTCCCGTAAAATTCACCGTACCACCGGAGACCGTCGCGGTATCCGCATTCGCCGCGCAGCTCATACCGCCCGCCGTCATGGCAGTCATGACCATCACTAAAAGATGTTTTTTCATAAATAACCTTTTAAATACACAAGTCGAAAATAGAATTAATAACGAATTTTAGTACCGAGCTCTCTTCACAGAGATCTCTTGCTGGTACCGGGCGCAAAAACGTTAAAGTTTGTAGCGTACAGAAATACTATATTCAATGAATAGCAAACCAGCGCTTATTTATAAGCGCCGATAGATAATTAATTTCTGCCGTTATTTAATTATTATAAATTGACCAGAGAGTTGCAATCGACAAAAACTGTTTTTATAGGACCACCATTAACTGACTGTTTTTACAGTAAATAAATCGTTATGGCTGTTATTTAGATACAGCAACTAGTAAGCCAGTGGCAGTTTTTTAATCCCTAACAGACGTCCACCATCAATATTGATATATCCGCCCTTTCGCAATTCAGAAAGAAGCTTCATGGTACGACTCCGCGATATTCCGGTACGACGTTGAATAAAGTTCAGAACATTAATGCTCTGGCGATATTCGTCGTTGTAGGCGGCAATTTCGATTAATAACGCACGAACCTTAAGATAAGAGTCAACGCCAACCAGCTCCCGGTCGCGAACGTTCATCACCATCAGACGATAAGCGAGAAAACGAGCTACGTCGTGCCAAAGATTGCACTCATCCGTCACCTTAATAAAATCCGCTAACGAGACTGCACGACCACGGCATTCTGTTTCAGCAATCAAAAAATGCTCCGGGCGGGTGGGAACATCGTATGTCACACCGTAGCTATCTATCAGTCCAGCAATTGACGGAGCGAAAACCGATAGCACGTTCAAGCCTCGATCACTGCGGCAAATTGAGAAGATACCGGACTCCAGCAACACAATGCGGCTGCTCTGCTCTGTGTATAGTGAAAATTCTTCACCCGACTGCACGACGAAAGATTTACCAAAGGGCAAGAGCGCTGAAAATAAGGCGTCAATCGCTGCATGCGGTTTAGCCTGCTGAGAGAAAATATATGAGTGCAAGGCATTCTCATTATCATTTTCGAAACCATTTAATTTCATTATATCTTCATTAAATATCCATAATCATATGAGAAATAAAGATATACATACATTAGTTAGCCTGCAATTAATAATAAATAAATATTAAATATAGAATAAATGTATGATGAAAGCACAAATAATCAATCATTTATCAAATAAGATAATCCTCAAACAAATAACCAACAAAGATCTCAAAATGTTATTAATCATTTTTAACATTACACACTATAACAAATGAAATTATTTCTTATGATATAACAAGAAAGAGAAAAGGCAGCGATCCAGTATAGTACCGCCACTGAATCACCGCCTTAACGCTACATGAAATACAGAGAATTAACTAAAGTAGCGGGGCGCCGCGTAGTACTCCACCATTTTCTCCGCCAACCAACCGCCATCTTCACCGTTGGAATGAATAGTGGTGATACTGACGGTCGAACCGCCGCCCCACAGCACGGCAAAAACGTTATAGTCCGGCAGATTTAACGCCTGCATCTGGCTCCAATCGTATCCGCCATCGCGGCGCAGAAAATCACCCACCGTCGCGACGCCATAGGTCGTGCTGTTCACCGCGGTATTTAACAGCGCCGGGGTAATGGTGTCGATATCGCTGCCAATCCGCGAATCCCCCATGAAGAAAGTACCGCCTGACGCAAAATGCGCCGCAGCGATTTTACTGGTCCCTTCCGCAACCGTCGGCATATGGCCGCCGGGGATCTGCCACAACATCGCCGGTTTCTGTAATGCTCTGGCGGTCTCCTTCACCATGCCCAGATAGTTCATCCAGCAGGTAGCGTTCCAGCCGTAGTGGGCTAAGGCATCCGGGCTGAAGCAGTCGCGTTCAAATTTATCAAATGCGATAAAGTCTGGCGCATAGTCGCCGCCGTACACGCCCAGTTCATTAATGAAGTCAGCGATCGCCGCCCCTTGTTCCCGCGGCGCGGCATTGGCGCGCAGCAGCCAATCTGCCGTGCCCGTCGCCCAAACGTTGGTCTGCCAGCCGAAAGCGATGTCCGGCGCGAACTGGCGAACGATATAGTTAATCGCCTGTACGTAGCCGTACAAATCGTTGCTGAAAGTCGGCAGCGTCGGCGCGCTGAACCCTGGCATCGAAGGAAGCGCATTAATCGCCGCCGCCAGTTGGACATTGACCTGTACGCTATTGGCCTTACGCAGCGCGGTATAGCCATAAGGCTCCTGCTGCATGGCGCCAAGGAAGTCTGGATTCAGGACAAAGGTTGCCGGAACCGGATGCTGGTCATCTTTCCAGGATTGCGCCGCCAGACACTGGGTAATGAAGCTACCAAAGTGATTGCGTAGACGCTGTTCGTCCTGCAGGTCCGATACCGCGCTGCCGCCGCTGGCATTGGCGGTATAGACCACCATCACCGGCATCACCGCACGGCCGGCGTCGGCCTCGATCTCGCGAACCAAAGGCACGGTTTTATGGATCGGTAGTGAGGCATAATCAAGGAAGCCATCGCCGTTAGTGTCCACTTCCGCCGCCGGAATCGGATCGCCGCCGCCATCAAAACCATCATATTTAAACAGCGCGCTGAACGGCACGCCACGATAAAGATCGACCGTCTCCGCCGCATTCACCGTCACGCCGCCGTGCGCCAGATAATTCGGCCAACCTTTTACCTGCAACGGAACGCCCTGGATAAACTCAAGCGTGACGTTATTAACGCTTTGCAGCAAACGCAACGGCGCGCTGACATCACAGCGCCACGGCGTACCGGCGATGTATACATCTGCTACCTGCACGCTATATTCCCCGGCAGATAAACGCAGCGGCAGCTTCTGCTGGCGAGTATCACTGGCCAGCACGAAACTGTACTGGTAGCTGCCGCAGCGGAAACGATAGCGTTGAGCTGCCGTACCCTGTGGTAAGCCTAATACCGTCACCGCAACTTCAACAAAGTTATCGCTCGCAACGGGCGTTTTTTGTAGCGCAACGTCTGCCTGAACCGTCGTGCCTACCGTCGGCACGAAGGTCGCAGGCTGCGCAGGCGTTGTCAGCAACTGGTTGTTCATCGTCGTCGGCTGCAGGCAAATAGCATATTGATGATTTGCTAATAGCCGAGTGACGCGCTGCGGTTGATTCGCCATCAGCGTCAGAGTACGTTCGCGCACGCCTGCTTCCGACCACAGCTCAACGACGACTTCCGCGCCTTCCAGTTCATCATCCGCCAGTAGCAGCTCGATCGCGGCAAAGAGCACCGCTGGCTGATAAGCAATCTGGCACCGTTCGACGGCGTTACCGGACGAGAGTGTCAACGCATAGTTTTCAGTAACAGGTGAAATCCTCATTTCATCGTTACACAACTCCAGTACCGTCATACCATAACGACCAGCGCTCAGATCGCCGATGGTTAGCGAAGCGCCCCATTCACCGGCAAAGCGCTGCTGGCGGCCATCCGGATACTGCAGTTCGATCTCCGGCTTCAGCGAGGTGCTCTGCGCCTGCGCTGGGAATTGCACAATGATTTGTCCCTGGCGTCCAGGATCATGGGCCAGCGTCGCCGTCAGATCGCTAAGCGCGACGGGCGTTTGCGTGGCCGAAAGATAAAACTCCAGCACCGCCGATTTACCGGAAGCCAACAGATACTCGCCGTCGTTATTGATTGTGATGGTATTTTTTTCAATCGGCCAACCGCCATCGCTGGCCAGCGTTACCGCCTGATTCCCCAGCATGGTGCCGCTAAATGGGCTGTACGGATCGGGATGCGCTGTCGCGGTGAAACCTAATTTCAACTGATTAATATCGACGGACTGCGAATAGTGATTCGTCAGCGTCAGGGCAATACGTTGGTACCAACTGGACGTTTTCACCTCCCCAGATACCAGGGTCAGTCCCGCGCCGGTAATCGCATCATCGATGGGCGCTTCAGGTTCTGGCTCAATATCATCAGCGGTATCATCCGCCGGTACTTCAGGTTCTGGTTCAACCTCATCAGCGGTGTCATCCGCCGGTACTTCAGGTTCTGGTTCAACCTCATCAGCGGTGTCATCCGCTGGTACTTCAGGTTCTGGCTCAACTTCATCAGCGGTATCGTCAGCCAGAGTTAACGTAAAGGTGGACATTTTTACCGGTACCTGGGTGGCAGCCAGGCTAAAAAACAGGGTACCGCTTTCCCCTGCCTGCAGCAGCAGTTCACTACTGTTGTTAATGATGATTTTATTGAATTCCAGGGTTCCCTGGGCGGTGTCACGCAAAGTTAACGAACGATCTCCTTTTAGCGTGCCTCCCGTATTGCCCCACGGATCCGGATGCCCGGAGGCGGTAAAGCTAATTGTCGCCAGGTTCAGATCTAGCGGGCGGTTACTTTCGTTTGTGAAGGTTAAAGTGACTTTCTGGTACCAGCTATTCACATCAATCTGGCTATTTTTAATTGCAATGGTCATCAACGCGATTCCTCATTCCCTGGTGGAAAAAAGCCCCGGAAAACCGGGGCTTTGTCATGGAGCCCATACCTCGTTAAGCGCAGAAGTATTAGTAAGCGCCTAAGTCAGTCCATGCGCCGCTCTGACCGCAGTTCAGGTCAGGCTGGTCGCCCTGGGACCACCATTTCACCTGGTAGTTGTGACCTTTCCAGCTCACGGTTTCGAAGGTACCCCAGCTTGCGCCGTATACGGTGTTAGCATCCCACAGCGCGTGTGGCGCATCCTGGTCTGCCGCATCATCGGCAGAGGCGTCATCTTCAGCCGGTGTAGTATCTTCGTCTGGAACCGGAATAATGTCGGTTTCATCTTCTTCTTCATCAGCCGGTTCAGGTTCGCCCTGAGATGCTAATGCTGGCACCGCCGTCAGCACAAAACGTTGCTGAGTGGAAGGTTCGTTGTAGCAGTCACGCACAAACAGAGTGAACTGGAAGGCCGTTTTCGCGCTCACTTCAGGCACCACAAACTCAATCACTTCCGCAGTTTTATCCGCGACGGTAATTTCAGACGGTACGCCCCAGCTATAGCTCAGTTCATCCTCATCTTCATCAGAAGAACCCGCGCCTGACAGCTGGACGGTAGAACCGCCGACAACCAGCAGCTCGATAGCGGCTTTTGGCGCATGATTGACATCAGTTGCCTTATCGTCTTCTTCAGATTCATCTTTTTCTACGTTGATGCCTTCGAAGTAGAACGGTTCCATATCGATGACTTCAGATTCAATTTCATAGCCCAGACCTTCACGAGCCGCGTTCAGCAACACGCCATTGTCCTGATCGATAGTCCAGGTAAACATACCACCCAGACCCAGGCTTGCTGCATATTCGCCCTTCGCTTTTACTGAACGTGGAGTATCCAGAGACATGAACAGCTTGGATTCCGGGTTATACAGGTAGTCAGCATTAGCGACCTGGTCGGTGTAGACGTTGAAACCGTTACGGCCTTTCTGGTTTTCCAGATCCAGGTAGTTGTAGATCACGTCATACCATTCATTAGTGCCGGATTCGAAAGTACCGGTGGTATCGCCGTTACCCGGGTTATAGGTGCCTTTCAGCGGAGACAGCGACTCCAGCTCAACGTTACGGCCATTACGGGTATAGCCGGCATAACCAATGTTGATATTTTCAGCAGGGAAACCTTCAGACAGCAGATGTTCCACGATAGTGTTGACGCCCCAACCGCCCTCTTCCAGCGCATTCAGGTTAGTGTGATGAGCAACGCTTTCCGCCCACGGGGTACCGAAGAAGTCATAGGTCATCAGGTTGATGCCGTACAGACCTGCTTTAATCAGCGCTTTCACGTTGGAGTAATCAAAGGTCTTCACGACCGCGGAGCTGGCGATGGAGATTTTCACATTGCTCAGGCTGGCGGAATCCAGTTGCTTACGCAGTTCGCCAATAAGCAACGCATAGTTTTCACCATCTTCCGGGCCGAATGGGTTGCCAGCGCCTTCGGCGTTCGGGTATTCCCAATCGATATCCACTTCGCTGAACATCGGGAACTGTTTGAACAGTTTCACCACGCCTTTGGCGAAGGTTTTACGTGCGGAATCAGACGCTGCGGTTTCATGGAAGCCGTTACTCATGGTCCAGCCGCCGATGCTCATGGACAGCACCAGGTTATGGCCCTGCTGTTTCGCTTTCGCCTGCAGATCGCGCAGACCGCCGAGCAGACCTTTACAATTTTCTTGAGTCACGGTCTTCGGATCAACATCCCAGCCGCTAACGCTATGTCCAACGTTGACGTAAGACTGGAAATCACCCCATGGATCAAGGAAAGTCGGTTCGTACTTAACTTTACCGCACTGTTCCGCGCCTTCAGCCACGACGTCACGATACTGGCCATCATTTTTATGGAAACCGGTCACGCCAACGAAGCCGAAAATAATTTTATCGTAAGCAGTCGGTGAGATATTGGTCAGGTCGTAGCCGCGACCGCGGTTATCTTTAGAATCGTCCCCTTGCAGGCGACCATCATACTGAGACCAGTCGGTATAATAGCCAAATACCTTCGGCTTAGTGGTTGCTGCTTTATATTTGTTATAGACCGGCTTTGCGACACGCGCTGAAGTATAGCTATAGTTGCTAACTTCAGTTGCTGGGTTAAAACCATCAGCGGCGTTGCTGGTTTCGGTAAGAGTATCGCCTTTAATCAGTTTGCTGGTAGCCATTTTAAATTTCCTTTTAAGTTTAAAATTTATCGCAGTTCGTTCTGCGAGACCAATAATCCATGACTCACAAAGAATCGGCTAATCACAAAATCTCATCAATTCATCAGCACTAAAAAATCATTTTAATGATGCCTACTCAGGAAACATCAGCGTGGAATCATTGGGCAAACGAGGTCCGTCTTTCAGCAGGAAAGATAAAAAATAGACAGCATATTAAATATAATTTAGGTAGTAATTAACCATCATTTAATTTGCATGAGATTATGTGACGAAGGTCTCCCCATCAAATGGCAATACAATAAAACCGATGACAAAAAAATGGATTAAGCCATTTCTTGTGCAATATATTCACCAACGACAATCAGGATGTGCAAATCTAAAGGAAGACGTTATGAAAACTTATCTCATCAATAACAACTGCATCTACAATGAACAGAAATATGAACTAAGAACGAGCTCAAACTCGCAAGTTATTAGAATGACAGCAATGCGTTCTAAATGTCTTAGCTTCATTATTGAAAACGCTCATCTGGAGATTATCGAACGCCAGAAAATCACTAATGAGCTATGGGGTAGCAGAAGTCATTTTGTGAATGATGCCAATCTAACGCAGATACTGTATTTAATCAGACGAGACCTGAAGGCGTTGGGCATAAACGATCTCTTCATTACCATCCCGCGCCAGGGATTACAGGTCAATAAGGATATCGCCATTGAGAAAGTCGAGCCAAAAAAACCAAAAGCCAGGAAGCAGTTTTTCCGTAAAACGCTGGCAGCCCTGACCACCGTCTTTTCCGTCACGCTAGGTACAATGATGTACATGCATATTCATTAATTCAGGGAGAAAAAAATGAATCCAATTATTGATGGAATTCTGGGACTGGAAGGCGGTTACAGCACCAACCCGAAAGATAAAGGCGGAGAGACTAACTGGGGTATCACAGAAGCAACGGCGCGAGCGCATGGTTACCAGGGGAAAATGAGTGAACTTTCTCACAATGAAGCCTATGCAATCCTGGAAACGGATTACTGGATCAAACCCGGCTTTGAACAAGTATCGCAACTTTCCTGGGCGGTAGCATTTGAACTCTGCGACGCCGCCGTGAATATTGGTCCCCATCACCCTTGCACGTGGCTACAGCGCTGGCTTAACGTGATGAACCGCGAGCAGCAGTATTATCCGGATATAAAAGCAGATGGCAGCATCGGCCCGCAAACCTTACATGCGCTAAATTCCTATTTATCGCAACGAGGTAAAGAAGGAGAAGCGGTGTTAGTGAAAGCGCTCAACTGTAGCCAGGGCGCTTATTATCTGGATATCTGCGAAAATCGCCGACAAAATGAAGAGTTCATTTACGGCTGGATTAAAAACCGAGTGACATAGTTGAGACAAACAAATCCGTAATAAAAGACTCAAGGATGAGCCTTTTATTACCTGATAATGCTATTTGAGTTTCGAACCGCCAACAGCATTTTTAACTTTTTCTCCGAGGATTTTTAAAATCGGGCCGGCAAATACACCGCCTAAACCAGCGGCTAACAGCACCATATTAAAGCTAAACCCTTTTTCGATAGCAATAGCGCTAAGGAGAAAACTGGTAAAACAAGATATGACTACCTGCGTCAGGCAGGTCATAATTCCCTGATGGGCTTCGCCAGCCTCTTCGTTAGTTTCCTGCGAAGCAGGAAACTAACGAACCCGCCCCAGGCGCCGATAGAAATAATGATCAGAAGTATTTCTACTTCCAGTAATACAACTTCCGTTGTCTCTAAATGATTAGGAATAGACATAATCGCTCCTGAATAACTAAAGTTTAAAAAAGATTCATCAGGAGTGTAAGCGGCGGAATAGTGGAAAGGTAATCAAAGAACATCATGACTAACCACATCATATTAATGACGGTAAGATGAGGAAACTTACCGTCTGAATGAGGACAGCGTATGTAACATGGAAACCGTTTCATTTATCGCTGATATATTTCTACTGTTTTTGTTCCATGAAGCATAAACCTGCACGGATTTAAACATCAACTCAGGGGGCGGTTGGATAAAATTTATATCATATTTACGCTGATTTTTATAAAACAACGCCAGTTTCAAAGGTAACAGTGCAATCAATGCGGTTCTTTCTACCATGCTAACCAGCCCGGTGATAGAATCGCTACAATAGCCCATAGTACGTGAGCCGTTATAATAAACATCATCTTTAAATAATCCGTTATCAGTGATGATGGTGAGTGAAGTAATCCCCGGTTGATACATGGCATGGCGGGAAGAGTAGAATTGATGCAAAGAAAGCTGCGACAGCTCGCTGAATAAATGACCTTTGGCACAAATACAGACAAAGTTTCTGAAGCTATCAATAATTTGATTATCGAGTCCGGGCTCAACCAGCGGTTCAGAACCGATCGATAAATCACATTGAGCGGTCAATAAAAGCTCTTTAGCTTTATCGCAGCTAATGTTGCGGGATGAAAAATGGTTGATAACGCCCTGCTCGAAAAGCGCGCTACCGTACAGTTGGGAAAGGTAATAACTTTCGATGAAATCGCTTCCAAGGATCGTAATCCGGGTGTCATCATCCTTATTTTCCGGCAGAAAAGTATTGTCGACAAGCGACATGGCCTGACGGAAACTTTGGTGTATTTCGAG
This sequence comes from Klebsiella sp. CN_Kp097, assembly GCF_040064495.1. Classification (NCBI taxonomy): domain Bacteria; kingdom Pseudomonadati; phylum Pseudomonadota; class Gammaproteobacteria; order Enterobacterales; family Enterobacteriaceae; genus Klebsiella; species Klebsiella sp. CN_Kp097. The sequence continues at coordinate 46,016 of NZ_JBEAIL010000029.1, read as the reverse complement.
TGCTTTCGCCGTTGGCAGTAAACCATCTTTGCTTCTGACAAACAGCTCCTGCTGATAGAAGTTTTGCAGACGTCTTAATGCCAAAGAGACCGCGGCGGGAGTGATGGCCAATTTTTTCGCCGCCTTCGCGGCATTTCCTGCCGAAATGACAGCGTCAAGAACCTTGATTAAATTATAATCAAAGCCCTTATTGGCACCTTTCGATCCCATCCACTGTCAGCCTCTTTTATCGAAAAAAGCAATATAGATAATACTCAAAATAAATCAAATCCGGACATGCTAAACAAAGTATAGCGTTTCTATTCAAGGCTGAGGTTAGGGTAGAAAAAAGCCTGAACAGGGATGTTCAGGCTTGTGCTAATAAGGTGATTAAACGCAATTAACGCGTTAAATCATCAAAGAATTTTTTCACGCCATCGAAGAAGCTTTTGGAACGCGGGCTGTTTTTCTCACCCGTCGGACCGCCAAAAGTTTCCTGCAGCTCTTTAAGCAATTGTTTCTGCTTGTCGTTAAGACCCACTGGCGTTTCTACCACCACGCGACACAGCAGATCGCCCTGAGCACCGCCGCGAACGGATTTAACGCCCTTGCCGCGCATGCGGAACAGTTTGCCGGTTTGCGTTTCGCCAGGAACTTTCAGGTTAACGCGGCCATCCAGCGTCGGTACTTCAATCTCGCCGCCAAGCGCAGCCATGGTGAAGTTGATCGGTACTTCGCAGTACAGATTATTCCCCTCACGCTCGAAGATCGCGTGCTGTTTGACCTGAACCTGAACGTACAGATCGCCCGCCGGAGCACCATGCTCGCCCGCTTCGCCTTCGCCAGCCAGACGAATACGGTCGCCGGTATCGACGCCAGCCGGGATTTTCACCGACAAGGTTTTGGTTTTTTCAACGCGACCGTGACCGTGGCATTTATTGCACGGATCTTTAATCAGCGTACCGCGTCCCTGACAGTGTGGACAGGTTTGCTGAACGGCAAAAAAGCCCTGACGCATCTGGACCTGACCGGAACCGTGACAGGTTGGACAGGTCTGCGGCTGAGTTCCGGATTTGGCGCCGCTGCCGTGGCAGACATCGCACTCTTCCAGCGTCGGGATGCGGATTTCCTTGGTGACGCCACGGACCGCTTCTTCCAGCGTCAATTCCATGTTGTAACGCAGATCTGCGCCGCGCGCCGCGCGCTGACGACCACGGCCACCGCCGAAGATATCGCCGAACACATCGCCAAAGATATCGCTGAAATCCGCGCCGCCGCCAAAGCCGCCACCGAAACCGCCGCCGCCCATGCCGCCTTGTTCAAACGCGGCGTGGCCGTACTGATCGTAGGCTGCACGCTTCTGGGCATCAGTCAGGACTTCATACGCTTCTTTGATTTCTTTAAATTTGGCTTCGGCCTCTTTGTCACCCTGGTTACGGTCCGGATGGTATTTCATGGCCAGGCGCTTGTACGCCTTTTTGATTTCACGCTCTTCCGCTGTTTTGGAAACGCCTAAAATCTCGTAATAATCTTGCTTTGCCATTGGTGTTTTTCAGCCCCTTAACATGCGTGCACGGGCGGAGAGGAAACCTCTTCGCCCGTGCCAGTGTTTTACCCGTTCAAAGGGCGATTATTTTTTGTCTTTCACTTCTTCGAACTCAGCGTCGACAACATCGTCATCCTTCGCGCTGCTTTCTTGAGCGTCAGCGCCGCCAGCCTGCTGCTGAGCGTGCTGCTGCTGAGCGATTTCCATCAGCTTCTGGGAAGCCTGGGCCAGCGCCTGCATCTTCGCTTCGATGTCCGCTTTGTCTTCACCTTTCAGAGAAGTTTCCAGTGCGGTCAGCGCAGACTCGATTGCAGTTTTGTCGTCAGCCGGCAGTTTGTCGCCTGCTTCTTCAACCTGCTTACGGGTGCTGTGCAGCAGATGGTCGCCCTGGTTACGGGTCTGAACCAGCTCTTCGAACTTACGGTCAGATTCAGCGTTAGCTTCCGCTTCGCGAACCATTTTCTGAATTTCTTCTTCATTCAGACCGGAAGAAGCCTTGATGGTGATCTTCTGCTCTTTACCGCTGTTTTTATCTTTAGCGGAAACGTGCAGGATACCGTCAGCATCGATATCGAAGGTCACTTCGATCTGCGGCATACCGCGCGGTGCTGGGTTAATACCATCCAGGTTGAACTGACCCAGAGATTTGTTATCGGAAGCGCGTTTACGCTCACCCTGCAGCACATGGATGGTTACCGCGGACTGGTTGTCTTCCGCAGTAGAGAACACCTGGCTGTGCTTGGTCGGGATCGTGGTGTTTTTGCTGATGAGCGCGGTCATCACGCCGCCCATGGTTTCGATACCCAGCGACAGCGGGGTAACGTCCAGCAGCAGAACGTCTTTAACATCACCAGTCAGTACACCACCCTGAACGGCTGCGCCGATAGCTACAGCTTCATCCGGGTTAACGTCTTTACGCGGTTCTTTACCAAAGAACTCAGCAACTTTCTTCTGCACCATCGGCATACGAGTCTGACCACCAACGAGGATCACGTCGTTGATATCGGAAACGGACAGACCGGCATCCTGCAGGGCAACTTTCAGCGGCTCGATGGAACGGTTAACCAGATCTTCAACCAGGCTTTCCAGTTTCGCGCGAGTCACTTTGATGTTCATGTGTTTCGGACCGGTCGCGTCTGCGGTGATATACGGCAGGTTAACGTCGGTCTGTTGAGCGGAAGACAGCTCAATTTTCGCTTTTTCTGCGGCTTCTTTCAGACGCTGCATCGCCAGCGGGTCGTTGCGCAGGTCAATACCCTGCTCTTTCTTAAACTCGTCAACGAGGTAGTTGATCAGACGAGTATCGAAGTCTTCACCACCCAGGTGGGTATCACCGTTGGTTGCCAGAACTTCGAAGGTTTTTTCGCCGTCAACTTCGTCGATTTCGATAATAGAGATATCGAAGGTACCACCACCGAGGTCGTATACCGCGATAGTGCGGTTGCCGACTTCTTTATCCAGACCGTAAGCCAGCGCAGCGGCAGTCGGTTCGTTGATGATACGTTTAACTTCCAGACCTGCGATACGACCGGCATCTTTGGTTGCCTGACGCTGAGCATCGTTGAAGTACGCAGGTACGGTGATAACAGCTTCAGTTACCGGCTCACCCAGATAATCTTCAGCGGTTTTCTTCATTTTTTTCAGCACTTCAGCAGAAATCTGCGGCGGCGCGGTTTTGGTGCCTTTCACATCAAGCCAGGCGTCGCCATTATCTGCAGCAACGATTTTGTACGGCATGATGGAAACGTCACGCTGAACTTCTTCATCCTGGAAGCGGCGACCAATCAGGCGTTTAATCGCAAACAGGGTGTTTTGCGGGTTTGTCACTGCCTGACGTTTAGCCGGCTGACCAACCAGAGTTTCACCATCCTGGGTATAGGCAATAATAGAAGGCGTGGTGCGATCGCCTTCGGCGTTCTCCAGCACGCGAGCGGTAGTGCCATCCATAATCGCTACACAAGAGTTGGTAGTACCCAGGTCGATACCAATAATTTTACCCATCTAAACGTCTCCACTAAAAATTCGATCAACATGTGGTTGTGAACCTGTAATAAGGGCGAAACGTGCGGTTTCAACTGCCCTGACATCATTTTTTTTCAGGTTCTTCACTGCGGTTGACTACAAGATGGGGTCGCCCTGGTTTTCATCAAGGGGCAGGCCAAAAAAAAATTTTCTGGCAAAACGCAGACGCGAGAGCAAACGACACGCCAGACGATAAAAATAGCCGGTATAACCCATACAAAAAATAAATAGTAAATAAGAACATATTCATTGGATATCGCACTCGTTCGCCGAAGAGTTGGCCATTATCGCCGCGAAAGGTAAATTGCTGAAAAATACCCCGCCAGATCATAGACAGCCTCTGCACGCCTCATTATTATGCCGCGCCCCACCGCAAGTGGCGGGGTAATGCTTCCCTTTCTAATCATTATTTTGAGGAATTATGGGCAACACTAAGTTGGCTAATCCGGCACCGCTGGGCCTTATGGGCTTTGGCATGACCACTATTCTGCTTAACCTGGCAAATAGCGGCCTTTTCGCATTCGATGTAGCTATCCTGGCGATGGGCATTTTTTACGGCGGCATTGCGCAAATTTTTGCCGGCCTGCTCGAGTATAAAAAAGGCAACACCTTTGGTTTAACCGCTTTTACGTCCTACGGCTCCTTCTGGCTGACGTTGGTCGCGATCCTTATGATGCCGAAAATGGGCCTGGCTGATGCGCCGAACGCGCACTTCCTGGGCATGTATCTCGGCCTGTGGGGTATCTTTACGTTGTTCATGTTCTTCGGCACGCTGAAAGCCGCGCGCATGCTGCAGTTCGTCTTTCTTAGCCTGACGGTACTGTTCGCGCTGCTGGCGATTGGTCACCTGGTCGATAACGAAGGCATTGTTAAAATTGCCGGTTGGGTCGGTCTGGTATGCGGCGCGAGCGCTATTTACCTGGCGATGGGTGAAGTGTTGAACGAGCAGTTCGGCCGCACCGTTCTGCCGATTGGCGAACCACGCTAATGGCCTGCCGCCGCCCGCAAACCGGGCGGCGGCGTTAAATTTAACGCTGCAGTTCTCCTTGCGGTAAAACCGCCTGCGTCGTCAACCCCTGACGCAGCCAGATACCTAACCCCAGCCCCATCAGCGACAGCGCCAGTACGTACCAGGCCGGCGCCATCGGCGAAACCCCCATCAGCATCGTAACGGCGATCGGCGTCAGACCGCCGAAAATGGCGTACGACAGGTTGTAGGAAAATGAGATGCCGGTAAAACGCACTTCCGCCGGGAAAGCGCGCACCATCACGTAAGGTACCGCCCCCACCACGCCGACGCACAGCCCCACCGTCCCATACAGCAGAAACAGCCGCTGCGGGCTGGCGCCGGAAAGGTGGTAAAAGGCCCAACTGGCGGCCGCCAACAACAGGCTGCCGACGATAAAAGTGCGGCTGGCGCCGAAACGGTCTGCCGCCAGACCGGCGAGTAGACAGCCGATGCACAGCATAATCGTGGCGATGCTATTGGCCTGCAGGGTAATCGCCGGCGCAAAGCCATAATGTTTTTGCAGCCAGACCGGCGACATCAGAATCACCACCACCACGCCGGCGGACAGCAGCCAGGTGAGCAGCATCGAAACGATGACAGCCTTCTGGTGCTTAAGCGCCACCGCCTTCACCGGCAACTCCTGCGCCAGCGCTTTGCGCTTCTGCATCTCCAGAAATATCGGCGTCTCCTGCAGCCAGCGACGCAGATACATCGCCACCAGGCCAAAAACGCCGCCCAGCAGGAAAGGAATACGCCAGCCGCCGTCCTGGATATCTTGCGGCGTCATGCTGGTGTTGATAAGCGTCGCCACCACCGAACCCAACAGGATCCCGACGGTCAATCCCGCGGTCAGGGTGCCGCAGGCGATACCGATGCGTTTTTCCGGGACATGTTCGGCCACGAAGACCCAGGCGCCCGGCACTTCGCCGCCAATCGCCGCCCCTTGCAAAATACGCATGAGCAGTAATAGCAGCGGCGCAACGATGCCCATTGAGGCATAAGTCGGCAGCAGACCGATCGCCAGCGTCGGCAACGCCATGAGCAGAATGCTGAGGGTGAACATTTTTTTGCGACCGACCAGGTCGCCAAAGTGGGCCATGATAATGCCGCCAAGAGGGCGCGCCAGATAACCCGCGGCAAAAATACCGAAGGTCTGTACCTGACGTAGCCATTCAGGAATATCGGCCGGGAAGAACAGTTCGCCGACGACGGCGGCGAAGAAAACAAAGATAATAAAGTCATAAAACTCCAGCGCCCCGCCGAGGGCGGCCAGCGTCAGAGTTTTATAATCCTGTCGATTCAGTGCTCGGGTGTGTTGTGACATAACTGGCGCTTCGTCCGCAGTAATATTACGCAATGTGTAAAGTAAAAAACACTATACCGTAAATAAAACATCACACCACCGGCGATGCAGGTTATATCAGCAATGCATTAAATTCAGGATAAAGTTTCACGCCGTGCGCTTTTCGGGCGAAAAGCTGCTACAACGCTCGCTTCCGTCTCCACATACGGTCCCTCAAGCAACTGTACACAATAAGGTACACTTGCGAAGACACCATGCACCAGCACCTTACCGTCCGCGTCTTTGACCCCTTCAAGGGTCTCCTGAATCGCTTTCGGCTGGCCAGGCAGGTTGAGGATCAGCGCCTGCTTGCGGATGACGCCAACCTGCCGGGAGAGGATAGCCGTCGGCACAAAGTGTAGGCTAACCTGGCGCATTTGCTCGCCGAAACCGGGCATGACGCGATCGGCAATCGCTAAAGTTGCGTCCGGAGTCACATCACGGCGCGCCGGGCCGGTGCCGCCGGTGGTCAACACCAGATGACAGCCCATCTCGTCAACCAGCTCGCACAGCGTTTGTTCAATGATGGGCTGTTCATCAGGGATCAGGCGAGTCTGCAGTTCAAAGGGCGTTGTCAGCGCACGCGCCAGCCACTCTTCCAACGCAGGAATACCTTTGTCCTGGTAAACGCCGCTGGAGGCGCGGTCAGAAATAGAAACTAAGCCGATGCGTAATTTATTCATATTCATTCCGTTCAAATAGTGCAATTAAGCGGAATGATACACGCTGGAGAGAATTACAGACAGGATTCAAAAGAAGTAGCGTGACCGGTAGCCCGGTCACGCTGGGATGATTACAGCAGGTCGCCGATCATTTTTTCCAGTTTTTCCTGGTCGATGGCAAACTTACGGATACCTTCCGCCAGTTTGTCTACCGCCATCGGATCCTGGTTGTGCTGCCACAGGAACTGAGATTCAGTAATGCGTTCCGGACGCGCTTTCACTTCGCCGCTGAACGCCAGTTTACGCTCGACAGCGCCTTCGCTTTCCGCCAGCTCTTTCAGCAGCGTAGGGGCGATGGTCAGACGGTCGCAACCGGCCAGCTCAAGGATTTCGCCAACGTTACGGAAGCTTGCGCCCATCACGACGGTTTCATAGCCGTGCTGCTTGTAGTACTCGTAGATTTCGCTAACGGAAACCACGCCCGGATCTTCTGCCGGCGCGTACTCTTTCTTATCCGTGTTCGCTTTGTACCAGTCGAGGATACGGCCAACGAACGGAGAAATCAGGAAGACGCCCGCTTCGGCGCAAGCGCGAGCCTGAGCGAAGGAGAACAGCAGGGTCAGGTTACAGTTGATGCCTTCTTTTTCCAGCTGCTCAGCGGCGCGAATGCCCTGCCAGGTCGAAGCCAGTTTGATCAGGATACGATCGTTGCCGATACCGGCATCGTTATACAGTTTGATCAGGCGTTTCGCTTTCGCGATAGAGGCGTCGGTGTCGTAGGACAGACGGGCGTCAACTTCAGTAGAAATACGGCCCGGGATCAGTTTAAGGATTTCGAGACCGATGTTCACCGCCAGTTTGTCGGAAGCATCGATAATCTGCTGCGCGCGATCGCTGCTCTGGCCGCGAGCCCAGGCAACAGCATCGTCAATCAGCTTACGGTACTCAGGGATCTGAGCCGCGCCGAGGATCAAAGAAGGGTTGGTGGTGGCATCCTGAGGCTGATACAGCTTCATTGCCGCGATATCTCCGGTGTCAGCTACGACAGTGGTGTACTGACGCAGAGAAGTCAATTTATCCGTCATGATAGTGTTTCTCTTAAACAGCAGTTAAGGGGATGTAACCGGTCTGCCAAGATGATAACACGCCATAGGGTCAGCGCAACCGCCGACAATGCAAGAGCGCAGAGTGTGATAAACTCGACATATTAATTATCTGAATGCTAAAGGATTGTCACCGGAGTGGTAGCGCTTACACCGCGCGCCGGCATGGACAAGAGGACGTTTAATGCCTGATTTTCTCTCGTTTATCAATGAAATACTCTGGGGCTCGGTAATGATTTACCTGTTACTGGGCGCCGGTATTTGGTTCACCTGGCGAACGGAGTTTATTCAGTTCCGTTATATTCGCCAATTTGGCAAAAGTCTTAAAAAAAGTCTTCGCCCGCAGCCTGGCGGATTAACGTCTTTTCAGGCGCTGTGCACCAGCCTGGCGGCGCGCGTCGGCAGCGGTAATCTGGCGGGGGTGGCATTAGCGATTGCCGCCGGCGGCCCCGGCGCCGTGTTCTGGATGTGGGTCTCCGCGCTACTCGGCATGGCCAGCAGCTTCGCCGAATGTTCTCTTGCCCAACTGTACAAAGAGCGCGATGGCGAAGGCCAGTTTCGCGGCGGCCCGGCGTGGTATATGGCCCGCGGCCTCGAGATGCGCTGGATGGGCGTGGTCTTCTCGATTCTGCTCCTGCTGGCCTACGGGGTGATTTTTAATACCGTGCAGGCCAACTCGGTGGCGCACGCCATGGCCTATGCCTTCGATTTGCCGATGGTCGCCGTCGGCGCCGCGCTGGCTGCCGCAACGCTGTTGATTATCGTCCGCGGATTACGCGGCGTGGCGCGATTGATGCAGTGGTTTGTGCCGCTTATGGCTCTGATATGGGTGGGCGCCAGTCTGTTGATTGGCCTCTGGCACTTCGCCGCCCTGCCGGCGGTTTTTGAAACCATCTTCCGCTGCGCTTTTGGCTGGCAGGAAGCGGCGGCGGGCGCGGTGGGTTATACCATCAGCCAGGCGCTTACCGGCGGTTTCCAGCGCGGGATGTTTTCCAACGAAGCAGGCATGGGCTCAACGCCAAATGCTGCCGCTGCCGCTGCATCATGGCCTCCGCATCCCGCGGCGCAGGGCATCGTACAGATGATTGGCGTCTTTATTGATACCATTGTTATCTGTACCGCCAGCGCGGTCATTATCATGCTGGCGCCGCGCGAAAACCGCGACAGTGCGGTCAGCGGTATTCAAACCATGCAGCACGCGATGGGCGATCTTATTGGCAGCTGGGGACCGGGATTGGTGGCTGTTGTGCTACTGTTCTTCGCTTTTAGTTCGATTGTCGCCAATTATATTTATGCCGAAAACAATCTGATCTTCCTGCGTCTCAATAAGCCGCTACATATCTGGACGCTCCGGGTTATCACCGTGTTGATGGTACTGACAGGCACCCTGGTGAGTCTTCCGGTGGTCTGGCAACTGGCGGATATTATTATGGCGCTAATGGCGATCACCAACTTAACGGCGATTTTGCTGCTGTCGCCAACGGTTCGGATCCTCGCCAGCGATTATCTGCGCCAGCGCAAACTCGGCGTGCAACCGGTCTTCGACCCCGCTCGCTATCCGGAAATTCAGCAACATCTGGCGCCCGGCGCCTGGGATGAGATACCGCGTGAATAGCGCGGTAATCGCAGCAATCGATCCCACCGTACTCTTTTTTTGTTAAAATTCGTCGAAATTCCCTGCAAGGACTGGATATGCTGATTCTGATTTCACCTGCTAAAACGCTCGATTATCAAAGCCCGCTGGCAACGACGCGCTATACCCAGCCCGAACTCCTGGAGCATTCTCAACAGATTATCGGTATCGCCCGTAAGCTGACGGCGCCGCAAATCGGTAAGCTGATGAGCATCAGCGATAAGCTGGCCGATCTCAACGCCACCCGTTTTCACGACTGGCATCCGGACTTTACCCCGCAGAATGCCCGTCAGGCGATACTGGCGTTCAAAGGCGACGTTTATACCGGTCTGCAGGCCGAAACCTTTAGCGAAGCGGATTTCGATTTTGCCCAGCAGCATCTGCGCATGCTTTCCGGCCTTTACGGCGTATTACGCCCGTTGGATCTGATGCAGCCCTACCGTCTGGAGATGGGTATTAAGCTGGAAAATCCGCAGGGCAAAGATTTGTATCATTTCTGGGGCGATATCATCACCGATAAGCTCAATCAGGCGCTGCAGGCCCAGGGCGACGATATCGTCATCAACCTGGCGTCCGATGAGTATTTTAAATCGGTCAAACCGAAAAAATTGCGGGGCCAATTGATTAAGCCGGTGTTCCTCGATGAGAAAAACGGCAAATTCAAGGTGATCAGCTTCTATGCCAAAAAAGCGCGCGGTCTGATGAGCCGCTACATCATTGAAAACCGTTTAACCAGGCCGGAGCAGCTGCAGGCGTTTAATAGCGAAGGCTATTTCTTTGATGGGGAAGCATCGGAGAAAGGCGAACTGGTGTTTAAGCGCCACGAGCAGTAAAAACGACGACACCCCTGTCCGGTAAGCGACAGGGGTGTTTTCAGTCTTAATTAGCCCATCATCAGCTTACGCAGCGCGGCGAAATCAGCCGGCAGATTATGCGACAGCAGCGGCAGGTCGGCGCGGTCAGCCAGTTCTTTCGGCAGCGGCAGCGTCTCCTGCAGAATCTCTTCTACGCTCTCTTTGAATTTCGCCGGATGCGCGGTACCGAGGAATAACCCGTACTCGCCCGGTTGCAATTGGTCGCGCAGCGCGCGATAAGCAATCGCCGCATGCGGTTCAGAGGTGTAGCCGATGGACTTCAGTTCACGCATGGTTGCTTTGGTGGTTTCATCATCAACCGCGGCGTATCCCAGCTCATTAAGACGCCAGATTTTGCGGCGGAACAGCTCTTCCACGCGCGGCCAGTTGTTCGGTTGGCTGACGTCCATGGCGTTAGACAGGGTCGCCTGCGTCGCCTTCGGCGCCCAGTTGCCATCCTGCAGGAAGCGCGGCACGGTATCGTTGGCGTTGGTAGCGGCAATAAAACGCTTAATCGGCAGCCCCAGCGATTTCGCCAGCAGGCCGGCGGTGAGATCGCCGAAGTTGCCGCTTGGCACCGACACCACCAGCTGGTTACGGGCCTCCTGCGGCAGCTGCGCGACCGCCTCGAAGTAGTAGCAGATCTGCGCCAGCAGACGACTGATATTAATAGAGTTGGCGGAGTTGAGACCAAGCGCGACTTTCAGCTCTTCATCGTCAAACGCCTGCTTAACCAGCGCCTGACAGGCGTCGAAATCGCCGTCAATCGCCACGGTTTCGATGTTGCCGCCCAGGGTGCAGAACAGCTTCTCCTGCAGCGGGCTAATCTTACCGCGCGGATAGAGGATAACTACTTTGACGTTCGGCAGGCCGTAGAAGGCATGCGCCACGGCCGCGCCGGTGTCGCCGGAGGTCGCGGTCAGGATCGTCACCGGCTTATCGCCTGCGATATGCGTCAGCATCTGGGCCATAAAACGGCCGCCAAAATCTTTAAACGCCAGGGTCGGGCCGTGGAATAGCTCCAGGCAGCCGACATCATCCTGTACTTGAGTGACCGGCGCCGGGAAGGCGAACGCCGAAGCCACGCGGGCCTGCAGTTCATTCTGCGGGATCTCATCGCCAATAAAGGCCGACAGGATTTTCGCGCTGCGGGTCACGAAATCCTGCTCGAGCATTTCGTCGATTTCGGTCAGGTTGAATTCCGGCAGATCGTGCGGAAAGAACAGCCCCTGCTGTTTGCCAAGCCCTTGCGTCACGGCCTGCGCGAAGCTGACCTGTTCGTTATGATCTTTTAAGTTATACAGTTTCATCACTTATCCCACTACTCGAGCGCCCGCCGTGTCCAGCCGGCAAATATGAACGAAGCCTTCCTGATTTTGCAGATAATGCGCGGCCAGCCAGTCGGCGACGCGCTGCGCGGTGTCCGGTTTATCGCACAACGCGAACAGCGTCGGGCCGGAGCCGGAAATACCACAAGCCTGCGCGCCGATTTCCATCGCCGCCTGACGCGCTTCGCTGAAGCCCGGCAGCAGTTTGGTACGGTACGGTTCGGCGATAACATCTTTCATTAACTTTGCCGCCAGCTGCGGCTGACGGCTATAGCAGGCGTGAATAAACCCTGCCAGATGGCGACCATGGGCGATGCAATCCTGACGACGATACTGCGCCGGAAGAATCGCGCGCGCTTCGGCGGTAGAGACCTTAATGCCCGGATAGGCCAGCACCCACAACCATTCATCAAAACCCGGGATCTGCTGGCTGATGATGCCTTGCTCTTCAATCATCAACTGCATACCGCCAAGATAGCACGGCGCCACGTTATCATAGTGAACGCTGCCGGAGATGCGCCCTTCCATCTCGCCCATCAACGCCAGCATCCGGTTTTCATTCAGCGGCTTGCCGCAGTGTTCGTTCATCGCCACCAGCGCGGCGACCACCGAACAGGCGCTGGAGCCAAGGCCCGAGCCAATCGGCATATTCTTTTCCAGGGTCATCGCCACCGGAACCGTTTTACCGATCTCGCGGCAAAAGGCTTCCCAGCATTGATAGACGATATTTTCCTGCGGCGCCGACGGTAATTTGCCGGCGAAGCGGCCTACGTTACGCAGGCTAAACTCCGCCGCCGCCTCTACCGAGACGTTATCCCCCAGCAACGTGCCGTCGACCGGCGTCACCGCGGCTCCCAGCACATCAAACCCGACGCTCATATTGGCACTGGAAGCCGGGGCGTATACTTTGACCATCTTAAACTCCTAACTTCCATGACAGGGTACGTAGCAGGTCGGCGAACACACCAGCCGCGGTTACGTCGTTACCCGCGCCATAGCCGCGCAGCACCAGCGGCAGCGGCTGATAATAGTGGCTGTAAAACGCCAGCGCGTTCTCGCCGTTCTTCACCTTATACAGCGGATCGTTACCGTCCACTTCAGCGATTTTCACCCGGCAGACGCCATCTTCTTCAATATTGCCGACGTAACGTAAGACTTTACCCTCGTCGCGCGCTTTAGCAACCCGCGCGGCGAATTGATCGTCAAGCGTCGGCAGGCGCGCCATAAAGCTATCAACATCGCCGCTGGCATCAAAATCGGCAGGCAGCGCAGGCTCAACGATAATATCCGAGAGCTCCAGCTCGCGCCCGGTTTCGCGGGCAAGGATCAGCAGCTTGCGCGCCACATCCACGCCGGAAAGATCGTCGCGCGGATCTGGTTCGGTATAGCCCATCTCACGCGCCAGTTTAGTGGCTTCGGAGAGGCTCATCCCCTCATCCAGCTTACCAAAAATGAATGAAAGCGAGCCAGACAGGATCCCGGAGAAGTGCAGCAGTTCATCGCCGGCATTCAGCAGGTTCTGCAGGTTTTCAATGACCGGAAGACCCGCGCCGACGTTGGTGTCGTAGAGGAATTTACGCCGCGAGCTGCTGGCGGCGTGGCGTAACTGGTGATAGTAATCCAGTGAAGAGGTGTTGGCCTTTTTATTCGGCGTCACCACATGGAAACCTTCACGCAGGAAGTCAGCGTACTGGTCGGCTACCGCCTGGCTGGAGGTACAGTCAACGATAACCGGGTTCAGCAGGTGATACTCCTTCACCAGGCGGATTAAACGGCCCAGATTAAAGGGTTCTTTCGCTTCCGCGAGTTCGCCACGCCAGTTTTCCAGATTCAAACCATGGACGTTGGTCAGCAGCGCCTGCGAATTGGCGACGCCGCATACGCGCAGATCGATATGCTTGCCCTTCAACCAGCTCTGCTGGCGTTTAATCTGTTCGATTAACGCGCCGCCGACGCCGCCGACGCCAATCACAAAGACTTCGATGACCTGGTCGGTGTTAAACAGCATCTGATGCGTCACGCGCACGCCAGTGGTCGCATCGTCATTGCTGACGACCACCGAAATTGAGCGCTCGGAAGAGCCCTGGGCAATCGCCACGATATTAATATTGGCGCGCGCCAGCGCGGCGAAGAATTTCGCCGAGATACCGCGCAGCGTACGCATCCCATCCCCCACGACGGAGATGATCGCCAGCCGCTCCATGATTGACAACGGCTCCAGCAGACCTTCTTTCAATTCGAGATAAAATTCATCTTCCATCACCCGCTTCGCGCGAGCGCAGTCGCTTTGCGGCACGCAGAAGCTGATGCTGTATTCCGAAGAGGATTGGGTAATCAGCACCACAGAGATACCGGCGCGGGACATGGTGGCAAAGACGCGCGCCGCCATGCCAACCATGCCCTTCATTCCTGGCCCGGAAACGTTGAACATCGCCATATTGTTGAGATTCGAGATCCCTTTTACCGGCAGGCCGTCTTCATCAAGGCTGGCGCCGATAAGCGTTCCCGGCGCCTGCGGATTACCGGTATTTTTAATCAGGCATGGGATCTGGAACTGGGCGATGGGCGCGATGGTGCGCGGGTGCAGCACCTTAGCGCCAAAATAGGAAAGCTCCATCGCTTCCTGATAAGACATGGATTTCAACAGGCGCGCATCCGGTACCTGACGCGGATCGCAGGTATAAACGCCATCGACGTCGGTCCAGATTTCGCAGCAGTCAGCGCGCATACAGGCGGCCAGCACGGCTGCGGAATAGTCAGAGCCATTACGCCCCAGCACCACCAGTTCACCCTTTTCATTGCCGGCGGTAAAACCGGCCATCAGCACCATGTGGTCTGCCGGGATTTGGCTGGCGGCGATACGGCGAGTGGATTCAGTAATATCGACAGTGGATTCAAGGTAGTGGCCGACGGCCAGCAGTTTTTCGACCGGGTTAATCACGCTGACTTTATGACCGCGCGCTTCCAGCAACGCCGCCATGATAGCGATAGAGAGCTTTTCACCGCGACAGATCAACGAGGCGTTAACGCCGTCCGGGCACTGGCCCAGCAGACTGATACCGTGCAGGACGTGTTTAATCTGCGCAAATTCCTGATCAACGAAGGTTTTCAGCTGTGCGAGCGGGAAGCCTGGCTGCATGTCGGCCAGTCCCTGCAGCAGGTCGGCAAAGATGCGTTCGGCGTCGGCGATATTGGTCAGAGCGTCCTGGCCGCTGATAGTTTTTTCAATCATCGCGACCAGATGGTTAGTAATTTTCGCCGGGGCAGACAGCACGGTCGCAACCTGCCCCTGCCTGGCATTGCTCTCCAGAATATCGGCAACTCGCAGAAAGCGTTCTGCATTTGCCACTGATGTACCGCCGAACTTCAACACTCGCATGGTTCTTACCCCTTGATCTCTTGTCAAAAAAAAAGCCCGCACTGTTCAGGTGCGGGCTTTTTTCTGTTGTTTCCTGTACGCGTCAGCCCGCACCGTTACCTGTGGTAATGGTGGTGGTGATAATGGTGGTAATCATGCCGATGCGATTCATGGATGTTGTGTACTCTGTATTTTTATCTGTCTTGTGTCCTGCCTATATTGGTTAAAGTATCTGCCTGCTTAAGTCAACGAATTTCTAAATTGGCGACTTTTCAACCAACACCATCATTCCGCCACAGCACCCCGATATTTCCGCCGCATTACCAGACTGTTGCTATTGCAATCAGTACACAAAACTATAAAAAAAACTTATTACGGTATTTTATTCCGGGAGACTTTTTTCAATATCATGCAACAAACGATGCAGCATGGCGGTGTCGCGCTGCTGTAACAGCCCGATTCGCTGTTGTAGCCAGTCGGCCAGTTTCATGTCGTCATCGACCCCCAACCGTCCAAGTAGTGAAAGCGCCCGCTGACGAAGCGCCTGCAATTGTTTTTCGTCGGTTTCAGGCTGCTGAACCGCAGTCTGCTGCTGCAGTGAGCTCAGCTGATAGCAATACACCATCACCGATTGCCCAAGATTCAAGGAGGGATAATCGGCGACCATCGGCACGCCGGTAAGCACATCGGCCAGCGCCAGTTCATCGTTAGTTAATCCGGAATCTTCACGGCCAAAGACCAGCGCCGTATGTTTCATCCATTGTGCTTTTTCTTCCAGCAGCGGTAGCAACTGCTGCGGCGTGGCGTAGTAGTGAAAACGCGCGCGACTGCGGGCGGTAGTGGCGACGGTAAAGTCGACATCGTGCAGGGCCTGCTCAAGCGTCGGGTAGGTTTTTATATTATCTAAAATATCTCCCGAACCATGCGCCACCCAGCGCGCGGCGGGCTGCTGATGCGCTTCGCTATCGACAATCCGCAATTCGCTGAATCCCATGGTTTTCATCGCTCGCGCCGCCGCGCCCACGTTCTCCGCCCTGGCGGGCGCCACCAAAATAATTGATAAACGCATTGTGCTTCTCTTTATCCTCTTACGCAGCGCGACTCTGCGGTCTCCCCCATTTTACGCGGCGAAAATTTACAAATTTGCAACAAAAATCACTAAAAATGGGCTTTCTTACTCTTAAAAAAAACTAAACTGTTCACATTGGACACCAATACGGAGTATGTTAACAGAACGCATTTATCCATATGTTTGGCAATGATATTTCAGTTTTCATTTGCCCACAGGCTTAGGATTCACTGCATTTATTAATTCATAGTTGCAACTAATTGAGCTGTGTAAGAAATGTGACGATAAGTCGCAAATCGATGCAATGATTTCACAAGACTGTTAACGTGCTACAATTGAACTTGATATATGTCAACGAAGCGTAGTTTTATTGGGTGTTCGGCCTCTCTTAGCCTGTTATGTTGCTGTTAAAATGGTTAGGATGACAGCCGTTTTTGACACCGTCGGGTCCAGAGGGAAAGTACCCACGACCAAGCTAATGATGTTGTTGACGTTGATGGAAAGTGCATCAAGAACGCAATTACGTACTTTAGTCATGTTACGCCGGACATGTTAATTTGTGGCATGTACCAGGCAGGTCAGGGACTTTGGTACTTCCTGTTTCGATTTAGTTGGCAATTTAGGTAGCAAACATGCAGACCCCGCACATTCTTATCGTTGAAGACGAGTTGGTAACACGCAACACGTTAAAAAGTATTTTCGAAGCAGAAGGTTATGATGTATTCGAAGCGACCGATGGCGCGGAAATGCATCAGATCCTGTCTGAAAATGATATCAACCTGGTGATCATGGATATCAACCTGCCAGGTAAAAATGGTCTTCTGCTGGCGCGTGAACTGCGTGAGCAGGCTGACGTCGCGCTGATGTTCCTTACCGGCCGCGACAACGAAGTTGATAAAATTCTTGGCCTCGAAATCGGCGCCGATGACTATATCACTAAACCGTTTAACCCGCGTGAACTGACTATCCGCGCGCGTAACCTGCTCTCCCGTACCATGAACCTCGGTACCGTGAGCGAAGAGCGTCGCAGCGTTGAGAGCTACAAGTTCAACGGTTGGGAACTGGATATCAACAGCCGTTCGTTGGTGAGCCCAAACGGCGAGCAGTATAAGCTGCCGCGCAGTGAATTCCGCGCGATGCTGCACTTCTGCGAAAACCCGGGCAAAATCCAGTCGCGCGCAGAGCTGCTGAAGAAAATGACCGGTCGCGAGCTGAAGCCGCATGACCGTACCGTGGACGTGACCATTCGTCGCATTCGTAAGCATTTCGAATCCACGCCGGATACCCCGGAAATCATCGCCACTATTCACGGTGAAGGTTACCGCTTCTGTGGCGATCTGCAGGAATAACTTCGGTTATGCCGCAGCTATAATGCAAAAACAGCGCCTTCTGGCGCTGTTTTTTTATGTCTCTTTTACTTCCAGATACGTAACGTGTCGTCATCCTTACTTTGCGGTTTTTCCGGATTGCTTTGCGGTAGTGACAAGGCGTACCAGTCCACGCGGCGGGTCAGGAACATCAACGCGCACAGCGCCAGCAGTAGCACTCCGGTGCCAAGCAGCAACGCGCTATCCTCAGAACGCAACAGTAACCACATCACGCCATCCAGCAGCAGTAGCGCTGCAACAAATAACAGACTATTACGCCACCCTTTCAGTACCGCCTGTAAATAAACGCCGTTTATCACCGCGCCAATCAGGCTGGCAACGACCCAGGCAGGCGTAAACCCAACATGTTCCGAGAGCGCCAGCAACACCAGGTAGAACATCACCAGCGATAACCCCACCAGCAGATACTGCATTGGATGCAGACGGCGATGCGTCAGGCTCTCGAAAACGAAGAAGGCCATAAAAGTTAACGCGATTAACAGGATGGCGTATTTAGTCGCCCGATCGGTGAGCTGATATTGATCGGCCTGCGACATCACGTCCACGCTGAAGGCGGGTAAACGCGGCCATTCAATATCGGTATCATCGTTGAAATAGCTGCCCATATTGTTGGCGAACCAGCTGCTTTGCCAGTGCGCGCTATAACCCGAGGCGCTCACTTCACGCTTTGTAGGCAGGAAGTTGCCCAGGAATCCCGGATGCGGCCAGTTACTGGTTAGCCGCAGCTCGCTGTTGCGGCCCAACGGTACGACGGAGAAGTCGCCGGTACCATTAAGATCGAGGGTAAAAGCAATCTCCAGCGGTTTGTTGTCTGCGGTTAATGCCGGCATCGGCATATGAATGCCCATACCGCCGCCGTTCAATCCCAGCCCCGGTTCAACGACCAGTGCCGTACCGTTAATGACTGGCGCGTTGATGGCGCCTATGCCGCGGGCATCGCTCACGCTGAGAACTAAAAACGGCTTTCCTAACGTGGTATTCGCTTTTTTCAGCTCCGTCAGCCGCGTAGGATCATACTGCGCCTTAATTTGCAGGGTGTTATGCCAGACCTGCCCACTGTAAATGCCGACTTTTCTCGACTCCACATTTTGCGCGCCGCTGACCGCCAGCGATTCCGGTAGCCAGTAGTAGATCCAGCTACGCTGATATTCGACCTCTTTTTGGTTCTCCATTCGGGTCAGCGTCTCGGTTACCGGGATGGCGATCAGCGGCCCGGCCAGCTTTTGTGAACCGCTGGTGCTGTGCTCTATCGCATCCACAACATCGCTACGATAGTCCGCCCGCTCGACAATAAGCGCTCTGACCATCATCAGCGGCACGGACAACAGCAAAATACAGCCCAACAACGTACTAATTTTCCAGAACAACGGTGATTTCATCATAGCCTTCTCCCAATCGTGATGGGCTCACTGTAAGGGGGCTATGTGCAGTGTGTTTGAAGCTATGTGAAGGGACGGTGAAGATGTAGCGTCGCGACCACGCCGCCTTCGGGGCGATTGTGCAAACTAATATCGCCCTGATGTAGACGCGCGACTTCACGAACGAACGCCAGGCCAAGACCACTGCTTTTATGGCCGTCATCACGCGGCAGCGAGTAAAAGCGTTCAAAGATGCGCTCCAGCGCAAAATCAGGAATTCCGCTACCGTTATCCGTGACGCTCAACCACGCCTCTTCATTACGCATCTCTACCGCCAGGGAAATTTCGCCGCCGCGGGGGGTAAAGTCAATCGCATTGTCGATAAGATTGCCCAGCGCCTGCCCCAGTAGTTCGCTATCGCCATTCACCGTTACCCCGCTCTCCTGCCAGCGTAAGGTGATGGCCTTCGCCGTCAGCGCAATGTCGCAGTCTTCAGCCAGACGTTGGAAAAGCGCATCAACCGAAACCAACTGCGGCGTTATCTCCAGACGATTTTCCAGCCGCGCCTGCTGCAGCAGTTTTTCCACCAGCAGTTGCATGCGCGTATTCTGCGCAAGAATATTGGCGGTGAAACGCGCGGCGATCTCGGGCGGCGGCCCCTCGCGCAGGATCTCCGCCGCGCCGCGAATGGCCGCCAGAGGGCTTTTGAGTTCATGCGTAAGATCGTAGACATAGTTTTCAATCGCGTTTTTGCCTTCAAGCTTCACGCGCATGCTCTCCAGCGCCTGCGCCAGCTTGCTTAGCTCGCGACTACCGACGTTCGGTAGAGGTAGCGGACGCTCGGCGGTCACCGAATCGGCGTAACGCACCAGTTTGCCAATTGAGAAGTTAATCCACCAGACGATCCCACCGCCGATCAGTAAAGCGATCCCCAACAACGCGCCGCCAGCCCACAGGATCCGCCGCTCGCTGCGTTTAATCACCGGCGTCATGGCCAGATTAGGTTTGCCGACGCTCACCACGCCGATGATACGGCCGTTATCCATTACCGGTGCGGCAATGTACATGACTGAGCTATTATCATCATCAGGATCGCTGCGCGTGCTGCGCGCGCCGTACTGGCCGCGTAGGGTCAGCCAGACGTCGTTCCAGCGCGAATAATCCTGGCCCACCGCCTGCCCGCTGGAGTCAAACACCACCTTTCCCTGAGCATCCGTCAGATAGACGCGATACTCATTGCGCATTTTCCTGATACCGCTGATATTGGCGTTGATGGGCTGCTGATTAAGCGACTGAAACGCCTGCGCCAACCGCCCTTGCTGCGGGTTTGCCGAAAGCAGGTCATCACGAGCCAGCGCCGCCAGTAGCGTTGCAGTATCGTTAAGCGTGCCTTCCGTTGCCCGACGCACGCCCGGTTTGACTTCCTGCACAAATATTGAGAGCACAAACCACGCGGCAATGGCGACAATCAAAAAATAACCCAGCAGCAGGCGCATCCCGATACGCATCAACAGCCTCCCAGGCTATAGCCCAAACCGCGATGCGTATTAATAGGGTTAACATTCGGATTCACCGCCCGCAGCTTGGCGCGCAGGGTCTTGATATGGGTATCGACGGTGCGATCGATACTCTCGTAGGCATCGCTCCATACCAGTTCCATCAGCTGCTGGCGGGAGAATACGCGACCGGGGGCGTTGATTAGGGTTTTCAGCAGCAGGAATTCGTAACGCGTCAGATTCAACGGTTAGCCAAACCAGCTTATCGCCATCGCCTGCTCATCCAGCAGGAACTCGCCAACGCGCACCACCGGCGAAGGAGCTGAAAATTTCTGTAGCCGACGCAGAACGGTACGTACCCGCGCGCAAACTTCGCGCGGCGAAAATGGTTTGGCGATGTAGTCATCAGCGCCAATTTCCAGTCCCAGCAGCTTATCAACCTCTTCGCTGCGTGCGGTCAGAAACAATAGCGGCAATGCCGGATGGCGCGCCAGCAGTCGTCGGCATAGTTCAAAGCCGCTAATATCGGGCAAACCAACGTCGAGGATCGCTAAATCCGGGATCTGATGCAGCGCCGCATCAAGCGCGGGCAACCCGCGCCCGAAAACGGTCACGTCGAATCCTTCCTGCTGCAGCATGTAAACAAGGGTATCGGCGATACTCTGTTCATCCTCAACTAACCAAATCCGTGGCTGTTGCATTGCGACTCCCGTTTATTTATTCCAGGGCATGATTGGCACGGCGCTGATGGCATTCTTCGGCGAGCCGTCGACCACTTTATCCGAATAGGTCAGATACACCAGCGCATTACGTTTAGCGTCAAAGAAGCGAACGACCTGCAGTTTTTTGAACACCAGCGAGGTACGTTTCTGGAACACGACATCGCCCTGACTTTTGCCGTTTTTGATCTTGTCCGTCAGCTCAATCGGCCCGACCTGCTGACAGGAGATAGCGGCGTCTGAGGTATCTTCCGCCAGTCCCAACCCGCCTTTAATACCGCCGGTTTTCGCCCGGCTGATATAGCAGGTGACGTTCTGTACATCGGGATCGTCGAAGGCTTCGACTACGATTTTGTGATCCGGCCCCAGCCATTTAAATACCGTATCGACGGAGCCAATTTGCTCGGCGTGCGCCAGTTGGCCCGCCGCCAGTAAGAACAACCCTGCTACTAACTTCTTGTATTTCATATTGTTACCATTTCTTAAAATTCCGCTGCGTGATAATCACAAACGCTGTGGAAAAGGTTTAAAGATCACAGCTTTACAAAATTACTAACGATATCCACCAGATAATCGCATTTAAAAGCAAAAAAAACACTGAATGCTAAAACATCAAAAAATGCTATTATCCGCTACCTTAATATAGGTACCTGAGTTTAAAGGATGGGGACATTTTATGGATCAAGCTGGGATTATTCGCGATCTCCTGAGCTGGCTGGAAGGTCACCTGGATCAGCCCCTCTCGTTGGATAATGTGGCGGCGAAGGCAGGTTATTCCAAGTGGCATTTGCAACGTATGTTTAAAGACGTCACGGGTCAAGCTATCGGTGCCTATATTCGCGCACGTCGCCTGTCAAAATCCGCCGTTGCGCTACGCCTGACCGCACGTCCGATCCTCGACATCGCGCTACAGTACCGCTTCGATTCTCAGCAGACGTTTACCCGCGCCTTTAAAAAACAGTTTAACCTGACCCCCGCGCTCTATCGCCGTTCTGCGGACTGGAGCTCGTTTGGGATGCGTCCGCCGCTGCGCCTCGGTGAATTTACCATGCCGAAGCATGAATTCGTGACCCTGAGCACCACGCAACTGGTCGGCGTGACCCAAAGCTATACCTGTAAGCTGGAAGAGATTTCTGAATTCCGTAACCAGATGCGCGTTCAGTTCTGGCGCGAATTCCTCGGCAACGCGCCCAGCATTCCGCCGACGCTGTACGGCCTGCATGAACCGCGTCCAAGCCTGGAAAAAGATGACGAGCAGGAGGTGTTCTACACCACCGCGCTGACGCCAGAGCTGGCGAACGGCCACCTGCATAATTCCCATCCGGTGATTCTGGAAGGCGGCGAGTATGTGATGTTCACCTACGAAGGGTTAGGTACCGGGCTGCAGGAGTTTATCCTGACGGTGTACGGCACCTGTATGCCGATGCTCAACCTCACCCGCCGTAAGGGCCTGGATATTGAACGCTTCTATCCGGAAGATGATAACCGGAACCAGGCCACGCCAATTCAGCTGCGCTGCGAGTACCTGATTCCGATTCGTCGCTAACGCTGCAGTTCGTCCATCGCGGGGGCATCGAGATGCGAAACGTCCCCCGCAGTCTCCACCACCCATCCTGACGCCAGCCACGGGCTCTGCTGGTAATCAACACGTGAAATCGAACAGTTGCGCAGGCGCAAACGACGCTCCGCATAAGCAGGCAGTCCGAGGATCGTGCTCACCAGACAGCCGAGCGCCATCCCATGACTCACCAGCAGCGGCCGGCTCCCTGGCGGTAACTCCAGACAAGACGATAGCGCCGCGCGCATACGCTCGCTCAGCTCCTGCATGGATTCGCCCTGCGGAATGCGGCCATCCGGCGTACCGTTGACCAGCTGACGGCGCCAGCCCTCCTCTTCTTCGCTAAGCGAGTCGATATGTCGCTTCTCCAGCACCCCCATATCCAGTTCGCGCAGGCGTGAATCGGTGACCACGCCGCAACCGCAGGCTTCGGCGATAATTTCTGCCGTGCGGCGGGTACGGCCGAGGTCGCTGGCGATAATATGGGTAATCCCCAGCGTTCTGGCGCGCTCGCCAACCTGCCATGCCTGGCGCTCACCGTGAGCGGTCAGCGGACTATCGGACTGGCCTTGAATACGTCGCTCGGCGTTCCACTGCGTTTCACCGTGGCGAACAAGGTATACCTGTAACATGCTTATTTTCCGTTCTGAACCCTTCATCATTCAACGAGCAGCGCGATCGGCTGCCGCCAGAGTGATTTAGAGTATACTGCGATGACGTTAATTAATTCTGAGTTGTTTTGATTATGCACCATGTTGTCTCAGCTACCACTAATCCCGCCAAAATTCAGGCAATTCTGCAGGCTTTTAACGAGATCTTCGGCGAAGGATCCTGCCATATTGAGTCCGTCGCCGTCGAGAGCGGCGTGCCGGAACAACCCTTCGGCAGCGAGGAAACGCGGGCTGGCGCACGAAATCGTGTCGCTAATGCCCGGATCGCACAGCCGGAAGCCGATTTTTGGGTAGCGATCGAAGCCGGGATCGACGAAGGCAGCACCTTCAGTTGGGTAGTGATTGAGAGCCGGCAGCAGCGTGGCGAAGCGCGCTCGGCAACCCTGCCGCTGCCGGAGGCGATCCTTGCGCAGGTTCGCGCCGGAGAAGCGCTGGGGCCGGTCATGTCGCAACATACCGGGATCGACCAGATAGGCCGCAAAGAGGGCGCTATCGGCGTCTTTACCGCGGGTAAGCTGACGCGCAGCAGCGTCTACCATCAGGCGGTAGTACTGGCGCTCAGCCCATTCCATAACGCTATTTATCGTTAAGCAGCGTCTGTTCCAGCCACTGGCGTAGCTCTACCGGTGCCGATTTCAGGCTATTTGAGCCGCGAGTAATCGTGGCAATACCGGCGCCGAGTTCGTTTTTCAGCTCGCGCTGGCTCATCTCGCCGCGCAGCAGCTCTTCAATAATACGCACCCGGGTGCCCAGCGCTTCGCGCTCGTCGGGCGTCAGCATCAGCTGCAGTAACGGCAGGTGAAGATCTTCGGCGTAGGCCTGCTGCAGTAGCGCCACAAAGCGCAGCCACTCCTGATGACGTTGTTCGGCCACTGCCGCTGAATAGGGAGATTGTTGGGTCATGTTACGTCGCCATGTTGAGACGGGCAGCCAGGCTGCCCGTCGAATGTACTCATCAACGAGTACAAAGAATAACATACTTACGGACGATCAGTAACGCTGTTGCCATTCGGCGTCGCTCAGCAAGTTATCCTGCTTGCCCATAAAGTAGCGGTAATAGGCATCGTAAGAGAGGACGTTTTTTACGTACCCGCGGGTTTCCGAGAACGGAATACTCTCGACAAATGCCACCGCATCGATGCGCCCGGCGCTATTGCCCTGCCAGGTGCGTACGCGTCCTGGCCCGGCGTTATAGGCGGCGGAAGCGTAAATGCGGTTATTGCCGAACTGCTGGTAGACGTACTGCAGGTAGCTGGTACCAATGTTGATATTGGTTTCCGGATCCAGCAGCTGAGACGGGCCGCTATAACCAGGAATGCTGAACATGCTGACGGTATGCGTCGCCGTGCCCGGCATAATCTGCATCAAGCCGCTGGCGCCGACCGGTGAACGCACTTTCGGGTTCCAGGCGCTTTCCTGACGCGCAATCGCCATCGCGTAGCTCTGCGGAATATCTTTGCCGCTAATGTAACGTGCGAACAGATCGTTGTACGCCAGCGGGAAGCGCTCTTCCAGTTGATCCCACAATTTACCCGCGATCGTCGCCTGCACGCTGAGATCCCACCAGTGTTGATCAAACGCGTAACGCGCCAGCTGCGCCTGCTGCGATTTGGTCCGGCTGCTCACCAGGTTCGCCCATTCGCTGCGCGCGGTGTTGTCCATGTTCCAGTACATCAGCTCGCGAACGCGCGCCATCTCCGGGCCAGAGGCCAGCGCCGGGTCAATAGTGCCGGAGGCTTTATCAATGCGGAAGGTGTACTCTTCGCCCAGACGTTGAGCGGCAACCATCGGATAGAAGCCGCGCTGCTGCATCAGCGAATGCAGGATCGTCTTCGCTTCGTCATCGCGCCCGCGCTCCAGCAGCAGATCCGCCTGCCAGTAGCGCCACTCGTCTTTTTCTTTCGCCTCCATCGGCAGACGCGCCAGCCAGGTGTTCAGCCCATGACGATCGCCGTTGCCGAGCGCCATACGTACCCGGCGTTCCACCAGCGAGGTTGATTGCGAACGCATGATGGCGTCATCGCGCCACTCCGCCTGCGCTTCGGTCACATCGGTGCCCATCAGGCGCCAGGCGACAATATCGCGCAGCTCCTGGGTTTGATCCTCATTCAACTGCTGCGCCTGCACCAGCGACGGGATCATCAGACGAGCGTTTTCTACATCCTGACGCGCGACGCTGGCAAAAGCGACCGCCGCCATCTGGCGGGTAAAGTCAGTGGCCCCGGTGGTGCGGGCAAAGGTCATCACGCTATTGGGATCGTTGGCTAACGCCACCACCGCCGAAGCGATGCTCTGATAGTTTGACGGCATCTGTTGAGCAAGCACGCGGACCAGACTGGTATTGCCCGCCTTCATCGCCAGACGAATTCGTTCGAGATAGGCCAGCGGATCCTGCTGCCCGGAATCGCGCCACGCGCTGAACAGCGGATCGCAGGCATTTGGCTGGCTCTTGCCGGTTAGCCACAGCTCTTTCGCCCCGCTCCAGGCTTCCTGCGATTGGCCGACGCTGAGTTTGGCGTAGTAGTAGTTACACTGCGCTTCGGTTGTCGCCGGTTTATCCGGGCTGAACGCCAGTAAGCCGCGCCAGTCGGTGCGCCGCGCCAGCTCATTAACAAAGCGTGATTTCAGCGAACGCGCCGCCGGTAGGGTCGGGTTCGCCGCAATGAAATTAGTGACCACCAGCGGCGGCTGGTTCATCAGGTCATCGGTAATTTGTCGATATTGCAGGTAGGGATACAGCGGATAGCTGCTGAGCGTGGGCATCAACTGGTTGACGACATCCATCTGGCGGTTGTCCCACGCCTGTTTAATTTGAGCATAGCGGCTGCGCTGTTCATCCAGTGAATCCGCATGCGCCAGCTGGCTTAGCGTCAGCAGACTCACGCCGGCAGCCAGAAGACGCCATGCCGTAGTTTTGGCTTTTTCCACAAGCTCTTCCTCTAGTTTGGTGCATCACCGCGGCATCGTGCCGCTTCAAAAAATTCAGGTATTGCTTAGTTATGCTAATCAGACAACTGAAAACATGCCATGTCCTGAACATTTTTTTACGCTTCTGTGAATCCTGTCGCCTCGCTGGGATTACCGCGCGAAAAAGGCTACACTTCGCCTTTGAACTATCTATCAGAATAGAAAGAGGCGAAGTCCAACGTGGCTCAATTCGTTTATACCATGCATCGTGTCGGCAAAGTGGTTCCGCCGAAACGTCATATTTTGAAAAATATCTCCCTCAGTTTCTTCCCTGGCGCGAAAATCGGTGTTCTCGGTCTGAACGGCGCCGGTAAATCTACCCTGCTGCGCATCATGGCCGGTATCGACACCGAGATCGAAGGTGAAGCGCGCCCGCAGCCCGGCATCAAAATCGGCTATCTGCCGCAGGAGCCGCAGCTGAATCCGGAGCACACCGTGCGCGAATCCGTTGAAGAAGCGGTCGCCGAAGTGGTTAACGCGCTGAAAGGCCTGGACGAAGTTTATGCCAAATACGCCGAGCCGGATGCCGACTTCGATAAGCTTGCCGCGCAACAGGGCAAGTTCGAAGAGATCATCCAGGCGCACGACGGCCATAACCTGAACGTACAGCTGGAGCGTGCGGCTGATGCCCTGCGCCTGCCGGACTGGGATGCGAAAATCGCCAATCTTTCCGGTGGTGAACGCCGCCGCGTCGCGCTGTGCCGTCTGCTGCTGGAAAAACCAGACATGCTGCTGCTCGACGAACCGACTAACCACCTCGACGCCGAATCCGTCGCCTGGCTGGAACGCTTCCTGCACGATTTCGAAGGCACCGTGGTAGCGATTACCCACGACCGTTACTTCCTCGATAACGTCGCCGGTTGGATCCTCGAACTTGACCGCGGCGAAGGTATTCCGTGGGAAGGCAACTACTCCTCCTGGCTGGAGCAGAAAGATCAGCGTCTGGCGCAGGAAGCTTCTCAGGAAGCTGCACGCCGCAAATCTATCGAGAAAGAACTCGAGTGGGTTCGCCAGGGCGCGAAAGGCCGTCAGTCTAAGGGTAAAGCCCGTCTGGCGCGCTTTGAAGAGCTTAACAACGTCGAATACCAGAAACGTAACGAGACCAACGAACTGTTCATTCCGCCAGGAGCGCGTCTGGGCGATAAAGTTCTGGAAGTCAGCAATCTGCGCAAATCTTACGGCGACCGCGTACTGATTGACGATCTGAGCTTCTCCGTACCGAAAGGCGCTATCGTCGGTATCATCGGTCCGAACGGCGCGGGTAAATCCACCCTGTTCCGCATGATGTCCGGCCAGGAACAGCCTGATTCCGGCACCATCACGCTGGGTGAAACCGTTAAACTGGCTTCCGTCGATCAGTTCCGCGACGCGATGGACAACAGCAAAACCGTTTGGGAAGAAGTGTCCGGCGGCCTGGATATCATGAAGATCGGCAACACCGAGATGCCGAGCCGCGCCTACGTTGGCCGCTTTAACTTCAAAGGCGTCGACCAGGGCAAACGCGTTGGCGAACTGTCCGGCGGTGAGCGTGGTCGTCTGCACCTGGCGAAGCTGTTGCAGGTCGGCGGTAACGTCCTGCTGCTCGATGAACCAACCAACGACCTGGATATCGAAACCCTGCGCGCGCTGGAAAACGCCCTGCTGGAGTTCCCGGGTTGCGCCATGGTTATCTCGCACGACCGCTGGTTCCTTGACCGTATCGCGACCCACATTCTGGATTACCAGGATGAAGGTAAAGTTGAGTTCTTCGAAGGTAACTTTACCGAGTACGAAGAGTACAAGAAACGCACCCTCGGCGCCGATGCGCTGGAGCCGAAGCGTATCAAGTACAAACGCATTGCCAAGTAATCTGTAAGTGCCGGATGGCGCTACGCTTATCCGGCCTACCAGGCGTGTAGCACTTGTAGGCCGGATAAGGCGTTCACGCCGCCATCCGGCAAAAAGCCTACCCCTGCTCGCCCATCAACTGCTTCACCAGCTCAACGCAGCGCAGGAACCGGGCGTCGTAGTCCGACTCTTCCACGTGGACAAATTCGATGTCGTTTTCTTTCAGCAGCGACACCAGCAGCGTCTGAAACTCTTTGCGATCTACCGAACTGCCGAGGCTACGCAACCCATCGGCCACCCACGGCGTGTTGTTTTCCAGCAGGATCACCAGATCAAAGCGATATTCATC
This sequence comes from Klebsiella sp. CN_Kp097, assembly GCF_040064495.1. Classification (NCBI taxonomy): domain Bacteria; kingdom Pseudomonadati; phylum Pseudomonadota; class Gammaproteobacteria; order Enterobacterales; family Enterobacteriaceae; genus Klebsiella; species Klebsiella sp. CN_Kp097. The sequence continues at coordinate 17,778 of NZ_JBEAIL010000029.1, read as the reverse complement.
GATTAACGCCTGCACGAACGGATGTTCGCGGCCTTCGTACTTCAGGCAGAAGGCCTGAGTGCTGACGAAGTCGGTATCGATAAACGCCACCTTATTGGCGTATTTCACCGCGAAATCAATGTACTGTGCGTGCCCCAGCGCGATTTTATCGTAATCGGAATACTGCAACGCCATTTCATCGCCGCCGAGGTGTGAGAAGACGTAATCGCGGCCATACTCCCAGGCGCTGGTAGTATTGAAGATATTGGCGAGCTTATTCACCAGCGTCGATTTACCGCTCGACTCGCCGCCGAGGATCGCCACCGTACGCACAAAGAACGGCTTTACCTCAGTCGGAATATATTCCCAATAGCGGAACGGGTTTTCGCGGATCTGGCCGCCGCTGATACTCATGAAGGTTCGCTTCGGATCGATAAGCACGGTTTCGATCCCCAGATGCTCCAGATACTGCGGCGCATCGGCCTCTTCTGAGGTATAAATCCAGTTTGGCTCGATTCCCTTTTCACTCATGAAGGCGCGGATCCCACGGCTCCAGACATCCCAGCCGTGCGGGTACGGCTCCATCCCCTCTTCATTGAAGGCATGGATGCGAATGTTTTTTTGATATTTAAAGGTTTGCAGCAGCCAGCGCAGACGATCGGGAACCGTCGGCTGTTGCGACATGGCACTCTCCTCGAACAGCTCGCGGTCACGAGTGTCGTCATAGCCCATGATGATATGAAGCTCATCGACTTGGCTACAGGCGCGCTGAATCAGGTAAATATGCCCGGTATGCAGCGGATAAAATTTACCAAAAACCACCCCGACGCTTTTTTGTTTGCGCGGGAATTCAAGGCCGAGAAAGCGGTGTAACGCTTCGAGTTTCTGGGCGCTCGGGCTTTTGATTTTCGCGTTTAATAGCTGACTGAGATAACCTTTGGTCATCCCGCTGGCTTCCGCCACCTGCTGCAGCGTACAACCCTTTTGCTTAATGGCGTTTTTCAGATAGTCGAATGACGACATAGTTTATGCGTGCCTCCTGCAAACTCGGGTTTGCTACCCGTCATACCCTAAAGTATGACGGGTATCATTATAAGTCGTCAAAAACGCTCAGCGCATCGGCCAGTTTTTTCACGCCAAAGATTTGCATCCCTTCCGGCGCTTTTTTGGGCACATTGGCCGCTGGTACGATGGCGCGACGGAACCCATGTTTCGCCGCCTCGGAAATGCGCTCCTGGCCGCTTGGCACCGGGCGAATTTCACCGGCTAATCCGACTTCGCCAAAAACCACCAGATCCTGCGGCAACGGACGATCGCGCAGGCTCGAGACCATCGCCAGCAGCAGCGCCAGGTCGGCGCTGGTTTCAGTGACTTTGACCCCGCCAACCACGTTGACGAAGACGTCCTGATCGGCCATCTGCAGGCCGCCATGACGGTGCAGCACCGCCAGAAGGATCGCCAGACGGTTCTGTTCCAGGCCTACCGCTACGCGACGCGGATTAGACATCATCGAGTGATCGACCAGCGCCTGAATCTCAACCAGCAGCGGGCGGGTGCCTTCCCATACCACCATGACCGAGCTGCCGGAGGTGACTTCATCGCCGCGGCTGAGGAAGATAGCGGAGGGGTTGCTGACTTCGCGCAGGCCCTGCTCGGTCATCGCAAAGACGCCAAGTTCGTTGACCGCGCCAAAGCGGTTTTTATGGCTGCGCAACGTGCGGAAACGGGAATCGGCATCGCCGTCCAGCAGCACCGAGCAGTCAATACAGTGTTCCAGTACTTTCGGACCGGCCAGCGAGCCATCTTTGGTGACGTGGCCGACCATCACAATCGCCACGCCGCGAGTTTTGGCAAAGCGCGTCAAATAGGCCGCAGTTTCACGTACCTGGGCCACGCTCCCCGGCGACGACTGGACATCAGCCATATGCATCACCTGGATGGAGTCGATGACCATCAGCTGCGGCTTTTCTTCATCGGCAATCTGGCAAATTTGCTCGATGCTGGTCTCCGAGAGCATATTCAGATTCGCCGTCGGCAGCCCGAGACGATGCGCGCGCATCGCTACCTGCTGCAGGGATTCTTCCCCGGTGACGTACAGCGTTTTCATCCCTTCGGCCAGCTTACAGAGGGTTTGCAGCAGCAGCGTCGATTTCCCGGCGCCGGGGTTACCGCCGATCAGAATGGCGCTGCCCGGCACGACGCCGCCGCCGAGTACGCGGTCGAACTCTTTAAATCCGGTGGAAAAACGCGGCAGCGCCTCCAGACTTATCTCCGACAGCTTCTGTACCTTAGACACGCCGGCATTCCCGGCGTAGCCTGACAGACGCTCGTTTCTCGCCACCTGCGGCGAGGCGGCGATGCGCATCTCGGTGATGGTGTTCCAGGCATGGCAGGCGCTGCACTGCCCCTGCCAGCGCGGATAATCCGCACCACATTCATTACAGACAAATGCGCGTTTTGGAGCTTTCGCCACGTTAACCTCTTACTTTTGATTCATGCTGCCGGAGAGAATACAGAATACCCCCATCAGGTCAGCGTGGCGGATGGTGACTTCCGCCTGTTCATTGACTTTTGGTTTCGCATGATAGGCAATGCCGAGACCTGCCGCCTTGATCATCGGCAGATCGTTGGCGCCATCGCCAATCGCCACGGTTTGCGCCGACGGAATTTCATATTTTTCCGCCAGTTTACGCAGAGTGTTGGCTTTATATTTAGCATCGACGATGTCGCCGATCACGTTGCCGGTGAGCTTGCCGTCCATAATTTCCAGCTCGTTGGCGAATACCGCGTCGAGATGCAGCTTATCGCGCAGATATTCGGCAAAGAAGGTAAAGCCGCCGGAGGCGATGGCTACCTTCCAGCCCAGCGTTTCCAGCTTCAGCACCAGTTGGGTCAGCCCCGGCATCAGCGGCAGCGCTTCCCGCACCTGCAGCAGAATGTTCGCGTCGGCGTCTTTCAGAGTGGCGACGCGCTGGCGCAGGCTGGCGGTGAAGTCGAGCTCGCCGCGCATCGCGCGTTCGGTCACTTCCGAGACCAGTTCGCCGGTGCCGGCAAGCTTAGCGATTTCATCGATACATTCGATCTGAATCGCCGTGGAGTCCATATCCATCACCAACAGGCCCGGCGTGCGCAGATGCGGGATTTTCCCCAGCGGCGCGACGTCCAGCCCGGCCTCATGGGCCAGGCGCGTGGCGCGCTGCGTCAGCGAACCCGCCAGGCGAATCACCTGATAGTCTTCCACGACCCAGGAAGAGACGATGACCAGCGCCGCGCCGAGCTCGCGCTGCCACGCCGTCAGCCGACGTTTATCGAGACCGCGACCATACAGCAGCCAGCCGCTGCGCCCGGCGTGATAATCCAGCGGCATGACCTCGTCGCCGCTCAGGGAAAGCGGCAACCCAGGCCACAAGGAAACATCTTCGGGCAGGTCGCACCAGGTCAAACTGTTAGGCATTACGGCTCCACATCTCTTCATTCAGGCGAGGAAAATAACGCATGAGGCTACCTTGTAACCAGCGCTTCTGGCAACATTAAGCTGCAAATTTTCAAAGGTGGAATATGGTACGAGCAAAACTGAAATTCCGACTGCATCGCGCCGTCATTGTTCTGATCTGTCTCGCGCTTCTCGTCGCGCTGATGCAGGGCGCCTCGTGGTTCAGTCAGAATAGCCAAAAGCAGCGTAATCCGCAGTTGGAAGAGCTGGCGCGAACGCTGGCGCAGCAGGTTACGCTGAACCTGGCGCCGCTGATGCGTAGCGAAACGCCCGACGAAAAGCGCATTACCCGCCTGCTGGAACAGCTGACGGACAAAAGCCGGGTGCTCGATGCCGGGGTATATGATGAACAAGGCGATTTGGTGGCCCGCTCCGGCGAAAGCGTCGATGTGCGCGACCGCCTGGCGCTGGATGGCAAAAAAGCTGGCGGCTACTTTAACCAGCAAATCGTCGAGCCGATCCTCGGCAAAAACGGTCCGGTCGGCTATCTGCGCCTGACGCTGGATACCCACACGTTGGCCACCGAGGCGAAACAGGTGGATAATACCACCAATATCTTACGCCTGATGCTGCTGTTGTCGCTGGCCATCGGCGTGGTGCTGACCCGTACGTTGCTGCAGGGCAAACGTACCCGCTGGCAGCAGTCGCCCTTCCTGCTCACCGCCAATAAGCCCGTCCAGGACGAAGATAAAGATTAATCAGAAAAGGATATCCTATGCCGACGCTCCGCCTGTTGCTCTCCGATTCCTACGACCCCTGGTTTAACCTCGCGGTCGAGGAGTGTATTTTCCGCCAGATGCCGGCCACCCAACGGGTACTGTTTCTGTGGCGCAACGCCGACACCGTGGTGATTGGCCGCGCGCAGAACCCGTGGAAGGAGTGCAATACCCGGCGCATGGAAGAGGACCACGTCCGGCTGGCCCGGCGCAGCAGCGGCGGCGGCGCGGTATTCCACGACCTCGGCAATACCTGCTTTACCTTTATGGCGGGCAAACCGGAATACGACAAAACCGTTTCTACCGCTATCGTGCTCGCGGCGTTGAATTCGCTTGGCGTGACCGCCGAGGCTTCCGGGCGCAACGATCTGGTCGTGAAAACCGACAATGGCGACCGCAAGGTTTCCGGATCCGCCTATCGCGAAACGATGGACCGCGGTTTTCATCATGGCACCCTGCTGCTAAACGCCGACTTAAGCCGTCTCGCCAACTATCTTAATCCGGACAAAAAAAAGCTGCAGGCCAAGGGCATTACCTCGGTACGCGGGCGCGTAGCGAACCTGGTTGAACTCCTGCCGGGCATTACCCATCAGCAGAGTTGCGAAGCCATTCAGGAGGCATTTTTCAGCCATTACGGCGAACGGGTAGAGGCGGAAGTCATTTCGCCGGACAACACGCCGGATCTGCCGAATTTTGCCGAGACCTTCGCCCGCCAGAGCAGCTGGGAGTGGAACTTCGGCCAGGCGCCCGCTTTCTCCCACCTGCTGGATGAGCGCTTTCGCTGGGGCGGCGTCGAGCTGCATTTTGACGTCGAGAAGGGCCATATCACCCGCGCCCAGGCTTTTACCGATAGCCTGAACCCGGCGCCGCTCGAGGCGTTGGCGGCACGGTTAGTCGGTTGTCAGTATCGGGCGGAAATATTACAGCAGCAGTGTGAGGCGCTGCTCGCCGATTTCCCTGAGCAGGAAGCGGAACTGAAAGAACTGTCGGCGTGGCTGGCCGGCGCGGTGCGCTAATAAAAAAGCCCGCTGCGTTTAGCGGGCCTGGAAACCGTAGGCCGGGTCAGGCGAAGCCGCCACCCGGCACAACAGGTCTTACTCTTTATCACCCAGCAGTACGGATTCCAGCGCGATTTTGATCATATCGTTGAAGGTGGTCTGACGCTCAGCGGCAGTGGTCTGCTCGTGAGTGCGGATATGATCGGAAACGGTGCAGATGGTCAGCGCTTTCGCACCGAACTCAGCCGCTACGCCATAAATGCCGGCCGCTTCCATTTCCACGCCCAGAATGCCGTATTTTTCCATCACGTCGAACATAGACGGATCCGGCGTATAGAACAGATCAGCGGAGAAGATGTTGCCAACGCGCGCGTCAACGCCCAGCGCCTTCGCCGCGTCTACCGCATTACGCACCATGCCGAAATCGGCAATCGCCGCGAAGTCGTGGTCTTTGAAACGCAGACGGTTGACTTTAGAGTCGGTGCACGCGCCCATGCCGATAACCACATCACGCAGTTTGACATCTTCACGTACCGCACCGCAGGAGCCGACGCGGATGATTTTCTTCACGCCGAAATCGGTGATCAGCTCTTTAGTGTAGATAGAGCAGGATGGGATCCCCATACCATGGCCCATCACGGAGATTTTGCGGCCTTTGTAGGTACCGGTGAAGCCCAGCATGCCGCGCACGTTGTTCACTTCACGTACGTCTTCGAGGAAGGTTTCTGCAATGTGCTTCGCGCGCAGCGGGTCGCCCGGCATCAAAACTACGTCAGCAAAATCGCCCATTTCTGCGTTAATGTGTGGGGTGGCCATCGTTTTATCCTTATATAAATTGTTCGGGCCTGATGGCGGCTACGCCTTATCAGGCCTACAAAACGTATTCAAATACCCTAAGGATTTCGCGTCGTAGGAAGGCGACGAATTCGTGAATCCCCGGGAGCATAGATTAACTATGTGACCAGGGTGAGCGAATGAAGTCAACGCATCTACAGCGCGAAAGACAACGGGTATCACAGCATGTTTTTACCGTATTCCATTGGCGACGTACCAAAGTATGTCGCCAGCGTCTGGCCAATATCGGCGAAAGTTTCGCGGTGGCCTAACGAACCCGGCTTCACTTTCGGGCCGTACACCAGCACCGGAATGTGTTCGCGGGTGTGGTCGGTACCGGTCCAGGTCGGGTCGCAGCCGTGGTCGGCGGTGAGGATCAGAATGTCGTCTTCCCCAACCAGCTCCATCAGCTCCGGCAGACGACGGTCGAACAGCTCCAGACCCGCCGCGTAGCCAGCGACGTCGCGACGGTGGCCCCAGGAGGAGTCAAAATCGACGAAGTTAGTGAAGACGATAGTCTCGTCGCCCGCTTCCTTCATCTCTTTGATGGTCGCGTCGAACAACGCGTCCAGTCCGGTGGCTTTCACTTTCTTAGTGATGCCGCAGTTGGCGTAGATGTCGGCGATTTTACCCACGGAAACCACGTGGCCGTTTTTCTCGTCGACCAGCTTCTGCAGCACGGTCGGCGCCGGCGGCTCGACCGCCAGATCGTGACGGTTACCGGTACGCTGGAAGTTACCGGCTTTGTCGCCAACAAACGGACGAGCAATCACGCGGCCAATGTTATAGCCGCCTTCGGTCAGCTCTTCACGGGCGATTTCGCACAGCTCATACAGCTTGTCGAGGCCGAAAGTCTCTTCGTGACAGGCGATCTGGAACACCGAGTCAGCAGAGGTATAGAAAATCGGTTTCCCGGTTTTCATATGCTCTTCACCCAGTTGGTCCAGAATCACGGTACCGGAAGAGTGGCAATTGCCGAGGTAGCCCGGCAGGTTCGCGCGCTTAACCAGTTTATCCAGCAGTTCCTGCGGGAAGCTGTTCTCGTGGTCGCTGAAGTAGCCCCAGTCAAACAGCACCGGCACGCCGGCGATTTCCCAGTGGCCAGACGGCGTATCTTTACCAGAAGAGAGTTCATGCGCCCAGGCATAGGCACCAACGACTTCGGCATTACCGTCCATACCGGCGGCAATTTTACCGGTAGAACCTTCATGCGCTTTCACCAGACCCAGACGGGTCAGGTTAGGTAAATTCAACGGGCCTTTACGACCATTGTCAGCTTCACCTTTGGCGCAGGCTTCCGCAATGTGGCCCAGAGTATCGGCGCCAACATCGCCAAAGCGGTCAGCGTCTTCCGTTGCGCCAATCCCAAAGGAGTCCAGCACCATAATAAATGCACGTTTCATCTTGTTCTCCATACATCATGCGCTGCAAAAAAGCGATCAGATCAGTATATCGCTACTTGGTGATACGGCGATAGACCGTCGGTGTAATTTCTGGGGCGTGGGCGTCCAGTTTTATTGCCGCTTTCACGGCTTTAGCCGCTTCCTGCCAGCTCGATTCATCTTTCGCATGAATCACCGCCAGCGGACGTTCGCCATCAACTTTATCGTCAAGGCGCGCCATATCGGTAAAGCCAACGCTGTAGTCAATAGTATCGGAAGCCTGGCGACGACCGCCGCCCATCGACACCACCGCCATCCCCAGCGCGCGGGTATCCATTTCAGAGACAAATCCGGCGCCTTCAGCATAGACCGCTTTGCTCAGCATTGCCGTCGGCAGGTATTTCGCATAGTTTTCGACAAAGTCGCTCGGCCCCTTCTGCGCCGCCACCATGCGGCCAAAGACTTCTGCCGCTTTACCGTTATCCAGCACCGCCTGCAATTTCGCGCGCGCCTCGGCGTCATCCGCCGCCAGCTTGCCGGAAATCAGCATTTCCACGCACAGCGCCATGGTGACGTCGTACAGGCGCGGGTTGCGGTATTCGCCGGTCAGGAACTGTACCGCTTCGCGAACTTCAACGGCGTTACCCGCGCTGGAGGCCAGCACCTGGTTCATATCCGTTAACAGTGCGGTCGTGCGCACGCCGGCGCCGTTGGAGACGCCAACGATCGCTTCGGCAAGCGCTTCTGAAAGCTCATAAGTCGGCATAAAGGCGCCGCTGCCGACTTTAACGTCCATCACCAGCGCGTCCAGACCTTCCGCCAGTTTCTTGGCCAGAATAGACGCGGTAATCAGCGGGATGGAATCCACCGTCGCGGTAATATCGCGGGTGGCATAGAAACGTTTGTCAGCCGGCGCGAGCGAGCTGGTCTGCCCGATAATCGCCACGCCGACATCTTTAATAATTTCGCGGAAACGCGCGTCGTCCGGGAAAATATCAAAACCCGGGATCGCTTCCAGTTTATCAAGCGTACCGCCGGTATGGCCGAGACCACGCCCGGAGATCATCGGTACGTAACCGCCGCAGGCGGCAACCATTGGCCCCAGCATCAGCGAGGTGACGTCACCCACGCCGCCGGTCGAGTGTTTATCGACGATCGGGCCGTTGAGGTTAAGGCTTTTCCAGTCGAGAACGGTTCCTGAATCCCGCATCGCCATGGTCAGCGAGACACGTTCCGGCATAGACATATCATGGAAGAAGATGGTCATCGCCAGCGCGGCGATCTGTCCTTCAGAGATAGTATTATCGCGGATACCGTTGATGAAAAAGCGAATTTCTTCATCGCTTAATACATGACCATCACGTTTTTTACGAATAATTTCTTGTGCGAGAAACACGGTAACCTCCCAAATAGTATAAATTGCCGGATGGCGGCGCGAGCGCCTTATCCGGCCTACAGGCATCCATTCGTAGGCCGGATAAGCGCAGCACCATCCGGCGTATCAAGGGATTAGTAGCTGCTGGCGCTCTTACCGTCGCCGTGACCCAGGGCTTTCAGCAGGCTAGCCAACAGGCTGGATGCGCCGAAACGGTAGTGACGGGAATCGGCCCAGTCGGCGCCGAACAGTTCATCAGCAATCGCCAGGAACTGTTGCGCATCTTCCGCGCTGCGCACGCCGCCGGCAGGTTTAAAGCCAACGGTTTTCTCAACGCCCATATCGCGGATCACTTCCATCATGATGCGCGCGCTTTCCGGCGTCGCATTCACCGGCACTTTACCGGTAGAAGTTTTGATGAAATCCGCGCCCGCTTTAATAGAGATTTCAGACGCCTTACGAATCAGCGCTTCTTCTTTCAGTTCGCCGGTTTCGATGATCACTTTCAGCAGCACATTCGCCGCCGCACAGGCTTCTTTACAGGCTTTCACCAGATCAAAACCCACCTGCTCGTTACCCGCGATCAGCGCGCGGTACGGGAAAACCACATCCACTTCATCCGCGCCATAAGCGATTGCCGCGCGGGTTTCCGCCAGCGCGATATCGATATCGTCATTACCATGCGGGAAGTTAGTCACCGTCGCGATGCGGATATCCGGCGTTCCTTGTTCGTTCAGCGTCTTACGGGCAATCGGGATAAAACGCGGGTAGATGCAGACCGCAGCGGTATTTCCCACCGGCGTTTTCGCCTGATGACACAGAGCGATCACCTTCTCATTGGTGTCGTCATCGTTCAGGGTGGTCAGATCCATCAGTTTCAACGCGCGCAGGCTGCTTGCTTTCAAATCAGTCATTTCATACTCCGACGGCGTATTGCCGGTTCAATAGTTTGTTCACCTTGCGAGCCTGTTACTATTGTAACAACCGCTCGCCATTACACTTCGACATTCATCACAGTTAATGAAAACTAATTACTAATTTGCATTACTGTAATGTGATAAAAATCACAATTAACCAGCACTTCCCGCCAGCCTCACCGTCATCTCCTGTTTAAGCATAATCGGCAAACCGAAGTTCATGGTGATGTTATTATTCTAACATATCAAAACGAGTTATCTCGACGTCATGGCGCACAAATTGTGCAAATCCTGGCCATAAATATACTTTCTGATTGAAACTTAATGGATTTTATATTTATAAAAAATGATGGGATTGTCACACCCGACCAGAACCGGGGACGACGTTGTCCAGTATGTGGGTCGTTAGAGGGTTAGCGCGGTAAAGAGGTTTTTGGTATTCGCCAGTAGTGCCGCTTCAATTTCCTGCGCCGGTTCCGCGCGCAGTTCGCAGAGCGAGTCAAAGACGCGGGCCGCCTGTTCCGGGCGGTTCGGCTGTCCCTGAAAACCATTCAGCGGCATATCCGGAGCATCGGTTTCCAGCAGCAGCGAAGAAAGCGGCAGACGCGCCATAACATCGCGAGTTTTGCTGGCGCGGGGATAGGTAATGGTACCGCCAACGCCAATCTTATAGCCCAGCTGTACAAAACGTTCCGCCTGCTGCAGGCTGCCGGCAAAACCATGCACCACCCCGGCGCGCGGCAGGTTATGTTTTTTTAGCAACATCGCCAGCTTATCGTGGGTGCGGCGCGAATGCAGGATCACTGGCAAATCGTAACGCTTTGCCAGCCGCAATTGCGCTTCCAGCAGCGCCTGTTGGCGATCGTATTGCGGATCGTCGCGGTAGAGATCGAGGCCAATCTCCCCGACGGCCACGAGTTTCGGATGACGCTGTGCAAGATAGCTTTCCAGTTGCGCTAACCCGCGGTCATCATGCTGTTCGATAACAATGGGATGCATCCCTAACGCGGCATACAGCGGCTCGTGTTGCTCCGCCAGCGCCAGCACGCGAGCAAAGCGCGCGGCGGATATCGACGGCACGATTATGCGCCCAACGCCGGCCTGCGACGCCCGTGCGATACTCGCCGGTTCATCCTCTGTAAATGGGGGAAAATCGAAATGACAGTGGGTATCAATAAAGCGTAACGTCACGCCAGATCCTCGTTATTAAAGCTAGGGTCATTAGCCTGCGGCGCGGTGATAATCGCCTGTTGCGGCGTTTCGTTAGCTACCGGCAGCGGCGGCACCACTACCGGCGTCGGCATTGCCACACGCGGCGCATGACGTAACAGCGGCGGTTGCTCGGTCAGCAGTTTCCCTACCGTAGCGAGGAAGTAGCGGCCGCACTGGCGTCCGGTTTTATAATCTTCCAGCAGCGCCGGCAGACGGCTGCCAAGCGCCATACTGCGCAGTGGCCGCTGCGGATAGATTTCGAATATCCGCAGTTTACCCGGCGGCTTTTCAATAAACTGCTGCGTCGCGCGATAGGTGGTTTCGTGGTGCTGTACCAGGTTCACAAAAGGCTGCAAACTGCTTTCCCCCAGCCAGCGCTCCATCCGTTTAAACCACTGCGGAGTGTAGAACATCTGCGAAGGGACGGTACGGATAACCACAATAGTCTGCGCGCCGCGGCGCGCTGCCTCCTGCACAGGGATCGCGTCGCTGACGCCGCCATCGAGGTAGTTCACGCCATCCAGCAGGACACCGCTACGGTAAAAACCTGGAATGGCGCTGGAGGCGCGGATCAGATCAAGCCAGGTCTGGCGGGTAGGGGAAAAATAGTTTGCCGTGTAGTCGTCACCGCGGCAGGCACACATCCACAGCTCTTTACCCAGCGCGAACTGCTCCTCGGCATAGTTCATCGCCAGCGGCATTTGTTGTGCAGTGGAATCGACCAGCCAATCGAGATCGATAAGATTGCCGCCGCGTACGAAGCGCATCGGGTCAAAAAATTGCCGCGAGGTGGTGTAACGCGTAATGACTTTACGGGCGTAGCCCTGCTGATTACAGATATAAGCGGAGATGTTTTGCGCGCCAGCGGAAGTACCAAGCATCAGGTCGAAAGGGTTAAATCCGGCGCGCATGAATTCGTCCAGAACCCCGGCTGTGAAAATACCTCTCTGACCACCGCCTTCGCACACCAGAGCCAATTTGCCTGGACGGAAGGGTTTTACCGCTAACGGGGCGATATTGCCCAACGTCACGGGAATGCGCTGCCCCACCCTGCTTTCCTGTTTGTTTATTTTCTGTCATTAAAGTAACGTAAATTGTCGTCCTCTGAAACCGCAAAAGCCAGTCACATTGACTGGCTTTATGTAAGACGTTATGTCATCACTGCGCGGTTATTGATTCACGCCTTTCGGCACATCGCCTCTAGGGTCGTTTTCGCCCGGTAAACAGGCTGACCAGGAAAATGATAATACCGACAACAAAGACGATTTTAGCCGCCCACGCCGCGGTACCCGCCAGACCACCAAAACCCAATGCGGCGGCAATTAACGCGATGATCAGAAAAATAATGCCCCATCTAAACATACTGTTCTCCTTACCATATGATTAACGGTCGCTTTTCTGCGCGCTCAGGCCGCGCATACATCAACCCTGCGTACAACTCGCTCAGCGGTCTCGCCGCTGGCGAATATCTTTTAATAAATACCCTTACTGCACTTTAAGATCGTTCTTCACGCTCTTAACACCGGTAACCGCTTTGGCAATGTCTGCCGCACGATCGACCTGCTTGCTCGATTCCAGGGTTCCGGAGAGGTGTACCACCCCGTTGCTGGTTTCCACCGTCACCTTACGCGACGGAACGATATCGTCCGCGAGCAGTTTAGCTTTGACTTCGCTGGTGATAGCGGTGTCGCCAGCATAGCCCTTCAGGCTTGCCGATTTTTCACCTGCCACGGTCAGCTTGTCGCTTACCGAACTCACCCCTTCGACGCCTTTCGCCGCGCTAACGGCCTGTGATTTTTGCTCAGCGCTCTCCACCGTTCCGCTTAAGGTCACCACTTTGTTTTCCGTTTTCACCGAGATATCGGTACTACGGATCCTTTTGTCATCGATCAGCGCCGCCTTAACACGGGCGGTGATCGTGCTGTCATCCATAAAATCGCCAACCTTGTTGATCGACTTATCGACGCTGTCTCCGGCGCTGGTCGCGGCAGCCTTGGCGCTATCGGTGACGGTGGTTTCCGCATAGGTCGAGGCGCTTATCAACGCTGAGCCTAAGAAGAGAGGCAGCAATAGCCTGGCGCTCTTTAGTCTGGTCATTGGTATGCCCTCACGATGTCTGCTTTGGTAAAACACATGGCTGTTTATTCAGCCAGGTTTCTGAAAAGTGCTTAATAAATATAGTAGATGAGCGGAGATGCGGCGGAGGGTTTGAATAAAAAAGCTACGATTCGCGCAGATTTAAGAACTTTCTATGGTAAGGAGGGAGACGGGCAAAACAGGCTGGAGCGCAGCATCGCCGCGCTCCAGAGAGATATTAGTGTTCGCGGGTTTTGCGGAACACCACGTCAGGGTAACGCTCTTGCGTCAGGTTCAGGTTCACCATCGTCGGGGCGATATAGGTCAGATTATCGCCGCCATCCAGCGCCAGCTGAACTTCGTTCTTACGCTTAAACTCTTCGAATTTCTTCACGTCTGTCGATTCAACCCAACGCGCGGTGGCCACGTTGACGGATTCGTAAATCGCTTCAACGTTGTATTCGCTTTTCAGACGCGCTACTACCACGTCAAACTGCAGCACGCCGACGGCGCCAACGATCAGATCGTTATTCGCGATCGGACGGAAGACCTGTACCGCGCCCTCTTCAGACAGCTGTACCAGCCCTTTCAGCAGCTGTTTCTGCTTCAGCGGATCTTTCAGGCGAATACGACGGAACAGTTCCGGCGCGAAGTTCGGAATACCGGTGAACTTCATCATTTCGCCCTGGGTAAAGGTGTCGCCAATCTGAATGGTGCCGTGGTTATGCAGACCGATAATATCGCCAGGGTAGGCTTCTTCAACGTGCGAGCGATCGCCCGCCATAAAGGTCAGCGCGTCGGAAATCACCACGTCTTTGCCGATACGCACCTGACGCAGCTTCATGCCTTTCTCGTATTTGCCGGAAACCACGCGCATAAAGGCCACGCGGTCGCGGTGTTTCGGGTCCATGTTGGCCTGAATCTTAAACACGAAGCCGGTGAATTTCTCTTCTGCAGCCGTCACTTCACGGGTATCAGTGTTACGCGGCATCGGCGCCGGCGCCCACTCCACCAGACCATCCAGCATATGATCCACGCCGAAGTTACCTAATGCGGTGCCGAAGAACACCGGAGTAATTTCGCCCGCCAGGAACAGTTCTTTATCGAACTCGTTCGAAGCGCCCTGCACCAGTTCCAGTTCATCGCGCAGCTGCTGCGCCAGATCGTCGCCCACCGCGGCATCGAGTTCAGGGTTATTCAACCCCTTAACCACGCGCACTTCCTGAATAGTGTGCCCTTTACCGGTCTGATAGAGGTAAGTTTCATCTTTATAAAGATGATAAACCCCTTTAAACAGCTTGCCGCAGCCGATAGGCCAGGTAATCGGCGCGCAGCCGATTTTCAGCTCATTTTCGACTTCATCCAGCAATTCCATCGGATCGCGGATATCACGGTCGAGTTTGTTCATAAAGGTGAGGATCGGCGTATCGCGCAGACGGGTAACTTCCATCAGCTTGCGGGTACGATCTTCGACGCCTTTCGCCGCATCGATAACCATCAGACAGCAGTCAACCGCCGTCAGGGTACGGTAAGTATCTTCGGAGAAGTCTTCGTGCCCCGGGGTATCCAGCAGGTTAACCAGGCTGTCATGGTACGGGAACTGCATCACCGAGGTGGTAATCGAGATCCCACGCTGCTTTTCCATTTCCATCCAGTCGGATTTAGCATGCTGGCTGGAACCACGGCCCTTCACGGTACCTGCGGTCTGAATCGCCTGTCCGAACAGCAGCACTTTTTCAGTGATGGTGGTCTTACCGGCATCCGGGTGAGAAATAATGGCAAAAGTGCGGCGTTTAGCCACCTCTTGCAGATAAGGAGACAACGTCATAATTCAATCTTCTAAGTAAACGCGGCAATGGGCCGCGCATGTGGAATACGAAAAATTGCGGCTATTTTACCCATCAATGGGGGGGAGGCAATTAGTGTTTACACAGGAGTTGCTCCAGTTCGCTTAAAGAGATCACCGTCCAGTCTGGCTGCAGGTCTGCTGGCAGCGTTTGCTGGTGCGCATTCAACCAACAGGTGGCAAGCCCGGCATTAACGCCGCCGCGGATATCCGACTCGGCGGTATCGCCAACCATCAATACCCTGTCGCGCGACGGATTACCCGCCTGCGCCAGCGCGTAATCGAAGATACGCGCATCCGGCTTCGCGACGCCGACTTCCTCAGAAATAATCAGCAAATCAAAGTGATCGCGCAGGCCTGTTCGCTCCAGACGAGTCTGCTGCAACGAGGTAAAACCGTTGGTGATGATGCCCATTTTTACCTTGCCCTGCAGCGCATTCAGCAGCGATACAGCGCCCGGCAGCGGCGCGCAGATTTCCGCCATCGCATTCATGAAAGCGTCGTTCAGTTCGCCCGGAGGGACGTTCAAACGTTCCGCCCAGCTATCAAAACGCTGATGCTGTAATTGTAGCGAGGTGATGGCACCGTTTTGATAATCCACCCACAGCGGCTTATTAACGGCCTGATAGTCCTGAAAATCTTTGGCGGTAAATGTCACGCTATAGTCGAGAAACATCCGCTGTAAACCGCTGAAAGAGTCAAACGTAAACAACGTTTCATCGGCATCAAAGAAAATCCAGTCCCATTTCATCGTTTCACCTTGTCTTACATACTGATTGGCAGAGCCATGATAATTGCGTCTTCACGCCCGTCGGCCGTAGGGTAGTAATTGCGGCGGATAGTCGCCTCGTTAAAGCCTAAGCTTTCGTAGAGCGCGATGGCGGCGACATTCGATGCCCGCACCTCCAGCCACAGCGTGACGACGCCGAGTTTTTCTACTTCATCAATAACATGTTCCAGCAGTTCCCGTCCCAGGCCGCGGCGCTGGTAGGCGGGGTCGACGGCGATGTTAAAAAGCGTCGCTTCATCAAGGACAATCTGAGTAATGGCAAATGCCGCCATTTCTCCATCCACTGCCAGTTGGTAATTCAGATAACGTTCACCCTGATTACTGGCAAAGGTTTGTTCGCTCCACGGAAAAGCGTGGGCGCGTTTTTCGATTTGCCAGGCTTTGGATAAATCAGCCGTGCTGAGGGTAGAAATCGTGTTCATGTGCGCAGATTTGTTGCCAGAGCGCGATGCGAGCCGGCACGCTGCTCTGAAGTTCATCAAAAACGGGCGTCGAGACCTGGGCGCCCGCCAGCGACAGCGGCGTCTCGCAGCCCAGTCGCCAGCTGTTGCAGCGGCTATTTTGCGGCAGCATCGCTACCCGGTCCGGCGTAAGCTGCAGTACCTGATCGGCGCGAATCGAGAGCGCGCGCAGAATATCGCTAATGAGCGGTTCAGTCAGCGACGGCGGGGTTTCCGCCACCATCACCAGACGAATATGTTCAGGAAGCGAGATAGCGATTTCGCCCTGCAACGCCCCCGGGCGACGCAGCGACCACTGGGTAATTCCCAGTTGCTGTAATTGCCAGTCTCGTCGGGAAGTCATAGCGAAACACTCCTGTTAAACAAGCGCGCAATATAGCAAATCCGTCGTATCTGCGCCAACAAACTACTATAATCGGCGCCAGTCTTATTGAAGGAGTGTTTCATGTCAGCTTTTACCCCGGCAAGTGAAGTCTTGCTGCGCCACAGTGATGATTTCGAGTCCGCCCGCGTTCTGTTTGCCGGTGACCTGCAGGATGACCTGCCTGCACGTCTGGATACCGCGGGCAGCCGCGCTCATACCCAACAATTCCACCACTGGCAGGTCCTGAATCGCCAGATGGGCGACAACGTTCGTTTTAGCTTAGTGGCCGAGGCCGCCGACGTCGCCGATTGCGATACCCTGATCTACTACTGGCCGAAGAACAAGCCAGAAGCGCAGTTCCAACTGATGAACCTGCTCTCTCTGCTGCCGGTGGGGAGCGATATTTTTGTGATCGGCGAAAACCGCAGCGGCGTACGTAGCGCCGAGCAAATGCTCGCCGAATACGCGCCGCTGAATAAAGTGGATAGCGCCCGCCGCTGCGGTCTCTACCACGGCCGTCTGGAAAAACAGCCCTCCTTCAACGCCGAACAGTACTGGAACGAGTACACGCTCGATAATCTGACCATTAAAACGCTGCCGGGCGTGTTCAGCCGCGACGGCCTTGATGTCGGCAGCCAGCTGCTGCTGTCGACCCTGCAACCGCACACCAAAGGTAAAGTGCTCGATGTCGGCTGCGGCGCCGGAGTGCTTGCCACGGTACTGGCCAGTCATTCACCGAAGGTACGCCTGACGCTATGCGACGTCAGCGCTCCGGCGGTCGAAGCCAGCCGCGCGACGCTTGCCGCGAATGGTTTTGAAGGCGAGGTTTTTGCCAGTAACGTCTTCTCTGAAGTCAACGGCCGTTTTGACATGATCATCTCAAATCCGCCATTCCATGACGGCCTGCAGACCAGTCTTGAAGCGGCGCAGGCGCTGATCCGCGGCGCGGTCCGCCATCTGAACAGCGGCGGCGAACTGCGCATCGTTGCCAATGCCTTCCTGCCGTATCCGCAGGTGCTGGATGAGACGTTTGGCTTCCACGAAGTGATCGCCCAAACCGGCCGTTTCAAAGTTTACCGCACGGTGATGACTCGCCAGGCCAGGAAATAATCTTCTTTTCCCATCGGCGGCATGCTCGACGTGCCGCCAGGCCTTCCCTTCGCTCTGAATAGCCCATTTTTGCAGCAATCGAGAAAACCTGCATAATTAACTATTGACGTGTCGCCGAAAACCACTAGAATGCGCCTCCGTGGTAACGATACTTTTTAGTGTCGATGGTATGCGAAGGTGGCGGAATTGGTAGACGCGCTAGCTTCAGGTGTTAGTGTCCTTACG
>NZ_JBEAIL010000028.1:0-86765 GCF_040064495.1 Klebsiella sp. CN_Kp097 | reverse complement strand
TAGGGAGTTCTGAGACGTTGACAAGCCCTGTTTTCAAAAAACTTTTCAACCGTCTTTTTTTTGCGCAAAACGCCTTTAAAGCGGTAGTTTTTCCAGCGTTTCAAAGCCATAACGCTGTAAAACGGGTAAAAGCTGTTCAGTATCCGGGGTAATCGCCATGCAAAAAGCCTTATTGGCATCATTCGATTTGGCATCCGGCGCTTCATGCTCCAGCAGCCAGGCGGTGCGTCGAGCAATCGCCGCGCCGGAATCGATAAACCGCGTTCCTTCCGGCATAACCTGTTGCAGTTCTTCCGCCAGGAGCGGGAAGTGCGTACAACCTAATACGACCGTATCGGGCGGTTCCTGCATCCGTAGCCACGGGCGCAGAATTCGACGCAGCTCTTCCAACGGTACCGCTTCGCCGTGCAGCTTCGCCTCTGCCAGTTCCACCAGCTCAGCGGAACCCAGCATTTCGATGCGGCACTCATTGGCAAAGCGGTCAATGAGTTCACGAGTATAAGGACGCTTGACGGTACCGCGCGTCGCCAGCAGGCCGACAATACCGTTCGCCGTTAAGCGCGCGGCAGGTTTAATCGCTGGTACGACGCCGACCACCGGGAAAGCGAACTTTTCACGTAGGGCTGGCAGGGAAACGGTACTGGCGGTATTACAGGCGATGACCGCCAGCGCCAGAGGATAGCGTTGCTGAACGGCAGTCACGATTTCAACAACACGCTCAACGATAAACTCTTCGCTCTTCTCGCCATAGGGGAAGGCAACGTTATCGAAAGCATAAATATAATGTAGATCCGGCAACAGCTGCCGAATCTCGTTATATACCGACAACCCACCGACGCCGGAATCAAACACCAGCACGGTGGGACGTGGATCAGAAGGTGTAGCTGCCAGACAAGGTGTATTCCCGTCCTGCAGTTTGGTAGCCATATACTGTCTCGTAATCTTTATCGAACAGGTTGGCTATTTTACCACGAACTGTGAGATGTGAGGTGACTGGATACGAAACTGCGAGATCCCACAAGCTTACACCGCCCAACTTAACGCTCTCAGGCGCATAGGTTACCGGGTCGTAAGTGTTGTCATAACGGGTGCCAAGATAGTGATAGGTCACCCCCCAGTCGAAATCATAAACCTGCCAGTCCAGCTGGTATTTCACCTGCTGTTTTGCCCGGCGCACCAGCAGCTCGTTGGTTTTCGCATCACGCGCATCGACATAGTCATAGCTGATGCTGTGCGCCAGCGGCCCGGTATCAAACGACGCCGTCGCTTCAATACCTTTAATACGCGCCTTGCCGACGTTGTAATATTTCATCAACTGCGAGTCGTAGTCGATCAGATTATCGATGTCGTTACGATATCCGGACAGGCGCCATGTCACCCCAGACGTCAGGCCTTCAAAGGCCCCTTCCCACTGCTTGCTCTCTTCCGGGTCGAGATTCTGATTACCGTAGAACCCGTACAGCTGGCCGAGATTCGGCGCTTTGTAGGCAGTGCCATAAGAGGCGATAAAGCGGTAGCCGTCGATAAACTCCCACGCGGCGCTGCTCTGCCAGGTACCATGCTGGCCAAACTGCGAGTTATCATCACTACGCGCCGCCCCTTCCAGGGTGAAATCGCCCAACTTTTGCAAGCCGGTGATAAACAGGCCGGTATTACGGATTTCATAGCCATCGGTCACATAGTTCGTGCCAGGCTCGGTGGTTTGTTTTTGCCAGTCAATTCCAGCGCCAACGTTGCCGTGGCCAACATCGACCGTGTTCGCCCACTGCACATTGTACTGTTTCACTTCATCCAGCGTCGCCGAGGTGTCATAGCGCCCCAGTCGCGGATCGTAATTGTAGTCCTTGCTGTGGCTATAGCTGGAAGTCAGCTGCGAGTGGAAGATATCCTGATTAAAACGCAGGCCGGCATCCCAGGTCTGGCTATACAACTGGCGAGTATCGACTAATACGCCGCCATAAGGAGAGCCGTCGTAGGCCGTCCGGTTGTCATAGCCGTACCCACGCACAAAGCCACTCCACTCATTGGAGAAGCTATGCTCCAGCGCGCCGTAGATCGTTTTGCTCATAAAGCCATCGCGATCCGGCTGGCGAACGCCGCCGGTATTGCCTTCGGCGACCACATCAAAGCCTTTGGTATAGGTATAGTCGCCCGCCAGGGTGACGCGGGTATGTCCGCCGAAAGTCTGCTGCGTGCTGCCGCCATAGTTCTGGTAGCCATTTGAGCCCACGCCGGCATTGAGCGTGGTGCCGTCCTGGTCGCGAGTGGTAATAATGTTTACCACCCCGCCGATCGCATCCGAACCGTAGACCGCCGAGCGCGGGCCACGAACGTATTCAATGCGCTGTACCAGAGCGATAGGGAACTGGCTTAAGTCGGAAGAGCCGCTGACGCCCGCCTGATTCAGACGTACGCCATCCACCAGGATTAAGACATGGCTGGAGTTGGTGCCGCGTACGAAAAGAGAGCTCTGCTGCCCCATGCCGCCGTTTTGCGCGATGTCCACGCCCGGCAGGCGGCGCATCACATCGGTGAGAGAGGTTGACTGCCAGCGATCGATATCCTGCCGCGTCACCACGCTCACCGGCGCCAGCACGGTCTCGATAGGTTGCGCCACACGGTTTGCCGTCACCACTAACGTATTTGAATTGCTGTCCTGCGCCCAGCCGGAAAATGCCGTGACGGATAAAGCCGTCATCAGCGAAGCTTTTTTAATCATTGTAAAAGCATCCATAATATAGAGAGGATGCCGCCGGCTCTATCAGTAGCTCGCGATGATAGAAACCAAATGCGACGTATCCGGCAGGTCTTCGGGCTTGGAGGCTGCTTTAAGAAATAATGACTTCCCACGGCTAACCGCAGTGTCTGCACCGAGTGCGCTTATTTCTCGCCTTTCCTTACCGCTGCGCGTCAGCTCCAGATTCGCACTGGATTCCCTATTAACTCAGAGGACCGGTTGCAAGATGCTACAATTAGAAACATATAGATGTCCAGACTGCTATAACGATATTTCATCCGCAACCAGGGCTGGACATCCCCAATGCTTTCCCTACAATCCCCGCGTACTTATTTTATTCAGGATGCATCATGACCCCCGAACACCTCCCTACCGAGCAATACGAAGCGCAACTGGCAGAAAAAGTCGTCCGTTTGCAGAAAATGATGGCCCCTTTTGCCGCGCCGGTTCCGGAGGTATTTCGTTCGCCGGTCAGCCACTACCGGATGCGCGCTGAATTTCGCCTGTGGCACGACGGCGACGACCTCTATCACATCATCTTCGATCAGCAGACCAAGTCGCGTATTCGCGTCGATACCTTCCCGGCCGCCAGCGAGCTCATCAACCAGCTGATGCCGGCAATGCTCGACGGCGTGCGCCATAACCCGGTCCTGCGCCATAAACTTTTCCAGATTGATTATCTGACGACCATGAGCAACCAGGCCATCGTCTCGCTGCTCTATCACAAGAAACTCGACGACGAATGGCGCCAGCATGCGGAAGCGCTGCGCGATGCCCTACGCGCGCAAAATCTCAACGTGCAGCTGATAGGCCGCGCCACTAAAACCAAAATCGAGCTCGATAGGGATTATGTCGATGAACGTCTGCCGGTTGGCGGGCGCGAAATGATCTATCGTCAGGTGGAAAACAGCTTTACCCAGCCAAACGCGGCGATGAATATTCAGATGCTGGAGTGGGCGCTGGACGTCACCAAAGGTTCCACCGGCGATCTGCTGGAGCTCTACTGCGGCAACGGCAACTTCTCGCTGGCGCTGGCGCGTAACTTCGATCGCGTGCTGGCGACGGAAATCGCTAAACCGTCAGTCGCCTCCGCGCAATACAACATTGCCGCCAACCATATCGATAACGTGCAAATTATCCGTATGGCGGCGGAAGAATTTACCCAGGCGATGAACGGCGTGCGGGAGTTTAACCGCCTGCAGGGTATCGATCTGCAAAGCTATCAGTGCGAAACCATTTTTGTCGATCCGCCGCGCAGCGGGCTGGATAGCGAGACCGAAAAAATGGTCCAGGCCTATCCACGAATTCTCTATATCTCCTGCAACCCGGAAACACTGTGCCAGAACCTGGAAACCCTCAGCCAGACGCACAATGTCACCCGCCTGGCGCTATTCGATCAGTTCCCGTATACCCACCATATGGAATGCGGCGTACTGTTAACGAAGAAATAAACGCATAAAAAAACCCGGCGCACGCAACGTTGCCGGGTTATTGCCTGGCGGATTACTCCGCCGCGGTATCTTTGCGGTTGCGCATCTTGTAACCGATCCAGAACACCATCGCGACAGACAGCACCGCCGGGAAGAAGTTAGAGCCGATATCCGGATATTCTGCGCGCACCACGGTGCTATACAGCAATACGCCGAGAATAAAGCAGGCGGCGGAAAGCCCCGGCAGCCCGACCGGCATACTGCGGTTCTGATAGCGCTGGTGCAGGCAGTATACCGTCAGCAGCAGCGACAGAACCGGGAAGATGGAAAAGGGAACGATTGAGCTGAACAGCGCGGCGAAGGTGCCATTAATGGACAGACCCGCGATCAGCGCCAGCAGTAGCGTACCTTTATCTTGAACTGAGTGTTTCATTGCTCGTCCTTCACGTTATTCGGAATGATGTGACATTTTTTCTTGTTCACGGCGATACCAGTAATACGCGCCTTTTGAAATCATTCTGAGCTGCAGTACCAGCCGCTCTTCCAGTTGTCGGCGCTGCTCCGGACTGACGTCCAACGCTTCCGCACCGGCGTTGAATACGATGGTGACCATAGCTTCAGCCTGCGCTTCGGTAAAGGCGCGCGGCATATGGTTTTCGAGTTCTAAATAGTCGGCAAGTTCCGCGATGAAATGCTGGATCTCGCGCGCTACAGCGGCTCGAAACGCCGCGGATGTGCCAGAACGCTCACGCAACAGCAGGCGGAAGGCGTTCGGGTTGTTACCAATAAACTCCATAAAGGTAGAGACGGAGGTGCGGATCACGCTGCCGCCTTTCGCAATGCGCTGGCGCGCCTGGCGCATCAGCTGGCGCAGCATTAGCCCGCTTTCGTCTACCATCGTCAGGCCTAACTCATCGACATCGCGAAAATGACGATAAAAGGACGTCGGCGCGATCCCTGCTTCCCGCGCAACCTCGCGCAAGCTCAGGCTGGCAAAGCTTCGCTCAGCGCTAAGTTGGCTAAATGCCGCTTCCACCAGCGAGCGGCGGGTTTTTTCTTTTTGTTGTGCTCTTACGCCCATCACGATGTATGAATCCTTCCAATAGCCCTGTCGGCACTATACCAGAGATTAAAACTAATCGGTTTGTACTGGATTGTGAATGATTGTTTATGAGCCGTTTCTGCTTTTATGCCGCAAAAAAGCACAACGATAATTGGGTTAAAGCTCGCCAAATGTTATCATCGTGTTTATTTTGTGTATAAAACAGGTGAGTAATGCCATGTCACACTCTTGGGATTATGATGCAATAGTGATTGGTTCCGGTCCTGGCGGTGAAGGCGCCGCTATGGGACTGGTGAAACAGGGAGCTCGTGTTGCCGTTATCGAGCGCTACCATAATGTCGGCGGTGGTTGTACCCACTGGGGAACCATCCCGTCAAAAGCGCTTCGCCATGCCGTCAGCCGTATTATCGAGTTTAACCAAAACCCCCTCTACAGCGACCATTCCCGTCTTCTCCGTTCTTCCTTCGCCGACATCCTCAACCATGCCGACAGCGTCATTAACCAGCAAACCCATATGCGTCAGGGTTTCTATGAGCGCAACCACTGCGAAATTCTGCAGGGCAACGCCCACTTTGTTGATGAGCACACGCTGGCGCTGGAGTGTCACGATGGCACCGTAGAAACGGTCACCGCCGAGAAATTCGTTATCGCCTGCGGCTCGCGCCCGTATCATCCGGCCGATGTCGATTTCCACCACCCGCGTATTTACGACAGCGATTCCATTCTTAGCCTGCACCACGAACCGCGCCACGTGATCATTTACGGCGCCGGGGTGATCGGCTGCGAGTACGCGTCGATCTTCCGCGGTATGGAGGTTAAGGTCGATCTGATCAATACCCGCGATCGTCTACTGGCGTTCCTCGATCAGGAGATGTCCGATTCGCTCTCCTATCACTTCTGGAACAGCGGCGTGGTTATCCGCCATAACGAAGAGTACGAGAAAATCGAAGGCGTCGATGACGGCGTGATCATGCATCTGAAGTCTGGTAAGAAGCTGAAAGCTGACTGCCTGCTGTACGCCAACGGTCGTACCGGTAACACCGATACGCTGGCGCTGGAAAATATCGGTCTGCAAACCGACAGCCGCGGCCAGCTGAAAGTAAACAGCATGTATCAGACCGCTCTACCGCACATCTATGCCGTCGGTGACGTTATCGGTTATCCAAGCCTGGCGTCAGCGGCTTACGATCAGGGACGCATCGCCGCGCAGGCGCTGATCAAAGGCGAAGCCTCCGCGCATCTGATTGAAGATATCCCGACCGGGATCTACACCATTCCGGAAATCAGCTCGGTGGGTAAAACCGAGCAGCAGCTAACCGCGATGAAGGTGCCTTATGAGGTAGGTCGCGCACAGTTTAAACATCTGGCGCGGGCGCAAATCGTCGGTATGAGCGTGGGTACGCTGAAGATTCTGTTCCATCGCGAGACGAAAGAGATCCTCGGCATCCACTGCTTTGGCGAGCGCGCGGCCGAAATTATTCATATCGGCCAGGCGATTATGGAGCAGAAAGGCGGCGGTAACACCATTGAGTACTTCGTTAACACCACCTTTAACTACCCGACCATGGCCGAAGCCTATCGGGTAGCGGCGTTAAACGGCTTAAACCGCCTCTTTTAACGCCTTATCGAAGTGGCCATCCATAGTACTGCGGATGGCCTCCGCCAGATGCTCATAGCGGCTACGCAGTGGCGAACCAGGACGATAAACCAGCCCGATGGTGCGTCTTGGTTCCGGCTTAATGCACGGAATATAGACCACGCCATCGCGTTTTCTCTCCTGCGGCACCGCCAGCGCAGGCAGCAGCGTTATACCACTTCCGGCGGCAACCATGTTACGCAGCGTTTCAAGGCTGGTCGCGCGGAAGTGGGTATCTTCGTCCGCACCCGCTTCAAAGCAGAAGCCCATCGCCTGGTCGCGCAGACAGTGTCCGTCTTCCAGCATCAACAGCTTTTCACCCGCTAAATCCGCCATCGGCACGCGATCGCGCTCTGCCCACGGATGGTCTTCGTAGATAGCCAGCATCATCGGCTCATCGAACAGCGGCACTTCGATAAAGGCTTCACTCTCTTTGACCAGCGCGAGGATCGCACAGTCGAGCTTACCGCTATCGAGCTGCGCCAGCAGCTGATGGGTTTGCGCCTCATGCAGATACATTTCCAGCTTCGGGAAAGTCTGATGCAGCATCGGAATTATGTGCGGCAGCAAATATGGCCCCACCGTCGGGATCAGGCCGATATGCAGCGGCCCGGACATGGTTTCCCCTTGCTGGCTTGCCATCTCCTTGAGCACTTTTACTTCGCGTAGCACGGTACGCGCCTGATCCACCAGCAGCAAACCCGCCTGAGTGAACAGAACCTTACGGCTGGTGCGCTCCAGTAACATCACCCCAAGTTCATCTTCCAGCTTGCGAATTTGTCCGCTGAGCGTGGGCTGACTGACGTGGCAGGAATCTGCCGCACGTCGGAAGTGGCGATGTTCAGCCAGCGCTACCAGGTATTCAAGATCGCGAATATTCATTATTCATCCTCCATCGCCACGATAGTCCATGGCGATAGATAGAATAGCAACGAACGATTATCCCTATCAAGTTTTCTGTTCAATAATAACCACAGAAACGAGGAGAACATCTGAAAATCATTGAGTCGCCTCACAGTTTCCCTACCCGAACAACTAAAGCCAACGTGAACTTTTGCGGACCTCGTGTCCGCTTTTTTTTGGCGTAAAAAAGCCCGGGGATTACCCAGGCTCATTCAACATCGGTGTAATCTCTTACACCAGGCGCTGTCTGGCGTCGGCAATCGCCTGCGCCACCTGCTGCGGCGAGACGCCGCCTTTGGCCGCACGTTTATCAAGGCAGGACTGCAACGACAGGATCGGATAGACGTCATCGCCGATAACGTTGCTGAACTTTTGCAGGTCGCTTAACGGTAAATCTTCCAGCGCTTTGCCCTGAGCAATCGCTTCAACCACCGCTTCACCGACGATATGGTGTGCTTCGCGGAACGGAACGCCTTTTGCCACCAGGTAATCCGCCAGCTCGGTAGCGTTGGCGTAACCCTGCTGCGCCGCTTCCGCACAGCGCGGACGTTTCACCTGGATACCGTCCAGCACCAGCGCCGCCATGTGCAGGCAGTCGAGCCAGGTGTCCAGCGCATCGAACAGCCCTTCTTTGTCTTCCTGCATATCTTTGTTGTAGGCCAGCGGTAGCCCTTTCAGGGTCATCATCATGCCGGTCAGCGCGCCCTGCACTCGGCCGCATTTACCGCGGATCAGTTCCAGCGCATCCGGGTTTTTCTTCTGCGGCATCAGCGACGAGCCGGAAGTAACGCGATCAGAGAGTTCAACAAAACCCGCTTCGCCGGTATTGAAGAAAATCAGATCTTCGGCAAAACGCGACAGGTGCACCATGCCGATAGAGGCATCGGAAAGCAGTTCCAGCACGTGATCGCGATCGGAGACGCTATCGAGGCTGTTACGGGTCGCCGATGCGAAACCCAACCAACCGGCCAGTTGTTCACGGTCGATTTCATAAGCGGTTCCCGCCAGCGCGCCGCAGCCCAGCGGGCTGACATCGAGGCGCTTGAGCGCGTCCTGCAAACGGCTTTCATCACGGGCCAGCATTTCAACGTAGGCCAGACACCAGTGCGCAAAAGTCACCGGCTGGGCGCGCTGCAGATGGGTATAACCCGGCATCACCGCATCCTGATTGTTGCCAGCGGTTTCCACCAGCGCGCTTTGCAGTTGGCGGGTCGCGGACAGCAGCTCGGTGACGGTCTCTTTGCACCACAGCTTGAGATCGGTGGCGACCTGGTCATTACGGCTACGCCCGGTATGCAGTTTTTTGCCCAACTGGCCGACTTTATCGATCAGTTTCCCTTCGACCCAGCTATGGATATCTTCGGCATCGCTTTCAAGGATTTGCTGCGGGTTGGCGCGTACCTCTTCCAGCAAGACGTTCAGCGCCTCTTCCAACTGCAGCTGCTCATCGGCGGTCAGTACGCCTACGGTTACCAGCGCTTTGGACCAGGCGACGGATCCCACGATATCCTGTTCCGCCAGACGATAGTCAAAGCGTAAAGAGTCGTTGAATTGTTTGAACCGCTGATCTGCTGCCTGTGTAAAACGCCCGCCCCAAAGTGCCATAACATGCTTCCTTTATTCGTGAGTTCTGCCGGGTCGCGCTGCGCTTACCCGGTCTACGGTCTTATCGCCCCGGCAAGCAACGCGCCGCCGGGCATTCAATCTTAAGCCAAAATACGCGTACCGATCGGGGTACCGTTAAATAATGCCGGCAGCTGCTCGGCATGGCGCCAGGAAGCGATATCCACCGGGCGGCCCAGCTCGCGCGCCGCGTCCAGCGCCGCGTTCACTTTCACAATCATGCCGTCGGTAATAATGCCCTGTTCAATCAGTTGCTCGGCCCTGGAGGCGGTCATTTCCGCAATCCGCTGACCTTTACCGTCTAGAATGCCGCTAACATCGGACAGCAAGATAAGATCCGCGCCCAACGTCGCCGCCAGCGCCGTCGCCGCCTGATCGGCGTTGACGTTCATCAGTTGTCCTTCGTCGGTGACGCCAATCGAGCTCACGACAGGCAGGTAGCCGCCCGCCAACAGCGTATTGATAAGCGTCGGCGAGCCTGCCTGCGCTTTACCGACGTGGCCCAGTTCTTCATCCAACTGAGTCACCTTCACGCTATCGCCATCGCCGAGGAACAGCCCTACCGAGGAAAGACCATGCTTTTTCGCCCATGCCAGCAGCGTTTTATTGGCCGTTCCCGCCAGCGCGCCGGTAATGATGTCAATCTGATCGGCAGGCGTTACGCGCAGGCCATTTTTCTTTTTCACCGGCAGATTAAGCTGTTTCATCAGCTCATCCACCACGCAGCCGCCGCCGTGGACGATAACCAGCGGACGCTGGTGTGTTTCGCGGTAGTGCACCAGCGCAGTAAACAGACGCTCCAGCGCTTCTTCGCTATCCAATAACACGCCGCCAAGTTTGATAATCAATGGATTGTTCATCATCACACCTTAAATTAAAGACTGCGTCTCAGCGAAGCCGAAACGAATGTTAGCGCACTGCACGGCCTGCGCTGCCGCGCCTTTCAGCAGGTTATCTTCTGCGGCCACGACGATAATATGTTCGTCCTGGACGGCAAAACCGATATCACAGAATGGCAGCCCAACTACGTTTTTCAGCGCCGGTACGCCTTTATCGTATAAACGGACCAACGGCTTATTGGCATAGGCCTGCTGGAAGACCTCAGCCACCTGATCTTTACCGACGCCCGGCTTCAGGCGGCAGGTAATGGTTTCCAGAATACCGCGTTTAAAATTGCCCAAATGGGGAGTGAAGATCACCTCTGCGCCCAGATGGGTAGAAATTTCCGGATGGTGGCGATGATTGAAAACACCGTACGGCTGCAGGCTGACTTCGCAGAAGCTATTGCTCATCGCCGCCTTACGCCCGGCACCGCTGACGCCGCTGGTGGCGTTGATCACCGGCCACTGCTTCAGATCCAGCAGACCGGCATCGATCAGCGGTTTTAACGCCAGCTGCGCCGCCGTCGGGTAGCAGCCAGGCACCGCGATCAAATTCGCCTCTTTCAATGCTTCTACGTTCCACTCCGCCAGGCCGTATACCGCCTGCTTAAGCAGATCGGAATGCTGATGAGTGAAACCGTAGTATTTTTCGTAGAACGCGCCATCGTTGACGCGAAACGCGCCGGATAAATCGAACACAACGCAGCCCGCGGCCAAAAACTGCGGCGCCAGATCGTGGCTAACTTCATGCGCGGTGGCGAGGAACACTACATCCGCGCCGGCGCTAAATTCGCTGATATCGGACATTGCCTGCAGCGGCAGGTCGACAATACCTTTCAGCTGCGGATGTATATCGGAAATTAACTTTCCGGCATCATTGCTTTGCGCGGAGACGGTCAAAGCGGTTATGTTCATATGAGGGTGGCGATTTACATAGGCCACCAGCTCTGCGCCGGCATAGCCGCTAGCTCCCACGATCAGCGTATTTAGCATTGGAAGAGCATCTCCTTACATTCGATGGGTTTTATTGCGCTCAACGATATTGTATTTTTATTCACAAATACTGCATGAATATTGATACTATCATGACCTGAGGTGTGTCAACAATGAAAAACAATTTACCGCCCTTTATCGAGATTTACCGCGCATTGATCGCCACACCATCCATCAGCGCGACCGAAGAAGCGCTGGATCAAAGCAATGAGTCTTTAATCAATTTACTCGGCGGCTGGTTCCGCGATCTGGGCTTCAACGTCGAGATCCAGCCGGTACCTGAGACGCGCAATAAATTCAATATGTTGGCCAGCACTGGCCACGGCGCTGGCGGCCTGCTGCTCGCCGGGCATACCGATACCGTGCCTTTCGACGATGGTCGCTGGACCCGCGACCCGTTTACACTTACGGAACACGACAACAAACTCTACGGGCTCGGCACCGCCGATATGAAAGGCTTCTTCGCGTTTATCCTCGATGCACTGCGCGACGTTGACGTCAGTAAATTGAAAAAACCGCTGTATATTCTGGCCACCGCTGACGAAGAAACCAGCATGGCGGGCGCGCGCTACTTTGCCGAAACCACGCAACTGCGCCCGGATTGCGCCATCATCGGCGAGCCGACCTCGCTGCAGCCGGTGCGGGCGCATAAAGGCCACATTTCAACAGCGGTACGCGTACTGGGCCAGTCCGGCCACTCCAGCGACCCGGCGCGCGGCGTGAACGCTATCGAACTGATGCACGATGCGATTGGCCGCATAATGCAACTGCGCGATGATTTAAAAGAGCGTTACCACTATGCCGCTTTCACCGTGCCTTATCCGACGCTCAACCTGGGCGCCATTCACGGCGGCGATGCATCCAATCGCATCTGCGCCTGCTGCGAATTGCACATGGATATTCGTCCATTGCCGGGGATGACGCTTAACGACCTGAACGGCCTGCTGGATGAAGCGCTGGCGCCGGTCAGCGAACGCTGGCCGGGGCGTCTGACGGTCTCTGAGCTGCATCCGCCGATTCCAGGCTATGAATGCCCGCCGGACCACAAGCTGGTCGAAGTGGTTGAAAAACTGCTCGGCGCGCAGACCGAAGTGGTGAACTACTGCACCGAAGCGCCATTTATCCAGACGCTGTGTCCTACGCTGGTGTTAGGACCGGGCTCCATCAACCAGGCCCACCAGCCGGATGAATATCTGGAGACGCGGTTTATTAAGCCGACGCGCGAGCTCATCACCCAGGTTGTCCATCACTTTTGCTGGCATTAATCGCTGCTAGTTTCCCGCCTTCACGTCCGGAGGCGGGAGAGTGACGATCGTCACACTTCCATAAGTAATGCTTATCCGCCGACCGCTGAGTTAACTTTCGCAAATTATCGCCATTTATTCGTTTGCTGAAGCGATTTCGCAGCAATTGACGCGGGGGTATTTACGTGGCTTTATAAAAGACGGGTTGCTTATCCACTGCTCAAATCACGGAGCGCCGGATATAACAAAATAAAATGAGATGGGGTGTCTGGGGTAACATGAACGAACAATATTCCGCTTTGCGTAGTAATGTCAGTATGCTCGGTAAGGTGCTGGGCGACACCATCAAGGATGCGTTAGGAGAAAACATTCTTGATCGTGTCGAAACTATCCGTAAGTTGTCCAAATCTTCTCGCGCGGGCAATGAAGCCAATCGCCAGGAGCTGCTCACCACGCTGCAAAACTTGTCCAACGACGAGCTGCTGCCGGTGGCGCGCGCCTTTAGCCAGTTCCTGAATCTGGCCAATACCGCTGAGCAATATCACAGCATTTCGCCCAATGGCGAAGCCGCCAGCAATCCGGAAGTTATTGCGCGTACCCTGAGAAAACTCAAAGACCAACCCAATCTCAACGAAGACACCATAAAAAAAGCGGTGGAATCCCTGTCGCTGGAGCTGGTATTAACCGCTCACCCGACCGAAATCACCCGCCGGACGCTGATCCACAAAATGGTGGAAGTGAACAACTGCCTTAAGCAGTTGGATAACAAAGATATCGCCGACTATGAGCACAACCAGCTGATGCGCCGCCTGCGCCAGCTGATCGCCCAGTCCTGGCATACCGATGAAATTCGTAAGCACCGCCCTTCTCCGGTCGATGAAGCCAAATGGGGTTTCGCGGTAGTTGAAAACAGCCTGTGGGAAGGCGTGCCGAACTATCTGCGCGAGCTGAACGAACAGCTGGAAGCCAACCTCGGTTACCAGCTACCGGTTGATTTTGTGCCGGTACGATTCACTTCCTGGATGGGCGGCGACCGTGACGGCAACCCGAACGTCACCGCCGATATCACCCGCCACGTGCTGTTGCTCAGCCGCTGGAAAGCGACCGATCTGTTCCTGAAAGATATCCAGGTGCTTATCTCCGAGCTGTCGATGGTCGAATGCACCGACGAGCTCCGCGATTTGGCGGGTGCGGAAGGCGCGCAAGAGCCGTATCGTTATCTGATGAAAAAGCTGCGTAGCCAGTTGATGGAGACCCAGGCCTGGCTGGAAGCGCGTCTGAAAGGGCAAAAACTGCCGAAACCGGCGGGGCTTATCACGCAAAACGAACAGCTGTGGGAACCGCTGTATGCCTGCTATAAATCGCTGCAGGCCTGCGGAATGGGCATCATCGCCAACGGCGAACTGCTCGATACCCTGCGCCGGGTGAAATCTTTCGGCGTACCGCTGGTGCGTATAGATATCCGTCAGGAAAGTACCCGCCATACCGAAGCGCTGGGCGAAATGACCCGCTACCTCGGGATCGGCGATTATGAAAGCTGGTCGGAAGCCGACAAGCAGGCCTTCCTGATCCGTGAGCTGAACTCCAAACGCCCGCTGCTGCCGCGTCAGTGGGAGCCGAGCGAAGAGACCCGCGAGGTCCTCGACACCTGTAAAGTGATCGCCGAAGCGCCGCGTGGATCGATCGCCGCTTATGTGATCTCAATGGCCAAAACGCCGTCCGACGTGCTGGCGGTTCATCTTCTGCTAAAAGAAGCCGGTATCGGCTTTGCCCTGCCGGTCGCGCCGCTGTTTGAAACGCTGGACGACCTGAACAACGCCAACGACGTTATGACTCAGTTACTGAATATTGACTGGTATCGCGGCTTTATTCAGGGCAAGCAGATGGTCATGATCGGTTACTCCGACTCGGCCAAAGATGCCGGCGTGATGGCCGCCTCCTGGGCCCAGTACCAGGCACAGGACGCGCTAATCAAAACCTGCGAAAAAGCTGGTATTGAACTGACTCTATTCCACGGTCGCGGTGGCTCCATCGGTCGCGGCGGCGCTCCGGCCCACGCGGCGCTGCTCTCGCAGCCGCCGGGCAGCCTGAAAGGCGGCCTGCGCGTCACCGAACAGGGCGAAATGATCCGCTTTAAGTACGGCCTGCCGGAAGTGACCATCAGCAGCCTGTCGTTGTACACCAGCGCGATTCTGGAAGCCAACCTGCTGCCGCCGCCGGAACCAAAACCGCAGTGGCGCGAAATCATGGCCGAGCTGTCCGACGTCTCCTGCAAGATGTACCGCGGCTACGTGCGGGAAAACAAAGACTTCGTCCCTTATTTCCGCTCCGCGACCCCGGAACAAGAACTGGGCAAACTGCCGCTTGGCTCGCGCCCGGCGAAGCGTCGCCCGACCGGCGGCGTCGAGTCACTGCGCGCCATCCCGTGGATCTTCGCCTGGACCCAGAACCGCCTGATGCTGCCGGCCTGGCTGGGCGCCGGTGCCGCGCTGCAGAAAGTGGTCGAGGGCGGTAAGCAAAGCGAGCTGGAAAGCATGTGCCGCGACTGGCCGTTCTTCTCGACCCGCCTCGGAATGCTGGAAATGGTCTACTCAAAAGCCGACCTGTGGCTGGCGGAGTACTACGATCAGCGTCTGGTGAAACCGGAACTGTGGAAGCTAGGCGAAGAGCTACGTCAGCTGTTAACCGCCGATATCGAAGTGGTGCTGGCTATCGCTAATGACTCCCACCTGATGGCCGACCTGCCGTGGATCGCCGAATCCATCCAGTTGCGTAACATCTATACCGACCCACTTAACGTCCTGCAGGCCGAACTGTTGCACCGTTCGCGCCAGGCTGAAGAGGCTGGCGAGGAACCGGATGCGCGCGTTGAGCAAGCGCTGATGGTCACCATTGCCGGCGTCGCGGCAGGGATGCGTAATACCGGCTAGTCACCGTTTCCCCCGGCCGCCCGGCCGGGGGATTTTCCCTCTCATTTTAGTGATGCAACATCTCATCGACGATCTGCTCTTTATGCAGCGCATAGGGATAATAGGTCGGCCAGTTATCCATCTCTTTCAGCAAGGCCTCCTGTGATTCATTGCCCATAAATATATGGAAATGCTGCGATTTGCGCGGGCCAATAATATGGTCGCTGAACTGGACGAATTTCGGCGCGTTACCATCGCCCTGTTGGCACTCAAACAGATAGCGAACGCCCTTCTTGCCGGAGGCGTATTGCAGGATTTTGTAGCCTGAGTAGGTATATTTGCAGCTATTAACGGTCTTGCCGACGTGGAACTCTATCACGTCATCTTCAATGCCAATCTGCTCCACGTCGGTGGCGTAACCCTTCTTATAATAGGCGCGATACTCTTCCACGCTCTTGCCGCCGGGCTTTTTCGCCTTCTGCTCCAGAACCGGATCAAGGTCGCCATTCAGCAGGTACGGATTAACGGACTGCCAGACGCCATCCCAATCGCTCAACGCGCGATCCTTCACATCTTTATCGGCAAAAATGCCTTCGCTAGCCTGGCGTTCTATGTCGGTCAACGCTGGGCCATGGCTATGGTTACCGTGGGCGAACGCCTGGACGCTCGCAAGCGCCATGCCGAAGCCAAGCGCGAGCATGGGGATCTTTCGGGTCATTACTCTCTCCTGAGTTGAATATCGATTGCGATAAAATGTTACGATATAACATCTCTTAATCAAGAAGCAATAACGACAAGCTCGCGCTTTTACCGCTGGAAAAATGTCCGGTATGATGAAATGCGTGGCGTTTTGGCGGGGTAAAGATGGATAACAGCATCAATCAGCTCATTGATTCATTCGTGAAAAAACAAACCTGCATTGCAGAAGTGCATTTTACCGGTGAGTCACGCCCCCCTGCCGACGCCGCGATCAAGGTTGATTTTCCTCGTCTGAATATTGTCATTGAGGGGCAGTTGTACGATCTCGCCCTCGGCGATAATGCCGCGCCGCTGCAGCCGCGCGATGTATTGTATATTGCGGGCGATAGCTGGAACTGGCCGCAATGGCAGACACCCTGCCTGCTATTAAGCATCTTGTTCGGCAAACAGCAGTTGGAATTTTCGCTGCAGCGCTGGAGCGGCAAGGCGCTAACTCTTGTCCAGAAGATCCAGGTACCGCGCCGCGGGCCGCGCGTGGGTTCATTCCTGCTACAGGCGCTAAATGAAATACGTATGCAGCCGCAGGAACAACAAACCGCCCGCAGCATCGTGATTAGCCTACTCAGCCACTGTACCGATCTGCTGGGTAGTCAGGCGCAAACTTCATCGCGCAGCCAGGCGCTGTTCGAAGCGATCCGCCAGTATATCGATGTCCATTTCGCTGAGCCGCTGAGCCGGGAATCCGTGGCCCAGTCGTTTTACCTATCCCCCAATTATCTCTCGCACCTGTTTCAGAAATGCGGGCCCATGGGTTTTAACGAATACCTTAATCATATTCGCCTCGAACAGGCGCGCATGCTGTTGAAAGGCCATGATATGAAAGTGAAAGACGTTGCCCACGCCTGCGGCTTCGCCGACAGCAACTATTTCTGCCGCCTGTTTCGCAAGAACACCGAACGTTCGCCTTCCGAATACCGCCGCCAGTATCACAGCCAGTTGACGGAAAAATCCTCTGCGCCGTAAAACTAGATTTTTGTAAGTAACTGTCTGCTGATTGCTGGCCACGTACCTTTATAAGCAGGAACAGGCGGACAAATGTGATCTAAATCATCCTTAATCGCAATGCGTACATTTATCCAGTTTTTGGCAAATTTGTCATCTGGCGAGCAAGCAAACGAAAACCGTATCCTTTCCTCAACATCACTGAATTACACATCGAGGAATGGTTATGGAACTCTATCTGGACACCGCGAACGTCGCTGAAGTTGAACGTCTGGCCCGCATTTATCCGCTGGCTGGCGTCACCACCAACCCGAGCATCATCGCCGCCGGCAAAACCCCGGTTTGGGACGTGCTGCCGCGCCTGCAAAAAGCCGTCGGCCCGGAAGGTGTTCTGTTCGCGCAGACCATGAGTCGCGATGCGCAGGGCATGGTGGAAGAAGCCAAACGCTTGAGCAACGCCGTGCCGGGTATCGTGGTTAAAATCCCGGTTACCGCCGAAGGTCTCGCCGCCATCAAACTGCTGAAAAAAGAAGGCATCCCGACGCTTGGCACCGCGGTCTATAGCGCTTCCCAGGGGCTGCTGGCGGCGCTGGCCGGCGCGAAATACGTCGCGCCATACGTCAACCGCGTCGACGCCCAGGGCGGTGACGGCATTCGCATGGTGCAAGAACTGCAATCCCTGCTGGAAATGCACGCCCCGGAAAGCAAAGTCCTGGCCGCGAGCTTCAAAACCCCGCGCCAGGCATTGGATTGCCTGTTAGCTGGCTGCGAAGCTATCACCCTCCCCTTAGACGTAGCGCAACAAATGCTCGGCACCCCCGCGGTAGAGTCAGCCATAGAGAAGTTCGAGCAGGACTGGAATAACGCATTTGGCACGTTGAACCTGTAATCCGATCGCCAGCCGCCGTCCGGCGGCTTGCACGGTTATCGAGGAGGAATCGAAATGGATCGCATTATTCAATCACCCGGTAAATACATTCAGGGCGCTGGCGCCATCAAGCGCCTCGGCGAATATCTTAAACCGCTGGCCGAACGGTGGCTTATCATCGGCGATAAGTTTGTTCTTGGCTTTGCCGAAGAGCAGTTGCGTACCAGCCTTGGCGGCGCTGGCCTGGTGGCCGAAATCGCACCGTTCGGCGGTGAATGTTCGCAAAATGAAATCAACCGCCTGCGCGATATCGCCAGCAGCGCCCAATGCCATGCGGTGCTCGGCATCGGCGGCGGCAAGACTTTGGATACCGCGAAAGCGCTGGCTCACTATATGCATCTGCCGGTGGTCGTGGCGCCGACCATCGCCTCCACCGACGCGCCGTGCAGCGCGTTGTCTGTTATCTATACCGACGATGGGGAATTCGAAAGCTATTTGATGCTGCCGCACAACCCGAACATGGTGGTTGTCGATACGCAGATCGTCGCGGCCGCGCCAGCTCGCCTGCTGGCCGCCGGGATTGGCGATGCGCTGGCGACCTGGTTTGAAGCCCGCGCCTGCTCGCGCAGCGGTGCGACCACAATGGCGGGCGGTAAATGCACTCAGGCAGCGCTGGCACTGGCGGAACTCTGCTACAACACGCTGGTTGAAGAAGGCGAAAAGGCGATGCTTGCCGCCGAGCAGCATGTGGTTACCCCAGCGCTCGAACGGGTGATCGAAGCCAACACCTACCTGAGCGGCGTCGGCTTTGAGAGCGGTGGGCTGGCGGCGGCGCACGCGATTCACAACGGTTTGACCGCCATCCCGGACGCCCATCACTTCTATCACGGCGAGAAGGTCGCGTTTGGTACCCTGACGCAGCTGGTGCTGGAAAACGCACCGGTGGAAGAGATAGAAACCGCGGCGGCGTTGTGTCACAGCGTCGGCCTGCCCATCACGCTGGCGCAGCTCGATATTAAAGGCGACATCCCGGCCAAAATGCGCACGGTCGCGGAGGCCGCCTGCGCCGAAGGCGAAACCATCCACAACATGCCGGGCGGCGCCTGCGCCGACCAGGTTTACGCCGCGCTACTGGTTGCCGACCAATACGGTCAGCGTTTCCTGCAAGAGTGGGAATAACCTGCCCCAAATGCCCGGCATTTGCCGGGCATAACGCTTAACGAGTAATACCTTGCCTGGTAATCTGAGGTTGACGTTTTTTAAGGCTGATTATCGCCAGCGCCGCGACGATCAGCACAATACCAGCGCCTTCCACTAGCCCCGGATTTTCACCCAGCAGCCACCAGGAAAACAGCACGCCGCAAACCGGTACCGCCAGCGTACTCAGGCCGGCGACGCTGGCAGGCAGGTTACGCAGAACATACAGCCACAGACTCCAGGCCACCGCCGTCGCCAGGATTGCGCTATAGGCCAGTGCCCAAAAAACCCCAGGTTGCCAGTCAATGCTGCGCTGCGGCACCAGCCACGCCACCACGCTCATCACCAGCGCGGCATACAGCATCTGCCAGGCGGTTAACGACAGTAAATCGAGGCGCGGATAGCGGCGATACATGCGTTTGGCGACAATCGCGCTCGCCCCCCAACTGATGCCGGAGAGGATCGCCAGCAGCGCGCTTTTCATCGAGGAGAAATCCAACTGCCAGGGCTGCAGCACCAGCAGTAGACCGCACGCCGCCAGTACGATAGCGGCATATTGTAGCCGCCGCATGCGCTCGCCTAAAAACAGCGCCGCCATGATCACCACCCAGAACGGCATGGTATAGCTGAGAATGGCGACTTTACCTGCGCCGCCGCTCATCAGCGCCCACTGCGCCAGACCGACCATGCCGCAGATTTGCAGCAGCGCAATCGCCAGGGTGTAACCAAACGGCGTTGGCCGCATGCCGCGCCCGCGCAGCGCCAACACCGCCATCAGCACAATCGCGCCGAAAATACAGCGCAGGGCGGTAAAATCGAAAGCGCCGATATAGAGCGTTACCTGTTTCATCGCAATCCAGCTGTAGCTCCAGATAAGCGTCAGCAGGACGAGGCCGCAACCGGCCAGGAGATTGCTGTTCCTTGCAACCGTCATAACTTCTCCACCGTCATGATTTTTGCGGGCACTATACTCTCTTTGGCGGCAGGTTGCTTAAGGGCAGAGCGCACTTTTCGTGCGAAAAAAGAGGGCGGCGAATTGCAGCTCGCCGCCCCGACAGGAATGAAAAAATAGTTAAAACAGGTAATTACGCTGGACGCACGCCCAGGGTATGGCAAATGGCATAGCTCATTTCGGCGCGATTCAGGGTATAGAAGTGGAAATCTTTCACTCCTTCGCGGCTTAAAATTTTCACCATGTCCATGGCGATATTCGCCCCTACCAGTTGGCGCGTTTCGGCATCGTTATCCAACCCTTCGAACATTTTCGACATCCAGGTCGGAATACGCACGTTCGTCATATCGGCAAATTTCTTCGCCTGTTTAAAGTTGGAGACCGGCAGAATGCCCGGAATAATTTCCACATCGATACCGGCGGAGACGCAGCGGTCACGGAAACGCAGGTAGCTTTCGACATCAAAAAAGAACTGAGTGATCGCGCGATTAGCGCCCGCTTCTACTTTACGTTTCAGGTTCAATAAGTCGGCCTGCGCGCTTTTGGCTTCCGGATGCACTTCCGGATAGGCGGCGACGGAGATATCAAAATCACCGACGTCTTTTAGCAGCGTCACCAGGTCGGCGGCGTACATATCCGGCTTGCCGCTACCCGGCGGCAGGTCGCCGCGCAGCGCGACGATATGGCGGATACCGTTGTTCCAGTAATCCTGGGCAATCGCGCGCAGTTCATCGCGGCTGGCGTCGATACAGGTCAGGTGCGGCGCTGCTTCCAGACCGGTGCGGTCTTTAATGCCCTTGATAATGCTATGAGTGCGGTCGCGCTCGCCGGAGTTCGCCCCGTAGGTGACGGAAACAAACTTCGGCTTCAGGCTGCTTAAGCGATCGATGGATTTCCACAGGGTTTGCTCCATTTCACTGGTACGCGGCGGAAAGAATTCAAAGGACACATTAATCTGGCCCTGGACTTCCGCCAGGCTCTGATTCAGGGCTTCCCGCTGATTGGCGTGAAAAAAGCTCATACCTTACCTCATCAATCGCATTATATTTATCAGTCGTGTTGCGAACTTCTATACGTTTAGACGTCCAGATGTAAAAATGACGGAAAAGCGGGCGGGCGTCAATAGAAAAATCTGCGTAAACAGTGAGGAATTTTCAGTCAAAGTGAAAAAAGTTCATCTGGCGTCAGGCCAGGCGCGTTAATTATCCGCAAGATCAAAGAGCCCACGCTGCCGACGCAGCATCTCACCCTCTCAGGGCAGCTGGTGGCGCGGGAATGAGCATAATGAAGGCCGGCCCTATGGGCCGGCCTGAGAGGAGAGATTACAGCAGCTGCGCCAGACGATTAATATCTGACTGAATAGCCCCGGCGGTGACATCGCGACCCGCGCCTGGCCCGCGGATCACCATTGGATTATCGCGATACCAGCGACTCTCGATGGCGAAGACGTTATCGCACGGCAGCAGCGCCGCCAGCGGATGTTCCTGACGCACTGCTTCTACCCCGACGCGCGCTTTACCGTTAGCATCAAAACGCGCCACGTAACGCAACACCAGCCCCATCTCACGGGCGGCTTCAAGGCGCTGCAGCATCTGTTCGTTCAGCTCTTCGCCGTTCTCAAAGAAGTGGTCAACCGAGCCCTCTTCGCAATGCGCCGGAACCAGCGATTCCACGCGCACCTGATCCGGCTCGATATTGTAACCAGCTTCGCGCGCCAGGATCACCAGCTTGCGCATCACGTCTTTACCTGACAGGTCAACGCGCGGGTCCGGTTCGGTCAGCCCTTGCTGCCAGGCCTGATCCACCAGTTCGGTAAATGGCACCGTGCCGTCAAACTGCAGGAACAACCAGGAGAGCGTACCGGAGAAGATACCGCTCAGCCCCAGGATGGTATCGCCGCTGTCGATGAGATCGCGCACCGTATGGTTAACCGGCAAGCCTGCGCCGACGGTGGCGTTATACAGCCAGTGACGGCCAGTCTTTTCGAAGGCGTCGTGGATCTGGCGATATTTATCGCTGCTGCTGGCGCCCGCCAGCTTATTGGCGCTGATCACGTGAAAACCGTGGCTGGCGAAATCCAGATACAGATCGGCCAGCTGTTCGCTGGCGGTCACGTCCAGCACCACTAAATCATCATAAGGGTGCGCGCGCATCCACAGGAATAGCGACTCTTCATCCTGCTCAACCGCTTCATCTTCAAAGAATGCCAATGCGCGACTGGCATCCAGACCTTCATAGTTCAGCAGGCTACGGCGGCTATCCACCACCCCAGCCAGCAGGAACTCAAAGCCGGTGCGGGCGGAAAGCGTGCTCTGCTCGCGCGCGAACAACT
Organism: Klebsiella sp. CN_Kp097; assembly: GCF_040064495.1. Taxonomy (NCBI): domain Bacteria; kingdom Pseudomonadati; phylum Pseudomonadota; class Gammaproteobacteria; order Enterobacterales; family Enterobacteriaceae; genus Klebsiella; species Klebsiella sp. CN_Kp097. Next base: position 64,296 of record NZ_JBEAIL010000028.1, on the reverse strand, counting down.
CCAGCCAGCGGGAGCCGATATTACCTTTGCCAAACAGCACCAGACCGATGCGTTTCTCAGCGCGGAACACGGAATGATGCAGCCCCTGGATCAGGCTCTCGGTTGGGCCGGCGCGCAGCACCGCCACCAGGCTGATGCCCTCTTCCGATTGCCAGGTAAACTCTACTGGCTGCCCTTTCAACTGCTGCCAGAAACGGTGGCAGTGCAGCGGATTGCGGGTCACGCCCGCGCCGACCATCGCCACCAGCGCCAGCTTCTGGCGCAGACGCAGCTCGCCCGGCAGGCCCGCCTCGTCCAGCAGCTTCAGCGCGCTGTCGGCCACTTCAGAGGTGTAACAGAACTGCAGCAGCTTACGGTCGGCATGCACGCCCACCGCCAGCGGGCGCAGCTGCGCGCGTTTGAAAATCTGATCCAGCTCTTTATGCGCCAGTTTGAAATCCTGACCAGCCGGCACCTGGAATTCAATCAGGCAGACGTCGTCGTGACTGGTGACAATACGCGCGCCGGTGCCGGATGCCAGCACGCGCTCAATGCGCGTCGAACCCTGGTCCGGGGTATAGCTGCAGCGCAGCTGTAAATCGATATCGCTGCCGGAAACCGGCTGTAGCGTACGCGCGTGCAGCACCGGCGCCGCCAGTCGAGCCAGCTCGCTGGCCTCATCAAGGCGCAGCAGCGGCAGCAGGCACGCATCTTTCACTTTACGCGGGTCGGCGCTATAGACCCCGGCCACATCGCTCCAGATGGTGACGCGGGAGACCCCGGCCAGCGCGCCAATTTGGGTGGCGGAGTAGTCGGAACCGTTACGGCCCAGCAGCACGGTTTCTCCGGCATTGTTGCGGGCGATAAAGCCGGTCACCACCAGCCGTTTGTTGGGGTGCTGCGCCATCAACTGTTGTAACAACGGGTAGGACAAGCCTTCATCAACCTGCGGCTGCGCGGCGCGTTCCGCGCGCAGGAAGGCGCGCGCGTCCAGCCAGGCGGCTTCAACGCCAAGGTGATTCAGTACCGCCGCCATCAGGCGTGCGGACCACACTTCGCCGTGGCCGACGACTTCAGCATATACCGCATCGGTGATGCCGCTATCCAGCAGGCCCGCCAGATGTTCAAGATCGTGAATAAACGTCGCGATCAGCGCGTCAGCGGCGTCCGCCGGCAACAGGCTGGCGATCAGATCCATTTGATAGCGACGCAGCGCTTGTTGCACCTGATGCGCAGAAAGACGATCGGTCTGGCTTAGCTGCAGCCAGCTAATCAGCTGGTTGGTGGTGCTACCGGCGGCAGAGACGACCATCATATCGCCTGCCTGCGCATAGTCGGTCATGATTCCGGCGACGCGCAGGTAACATTTCGCATCCGCTAAACTACTCCCACCAAATTTGTGCAGCTGACGACCCTTCGCCCCTGCCTGCGCAATCACACTCATCTTTATTCCTCGTTTGCTGCCCGGAAGCCATTTTCCAGGTCGGCAATTAAATCTTCACCATCTTCAATACCGGTCGAAATACGCAGGAGCGTTTCCGAGATCCCTGCCGCCGCACGCGCTTCCGGCGCCATGCCCGCATGCGTCATCGTCGCCGCATGGGAAATCAGGCTCTCAACGCCCCCCAACGATTCCGCCAGCGTAAATAGCGATAAACCGCTCAAGAAGCGACGCAGCGTCTGCTCATCGCCATCGAGCTCGAAGCTTAGCATCGCCCCAAAACCTTTTTGCTGACGCGCCGCAATCTCATGCCCCTGGTTTTCCGGCAGGGACGGATGATACAGCTTTTTCACCAGTGGCTGGGTTTTCAGATAGTCGACTATCGCCTGCGCGTTGCGCTGCGCCACTTCCATTCGCGGAGAAAGGGTACGCAAACCACGCAATAACAGATAGCTATCAAACGCCCCGCCGGTGACGCCGATATTATTCGCCCACCATGCCAGTTCGGTGACAGTTTCAGGATCTTTGGCAATCACCACCCCGGCGACCACATCAGAGTGGCCGTTGAGATATTTGGTGCACGAATGCAACACCAGATCGGCGCCCAGCTCCAGCGGATTTTGCAACGCCGGGCTCAGGAAGGTGTTATCCACCACGCTCACCGCGCCGGCTTCACGCGCCAGCCCGCAGATTTTCGCAATATCGACCACCCGCAGCAATGGGTTGCTCGGGCTTTCGACCAGCACCAGCTTCGGTTGTTCCGCTAGCGCTTCACGTAATGCCTGTTCATCGCTTTGATCGACAAAGCGCACGCGATAGCAGCCGCGTTTCGCCAGGCTGTCAAACAGACGATAGCTGCCGCCATAACAGTCGTGCGGCGCCACCAGCAGATCGCCCGGTTTCAGGAACACCGTGGTCACCAGCAGAATAGCCGACATTCCGGTATTGGTCAGTACCGCGCCCGCGCCGCCTTCCAGTTCCGCCAGCGCGCGCTGTACGACATCGCGAGTCGGGTTGCCGCGACGGGAATAATCGTGGGCGCGAGGTTCATTGAAACCGGTGAAATTATAGGTGCTGGAGAGGTGGATCGGCGGGACAACGCAACCGTACTGTTCGTCGTCATTTAAACCGCTACGCACTGCAATGGTGGCCTGTTTACGCGTCATGTTGGACAGTTCCTGGGCTGTTCGGTGAGAAGTCAGGCCTCAGAGTAATCATTGTCACAATAGACGTCAATACATCTGGACATCTAAACTTCTTTGCGTATAGATTGAGCAAAAGACAAATAGCCGTTAAAATTATATGCATTAGCGCACGTCGGCGGCGGCTTATATCATGTCGGAAAGCACGCTCATACGGTAAACTACGCGCAATTATGGTCGGGCGTAATGTTCTGGCCCTTAACTAATAAACAGAGGATTAAGGTATCTCATGGCTGAATGGAGCGGCGAATATATCAGCCCATACGCTGAGCACGGTAAGAAGAGTGAGCAAGTAAAAAAAATTACGGTTTCCATTCCTCTGAAGGTGTTAAAGATCCTCACCGATGAACGCACGCGTCGTCAGGTGAACAACCTGCGTCACGCCACGAATAGCGAACTGCTGTGCGAGGCGTTCCTGCATGCCTTTACCGGTCAACCGTTGCCTAACGATGAAGACCTGCGTAAAGAGCGCAGCGATGAAATCCCGGAAGCGGCGAAAGAGATTATGCGTGAACTGGGTATCGACCCGGATACGTGGGAATACTAAGACATAAAAAAAGCGGAAGATATCTTCCGCTTTTTTTATCCCTCGACCTGGCCAGACGAAGGATACAAAAAAGCCGCCCTGAGGCGGCTTTTTCTGGCAACTTACTTGCTGCCCGGGATGCTGAAGCGCTTGTTGAAGCGGTCAACACGGCCACCGGTAGCAACATCACGCTGTTTGCCGGTGTAGAACGGGTGGCATTTACCGCACACGTCGAGGTTCAGGTCGTGACCAACGGTGGAACGGATTTTCATGACATTACCGCAAGAACAGGTAGCAGTAATTTCGTCGTAATTTGGGTGAATACCTTTTTTCATGGGAGAACCTCAGTTAAGGCCGCGTCGCTCTTCCAGCCCTAACGCCAGACACCACGCGATATTAATAATTTCCCGACGACCTTCGCGCAGCTAGCGTAAACCGGCTTAGCGAATTTCACGGGTTTTGGGATGTTTGATGCGGCATAAAGCGCACCAAAGGCGGCGAATCATACAGAATTTGACCAGCAGATGCAAACTTATCCGCGTCACCTTCGGTAATGTGTATACTAACCCGCCAGATTTCAAGTCAGGAAGATTCCATGTCCGTCGCTCATGTCGCCCTGCCCGTTCCGCTGCCCCGCACCTTTGACTATTTGTTGCCTGAAGGCATCCCGGTCAAGGCGGGCTGTCGCGTACGCGTGCCGTTCGGCAAACAGGAGCGGATCGGTATCGTGGTGTCGGTCAGCGAACGTAGCGAACTCCCGCTCGCCGAACTCAAACCGGTCGCCGAAGCGCTGGATAGCGAACCGGTATTTTCCTCTACCGTCTGGCGCATGCTGCTCTGGGCCGCGGATTACTATCATCATCCCATCGGCGACGTACTGTTCCACGCGCTGCCGATTATGCTGCGCCAGGGCAAACCGGCCAGCGCCGCGCCAATGTGGTACTGGTTTGCGACGGAACAGGGACAAGCGCTGGATATCAACAGCCTTAAACGCTCGCCGAAGCAGCAGCAGGCGCTGGCGGCGCTGCGCCAGGGCAAAATCTGGCGCTATCAGGTCGCAGAACTTGAATTCAATGACGCGGCGCTACAGGCGCTGCGTGGCAAAGGGCTGGCAGAGCTAGCCTGCGAAGCGCCAGCGATTATTGACTGGCGGACCAGCTTCGCGGTGCCCGGCGAACGGCTGCGCCTGAATACCGAGCAGGCGACCGCCGTCGGGGCAATTCATAGCGCCTCCGACCGTTTCTCCGCCTGGCTGCTGGCGGGTATTACCGGCTCAGGGAAAACGGAGGTCTATCTGAGCGTGCTGGAGAACGTGCTGGCGCAGGGTCGACAGGCGCTGGTGATGGTGCCGGAAATCGGCCTGACGCCGCAGACTATCGCCCGCTTCCGCCAGCGTTTTAACGCCCCGGTGGAGGTCCTGCATTCGGGTCTCAACGACAGCGAGCGCCTCGCATCATGGTTAAAGGCGAAAAATGGCGAAGCGGCGATCGTTATCGGCACCCGCTCGTCGCTGTTTACGCCGTTTAAAGACCTCGGCGTTATTGTCATCGACGAAGAACACGATAGCTCCTATAAACAACAGGAAGGCTGGCGTTATCACGCTCGCGACCTGGCGGTATGGCGCGCCCATAGCGAACAGATCCCGATTATCCTCGGCTCGGCGACCCCGGCGCTGGAGACGCTCTATAACGTGCGCCAGCGCAAGTACCGTGAGTTAAAGCTGACCAAACGCGCGGGCAACGCCCGCCCGGCGCAGCAGCACGTGCTGGATTTAAAAGGCCAGCAGTTGCAGGCGGGCCTATCGCCTGCGCTGATTAACCGCATGCGACAGCATCTGCAGGCCGACAATCAGGTGATCCTGTTTTTGAACCGCCGCGGTTTCGCCCCGGCGCTGCTATGCCACGACTGCGGCTGGATAGCGGAGTGCCCGCGCTGCGATAGTTACTACACCCTGCATCAGGCGCAGCATCATCTGCGTTGCCACCACTGCGACAGCCAGCGCCCCATTCCGCGCCAATGTCCTTCCTGCGGGTCGACGCACCTGGTGCCAGTGGGTCTCGGGACTGAACAGCTGGAGCAGGCGCTGGCGCCGATGTTCCCTGATGTACCAATCTCACGTATCGACCGCGATACCACCAGCCGTAAAGGGGCGCTGGAGCAATATCTTGCCGACGTCCATCGCGGCGGCGCACGCATTCTGATTGGCACCCAAATGCTGGCTAAGGGACATCATTTCCCGGACGTCACCCTGGTGTCGCTGCTGGATGTCGACGGCGCGCTGTTTTCCGCCGACTTCCGCTCGGCGGAGCGTTTTGCCCAGCTCTATACCCAGGTCTCCGGCCGCGCCGGGCGCGCGGGCAAGCAGGGTGAAGTGATCCTGCAAACCCATCATCCGGAACACCCGCTGCTGCAGACCCTGTTGTATAAAGGCTACGATGCGTTTGCCGAGCAGGCGCTGGCGGAACGGCAAACCATGCAGCTACCGCCGTGGACCAGTCACGTGCTGATCCGCGCCGAAGACCATAATAACCAGCAGGCGCCGCTGTTTTTACAACAGTTACGTAACCTGTTGCAGGCCAGCCCGCTGGCCGATGATAAACTGTGGGTACTCGGCCCGGTCCCCGCGCTGGCGCCAAAGCGCGGCGGTCGCTGGCGCTGGCAAATTCTGCTGCAGCACCCTTCCCGCATACGTCTACAACATATCGTCAGCGGTACGCTGGCGTTGATAAACACCCTGCCGGAAGCGCGTAAAGTGAAGTGGGTACTGGATGTCGATCCTATTGAAGGCTAAGTCTTCTCTTGCGAGGCGGATCGAAAAATTCAACAACCGTCACGTTTTTCATGAAAATTCTGTAACTCTCAGGCTGTACTATCTGTTAAAAATGTTGCTGATGTCAGCACGCAAGGGATGTGTCTGCGCAGTCAGCGAGGAGAAACCAGGTGAAGCCCAAAAAACAAATGGTTGCCGCCACCATGAAAGACGTCGCCCTGAAGGCAAACGTTTCAACGGCAACCGTATCCCGTGCGCTAATGAATCCCGACAAAGTGTCGCAGGCAACCCGCAGTCGGGTGGAGCAGGCGGCGCAGGAAGTCGGCTATTTACCGCAGTCGCTCGGGCGTAACATGAAACGCAATGAGTCGCGGACGATCCTTGTGATCGTGCCGGATATTTGCGATCCCTTCTTCAGTGAGGTGATTCGCGGCATTGAAGTGACCGCCGCCGACGAAGGCTATCTGGTGCTGATCGGCGATTGCGCCCATCAGAATCAGAAAGAAAAAACCTTTATTGATCTCATTATCACCAAACAAATTGACGGTATGGTGCTGCTGAGCTCGCGCCTGCCGTTCGACGCCAGCGTCGAAGAGCAGCGTAATTTGCCGCCGATGGTCATGTCGAACGAGTTTGCGCCGGAGCTGGAGCTCCCTACCGTGCATATCGATAACCTGACCGCCGCGTTTAATGCCGTTAATTATCTCCACGAACTGGGGCATCAACGTATCGGCTGTATCGCCGGGCCGGAGGATATGCCGCTGTGCCATTACCGGCTGCAGGGATATGTTCAGGCGCTGCGCCGCAGCGGTATCACCGTCGATCCGCACTACATCGCCCGCGGCAACTTTACTTTTGAAGCCGGGGCCAACGCGCTGGAGCAACTGCTGGCGCAGCCGGTGCCGCCGACCGCGGTCTTTTGCCATAGCGACGTTATGGCGCTGGGCGCATTGTCGCTGGCCAAACGCCGCGGCCTGAGGGTGCCGGAAGATTTATCGATTGTTGGGTTTGATAACATCGCGTTGTCTGAATTTTGCGATCCGCCGTTAACTACCGTTTCACAGCCGCGTTTTGATATCGGCCGTGAAGGAATGCTGCTATTACTCGAGCAAATGCAGGGCCGTAACGTCAACAGCGGCTCGCGTCTGCTCGATTGCGAACTGATCGTTCGCGGCAGTACGCAAAAAATCAGACGATAACCATCAGGCTTTCGGGCCTGCTCTTCTGGTCAAAGGCCCGCCGCTTAAGTAACATGGCGGGCTGACGAACGAATATAAGACAGCGAAACGATAGTGGCACAACGAGATTATGTACGCCGCAGCCAACCGGCTCCTTCGCGGCGCAAAAAGAGCAGCCCCCGAAGCTCAAGGAAAAAGCAGAGCAGCCTTCCGGCGATTTCACCGACTATGGTTGCGATCGCAGCGGCCGTGCTGGTGGCCTTTATCGGTGGTCTGTATTTCATTACCCATCACAAGAAAGAAGAAGCGGAAGCGCTGCAGAACCGTCAGGCGGCAGGCAACGGTCTCCCGCCGAAACCGGAAGAGCGCTGGCGCTATATTAAAGAGCTGGAAAGCCGCCAGCCGGGCGTTCGCGCGCCGACTGAGCCAACCGCCGGCGGCGAAGTGATGAAACCCGAGCAGCTTACCGACGAGCAGCGCCAACTATTGGCGCAAATGCAGGCGGATATGCGTCAGCAGCCTACGCAGCTGACTGAAGTGCCGTGGAACGAACAAACGCCGGCGCAACGTCAGCAGACGCTGCAACGTCAACGTCTGGCGCAGCAACAGCAGCAGGCACAACAGCAGCAGTGGGCGCAGACGCAGCAGCAGACCGCGCAGCAACAGCCGCGCGTCCAGCAGCCGAAGCCGGTGCAGCAACAGCAGCCGAAGCAAACAGCGTCCAACCAGCAGCCGTACCAGGATCTGCTGCAGACGCCGGCGCATAACACCACTGCGCAGCCGAAAACCCAGGCCGCCGCGCCGGTCGCCCGCGTAGAAGAAGCGCCGAAAGCCGCGGCCGCCGAGAAGAAAGACGATCGCAGCTGGATGGTTCAGTGTGGTTCCTTTAAAGGCGCCGAGCAGGCCGAAACCGTGCGCGCTCAGTTGGCCTTTGAGGGCTTTGCTTCGCATATCACCACCAACAACGGCTGGAACCGGGTAGTGATTGGGCCGCTGAAAGGCAAAGAGAACGCCAACGATATGATCAACCGTCTCAAGATGGCCGGACACGCAAACTGCATTCGTCTCGCCGCCAGGGGTTGAAACCCCAAAAATCCCCCCCATCTATAATTGCATTCTGCCCCGCGTAACCCGCGGGGCCCCTATTCCGCTTTTGCAACCAAGGGGTCTGCTCGTGACAACAATAGTTAGTGTTCGCCGTAATGGCCATGTCGTTATCGCCGGTGATGGCCAGGCCACGCTGGGCAACACCGTGATGAAAGGCAACGTGAAGAAAGTGCGTCGTCTGTACAACGACAAAGTGATCGCTGGTTTCGCTGGCGGTACCGCTGACGCCTTCACCCTGTTCGAACTGTTCGAGCGTAAGCTGGAGATGCATCAGGGCCATCTGGTGAAAGCCGCCGTTGAGCTGGCGAAAGACTGGCGTACCGACCGCATGCTGCGCAAACTGGAAGCGCTGCTCGCCGTCGCTGACGAAAACGCGTCGCTTATCATCACCGGTAACGGCGACGTGGTTCAGCCAGAAAACGATTTGATTGCGATTGGCTCCGGCGGGCCATATGCCCAGGCCGCCGCTCGCGCGCTGCTGGAAAACACCGAAATGGGCGCTCGCGACATCGCCGAGAAAGCGTTGGATATTGCAGGGGATATCTGCATCTATACCAACCACTTCCACACCATCGAAGAATTACCTTCTAAAGCGTAAGGATCTCCCATGTCTGAAATGACCCCACGCGAAATTGTCAGCGAACTGGACAAACATATTATCGGCCAGGACGCGGCCAAGCGTTCTGTTGCTATCGCCCTGCGAAACCGCTGGCGCCGTATGCAGCTTAATGAAGAGCTGCGTCATGAAGTCACGCCGAAAAACATTCTGATGATAGGCCCGACCGGCGTCGGTAAAACCGAAATCGCCCGTCGCCTGGCGAAGCTGGCCAACGCACCGTTCATCAAAGTTGAAGCGACCAAGTTCACCGAAGTGGGCTATGTTGGTAAAGAAGTGGACTCTATCATCCGCGATCTGACCGACGCTGCGATCAAAATGGTACGCATGCAGTCCATCGATAAAAACCGCTATCGCGCCGAAGAAATGGCCGAAGAGCGTATCCTCGACGTGCTGATCCCGCCGGCGAAAAATAACTGGGGCCAGGCTGAACAGCCGCAGGAACCTTCCGCTGCGCGCCAGGCATTCCGCAAGAAACTGCGCGAAGGCCAGCTTGACGACAAAGAGATCGAAATCGATCTCGCCGCGGCGCCGATGGGCGTTGAAATCATGTCCCCTCCGGGCATGGAAGAGATGACCAGCCAGCTGCAGTCCATGTTCCAGAACCTGGGCGGCCAGAAACAGAAACCGCGTAAGCTGAAAATCAAAGACGCGATGAAGCTGCTTATCGAAGAAGAAGCGGCGAAGCTGGTTAACCCGGAAGAGCTGAAGCAAGAAGCTATCGACGCCGTTGAACAGCACGGTATCGTGTTCATCGACGAAATCGACAAAATCTGTAAGCGCGGCGGCAACGCCTCCGGCCCGGATGTGTCTCGTGAAGGCGTTCAGCGCGACCTGCTGCCGCTGGTGGAAGGCTGCACCGTCTCCACTAAACACGGGATGGTGAAAACCGATCACATTCTGTTTATCGCCTCCGGCGCGTTCCAGGTCGCCAGCCCATCAGATTTGATCCCGGAACTGCAGGGCCGTCTGCCGATCCGCGTTGAGCTGAAAGCGCTGACTACCCATGATTTCGAACGTATTCTGACCGAGCCGAATGCCTCCATCACCGTGCAGTACAAAGCGCTGATGGCGACCGAAGGCGTGAATATCGAATTCACTGAAGATGGTATCAAGCGTATCGCTCAGGCGGCATGGCAGGTTAACGAAACCACCGAAAACATCGGCGCGCGTCGCCTGCACACGGTGCTGGAACGTCTAATCGAAGACATCTCTTATGATGCCAGCGAAATGAACGGCCAGACGGTGACCATCGACGGCGATTATGTCGGTAAACACCTGGATGTTCTGGTGGCAGATGAAGATCTGAGCCGTTTTATCCTATAATCCGGTTCAATGCATTTTCATCACACACGGTGGGGCTATGATAGCCCCATTTTTTTGGCTGAAAGAAATGACTGAACAACCGATAACACGCACTAAGGCCTGGCTTGAAAGCCTGCGTCCAAAAACATTACCCCTGGCTTTCTCCGCTATCATCGTCGGCACCGCGTTGGCGTGGCAGCAAGGCCGCTTCGATCCGCTGGTCGCGCTGCTGGCGCTTATTACCGCCGGTTTGCTGCAAATTTTATCTAATCTCGCCAATGATTATGGCGACGCCGTCAAAGGCAGCGATAAACCTGACCGTATCGGGCCGCTGCGCGGAATGCAAAAAGGCGCCATCACCCAGTCGCAGATGAAACGCGCGCTGATTGTAACGGTAGCGCTGATTTGCCTGTCCGGCCTGGCGCTGCTGTTCTCCGCCTGGCAGACAATGGCGGACTTCATCGGCTTTATGGTACTCGGCGGGTTGTCGATTATCGCCGCTATCACCTATACCGTTGGCACGCGTCCTTACGGCTATATTGGCCTTGGCGATATCTCGGTGCTGGTTTTCTTCGGCTGGCTGAGCGTCGTCGGCAGTTGGTATCTGCAGGCGCACAGCATCGAGGCGGTTATTTTCCTGCCCGCTACCGCCTGTGGCCTGCTGGCCGCCGCAGTGCTGAATATCAATAACCTGCGCGATATCGATAGCGACCGCCTGAACGGTAAAAACACGCTGGCGGTTCGTCTGGGGCCGGTGAACGCTCGCCGTTATCACAGCGTCCTGCTGCTTGGCGCTCCGCTGTGCCTGGCGCTGTTTAACCTTCTGGCGCTACACAGTCTATGGGGCTGGCTGTTTATTCTCGCCATTCCGCTGCTGGTAAAACAGGCGCGTTTTGTCATGCGTGAACGCGAACCGGTGGCGATGCGCCCGATGCTGGAACGCACGGTCAAAGCGGCATTATTAACCAACCTGCTGTTTGTCATCGGGATTATCGGCAGCAAGCTGGCGGCATAACTGACAAATATCAATTAACAATTGATGATTTTGCAAACAATGCAGTTCACGGGATATACTAAAAATTCTCGCAGCAACTGAACGTTAAGCCTATGAAATACGATACTTCCGAGCTTTGCGACATCTACCAGGAAGATGTCAATGTCGTGGAACCGCTGTTTTCCAACTTTGGAGGGCGGTCGTCGTTTGGTGGACAGATCATTACGGTAAAATGTTTCGAGGATAACGGGTTGCTCTACGATCTGCTCGAGCAGAATGGCCGTGGTCATATTCTCCTTATCGACGGCGGCGGTTCCGTGCGACGCGCGTTAATTGACGCCGACCTGGCGCGTCTGGCGGTACAGAACGAATGGGAAGGGCTGGTGGTCTATGGCGCGGTGCGCCAGGTTGACGACCTGGAAGATTTAGATATCGGTATCCAGGCGTTAGCCGCCATTCCTGTGGCCGCTGCAGGGGAAGGTATCGGCGAAAGCGACGTGCGCGTCAATTTCGGCGGCGTTACCTTCTTCTCCGGCGATCATCTGTATGCCGACAATACCGGTATCATCCTTTCCGAGGATGCGCTGGATATCGAATAACGCGCTCGATAACGCCCTAATAAAAAAGGCCTTCTCACTGAGAAGGCCTTTTTGTTATGCCGCGAAACTTAGTACAGTTTCTTCGCGCAATCCATCCAGTCAGACTTGAACGGACGCTTCATATTTTCGATAGCATCAATGATGTCGTGGTGAACCAGCTTCTCGTTCTGGATACCAACACAGCGGCCGCCAAAGCCCTGCAGCAGCAGTTCGATGGCATATGCGCCCATACGGGAAGCCAGAATACGGTCGTAAGGAACCGGAGAGCCGCCGCGCTGAATGTGACCCAGCACGGTCGCACGAGTTTCACGGCCCGTTTCTTTCTCAATGAAGCTAGCCAGTTCGTCAACGTCGCACATGTGCTCGGTGATGGCCACGATCGCGTGTTTCTTACCTTTCGCGATGCCGGCTTTGATTTCAGCCACCAGATCGTCACGGGTATATTCTACTTCCGGCACCATGATGAACTCACAGCCGCCGGCAATCGCCGCCGCCAGAGTCAGATCGCCGCAATAGCGGCCCATTACTTCCACCACAGAGATACGCTGGTGCGAAGAGGAGGTGTCACGCAGGCGGTCAATCGCTTCAACAACGGTGCTCAGCGCGGTAAAGAAACCGATAGTGTAGTCAGTACCTTTGATGTCGTTATCGATGGTGCCCGGCAGGCCGATGCAAGGGAAACCCATCTCGGTCAGACGCATCGCCCCCATATAGGAACCGTCGCCGCCGATAACAACCAGCGCGTCCAGGCCGCGCTTTTTCATATTTTCAATGGCGACAGCGCGAATATGCTCTTCGCGGAATTCCGGGAAACGAGCGGAGCCGAGGAAGGTACCGCCACGGTTGATCATGTCGGACACGCTGTAACGGTCAAGCTGAACCATGCGATCTTCATACAGGCCGAGGTAACCGTCATAGATTCCAAAAACTTCCAGACCTTCCGTTAATGCCGCGCGCACAACGCCGCGAATTGCTGCGTTCATGCCCGGCGCATCACCGCCACTTGTCAACACACCGATTTTCTTAATCATGACTACCTCTGAACTTAGGAAGCAAAAAATAATCCTGTTGCCTGAAGCGCTCCCATACCAGGAGTGCACGACGATAATTGCAATAGTATATCAAACGCTTCTGGCTGAATTGATTCAGGTCAGACCAAATGGCGGTAATTTATACAAAAAATGCCTACCCGCCCCACATTTTTACATCGAGTTTACAGACTATAACCGAAAGCTCAAAAAACGCCCTGCCGCGCCGGCGGCACTACAGAACAGGGATCCTGATGGATGATGACATCCGATCCCGGGAAACGGCGCAAAATAGCCTGCTCCACCTGGTCGGCGATCACATGCGCCTGTACCAGCGGGAGGTTATCTTCCATTTCCAAATGTATTTGAATAAAGCGAGTCGGCCCTGACTGCCGCGTTCGTAGATCGTGCGCGCCGCTGACGCCGGGCCAGCTGTTCACGATACTGATGATTTCCTGACGTTCCTCATCCGGAAGCGCACGGTCTAATAACGATTGCACCGCGTCGTAACCCATACGCAGCGCGCTATATAAAATATAGATGCCAATCCCTAATGCAAACAGCGCATCGGCGCGGTGCCAGCCGTACCAGGAGAGGCCGAGGGCGATAAGAATAGCGCCGTTCATCATAACATCAGACTGATAATGAAGCATATCCGCACGCACGGCCTGGCTCTGGGTTTTTCTGACCACCCAGCGCTGAAAGGTCACCAGCATCAGGGTGCTTATCAAGGCGATCAGCGTCACCACCATCCCGACGCCCGCCGCCTGCATCGGTTCAGGGCGAATCAGATGCTGGATCCCGGTCAGGAACAGAAACAACGCCGAACCAGAAATAAACATGCTCTGCGCCAGCGCCGCCAGCGATTCCGCTTTCCCATGGCCAAAAGTATGTTCTTCATCAGCAGGTTGTAGCGAGTAACGCACCACCAGCAGGTTGGTCAGCGAGGCGGCAATATCCACCAGCGAATCCACCAGCGCCGCCAGAATACTCACCGAACCGGTATACCACCACGCAAAAATTTTGATCAAAAGTAACACGGAGGCCATCGCCGTCGCGGCAATAGCCCCGCGACTCACCAGCCGCCCATAAGATTGATTCATAAACGCTCCTTTTCCGGCGATGCGCTTAGTATAACCTGAACTTTTACCCGGAAGATGAACGGGCATGCGGCGGCTGAGGCGAAAAAAAGACAAAAAAAACCCCCACATCATGTGGGGGAAGACAGGGATGGTGTCTATGGCAAGGAAAACAGGGTTTGTTACTTGGGTTGCACGGTACTGCTACTACTGGAAAGCATCATGGCTGAGCCTTTCTGCATCCTTGCAACCTCACGCAACTGATCCATACGCTGCTGGTGCTTAGCATTTAAAACCGCTTGCTGCTCAGGAGTTAGCAGGTGGTACATCTGGTTGCGGACTTTCGCCATTTCTACCTGGCGGGCAACCTGTTCCTGCGCCATCTTTTCTGCCTGAGCGCGCACAGCGCTTTCATCAAATTTATCTGCGGTGACAAGGCTATGCATTGTCTCCAGTTCGCTAACATTAACAGGGAGCCGGTCATGGCGCGCCCGTTGCATAAGATCCCGTAACTGCTGTCGTTGCTGTTCGGTTAGACTTATGCCGTCAAACATATGGCTCTGGCCGCTGCGCTGGGCTCCCTCTTCACCGTGGAGCCAGTTAACGCCGGTAACGACTTCAGCGGCTTGGCTAGTAGCACTTAGCGCCAGCGTTGAGGCCATGACGGCAGCGATAACATTGCGCATCACATACTCCCAAAACGTTTGTGTCGCGATTCAACGAGAGACAGTTTACGATTCAGGCTGCAAACATGCGTCAGGGGGTGTAAAACAACGTAAAGTCATGGATTAGCGAGCCTTGATGACGTAATTTCTGCCTCGGAGGTATTTAAACAATGAATAAAATCCTGTTAGTTGATGATGACCGGGAGCTCACCTCCCTGTTAAAAGAGCTGCTCGATATGGAAGGTTTTAATGTGCTCGTTGCCCATGACGGTGAACAGGCGCTGGCGCTTCTTGACGACAGCATTGATCTCCTTTTGCTTGATGTGATGATGCCGAAGAAAAACGGTATCGACACGCTTAAAGAATTACGTCAGACACACCAGACCCCGGTTATCATGCTAACGGCGCGCGGAAGCGAGCTGGATCGCGTTCTCGGCCTCGAACTCGGGGCGGATGACTATTTGCCTAAGCCGTTTAACGATCGCGAGCTGGTGGCCCGTATACGCGCGATTCTGCGTCGTTCCCACTGGAGCGAGCAGCAGCAGACCACCGAATCCGGTTCTCCGACCCTGGAAGTGGATGCGTTAAGCCTCAATCCGGGTCGTCAGGAAGCCAATTTTGATGGGCAAACGCTGGAGCTGACCGGCACCGAGTTCACCCTGCTGTATCTGCTGGCGCAGCATCTGGGTCAGGTGGTGTCACGTGAACACTTAAGCCAGGAAGTGCTGGGCAAGCGGCTGACGCCGTTCGACCGCGCTATCGATATGCATATTTCCAACCTGCGGCGTAAGCTGCCGGAGCGCAAAGACGGCCATCCGTGGTTTAAAACATTGCGCGGACGCGGCTATCTGATGGTTTCTGCTTCATGATTGGAAGTTTAACCGCACGCATCTTCGCTATCTTCTGGCTCACGCTGGCGCTGGTGTTGATGCTGGTACTGATGTTGCCCAAGCTGGACTCGCGCCAGATGACCGAGCTGCTGGAAAGCGAGCAACGTCAGGGCATCATGATTGAGCAGCACGTCGAGGCCGAACTGGCGAACGACCCGCCTAATGACCTGATGTGGTGGCGACGCCTGTTTCGCGCCATCGATAAGTGGGCGCCGCCGGGGCAGCGACTGTTGCTGGTCACCAGCGAAGGCCGCGTGATCGGCGCAGAACGCAACGAAATGCAGATCATTCGTAACTTTATCGGCCAGGCCGATAATGCCGATCATCCGCAGAAGAAGCGTTACGGACGCCTGGAGATGGTCGGCCCGTTTTCCGTCAGGGATGGTGAAGATAATTATCAACTTTATCTCATCCGCCCTGCCAGCACTTCACAATCCGACTTCATCAACCTGCTGTTTGACCGTCCGCTATTACTGCTTATCGTGACGATGCTGGTCAGCGCCCCGCTGCTGCTCTGGCTGGCGTGGAGTCTGGCGAAACCGGCGCGCAAGCTGAAAAACGCCGCCGACGAAGTTGCCCAGGGTAACCTGCGGCAGCATCCTGAACTGGAAGCCGGTCCGCAGGAGTTTCTGGCCGCCGGGGCCAGCTTCAACCAGATGGTGACCGCGCTTGAGCGAATGATGACCAGCCAGCAGCGGCTGCTGTCGGATATCTCGCACGAGCTACGCACGCCGTTAACCCGTCTGCAGTTAGGCACTGCGTTGCTGCGCCGCCGCAGCGGTGAAAGCAAAGAGCTGGAGCGTATCGAAACCGAAGCGCACCGGCTGGATAGCATGATTAACGACCTGCTGGTGATGTCGCGTAATCAGGCGAAAAACGCGCTGGTCAGCGAGACGGTGAAAGCGAATCAGCTGTGGGGCGAAGTGCTGGACAACGCGGCATTTGAAGCCGAACAGATGGGGAAATCCTTCACCGTTGAGTATCCGCCGGGCCCCTGGCCGCTGTACGGTAACCCTAATGCGCTGGAAAGCGCGCTGGAAAATATCGTGCGCAACGCGCTGCGCTACTCGCACACGAAAATTTCCGTCAGTTTCTCGGTGGATAAAGACGGAATCACGGTCAACGTCGATGATGACGGCCCGGGCGTCAGCCCGGAGGATCGCGAACAGATTTTCCGTCCGTTCTATCGTACCGACGAGGCTCGCGATCGCGAGTCCGGCGGCACCGGTCTGGGGCTGGCGATTGTCGAAACGGCGATTCAGCAACATCGCGGCTGGGTTAAAGCCGACGATAGCCCGCTGGGTGGGCTGCGTTTAACAATCTGGCTGCCGCTGTATAAGCGTACTTAACCCTGTCCCGTCTTGCGCTACGCTGAGCCGGGCTACTGGTTACAACGTTCAATATGGGGGAATTATTTCCCCCATAATCTGCGCGAATTATCCTCGATCTGCCCGCTTAAACGCCGTTTCTGCATGGTTCTGCTCCAGCTTACCGACAGGCCCGCCGCCGATAGCAGACGGTGATACTGGTCGTCATCAAACGGCATATGCCAGGCAATCGCACCAGCCTCATGCACGCTCACGTCGCTCAGACGCGATACCAGCTCCAGCGGCGCATCGCTGGAAACCCGGCCGCCGGCGATAATGCGGTAGAGCCAGCCAACCTTGCCGCTGTTTTGCATCAGTTGCGCCATATCGCTAATACCGAAATGGTAATTCAGTTTGAAGCAGGGAGAGCGCGGTTGAGTGACCTGAATCAGCGCCTCGCCCCAACGAAAGATATCGCCGATATAGACGTTTTTTTCCGTTAGCCCTTCAGTAGAAAGGTTTTCGCCGAATGCGGGGGCGCAGAACAGATCGGCCTGCTGCGGGAATTCGCGGATCCAGTCGAGGTAATGCTCGCGGGGATAGTGGCACAGCGCGCGATCCGGCCCGCCGTGAATTTTCTTTTCCGCCTGCTCGTCCCCTTCCAGCCCGAGATCGCCGAGCTGTAATTCGCCATCGACCTGGATTTTGCTAATTGCACTGGGGCGGCTACCGTCGTAGTCCCTGATTTTGCCGACAAAGACATTCACCGGATAATGCATTGCTGCTCTCCTTGCTACGGATATAAAAAAAGCGAGTCATCAGACTCGCTTCTCTCTTAGCACAATGCAACCTTATTTTTTGGCGGCAAAACGCGCTGCTGCTTCGTCCCAGTTAACCACGTCCCAGAAGGCTTTGATGTAGTCCGGACGGCGGTTCTGGAATTTCAGGTAGTAAGCGTGTTCCCACACATCCAGGCCGATAATCGGGAAGCCGGAAGCGCCGGAAATGGCTTCGCCCATCAGCGGGGAGTCCTGGTTAGCGGTAGAAACGACGGCCAGTTTGTCGCCTTTCAGCACCAGCCACGCCCAGCCGGAACCAAAGCGGGTTGCTGCCGCTTTTTCGAATTCAGCTTTGAAGTTGTCCACAGAACCGAAATCACGCTCGATAGCGGCTTTCAGGTCGCCCTGCAGGGTGGTGCCGGTTTTCAGGCCTTTCCAGAACAGGCTGTGGTTAGCGTGGCCGCCCGCGTTGTTACGCAGTACGGTTTTTTTGTCAGCCGGCAGTTGATCAAGCTTAGTAATCAGCTCTTCCGCGGACAGGTTAGCGAATTCCGGCAGGCTTTCCAGCGCTGCGTTAGCGTTGTTAACGTAGGTCTGGTGATGCTTAGTATGATGGATCTCCATCGTCTGCTTGTCGAAATGCGGTTCCAGAGCATCGTAAGCGTACGGCAGGGATGGCAGTGTATAACTCATAATCATCTCCATTATTATCGGGCGGCAGAGGGTGTTAACGCCGCGTAAGCAGTCGGTTCATTATAGTTAATTAAATGATATTGAAAATGATTATCAATGCCGTAGTTTTACTAAGGTTATACCCAAAATAGATACACGCCGGTTTGTGAGCCAAAACAACCCATTAAGCCCCTGATTGCCAGAGTTTCGTCTGAGGTGGCAACAGCTCAAAGGCGTAAAAACTGCGCAATTTTTACACTCATCGCATCGGAGAGAGTCTATCCAACCCAACACAGATGAGGGTAAAGGCAATGAATCATGCGATTACGATGGGAATTTTTTGGCATTTAATCGGCGCCGCCAGTGCCGCCTGTTTTTATGCCCCTTTCAAGAAGGTGAAACACTGGTCGTGGGAAACCATGTGGTCGATCGGCGGGATTGTTTCCTGGCTGATTCTGCCGTGGGCGATAAGCGCCATGCTGCTGCCCGATTTCTGGGCCTACTATCGCTCATTTAGCGCTTCCACGCTGTTGCCGGTGTTTTTGTTCGGCGCGATGTGGGGCATCGGTAACATCAACTATGGCCTGACCATGCGCTATCTGGGGATGTCGATGGGTATCGGTATCGCTATCGGCATTACGCTTATCGTCGGTACCTTAATGACGCCGATCCTCAACGGCCACTTTGATGTGTTGATTCACACCAAAGGTGGACAAATGACCCTGCTCGGCGTGCTGGTGGCGGTGATTGGCGTGGGTATCGTCACCCGCGCCGGCCAGCTTAAAGAGCGCAAAATGGGCATCAAAGCGGAAGAGTTCAACCTGAAAAAAGGGCTGATGCTGGCGGTAATGTGCGGTATTTTCTCCGCCGGCATGTCATTTGCGATGAACGCCGCTAAACCAATGCATGAAGCCGCCGCGGCGCTGGGCGTCGACCCGCTGTATACCGCGCTGCCAAGCTACGTGGTGATCATGGGCGGCGGCGCGCTGGTTAACCTCGGCTTCTGTTTTATTCGCCTCGCCAAAGTGAAGGATTTGTCGCTAAAAGCCGACTTCTCACTGGCAAAACCGCTTATCATCAGCAACATTCTGCTTTCCGCATTGGGCGGGCTAATGTGGTATCTGCAGTTCTTCTTCTATGCCTGGGGCCACGCCAGTATCCCGGCGCAGTATGACTACATGAGCTGGATGCTGCATATGAGCTTCTACGTACTGTGTGGCGGGCTGGTTGGGCTGGTGCTGAAAGAGTGGAACAACGCCGGACGCCGCCCGGTCAGCGTGCTCAGCCTCGGCTGCGTGGTGATTATCATCGCCGCGAATATCGTCGGCCTGGGAATGGCTAACTGATTTCCCCTTACGCGGCGGCGCGACTGCGCTGCCGCCACTGTCCCGGCGTCATGCCAATTTCCCGATTAAACACCACCGAAAAATAGTTACTGTCCTCAAACCCGCACTGCATGGCGATCTCGCCGATTAGCCGCTCGGTATGCTGCAGTAAATACTGCGCATGGCAGATCCGCAGCTGGCGCAAATAGTGGGTTATCGTCATCCCCGTTTGCTGGCGAAACTGCTGGCGTAGCGCGCGTTCGCTGCAGCCTTCATGCAGACAGAAGCTATCCAGATTAAAGGGGCGATTCAGACTTCCGGCCAGCGCCGTTAGCAGTTTATCGAGCTGTGTTTCGCTTTGCGTCGCCGCCAGGTTATCAGTGGCGTAGCGATAGCGCTGGAGCGTCAACACCAGTTGGGCGAACAGCAGCTCCGCCATGCTATCCGCCTGCGCATCCTGCCGCGCGCTTTCGTGCTCCAGCTGGTTAATCACCTGCCTGACCTGCGCCATGCCGCTGCTGCCGATCCGCCAGTGCGGCTGCCACGGCGTGCCGAATAATCCCGGAATATGCGCCGCCCAGTCAAAATTGAGCCGCAGCCGATCCGGGCAATAAATAATATTCTGCAGCACCAGGTCGTTGACCGACGCATAAGAGTGTTTATCTTCCGCGCGAATATAAAAGAGATCGCCGCGGGTAATCCGCCACGGGCGATCGTTGAGGATATGCAGACCGTTGCCGCGCCACACCAGCACCAGCTCGCAAAATTCATGGGTATGCTCGGCAAAGACGTTTTGCGGGTAGCGGTCAGCCACCGCCACCGCCTGCGAGGGGGAGGCAAAAAACTCATCTTTGCGAAGCACCAGCTGACCTACCACAACTCTCACTCCCGACGCGGAAACCAACCATTATTCGCATTTTGGTGAGGCAATACGTTGACTCTTCTCGCGTTACTGAAGAATAGCGTCGCGCCCCTGGCGAATATCGCGCGGCGACCAGTCGAATTCACGGCGAAATAGCGTCGAAAAATGGTTACTGTCGCCAAAACCGCAGCGATAAGCGATTTCTGTCACGCTATCATCGCTGTGGCGCAGCAGGTGCCGCGCTTTCATCAGGCGCACCCGGTTGAGGTAGCGCTGGGGCGTCAGCCCGGTTTGCAGCTTTAACTGGCGATGCAGGGTGCGTAAAGAGAGCGAAAACTGCGCCGCTACCTCCTCCCAGCATATCTCTTCGGCAAAATGGTCTTCCAGCCAGGCCATCAGCTGATTCAGCCGCGCCTCGTGGTTGCCGGCGCCTTCCGCCAGGCTGTTGCTGTGCAGTAGCACCAGTAGCTGCATAAAAAGGATTTCACGGCTGGCGATGGTATGCGGCTCGACGCCAGGGCCGATCTTTTCCATCTGGCCGACGATTTGCCGCACCTGCTGCAGCACCGTCTGATTGACCCGCCAGTGTGAAAGATAGTTACCGTCCTGCTCCTGCGGCAGCAGCTGGTTCACGCCAGTCAGAAAACGAAAAGCATCCGGCGCGCGGTAGAGCACGTTGGTCAGACACAGGTTATTGGTGTGTTCGTAAAGATGACGATCGTGATCGCGAATAAAGCAGACCGAACCGCCGCTGATGGTATAGGGCTGGCCGTTGAAAACGTGAATGCCCGTACCCTGCTCGACGATAACAATCTCATGAAAATCATGGTGATGCTCAGGGAAAGCCGCTTGAGGAAGCCGCGGTTCAATCGCCACCGCCGAGACGCCGGCCTTAAAGAAATCCGTACTGTGCAACACGGTCATAGCAGCCTCCACGAATGAGAAAAATTATCAACCGTCGTCGCAAATAGTAATTAAGGGCCGGCAATCCGGCCTTCAATTTTTGACCGCAAACCGCGTAAAGCCTGCCGTTTTTTCAAGAACCAGCCGGAAATATCCGGAACTGCGGCCAGCATCACACCCCGCCTCGCGCCGCCCATAAAACGAAACTGTGACGCTTCTCACGGTCACCTTTGCTGTGTTGCCAGCCGCCCGCTTTCGCTGTCAGTAGCGAGAAGGTGACGCAGAGACGCCTTTTTTAGACTGCCTGTAATGATTTTAAGAAGGGTCGTGCCATGAGTATTCGTCATTGTGTCGCCGTTGATTTAGGCGCTTCCAGCGGTCGGGTCATGCTCGCGAATTATGCAACCGCGACGCGATCGCTGACGCTGCGCGAGGTTCATCGTTTCACTAACCGCCTGCAGAAAGTCGATGGCTACGATTGCTGGGATATCGATAGCCTGGAAGCGGAAATTCGTTGTGGGCTGGTGAAAGTATGCGAACAGGGGATCCTGATCGACAGCATCGGTATCGACACCTGGGGCGTTGATTTCGTCTTGCTGGATAAGCGCGGCCAGCGCGTCGGCCTGCCGGTTTCTTACCGCGATAGCCGCACTCACGGCCTGATGGCGCAGGCAATCGAACAACTTGGCCGCGCCAATATTTACTGCCGCAGCGGCATCCAGTTTCTGCCGTTTAACACCCTTTATCAATTGCGGGCGCTGGTCAGCCAGCAGCCGGCGCTGGCGGAACAGGTCGCCCATGCGCTGCTGATCCCAGACTACTTCAGCTACCGCCTGACCGGCGCGATGAACTGGGAATACACCAACGCCACCACCACGCAACTGGTCAATATCAATAGCGATAACTGGGATGACGAGCTGATCCGCTGGAGCGGCGCGCAGCCGGACTGGTTCGGTACGCCGACGCATCCGGGCAATGTTATCGGCCACTGGATCTGCCCGCAGGGTAACCGCATCCCGGTGGTCGCCGTCGCCAGCCACGATACTGCCAGCGCCGTGATCGCCTCGCCGCTGGCGGACAAAAATGCCGCCTATCTCTCATCGGGCACCTGGTCGCTGATGGGCTTTGAAAGTAAAACGCCTTACACCAGCCAGCAGGCGCTGAAGGCGAATATCACCAATGAAGGCGGCGCCGAGGGGCGTTATCGGGTACTGAAAAACATCATGGGCCTGTGGCTGCTGCAGCGGGTACTGCAGGAGCAGAACATTAGCGATCTGCAGGCGCTGATTGTCGACACATCGCAGCTACCGGCCTGTCGTTATTTGATTGATTGCAATAACGATCGCTTTATCAACCCGGCCAATATGAGCGCCGAAATTCAGGCCGCCTGCGCGGAGTCCGCCCAGCCGATCCCGGTCACTCCCGCCGAACTGGCGCGCTGCATTTTTGACAGCCTGGCGCTGCTGTATGCCCGGGTATTGGACGAACTGGCGGCACTCCGCGGCCACCCTTTCAGCCAGCTGCATATCGTCGGCGGCGGCTGCCAGAACGCGCTGCTTAACCAGCTGTGCGCCGATGCCTGCGGCCTGCCGGTAGTGGCCGGCCCCATTGAAGCCTCCACGCTTGGCAATATCGGCATCCAGCTGATGACGCTGGATGAACTGCACAACGTCGATGAATTCCGTCAGGTGGTAGGCGACAACGCGTCGCTCACCACGTTCACCCCACATTCAGATAGCGAAATTGCCCGCTTCGTCGCGCAATTTCAGCCACAACCTACAAAGGAGCTTTGCGCATGACCACTCAACTTGAACAAGCCTGGGAAATTGCTAAGCAGCGCTATG
The DNA here is from genome assembly GCF_040064495.1 of Klebsiella sp. CN_Kp097. Lineage (NCBI taxonomy): Bacteria > Pseudomonadati > Pseudomonadota > Gammaproteobacteria > Enterobacterales > Enterobacteriaceae > Klebsiella > Klebsiella sp. CN_Kp097. Next base: position 41,225 of record NZ_JBEAIL010000028.1, on the reverse strand, counting down.
CCGCCATCGGCGTTGATGCCGAAGAAGCTCTGCGTCAGCTGGACCGCCTGCCGGTATCAATGCACTGCTGGCAGGGCGATGACGTGGCGGGCTTTGAAAACCCGGAAGGCAGCTTAACCGGCGGCATTCAGGCCACCGGCAACTATCCCGGCAAAGCGCGTAATGCCCAGGAGCTACGCGCCGATCTCGAACAGGCGCTAAGCCTGATACCGGGGCCGAAGCGCCTTAATCTGCACGCGATTTATCTTGAGTCCGCCACGCCGGTTGCGCGTAACGAAATCAAGCCGGAACACTTTAAGCACTGGGTGGAATGGGCCAAACGCCACCAGTTGGGGCTCGATTTTAACCCTTCCTGCTTCTCACATCCGCTAAGCGCCGACGGCTTTACGCTGTCGCACGCCAATCCGGAGATTCGTCAGTTCTGGATCGATCACTGCAAAGCCAGCCGCCGCATATCCGCTTATTTCGGCGAGCAGCTTGGGACGCCATCGGTAATGAATATTTGGGTGCCGGACGGCATGAAAGATATTACCATCGACCGCTTCGCCCCGCGCCAGCGGCTGCTGAACGCGCTGGATGAGGTCATCAGTGAAAAACTCGATCCGGCGCACCATATCGACGCCGTTGAGAGCAAACTGTTCGGTATCGGCGCCGAAAGCTATACCGTTGGCTCCAATGAATTCTACATGGGCTACGCCGCCAGCCGTCAAACCGCGTTGTGCCTGGATGCCGGCCACTTCCATCCGACGGAAGTCATCTCCGACAAAATCTCCGCCGCCATGCTCTATATCCCGCGCCTGCTGCTGCACGTCAGCCGCCCGGTACGCTGGGACAGCGATCACGTGGTGCTGCTGGATGACGAAACCCAGGCCATCGCCAGCGAAATTATCCGCCACAACCTGTTCGACCGCGTGCATATCGGCCTCGACTTCTTTGATGCCTCCATCAACCGCATCGCGGCGTGGGTTATCGGTACCCGCAACATGAAAAAAGCCCTGCTGCGCGCGCTGCTGGAGCCGACGGCGCTGCTGCGCCAGCTGGAAAACGACGGTGATTACACCGCCCGCCTGGCGCTGCTCGAAGAGCAGAAATCGCTGCCGTGGCAGGCCATCTGGGAAATGTACTGCCAGCGTCACGATACGCCGGCAGGCAGCCAGTGGCTGGAAAACGTGCGGACCTATGAAAAAGACGTGCTGAGCCAGCGCGGCTAATGCCTGACTTCCCCGGATTGCGCCATATGGGGCTTATTCGGGGAATCACACCTATTGCGAATCAACAGGAAAGACAAGACTATGCACAACATTATCAATTCATGGTTCGTTCAGGGCATGATCAAAGCCACCTCCGACGCCTGGCTTAAAGGCTGGGACGAACGTAACGGCGGCAATCTGACGCTGCGCCTGGATGAAGCGGATATCGCGCCATTCAAAGCCGATTTTCACCCCCAGCCGCGCTATATCGCCTTAAGCCAGCCGATGCCGGAACTGGCTAATCAACCGTTTATCGTCACCGGTTCCGGTAAATTCTTCCGTAACGTGCAGCTCGATCCCGCCGCCAATCTCGGGGTGGTGAAAGTGGACAACGACGGCGCGGGCTACTTCATCCTGTGGGGGCTGACGGAAGAAGCCGTGCCGACGTCGGAACTACCGGCGCATTTCCTGTCGCACTGCGAGCGCATCAAAGCCACCGGCGGCAAAGATCGCGTGATCATGCACTGCCATGCCACCAACCTGATCGCCCTGACCTACGTGCTGGAGAACAACAGCGATCTGTTCACCCGCAAGCTATGGGAAGGCAGCACCGAATGCCTGGTGGTGTTCCCGGACGGCGTTGGCATTCTGCCGTGGATGGTGCCGGGTACCGACGAGATTGGCCAGGCGACCGCCGGCGAAATGCAGAAACATTCTCTGGTGCTGTGGCCATTCCACGGCGTCTTCGGCAGCGGCCCGACGCTGGATGAAACTTTCGGCCTGATCGATACCGCCGAGAAGTCCGCTGAGGTATTGGTGAAAGTCTATTCGATGGGCGGCATGAAACAGACGATAAGCCGCGAAGAGTTGATCGCGTTAGGCCAACGCTTTGGCGTCACGCCGCTGGCCAGCGCGCTGGCACTCTAAGAAAGCGAGCGCCCTTTAAGGAGAATAATCATGAGCTTTATGTTGGCACTGCCGAAAATCAGCCTGCATGGCGCGGGCGCGATCGGCGATATGGTGAACCTGGTGGCGGACAAGCAATGGGGAAAAGCGCTGATTGTCACCGACGGTCATCTGGTGGAAATGGGCCTGCTCGATAGCCTTTTCCAGGCGCTGGAAGCACATCAACTGTCTTATCATCTGTTCGATAACGTCTTTCCGAACCCAACCGAAGCGCTGGTTCAGCAAGGTATCGCCGCATTCCGTGCGGCGAAGTGTGACTATATTATCGCCTTCGGCGGCGGCAGCCCGATCGATACCGCTAAGGCGGTGAAAATCCTCAGCGCTAACCCGGCGCCGTCGACGGCCTATTCCGGCGTGGGCAAAGTGAAAAATGCCGGCGTGCCGCTGGTGGCCATTAACACCACCGCCGGAACCGCCGCCGAAATGACCAGCAACGCGGTGATTATCGATAGCGAACGTCAGGTGAAAGAGGTCATCATCGACCCGAACATCATCCCGGATATTGCCGTCGACGATGCCAGCGTCATGCTGGATATTCCGCCGTCGGTTACCGCCGCGACCGGTATGGATGCGTTAACCCACGCTATCGAGGCGTTTGTCTCAGTTGGCGCCCATCCGCTGACCGACGCCAACGCGCTGGAAGCGATTCGCTTAATTCACCAGTGGCTGCCGCTGGCCGTCGATGACGGGCACAATCTGCAGGCCCGCGAGCAGATGGCATACGGCCAGTATCTGGCAGGGATGGCGTTCAACAGCGCAGGTCTTGGTCTGGTACACGCGCTGGCGCATCAGCCGGGCGCAACCCACAATTTGCCGCACGGCGTTTGTAATGCCATCCTGCTACCGATTATCGAAAACTTTAACCGCCCGAACGCGGTGGCGCGTTTTGCCCGCATCGCCCAGGCGATGGGCGTCGATACGCGCGGCATGAGCGATGAAACCGCCAGCATGGCGGCGATTAACGCGATTCGCGCGTTGAGCAAACGAGTCGGTATTCCTGAAGGTTTTAGTCAGCTTGGCGTGAGTAAGGCTGATATCGAAGGCTGGCTGGATAAAGCGCTGGCCGACCCCTGCGCGCCCTGTAACCCGCGCAGCGCCAGCCGCGACGAGGTACGCGAGCTGTACCTGGAGGCGTTATGATCCGCAAAGCCTTCGTGATGCAGGTCAATCCCGACGCCCACGAGGAGTATCGGCGCCGTCATAATCCCATCTGGCCGGAACTGGAAGCGACGCTGAAAGCGCATGGCGCGCACCACTATGCAATCTATCTCGACAAACAGCGCCATCTGCTATTCGCCACGGTGGAAATTGAATCGGAAGCCCGCTGGAATGCGGTGGCGGAAACCGAGGTCTGCCAACGCTGGTGGCGCTATATGCGCGAGGTGATGCCGACGAATCCGGATAACAGCCCGTTGAGCGCTGAACTGAGTGACGTGTTTTACCTTGCGTAATAAAGAAAACGCCTGAGCAATCAGGCGTTTTTGCTACCAGAGGGATTAGGCATTTTTGCGCACAAAGAAACCGTAGCAGCAGGCGCCCATAAACAGCAGTATCCCACCGAGAATAAATACGTTGGTAAAGTGCCCGGTAGCATCAAGAATAATGCCGGTGATAATCGGCGCCAGCGCCGCGCCGAGAAAGCCGCCAAAGTTCTGGATAGCACCCAATGAGGCGACCTGTTCTTTCGGCGCCATATCGGTCGCTAACGTCCAGATCACGCCGGAAGGCATTTGTGAACAGAAGTAGCCCAGCGTCAGCAGGGCGATCGCAACGCCGCTATTATCAACAAACGGAATCGGCATCACGAAGCAGGCCGCCAGCGCGGCGCCCGCCACAATCGGCACTTTACGCGCGGTAACGGCGTTCATCCCTTTACGCACCAGTCTGTCAGAAAGCATCCCGCCACACAGCACACCGATAATACCGGCAAAGAAAGGAATCGAGGCGATAAAACCTGTCTGCTTGAGGCTAAAGCCCAGCGAGGTTTCCAGATATCCCGGCAGCCATGTCAGATAAACCCAAATGGTAAACATGATGCAGAAGTTACCGGCAATCATGAACCACGTGGTTTTCCGGCAAAACAGTTCGCCCCAGCTGACCTTCGGCTGCTCACCTTCGGGACGCATGACTTTGCCGGTGTTTATCAGCATCGCCTCGCGCGCGTCCGGGTCGCGATAAAATTTAAGCCACGCCAGCAACAATGGCAGTCCGAGCAGGCCGACAACCATGAACATGCCGCGCCAGCCGATCCATAACAGCAAAATAGTCAGCACCGGCGGCGCTATCGCATTGGCGATTTGCGAACCGGTATTGATAATCGATGTCGGCAGCCCGCGCTCTTTCTCCGAGAACCAGCTCTGGGTGATCTTGATACCGGAAGTGAAGAACGGTGACTCCGCCACGCCCAGCAGCATGCGCAAACCATAGAAGAAGCTATAGGTATTCACGAAACCCATTAAGAACGTTACCGCTGACCACAATCCCAGCGCGCCGCTGAACATTTTCTTCGCGCCGAAACGGTCTACCAGCCAGCCGGCGGGCAAATTCGCCAGCGCATAGGGCCAGAGAAACGCTGACAATAGCAGCCCCATTTCAGTACCAGAGAAGCCAAACTCCCTGGCGATGGTGGTGTTCGCGATACTCAGGTTGGCGCGATCGAGGTAATTGACCACCGCGGCCAGCAGCAGGATTAAAATAATGCCCCAACGTCGACGCGAGAGTTTCGGCGCCGCAATCGCTTCAGCCGCCGTTTGATTTAGCGAACTCATAAACCCTCCTCCAGCAAGGCGCGATCGATTTTCATCACCGCTTTACGGATATGTTGCTGCTCGCCATCGCGCGGATGGCAGCAGGGCCGATGGATGTCCTCGGGAAAGAAAATGGCGAACATGCCGGGCTTCAGGGTTATCTGCATCTCCTCATCTTCGACGTGCCAGAACAGGATGTCCTGCTGCGGCGTCCGATCCTCGGTAACGCGATGACAGCCGCTTTCTGCGCGGCTGACACCCATCCGCTCCTCGCCGGAAATCAGATACTGAATATCAATAAACTGCTTGTGCGACTCCGGCCGTGCCTGCGCGAAAGGCACGCTCTCCATCTCCTGCAGCAGGCAGAAAAGTTTCCCGGGGATCAGGTCGATTTTCCCCGGCGCGAAGCGCTGGAAATCCTGGCTGGCGATAAACGCCAGCGCCTGGCGGATCGCCGGATGAAACGCGGCCTGTTGCGCAGGCCACGCCTGCAGACTCGATACGATCATAATGATCCCTCCCTTAGCCGGCGATCCGCTGCTGCCACAGTTCAGTCCCGGCGCGGATCTGGTCGAGGATCACCGTCAGCCCCCAGAATTTGCTCAGCACATCGTCTTTATTAACCCGGCAGGTGATACTGTCGAAGGTCCCGAGGCGCTGATGGTAAATTTTGGCGTTTTTCGGGTAGCCCAGCGTTTCGGTTACCGCACCCAGCGACAGAAATATCGCCAGTTCATCGGCCAGCGCCCGCTGATTTTTGCCTTCCCGCCACAGCCAGCTATACAGTTCGGGATGGAAGTTGGTGAACACGCCGCTGAAACCTTCGGCGCCCGCCAGCATCGCCGGCCAGGCAATCGCGGCATTGGCGTTAATGACCTTCAGCGGGGTTCCCTGCGCCAGACGCACGCGGCGCTCAACGGTTGGCAGATCGCAGCTCACATCTTTCAGCACCACGAAACGACCACTGTTGGCGCACCAGGCGAACTCGTCGTCGCTAAGCAGGCGGCGATACGGCGCCGGGCACTCGTACAGCCCCAGCGGCATGGAAGAAGGCAAAGCCGCTAACAGCGATTGCAGGGTAGCGAAAAAGACTTCACTGCCCTCATTACGCGGATCGAGATGATTAGTGACCAGCACCAGCGCATCAATGCCGGTCTGCGCCATTGCCAGCAACTCCTCTTTTTGCGCCGCCAGATCATCGCTGATATGGCCCGAGGCAATGACTGGAATGCGTCCCGCCACGCGTTGCACCACGAAACGCGCCAGCTCGACACGCTCCTGTAGGCTGAGATATTGCATTTCGCTGGACTGGCAGACGGCAAAAAGCGCATCCACGCCCTTTGCCAGATACCAGTCGATCAGCTTCGCCAGCGCCGGATAATCAATCTGGTCGTCAGCGGTAAAAGGGGTCAGCATGACGGGTACAACACCGTTAATCGTTTTCATCTTATTTTTCCTGGATTAGAGGGTACGGAGTCGGGCACTTGCCTGCGCAAAGTCAGGCATGTTGGAAGCCCCCTCCAGCTCGACGGCCAGAGAGGCGAAAGCAGAGGCCCAGGTCGCAGCCTGAACCAGGGTGTTGCCGGCAGCCAGCGAGGCGGCGAGCGCGCCATTAAACGCATCGCCAGCGCCGGTGGTATCGACGGTGACCGCCGGAAAGGCGCGAATTTGACTAAACTGGCGATTATCCAGCAGCAGCGCCCCGCGCGATCCCATGGTAATCAGCACTTTCTTTGCGCCTAATTCAGCGATGCGAAGCGCGGCTTCTTTGGCAGTATCAACATCGTGAATGTCGATACCGGATAATAATGAAGCCTCGGTTTCATTCGGTGTAATCACATCGATATAAGGAATGCTTTTGATAATTTCCGCCGAGTATGGCGCCGGATTGAGAATGACTGTCTTACCGAGTTCTCTGGCTTTTTTTATTAGCGAATGAGTGGCATCAAAATTATTCTCAAGCTGAACAAGTAAAACGTCGGAGGCGCTAAGTTCAGGAATAATCGCCTCAATCTCATTATGAGTTATTGTAGTATTGGCGCCGGAGTAAATAGCAATCATATTTTCGCCATTTTCCTGCGAAACATAAATAATGGCATTGCCGGTAGGTTCGCTCTCAGATTGATAAAGCGTATAGGAGTGTATTTCTGAACGAGTGAGATGATCGGCCGCCAGGTGGCTAAACTGATCCTTGCCCACCTTAGCGACAAAATGGACCTGCGCGCCGGCTTTACTGGCCGCCGTCGCCTGATTCGCCCCCTTGCCACCGGGCCCAAGGCTGCTGGCGAGCGCCAGTAGCGATTCCCCGCCGCGCGGAAAACGCTCCACTCGGGCCACGATATCCACATTAAATGAGCCGAATACACACACTTTGCCGTTCATCGATTTTCCTTTCTGCTGACCGCTCGCCGTAGGTTTCCGATGGTTAATCGGCTGCAGCAGCACGCCGAAACTATCACCGGTTTCAGAAATAAGTTCAGCCTTTAAATTGTGCCGGGAAATAATCGCTCCGCCATAACAACGTTGCACCAACCCCATTTCTGCAAGAATATTTAAATCACTGCGAATGGTTTCTTTTGAAACACTAAAATAAGCAGCAAAATAATTAACAAAACCACGCTCATGATCGTTTAAATATTTCAGGATATGCTTTCTACGTTCTTCTAAAAACATAATAGGCCCCAATGTCACGAATTAAGTATACGAACCCCTTCCGGCAGGAAGAGTGACATCAATCCCATGTTTTCAGGCAAAACGGAAGGAAACAAAAATGGAAAAACAATAAAGAAAATGAGTGAATAAATAATTCACTCATTCATTAATGGGAAATGAAATAATCTTCTGCGCATCAGAATAAAATGCGCAGATTATGACTAATTTTGCTCTGCCACCAGCAGCGCCTGGGTATCCGGCTCCAGCGCCTGAAAGAGATGTTCCCGATCGGCCGGGTAGCAGATGTAATCCCCTTCCCCCAGCTCTTCTGGCGCTTCGGTGAGGCCAACGCGCGCGCGCCCCTGAGTGATAATAATATGTTCGACCGACCCGGGCGGGTGCGGGTGCGAGATCCGATCGGCGCCGGGCTGCGTCAACAGCAGATAGATGTCGCGACGCGCGCCGGGAGGGCAAGCCGCCAGCAAAATGGCCTGATAGTTGGCCTGTTCAGCAACCACTTTGGTGCCTTCGCCGCGGCGAATCACCTGGGTCTGGTTGGCCTGCGGCTCCAGCAAACGGGCGAAGGGAATATCCAGCGCCACGCACAGCGCCCACAATGTTTCCAGGCTAGGGTTGCCATTACCGGATTCCAGCTGTGACAGGGTCGATTTGGCTATCCCGGCGCGGCGCGCCACCTCCGCCAGTGAGAGTCCGGTGCGCGAGCGCTCGCGCGTCAGGCTTTTAGCAATTACGCTGATGGGCTGTGTCATACACCGCTCCTCGTATTTTATATCGAACGAATCGTTCGTCTTGAAAAACCATTCTGTTGCGTTCATTATAATGGAAATTCGTTCGATATGGCTAAAGCGTATGCGTTACAAATTTTCCTGTCTCAGTGGGGACACCATTAAAGCAATCGTTCTGGTATGCCTGGCGGTCGGCGTGGTTGGCATGTCTTACGGTTCATTAGCGATGGCCTACGGTTTTCCGCTGTGGGTGCCGTTTGTCCTTTCCATTACGGTGCTGGCCGGCGCCTCTGAGTTTATGTTTATCGGTATTATCGCCAGCGGCGGTAACCCTCTCGCCGCCGCAGCAGCAGGCTTACTGGTGAACGCCCGCCACGTTCCTTTTGGCGTCACCGTGCGCGATCTGGTCGGCGCACGTGCCGCCAGCCTGCTCGGCTGCCACATTATGAATGATGAGAGCGTGGTGTTCGGCTTGTCGCAGAAAACCCCGGAGCAACGGAAAGCCGCCTACTGGCTCTGCGGCCTGGGTGTGGCGCTCATCTGGCCGCTCGGTACCCTGCTGGGCGCCGGGGTCGGGAAATTGTTACCCGCTCCAGAAACCATCGGCCTGGATGCGGTATTCCCGGCCATCCTGCTGGCGCTGGTGGTACCGGCTTTTAAAAAACGTACCACACTGATTCGCGCCTGCAGCGGCGCGGTTATTTCGCTGGCCGCCGTGCCCTTCGCGCCGGTTGGATTACCGGTTCTGCTCTCATTGTTTGGCTTACTGGCGAGGAAAAAATAATGGGCAATATGACGCTGTTTATCGCCGGGATCGCGATTCTGTCGATCGGCACATATCTGATGCGTTTGGGTGGGGCAAAGCTTGGCAGTCGTTTAGCGTTTTCCGAGCGCTCGCAGGCGCTGCTTTCTGATGCCGCGACGGTATTGCTTTTTTCCGTGGCGCTGGCGACCACCTTTTATGAAAGCGAGCATTTTTCCGGCATGGCGCGGGTACTGGGCGTCGGTTTTGCCGTGTTCCTTGCCTGGCGCAAGATGCCGCTTATCGTGGTGATTATCGCCGCGGCGGTGGTGACGGCGTTGCTACGCCTGGCGGGTATAAACTAAAAAAGCGCCCTGAGGCGCTCTTTCGACGGTAGTGGGTTGCTAACTTATTTGTTCAGTTCAGCGGTCATATGCACGCGGTTACCGTTAAACGCTTCGGTAATGGTGTAAGAAGACGCGCCGGCAGCCTGCGCCTGAGCGGCGATTTTCGCTTCCGCGGCGTCCATAGTAGAGGCGGTGGCGGTCACGGATTGCGCGGCGAAAGAACCGAAAGAAGCGGCCAGAGCGATAACAGCGACAAAAGTTTTGATGCTTTTCATGATATAAACCCTTTCATTTAGTTGTTTGGATAAGGCGCCGTGCCTTGATGTGATAAATAATAGTCTTCACATCCCGTAACTAAAAGCGGAAGGATTTGCTGTCATCTTTCAAAAAAACTGACCAACATTTAACCGGCAATAAGACGCTGAGGATGAGTATAAATCGTCGCTCTGCCTGGCCTGCAGAACCCCACCAGCGTCAGATTACAACGTTCGGCGACTTCCACCGCCAGCGTCGTCGCCGCGGAGACCGCAAACAGAATTTCCACCCCACACATCGCGGCCTTCTGTACCATTTCATAACTGGCGCGGCTGGAGACTAAAGCTGCGCCCCGCTGCCAGCCCTCTCCTTCTGCACTACGACGACCCAGCAGTTTATCCAGCGCAACGTGACGGCCTACATCTTCATGCCCGCCTGCAAGTTCACCGTCAGGGCGCACCCACGCGGCGGCGTGCGTACAGCCGGTCAGGCGGCCGATTGGCTGAACCTCATTTAACTGTTTGAGCGCGCGATCGAGATGAGAGAGCGCAAAGGTCTGGCTAAAGGGCAGTGGCTCAACGGGCTTACCGATATCATTTAGCTGCTCGACGCCACATACTCCACAGCCGGTTCGCCCGGCGAGCGCCCGGCGGCGCTCTTTCAGCCCCATAAACCGGCGGCTGGAGAGTTCGATTTGCACTTCTACCCCGTTACAGGCCTGTACCACGTCCATCCCGTAGATCTCTTGTCGGCTTTGTATAATCCCTTCAGATAGGGAAAAACCGACGGCGAAATGTTCCAGGTCACGTGGCGTCGCCATCATGACGACGTGCGAGATGCCGTTATAAACCAGAGCGACGGGTACCTCTTCTGCTACCTCGTCTGGCTGAGGATGTTGCAAATCCTCACGTTTCCAGAGGGTAACCTGGCGATAACCTGTGACATCTGTCACATTTTTGATTTGTTCAGGAAGGTTCTTATTCACTTTCATTTAACCGTATTGGAACAGGCATACACACAATGTGGTATTCTGTTTTTATATCCCTCCAGGACCGAGGGAAATTAACTCAATTCTGAACCTTTGCGGCCTTCACCGCAAAGTAAATAACTACATGTGACAATGTCGAAACAAGGAGCGAACCATGCAGGTCAGCAGAAGGCAGTTCTTTAAGATCTGCGCTGGCGGTATGGCAGGCACGACGGCAGCAGCGCTGGGCTTTGCCCCGGCTACTGCGCTCGCGGAAACCCGGCAGTACAAACTGCTGCGTACTCGCGAAACCCGCAACACCTGTACGTACTGTTCCGTTGGCTGCGGGCTATTGATGTATAGCCTCGGCGACGGTGCGAAAAACGCCAAAGCATCCATTTTCCATATCGAAGGCGATCCGGATCATCCGGTAAACCGTGGTGCGCTCTGCCCGAAAGGGGCCGGTCTGGTGGACTTTATCCATTCTGAAAGCCGCCTGAAATTCCCGGAATATCGCGCGCCAGGTACTGATAAATGGCAGCAAATCAGCTGGGACGAAGCGTTCGATCGCATCGCGAAGCTGATGAAAGAAGACCGTGACGCCAACTTTATCGCCCAAAACAGCGCCGGCACCACCGTTAACCGTTGGCTGACCACCGGTATGCTGTGCGCCTCCGCTTCCAGTAACGAAACCGGCTATTTAACGCAGAAATTCACCCGCGCCCTCGGGATGCTGGCGGTGGATAACCAGGCGCGTGTCTGACACGGACCAACGGTAGCAAGTCTTGCTCCAACATTTGGTCGCGGTGCGATGACCAACCACTGGGTTGATATTAAAAACGCCAACCTGGTCGTAGTGATGGGCGGTAACGCCGCAGAAGCGCATCCGGTAGGGTTCCGCTGGGCGATGGAAGCCAAAATTCATAACGGCGCCAAGCTCATCGTTATCGATCCGCGCTTTACGCGTACGGCGTCGGTGGCTGATTTCTATACCCCGATTCGTTCCGGTACCGACATAACCTTCCTGTCGGGCGTCATCCTGTATCTGCTGAATAACGAAAAATTCAACCGTGAATACACCGAAGCCTATACCAACGCCAGCCTGATCGTGCGTGAGGACTACAGCTTTGATGATGGTCTGTTCAGCGGCTACGATGCCGAAAAACGCCAGTATGACAAAACCAGCTGGAACTATGAACTGGATGAAAACGGCTTCGCCAAACGCGATACCACGCTGCAGCATCCACGCTGCGTCTGGAATCTGCTAAAACAGCACGTTTCCCGCTATACGCCGGATGTGGTCGAAAACATCTGTGGTACGCCGAAGGCCGATTTCCTTAAAGTTTGCGAATATATTGCAGAAACCAGCGCGCACGATAAAACCGCGTCGTTCCTGTATGCCCTCGGCTGGACCCAGCACTCCATCGGCGCGCAGAACATTCGCACCATGGCGATGATCCAGTTGCTGCTTGGCAACATGGGGATGGCAGGCGGCGGCGTCAATGCCCTGCGCGGTCACTCCAACATCCAGGGTCTGACCGACCTCGGCCTGCTCTCAACCAGCCTGCCGGGTTACATGTCGCTGCCTAATGAAAAACAGGCCGACCTGCAGACCTACCTGAGCGCCAACACGCCAAAACCGCTGTTGAAAGACCAGGTGAACTACTGGGGCAACTATCCGAAGTTCTTCGTCTCCATGATGAAAGCCTTCTTCGGCGATAAAGCTACGGCGGAAAATAGCTGGGGCTTTGACTGGTTGCCGAAGTGGGATAAGAGCTACGACGTGCTGCAGTATTTCGAGATGATGAATCAGGGCAAAGTGAACGGCTATATTTGCCAGGGCTTTAACCCGGTCGCCTCGTTCCCGAACAAAAACAAGGTAGTGGCTTCCCTGTCGAAGCTGAAGTTCCTTGTGACCATCGACCCGCTCAACACCGAAACGTCCACCTTCTGGCAAAACCACGGTGAGTCCAACGATGTTGATCCGGCGAAAATCCAGACCGAAGTGTTCCGCCTGCCGTCCACCTGCTTCGCCGAAGAAAACGGTTCTATCGTCAACTCCGGCCGCTGGCTGCAGTGGCACTGGAAAGGCGCAGACGCCCCGGGGATCGCCGTGACCGATGGTGAAATCCTCGCCGGTATCTTCACCCGCCTGCGTAAGATGTATGCCGAAGAAGGCGGCCCAACGCCGGAGCCGGTGCTCAACATGACGTGGAACTACTCCACGCCGCACGAGCCGGCGTCTGAAGAAGTGGCGATGGAAAGCAACGGTAAAGCGCTGGCGGATATCATCGATCCGGCAACCGGCGCGGTAATCGTTAAGAAAGGGCAGCAGTTGAGCTCCTTCGCACAGCTACGCGACGACGGCACGACTTCCAGCGGCTGCTGGATCTTCGCCGGTAGCTGGACGCCGGAAGGCAACCAGATGGCGCGCCGCGATAACGCCGACCCGTCAGGCCTCGGCAATACGCTGGGCTGGGCCTGGGCATGGCCGCTAAACCGCCGCATTCTGTATAACCGCGCCTCCGCGGACCCGCAGGGTAAACCGTGGGATCCGAAGCGTCAGTTGCTGAAATGGGACGGCGCGAAATGGGGCGGAGTGGATATTCCGGATTACAGCGCCGCCGCCCCTGGCAGCGACGTCGGTCCGTTTATCATGCAGCCTGAAGGGATGGGGCGTCTGTTCGCTATCGATAAGATGGCTGAAGGGCCGTTCCCGGAACACTACGAACCGTTTGAAACGCCGCTGGGGACTAACCCGCTGCATCCAAACGTGGTCTCTAACCCGGCCGCTCGCGTCTTTAAAGGCGATCTCGAGCAGATGGGCAAGGCCGAGAAGTTCCCGTACGTCGGCACCACTTACCGCCTGACCGAGCACTTCCACTACTGGACCAAACACGCGCTGCTTAACGCCATCGCGCAGCCGGAACAGTTTGTGGAGATCGGCGAAAAACTGGCGAATAAGCTCGGCATTGGCCACGGCGATACCGTGAAGGTCTCCTCTAACCGCGGCTATATCAAAGCCAAGGCGGTGGTGACCAAGCGTATTCGTACGCTGCAGGTTCACGGTAAAGAGGTGGATACCATCGGTATTCCTATTCACTGGGGCTACGAAGGCGTGGCGAAAAAAGGCTTTATCGCCAATACGCTGACGCCGTTTGTCGGCGACGCCAACACGCAGACGCCGGAGTTTAAGGCCTTCCTCGTGAACGTGGAAAAGGTGTAACGGAGACGACTTATGGCTTATCAATCGCAAGATATTATTCGTCGTTCCGCGACTAACGGTTTCACTCCCGCGCCTCAGGCGCGGGACCACCAGCAGGAAGTGGCGAAGCTTATCGACGTTACCACCTGCATCGGCTGTAAAGCCTGCCAGGTGGCCTGTTCCGAATGGAACGATCTCCGTGACGAAGTGGGTAACAACGTTGGGGTGTATGACAACCCGGCGGACCTGACCGCCAAGTCATGGACGGTCATGCGCTTCTCGGAAGTGGAACAAAACGACAAGCTGGAATGGCTTATTCGTAAAGATGGCTGCATGCACTGCGCTGACCCGGGCTGCCTGAAGGCCTGTCCGTCAGAAGGCGCGATCATTCAGTACGCTAACGGCATCGTCGACTTCCAGTCTGAGCAGTGTATCGGCTGCGGCTACTGCATCGCAGGTTGCCCGTTCGATGTACCGCGCCTGAACCCGGAAGACAACCGCGTCTACAAATGTACGCTGTGCGTAGACCGCGTGACTGTCGGCCAGGAGCCGGCCTGCGTGAAAACCTGCCCGACCGGCGCTATCCACTTTGGTTCGAAAGAGGATATGAAAACGCTGGCCGGCGAGCGCGTCGCAGAGCTGAAAACCCGCGGTTATGACAAGGCGGGTCTGTACGATCCGGCTGGCGTTGGCGGCACCCACGTGATGTACGTGCTGCACCATGCCGATAAACCGAATCTCTACCACGGTCTGCCAGAGAATCCGGAAATCAGCCAAACGGTGAAATTCTGGAAAGGTATCTGGAAACCGCTGGCGGCGGTCGGCTTTGCTGCGACCTTCGCAGCCAGTATCTTCCACTACGTCGGCGTCGGTCCGAACCGCGCAGATGAAGAAGAAGACAACCTGCATGAAGAGAAAGACGAGGTGCGCAAATGAGAAAACGTGACACCATCGTGCGCTACACGGCGCCGGAACGCATCAACCACTGGATAACCGCCTTCTGCTTTATTCTGGCGGCGGTAAGCGGGTTAGGCTTTTTCTTCCCGTCGTTTAACTGGCTGATGCATATTCTCGGTACGCCGCAGCTGGCGCGTATTCTCCACCCGTTCGTCGGGGTGGTGATGTTCGCGTCGTTTATCATCATGTTTTTCCGTTACTGGCATCACAACCTAATCAATCGGGATGATATCTTTTGGGCGAAGAATATTCGTAAGATCGTCGTCAACGAGGAAGTAGGCGATACCGGGCGTTATAACTTCGGCCAGAAATGCGTATTCTGGGCGGCGATTATTTTCCTGGTGCTGCTGCTGGTAAGCGGCGTGATCATCTGGCGTCCGTACTTTGCGCCTGCATTCTCAATCCCGGTGATCCGATTCGCGCTGATGCTGCATTCTTTTGCCGCAGTCGCGTTAATTGTGGTTATCATGGTGCATATCTACGCCGCCCTTTGGGTGAAAGGCACCATTACCGCGATGGTGGAAGGCTGGGTTACCAAAACGTGGGCGAAGAAACATCACCCGCGCTGGTACCGTGAAGTCCGCCAGAAACAGGAAAAATAGACTGCATGAGTATTCGCATAATCCCGCAAGACGAGCTGGGTTCGAGCGAGAAACGCACGGCGGAAGCAATTCCGCCGCTACTGTTCCCCAGACTGAAGAATCTTTATAACCGCCGCGCAGAGCGCCTGCGCGAGCTGGCCGCCAACAACCCGCTGGGCGATTACCTGCGCTTTGCCGCGCTGATCGCTCATGCGCAGGAAGTGGTGCTGTACGACCATCCGTTGCAGATGGATCTGACTGCCCGCATTAAAGAGGCCAACGATCAGGGCAAGCCGCCGCTGGATATTCACGTATTACCGCGTGATAAACACTGGCACAAGCTGCTGCATTCACTGATCGCCGAGCTGAAACCTGAGATGAGCGGCCCGGCGCTGTCGGTTATCGAGAACCTGGAAAAAGCCTCCGGGCCGGAACTGGAAGAGATGGCCAGCGCGCTATTTGCTTCCGATTTCGCCTCGGTCAGCAGCGACAAAGCGCCGTTTATCTGGGCCGCGCTGTCGCTGTACTGGGCGCAAATGGCCAGCCTGATCCCGGGGAAAGCGCGCGCCGAATACGGCGAGCATCGCCAGTTCTGCCCGGTTTGCGGCTCGATGCCGGTCTCCAGCATCGTGCAAATCGGCACCACTCAGGGGCTGCGCTATCTGCACTGCAACTTGTGTGAAACCGAATGGCATGTGGTACGCGTAAAATGCAGCAACTGCGAACAGAGCCGCGACCTGCACTACTGGTCGCTGGACAACGAGCAGGCGGCGGTGAAAGCCGAAAGCTGCGGCGACTGCGGGAGCTACCTGAAGATTATGTATCAGGAGAAAGACCCGAAAGTCGAAGCCGTTGCCGACGATTTAGCCTCGCTGGTACTCGATGCTCGCATGGAACAGGAAGGCTTCGCCAGAAGCTCAATTAACCCGTTCATGTTCCCCGGCGAAGGGGAGTAAGTTCTGCGCACCTATAACGGGCGACTCAGGTCGCTCGTTATCATTCATACGGCGTGACCACGCCGGAAATGCTCTCCTTATCCCGATCCTGCTTCTCCAGATATTGTTCAACAGAAGAAGCAGATCTTTGCTGAGAAATACTCTTTTGCGAGCCGCTTTCCACAATGCGATCGCAGCTCCATTCGGTATATCTTTTTCGCAAAAACCAGGCTATAACACTGGATATTAATCCAGTAAAAGGGACTTGCCATGACGTTGGAAAAAGGTATTGCTTCGCTGGTTGAGGAGTTTATTGCTGCGGGGCGGCCACCATCGCGAGAAAAGAGTATTGATGACCGGAGAAACGGCTATCTCGCCAGCGCCGTTCTCGCAGGGGAAACGGAGACGCGTGTGCAGGTTGAAGACATCACGCTCGATGGCATAACCTTTCGCGTCGTCTCGCCGCCAAAAAGCAACGGCTTGCTACCCACCATTGTGTATTACCACGGCGGCTGTTTTGTGAGCGGCGACTTTGCCACCCATGACAACCAATTGCGCCAGCTTGCCTGGTTCAGTGGGTGCCGGGTGATCGCCGTGCAGTACCGTCTGGCGCCGGAGTACACTTTTCCGGCGGCGCACGATGATGCGGAACGAGGCGCCAACATTATCTATCGGTATGCGCAGCGGCTTGGCGTTGACGCCGCGCGCATCACGCTGGCCGGCGACAGCGCCGGCGGCCACCTCGCCCTGGTCACAGCGCTACGCCTGAAAGCGGCGGGAGTATGGCAACCTGCGCAGCTTATCCTGATTTACCCTATGCTCGACGCTACCGCCAGCATGGCAAGCTACGCCAGCAACGGCGAGGATTACATCATTACCCGGGATACGCTGCTTAGCGGCTACGAAATGTATTTAGCGGCCACACCCGCTACCCATCCGGAAGCCAGTCCGCTGTGGCGCGAAGATTTTAACGGGCTGCCGCCGGTTCATATCCTGACGGCCGAATTTGATCCTTTGTGCGATGAGGGAGAAGCGCTGTACCGGCGGTTAATAGCACAAGGGATAGAAAGCTCCTGCCAGCGCTATCTGGGCGTCATTCACGGTTTCTTTCAGTTAGGCGGGATAAGCCTCGCGGCAAAGCAGGCGATGCGCGATATCGCCTGGCGTACGCAAACGCCAGGCCAATAATAATGCCAGAGGCGGGTTACTCTTCCTCGTTCCCGCCCTCTTCATAAGAACCAAACGGCTTCGCGGGCAGTACGATATAGGTTCCCTCAAAAACGGCGCCCAGCTTATCGTTACCGAACAGTTCGACCTGAAGCTGCACGCGAGCCTTACGCCCGCGCGCCAGGCGATCGAGATCGCCGCTTAGCGAGCCCAAATCGGCCACGGCATTCGGCCTCCCGCTGATCGGCTTGCTGTAACGGATATGCGCATCGGCAAGGATAATCGTGCCGCCAAGGTGCCGCTCGCGCAGCATTAACCAGATTAGCCCCCAGCCGGTTAAGGTAGCGAGCGAAAACAGGCTGCCGGCAAATAACGTATGGTGCGGATTCTGGTTTCCCGCTTCGGGCATGGTGGTGATAAATTTTTGCCCGGTATACTGCTGAATGCGCACCCCCATCTTTTCGCTCAGCGGAATGTGCTGATACCAGGCCTGCTGCAGTTGGCCGCACCAGTCGCCGCGGTGCAGGATGTCGTCCAGTGAAGCAATGGGTTTAATCATCAAGAAGTGGCGAATCGGCGTGGTTGTCGGCGTGGTGATTTCACCCTGGTTCACAAAGCCCAGTTTAGAGAAAAACTCCATCGCATCTTCACGGGCGCTACAGGTCACCCGCTTCACCCCTTCCTGACGGGCGACTGACTCAAGGGTCATCGCCATAAGGGTGCCTAAACCTTTATCCTGAACGGAAGGATGAACGGCCATAAAACGGATCGAGGCTTCATTCTCCGCATTAATATACAGCCGGCCAACGGCAACCAGGTTGCCCTCTTCATCGACGACCATCTGGTGATGCGCCATGGCATCCCAGGCGTCGCGTTCGGACCCTTTAGGCTGATGCAGCGGCTTACGCAACATCTCCCAGCGGAACTGATAATAGCTTTCTAACTCTTCTTCTGTTTGCGGTACACGAAGGTGATACATAGCTGTACTCTCTTTTGTTACCCGCAGCCTGCCCGGAAGCTGACTCATACCTGCAACCAAAAGGTCACGGGACCATCGTTTACCAGCGAGACCTGCATATCCGCAGCGAATCTCCCGGTCTGAGTATTCATTTCTTGTTGGCGGCAGCGCTCAACAAAGTATTCATACAGCGCTTCCGCTCTGTCCGGCGCCGCGCCTTTGGAAAAACTCGGGCGCATGCCGCGCTCGGTATCGGCCGCTAGCGTAAACTGCGAAACTACCAGCACGCTGCCGCCCGCCTGCTGGACATTAAGATTCATTTTCCCTTCGGCATCGCTGAAAATGCGATAGCCGAGCACTCGTTCACACAGACGATTGGCCTTCTGTTCGTCATCGTCTTTCTCGACGCCCAGCAGCACCAGCAGTCCCGGACCGATTTCACCCGTCACTTCACCCTCCACGGTAACGCTTGCACGGGATACGCGTTGAATTAATGCAATCATGGTTGTTCTGTTTCTTCTTTTTTGAGTTTGCGGTATTCACCGAGAGTGACAGTTATTTCAGCGCCAAGCAAGACGATACACCAGGTCCAGTAAACCCAGACAAATAAAATGGGCACTACCGCTATCACGCCATAAATCAACTGGTATGACGGAAACATGGTGATATATAGAGCAAAAGCCTTTTTACCGGCTTCAAAAAGCAGTGCCGCCACCAGCGAACCGATTACCGCATCGCGATTGCGCACCTGGGTGGTGGGCACGATGCTATAAAGCATCCAGAACGCCGCCCACGATAAGATTAGCGGGAATATACGTAGTACATCGTCAATGACGCTATTGAGATCGCTGGCCCAGCGTAGTGAGAGAAGATAGGAACTGATTGCCAGACTGGCGCCGGCCAACAGCGGCCCGAGAGTCAGGATCATCCAGTAGACCGCAAATGAATAGATTTTTGGCCGCGTCCGACTGCTGCGCCAGATGGTGTTCAACGCGCTATCAATCGAGTACATCAGCAGTAATGAGGTGACGATTAACCCGAAGGCACCGACGGCTGTCATCCTGCTGGAGTTCGCCACAAACTGTTCGATATACCCCTGAATGACATCACCGGTCGCCGGAATGAAGTTGGCAAAGATAAAATGGCGGATCTGCACGCTGACGTCGGAGAACATCGGGAAGGCGGCAAACAGGGCAAAAACCACGGCGATCAGCGGCACCAGCGCAAGTAAAGACACGTAGGCCAGATTCCCCGCCAACGTCGTCATGTTGTCTTCTTCAATTCGCCGCCACAGCAGCTTAAGCCAGGCCACCAGCGGCCTGGTATGGTATTTGGTTTTTTGATGAACGCTTTTTAGCATAGCTGCTTCGCAAAGTAGTTGGGGATGGTCTCCTTATCCGTGACCAGAATACTGGTGATCCCCAACTGGTTAGCCCCAGCTATATTATCGGCGTTATCGTCGAAAAAGACCGCATCTTGCGGCGAAAATCCTTCCGCCTGCAGCACGCTTTGGTAGATACGCGTTTCGGGTTTGCGCATCCCCATCTCTTGCGAAAGATACACATGATCTGCGGCAGCACGCACTTGTGGATATTCGCTTGGCCAGAAAGTGGTATGTAAACGGTTGGTGTTCGAGAGTACGACCACGCGGTGCCCCTGGTCGCGAAGTTTTTGCATAATGTCGGTGACTTCTGGACGCAAGGCGACAAAAACGGCCTGCCAACCGTGGGCAAACTGTTCATAGCTCAGCGGCATGTTCATTTCATGACACATCGCGGCGGCAAACTCTTCGTCGCTGATCTCCCCGCGTTCATGCTGGTGGAAGGCATCGCCCATGACAAAGTCTTGCTTTAGCGTCGCCAGCGGGATGCGGGTCAAATCGCTCCACGTTCCGAGCACCCGGTTGAAGTCAATGTCGACAATCACATTACCTAAATCAAAGATATAGAGCATTTTTGTCTCCTTCCGCGCCGTTGAAGATTAACTGTAGCGGGAAAGAAGAGGTTTGACTATGAACAAACGGGAAACGGCTCAAGACATCTCAGACGCAAAAACGACCAAAGCCGCATATCTGCGGCTTTGGTGAAATGGCTGAACGCTTAAAATCAGACCAATGCGGTTTCCAACATATTCTTTCTGCGGTTGATGCGTTTAACCAACATCACCGAAACGAACGCGCCGGCGCAAGCGAAGCAGGCCATGATGCCAAAGACTATCTTGTACCCCACCAGACCCGGATTAAGATCGAGAATGTAGCCGTACAGGCTATAGCAAAACATAGCTGGCGCATAGCCAATGAAGCTCCCCAGCGCCATCGCCGCGCCCGTCTGGTTTTCAGCGATTTTCGCTTCCCCAATCGGGGCAAAAAACACGGCTCGTTGCGTAAAAACAATGGCGCCGAACCCGAGAGTACACACCATACCCAGATAGACCGGCATACTTTCGTGCGGTAACAGAATTAACGCGACTAAAGCCAACGTACTGATACAGAAGGTATAAAACAGATATTTACTTGGCGATTTGAGGATCTTATCGGCAATTAAACCGCCAATTGGACCACCGATCATTTTTAAACAGTACTGGTTAATAATGCCGTATGCGCCAACCAGGGCTACCGGCAGCATGTAGATATTCTTCAGGAACGGGATAAAGAAGGTGAGTCCACAGTACACGGCGTAGACAAAAAACACATTGAAGGCAATCAGCCAGATTGTTTTGTCTTTCAGCACCGAAGAGATGCTGGTTTGTTGCCTGGTGGCGCCTTCATCAGCGGCGGGCGTCGACTCATCCTTCTGCTTAAGCATGAAAAACAGCAAGATGCCTACAACAATGACAATAATGGCGTAGAACCAAATGCCGGCTTTAAAACCCAGCAAACCACTGCCAAACCAGGTGAAAATAGCCAAGGCTGAGAATGCGATGACGGTGTCAACAATACCGCGTCCCGTTTCGAAGAAGCCAAATAAGCGTCCCTGTTGTTCGCTATTTCCTAACCGACTCACCGATTTTAATAGTACCGGCCAGTTCATCATGTCGCAGGTGACGCCAAATAATGCCCAAACAAATAGAATGCCCCAATAGCCAGGCATCGTTGTCAGATAGATACCTAACAATCCCGTCGCTATCAGTGAAAATGACATGGTGTAGCGACGCGGAAGTTTATCAGCAAAGTAAATTGACAAGAAAAAACCAATGGTTGTCACCACTGAGTTTACCGACATGGCATTACCAATCTGACCATTGGTCAAATGAAAGTAATCCTGCATCGGTATATAAAACGCATCTTTTAATGAAGGCAGTTTATAAATGGTACCACCACAAAGCGTTAACAGGCTAAATATAGCCCATTTCTTTCTTGTGAGCATAAGATCCCCTGATGACTTAACATCATTTTATTTAAGGACATGGAATATTTCGCTATTAAATTAAAATAGCGGCCATCAATACCAAATTTAATTAAAAATTAACGCAAAAGAACTTTCAGAGCATCATTTTTTATGTCGTGTAAGGTGTCCCTGACAAAATTTAACTGGGCGATCGCATCCTGTTTTTCTTTATCCAGCCGGGCTTCAAGTTGCGTTGTATCAGGCAGAGGCGTTTCGCTCAGTTGTCGCCACGGGATCCACGGGTTATCGCCTTCGGTTGCAAAACGGAAAGGCGGCGCGTAATAATCAACCTCTTCTTCCAGACCGTAGGCCATCACCTGTGGTTGCTCCTGGCCCAGACAAATCAACTCAGTCAGCAGCGCCTTAAACGGCATATCACCCAGACCCGAATTACAGGCCCGGTGCCCCAGTCCGCCATTTTCCGCAATGATACAGGCATCTTTAATGTGAACCTGAGTGACATAGGGCGACATGACCGCTAACGCTTCCAGCGGCTGTTCGTTGGCATTGATCATATTGGCAAAATCAAAAAGCAGTGATAGCGACGGCATCTCGCTTTGTTTAACCAGATTGACTAACTCGATACTTTTTAAATCTTCATGTTGTTCAATGGTAAAAGTGAGTCCAGAGTGACTATACGTCTCTTTAATATATTGAATATCAGCCGAAATACTTGCTAAAACATCCTGTAAAGGCCCTTCGTAACGAGGATAAAAACGAACGGAGGTTGCCCCGGTCTTTAATGCGATAGCGACGGCTTGATCGATGGTCTCTTTATCGGAGGCGCTGGTTTCTATATGGATATCCAGCCGTAACGCTTTTGCCTGCTCGCCAAAAGCGGCCAATTGCATATTATCCATACAGCTAAGAGAGTAACGCTCGCCATCGAGGACATGAATTTTCACACCTTTTAAATGATGGCTATTCGCAATTTTCAGTAAATCAACTGGTAAAATTCTCTCCAGCCGCATATTCAGGTGATATGCATAAGCATGAAGATAAAGAGGAATATTATCAATGCGAGAAAGGATCTTCTCAGCGTTATCTTTAGTGAGCATAAAATACCTACAAGTTAATAAAGAGATCCACAGCCTCAAATCGCCAATATTCGAGATCTATTTGCACGATATTACCTGCACTATCGGCACGATGTTTTTCTATCAGAATAGCGGGCATACCGGCAGAGCCACCAATGAATTTACTTACATCGCCGGGCATTCTTACTGGCCTGAAGGCTAATTTTTTAATAACTACAGTTTTATGATAGTCATTCTCCCAAACGGTGGAAAAAGACTGGTTCTTGAGTCTGGTAATAAAATCCGGGGCAACATTCGGGTTGATAAACGTTTCATGATAAAAAACTTTATGCCCTTCCAGGGCCCCCCAGCCGGTTATCAGATATAAATCTTGCGCAGGACAGGTAGCAAAGAGAGCTTCTGCGACGTCGGGATACTCAGTCGTACGTACCTTTTCGATAAAACCCCACGAAGGTTCTCTACCCTGTTCAATCGCTGCCCGCTGAAAGCTGGCCGAGAGCTCCGGGCTATAGTTAAAACGCGGCTGGGCAACAAACCAACCTTTACGGTCTTTACGAAATATTCTTGATTCCGCCTCCAGGCCGAGCAGCGCCTGGCGCAACGTCATGCGCTTGATACCGAGCAACTCGCCAAGCTCGCGCTCGGACGGCAGTTTTCCACCCGATACCGTCAGCCCCTGCTTTAACCACAGGTCCAGTTTCTCTTTCGCATTTTCCACAGTGGATGGGTTATTCGTCATTGTTTAATCCATTTGGTTTAAACCAGATGACTCATCTTACTCTTGTGCAAAAAAAGAAAGCAATTGCTGTCGCAAGCTTTAAGAATAATTGTGACCAAGCTCTCTACCGGAGCCACACTGGCGCCGCCAGAAGATAAGTATGAGGAGCAGGCATAAAAAAACCCCGCCGGAGAGGCGAGGTTTGAAGGGGAGCAAGAAGGGTAAATTACTCTTCTTTCGCACCGCGCATAGCGCGTTTACGGTCGTTCTCGGTCAGGTGACGTTTACGGATACGGATAGACGTCGGAGTAACTTCTACCAGTTCGTCGTCATCGATGAACTCCAGAGCCTGCTCCAGGGTCATCTTAACCGGCGGAACCAGAACCGTTGCTTCGTCAGTACCGGACGCACGCATGTTGGTCAGTTTCTTACCGGTCAGGCAGTTTACCGTCAGGTCATTAGAACGGCTGTGAATACCGATAATCTGACCTTCGTAAACTTCAGCGCCGTGGCCGAGGAACAGCTTACCGCGATCCTGCAGGCCGAACAGTGCGAACGCAACCGCTTTACCCTGACCGTTAGAGATCAGTACGCCGTTGTTACGCTGGCCCACTTCGCCCGGACGAACATCGTCGTAGTGGCTGAAGGTGGAGTACAGCAGACCGGTACCGGAAGTCATGGTCATGAACTCTGAACGGAAGCCGATCAGACCACGGCTTGGGATCACGTAGTCGAGACGTACGCGGCCTTTACCGTCTGGATTCATGTTTTTCAGGTCGCCTTTACGCTCGCCCAGCGCCTGCATGACAGACCCCTGGTGCTGCTCTTCGACGTCCAGCGTTACGTTTTCGAACGGCTCTTGTTTACGGCCATCGATTTCGCGGAAGATAACTTTCGGACGGGAAACCGCCATCTCGAAACCTTCACGACGCATGTTTTCAATCAGAACGGACAGGTGCAGTTCGCCACGGCCAGAAACGCGGAACGCATCGGCGTCTTCGGTTTCTTCAACGCGCAGCGCAACGTTGTGCACCAGCTCTTTGTTCAGACGGTCCAGGATCTGGCGAGAGGTAACGAACTTACCTTCTTTACCGCAGAATGGAGAGGTGTTGACGTTGAAGAACATAGATACGGTCGGCTCATCAACAGACAGTGCCGGCAGCGCTTCGACGTTCTGCGGGTCGCAGATGGTGTCGGAGATGTTCAGCTCGCCCAGACCGGTGATCGCGATGATGTCGCCGGCTTCGGCTACGTCGCTCTCGATACGCTCGAGACCCAGGTGAGTCAGTACTTTACCGACTTTACCGTTGCGGGTTTTCCCTTCGCTATCGATGATAGTGATCTGCTGGTTCGGCTTCACTTTACCGCGCTTGATGCGACCAATGCCGATTACGCCAACGTAGTTGTTGTAGTCGAGCTGGGAGATTTGCATCTGCAGCGGACCGTCAAGGTCAACGTCCGGCGCCGGTACACGGTCAACAATCGCCTGGTACAGCGGGGTCATGTCTTCAGCCATGTCTTCGTGGTCCAGACCCGCGATACCGTTCAGCGCGGAAGCGTAAACGATCGGGAAGTCCAGCTGTTCGTCGGTCGCGTCGAGGTTAACGAACAGGTCGAATACCTGGTCGACAACCCAATCCGGACGCGCGCCCGGACGGTCAACTTTGTTGATGACCACGATCGGCTTCAGACCGTGAGCAAACGCTTTTTTGGTAACAAAGCGCGTCTGCGGCATCGGGCCGTCAAAGGCATCAACCACCAGCAGCACAGAGTCAACCATGGACATAACACGCTCAACTTCACCTCCGAAGTCGGCGTGCCCTGGGGTATCAACGATGTTGATACGGTAATCATTCCATTTGATTGCAGTGTTTTTAGCGAGGATGGTAATCCCACGCTCTTTCTCCAAATCGTTGGAGTCCATCACACGTTCTTGTGCTTCAGTACGTGCGTCGAACGTACCGGATTGCTGTAGCAGCTTATCAACCAGGGTAGTTTTACCATGGTCGACGTGCGCGATGATGGCGATATTACGCAGATTTTCGATCACAACTTTGCCTCAGGCATTAGAAATAGCGCGTTATTGTACACGTATTAAGCGAAGGACTGAACAGGATCACAAAGATCCTCCGCAAACAAGTATTGCAGAGTTTGTTTGTGACCGCTTTCACGGAGCGATAAAAGGGCACCGTAATAAAAATTGCACCAAAATGGTGCTCAACGTTCACATTGAAGCACTATTTTGGTGCATTATCTCCATCATGGTGCAGTCCTTTTGCACTATGGTGCGCATGATACAGCGTTTTACCGTACTTTTAAAAGTTGGCACAGATTTCGCTTTATATTTTTTAAGGCAACAACGCCACTTTTAAGCAGTAAGAAGTTCGTTACCACGACGACAATGACCAATCCGGGAGAGTTTAAGTATGTCCGCTGAACACGTTTTGACGATGCTGAACGAGCACGAAGTGAAGTTTGTCGATCTGCGCTTCACCGATACCAAAGGTAAAGAACAGCACGTCACGATTCCTTCCCATCAGGTAAATGCCGAATTCTTTGAAGAAGGCAAAATGTTTGATGGCTCCTCGATTGGCGGTTGGAAAGGTATTAACGAATCCGACATGGTCCTGATGCCGGATGCCACCACGGCGCTGATCGACCCGTTCTATGAAGAACCGACGCTGATCATCCGCTGCGATATCCTGGAACCAGGCACCCTGCAAGGTTACGACCGCGACCCGCGTTCTATCGCCAAGCGCGCTGAAGAGTACCTGCGCGCCACCGGCATCGCCGACACCGTGCTGTTCGGGCCGGAACCAGAATTCTTCCTGTTCGACGACATCCGCTTTGGCGCATCCATCTCTGGTTCCCACGTGGCCATTGACGATATCGAAGGCGCATGGAACTCTTCTACCAAATACGAAGGCGGCAACAAAGGCCACCGTCCGGGCGTGAAAGGCGGTTACTTCCCGGTTCCGCCGGTAGACTCCTCTCAGGATATCCGTTCTACCATGTGTATGATCATGGAAGAGATGGGCCTGGTTGTTGAAGCTCACCACCACGAAGTGGCAACTGCAGGTCAGAACGAAATCGCTACCCGCTTCAACACCATGACCAAAAAAGCGGACGAAATTCAGATCTACAAATATGTTGTACACAACGTCGCTCACCGTTTCGGTAAAACCGCGACCTTCATGCCAAAACCAATGTTTGGCGATAACGGTTCCGGCATGCACTGCCACATGTCCCTGTCCAAGAACGGCGTAAACCTGTTCTCCGGCGACAAATACGCGGGCCTGTCTGAGCAAGCGCTGCACTACATCGGCGGCGTTATCAAGCACGCTAAAGCGATCAACGCCCTGGCGAACCCGACCACCAACTCCTACAAGCGTCTGGTCCCGGGTTACGAAGCGCCGGTCATGCTGGCTTACTCCGCCCGTAACCGCTCTGCTTCCATCCGTATTCCGGTAGTTGCCTCGCCGAAAGCGCGTCGTATCGAAGTGCGCTTCCCGGACCCGGCTGCCAACCCGTACCTGTGCTTCGCCGCGCTGCTGATGGCTGGCCTGGACGGTATTAAAAACAAAATTCACCCTGGCGATGCGATGGACAAAAACCTGTACGATCTGCCGCCGGAAGAAGCGAAAGAAATCCCGCAGGTTGCAGGTTCTCTGGAAGAAGCCCTGCAGGCTCTGGACGCAGACCGCGAGTTCCTGACCGCAGGCGGCGTCTTCACTGACGAAGCTATCGATGCTTACATCGCCCTGCGCATTGAAGAAAACGACCGCGTACGTATGACTCCGCACCCGGTTGAGTTCGAACTGTACTACAGCGTCTGATTTTGCTGTAAATCCATGGTGTTCCCGTGTTGTGGCACGGGATACCAGGGATGTTTTGTTGCCGTGGAAACTTTCAGCCCATCTCAGGATGGGCTTTTTTCTCCAGCAACACGCTGATCTCTCGCGCTTTTTACCAATAAAAAGCTATACTGCACTAAAATAGTGCAACCATTTCAGGAGACTGTCAGATGGCAACAGGCACACAGCCCGATGCTGGGCAGATCCTCAACTCGCTGATCCACAGTATCTTATTAGTCGATGACGACCTCGCGGTGCATTACGCCAACCCGGCTGCCCAGCAGTTACTGGCGCAAAGTTCGCGTAAATTATTCGGTACGCCGCTGCCAGAATTGCTGAGCTACTTTTCGTTAAATATTGGCCTGATGCAGGAGAGCCTGCAGGCGGGTCAGGGCTTCACGGATAATGAAGTGACGCTGGTGATTGACGGCCGCTCGCACATTCTCTCCCTCACCGCTCAGCGCCTGCCTGAAGGCTATATCCTGCTTGAGATGTCGCCGATGGATAATCAGCGTCGTTTGAGCCAGGAACAGCTGCAGCATGCCCAGCAGGTGGCGGCGCGCGATTTAGTGCGCGGTCTGGCGCATGAAATTAAAAACCCGCTCGGTGGCCTGCGCGGTGCGGCGCAGCTATTGAGTAAAGCGCTACCGGATCCCGCGCTGATGGAATATACCCAGGTGATTATTGAACAGGCCGACAGGTTACGTAACCTGGTCGATCGCCTGCTGGGGCCGCAGCATCCCGGTATGCACATCACGGAAAGCATTCATAAAGTCGCGGAGCGTGTGGTGGCGCTGGTCTCCATGGAGTTGCCGGATAACGTCAAACTGATCCGCGATTACGACCCGAGCCTGCCTGAGCTGGCCCACGACCCGGAACAAATCGAGCAAGTGTTGCTGAATATCGTGCGCAACGCGCTGCAAGCCCTGGGGCCCGAAGGCGGCGAAATCATCCTGCGCACCCGTACCGCCTTTCAGCTCACGCTCCACGGCGTACGTTACCGTCTGGCGGCGCGTATCGACGTGGAAGATAATGGTCCCGGTATCCCACCCCATCTGCAGGATACGCTGTTTTACCCCATGGTCAGCGGCCGCGAAGGCGGTACCGGTCTTGGCCTTTCTATCGCCCGCAGTCTTATCGATCAGCACTCCGGCAAAATTGAATTTACCAGTTGGCCTGGCCATACCGAGTTCTCGGTATACCTGCCTATTCGGAAATAGAGGTGTTTATGCAACGAGGGATAGCCTGGGTAGTCGATGACGATAGCTCCATCCGTTGGGTGCTTGAACGCGCACTCACCGGAGCGGGTCTAAGCTGTACCACATTTGAGAGCGGCAATGAGGTGCTTGATGCCCTCACCACCAAAACGCCGGACGTTTTACTCTCCGACATTCGCATGCCTGGGATGGACGGTCTGGCGCTGTTAAAGCAGATTAAACAACGCCATCCGATGCTTCCGGTCATCATTATGACCGCGCACTCGGATCTCGATGCCGCCGTCAGCGCCTATCAGCAGGGCGCCTTTGATTACCTGCCGAAACCTTTTGATATTGATGAGGCGGTGGCGCTGGTTGACCGTGCGATTAGTCATTATCAGGAGCAGCAGCAGCCGCGTAATACGCCGGTCAGCAGCCCGACGGCCGATATTATTGGCGAAGCGCCGGCGATGCAGGATGTGTTTCGCATCATTGGCCGCCTGTCACGCTCCTCAATCAGCGTACTGATCAACGGCGAATCAGGTACCGGTAAAGAGCTGGTCGCCCACGCGCTGCATCGCCACAGTCCACGCGCCAAATCGCCGTTTATCGCCCTTAACATGGCGGCCATTCCGAAAGATTTGATTGAATCGGAACTGTTCGGCCATGAAAAAGGGGCTTTTACCGGCGCCAATACCGTCCGTCAGGGGCGTTTTGAGCAGGCCGATGGCGGTACGCTGTTCCTTGATGAAATTGGCGATATGCCGCTGGATGTTCAGACGCGACTGCTGCGCGTGCTGGCTGACGGCCAATTTTATCGCGTTGGCGGCTATGCGCCGGTGAAAGTCGATGTGCGGATTATTGCCGCAACCCACCAGAACCTTGAGCTACGCGTGCAGGAAGGAAAATTCCGTGAAGATTTGTTCCATCGCCTGAACGTGATTCGCGTACATTTGCCGCCGCTGCGCGAACGCCGGGAAGATATTCCGCGCCTGGCGCGCCACTTCCTGCAGATTGCCGCCCGCGAACTGGGCGTCGAAGCCAAGCAGTTGCATCCGGAAACGGAAGCGGCGCTGACGCGACTGGCCTGGCCCGGTAACGTGCGACAGCTGGAGAACACCTGTCGCTGGCTAACGGTGATGGCAGCAGGCCAGGAGGTATTGACCCAGGATCTGCCGTCCGAGCTGTTCGAAACGTCGATTCCCGATAGCCCAACGCAGATCCAACCGGATAGCTGGGCGACGCTGCTGGGGCAATGGGCTGACCGTGCCCTGCGTTCCGGTCATCAAAACCTGCTATCAGAAGCGCAGCCGGAGATGGAGCGTGCACTGCTCACCACCGCGCTACGTCATACGCAAGGGCATAAGCAGGAAGCAGCTCGTCTGCTGGGCTGGGGGCGAAATACGTTAACGCGGAAACTGAAAGAGCTGGGGATGGAATAACACCTGACCCAGCGGCGAAATGAACACCCGGTGAGTTGGCTCACCGGGATTCGCTTAAATAACGCGAGAGAACTGCTGCAGGCGCGCTTTCTGCCGCAAATAGGCATCGAAGCACATACAGATGTTACGAATCAACAGACGGCCTTTTGCCGTGACCTGTATTCCTTTTTCATCCACATCCACCAGCCCATCTTTCGCCAGCGGCGCCAGCAATTTCATATCTTCGGCAAAGTAATCGTTGAAGATAAGATCCCACTGCGTTTCAACTGCCGCGAACTCAAGACGGAAGTTACAAATCAGGGCCTTAATAACATCCCGGCGGATACAATCATCGCGGGTTAACGCAATACCCCGCCACAGCGCGGTGCCGCTTTCATCGACCTGCTGATAATACTGTTTCAGCTCTTTCTGGTTCTGCGCATAGCAGTCGCCAATCATACTGATCGCCGACACGCCCATTCCGAGTAGGTCGGTATCACCTTGGGTGGTGTACCCCTGGAAGTTGCGGTGCAGCACGCCTTCGCGCTGAGCAATCGCCAGCTCATCGTCCGGGCGGGCAAAGTGGTCCATGCCGATAAACTGATAGCCCGCTTTGGTAAGCGAAGCGATGGTTTCCTGCAGGATATCCAGTTTCTGCTCTGCGCTCGGTAAATCCGCGTCTTTAATTTTGCGCTGCGCAGCGAATAGCGTAGGCAGATGCGCGTAGTTAAATACGCTCAGACGGTCCGGATTCAGTTCTGCGACTTTCTGCAGCGTGAAGGCAAAGCTTTCCGGCGTTTGCTTCGGCAGACCGTAAATCAAATCGATGTTGGTCGATGTGAAGCCAATCTCACGTGCATGACGCAGCAGCGCAAAGATGAATTCTTCATCTTGTTCACGGTTCACCAGGCGCTGCACTTCTTTATTGAAATCCTGCACCCCCATGCTCAAACGGTTGAACCCTGCAGATCGTAAATGATCCAGTACATCCAGTTCGATTTCACGCGGATCGACTTCGATGGAGATTTCCGCATCGGCGTTAAAGCTGAAGTGGCCGCGCAGCAGATTCATCAAGCGGCTGATTTGCGCTTTGTTGAGATAGGTCGGCGTACCGCCGCCCCAGTGCAGTTGACTAACCTGGCGGCCGGCAAAAAGCGGCGCGCGGTGAATAATTTCCTGCTCAAGGACATCAAGATACTGGTCAGCCTTATGCTGTTGGCGGGTGACAATCTTATTACAGCCGCAAAAATAGCAGAGCTTATGGCAGAACGGGATATGGACGTACAGCGACAGCGGCCGCTGCGGGTAGCGGTCCACGGCGGCGGCAAAATCAGCAGCGCCGAACGCCGGAGAAAACTCCAGCGCGGTGGGATACGAGGTATATCGCGGCCCGGAATAGTTATATTTCTGGATAAGGGCCAGATCCCAGTCGATTAACTGCTCAGACATGCTCACTCCTTCCGATGATGCCGCCGACGGGTACGTCGTGCCGGCCCAACCGCATCTCGGGTCATGAGCCGGTTGCGCAGCCATTTTTGACGCCGCGACAACCGTCTTAGTTTAACGAATAACCACAGCAGATAACATATAACCAGAAGGGTTATAAGCAGGACCGGGAATCCGATGGGATGCAAACGTTAGTTTCCACCCTTCAGCAGACGCATCATATCTTCCTGACGCTCTTCTTCTTCCTCGTCCTCGTCGTCGTCATAGGAGAGGCCAAGCTGCTGCATCAGCGCGTCAATACGATCCAGTTTGGCATCGACCCAAGCCTGCTCTTCAGCATTCAGGGTACCGCCCTCTTCCAGACGTTCCAGCAGCGCGTCCAGGCGCTCATCATTCTCCAGCAAATCCAGCTCAGCCTGCGGTGAAAGCATAGGTTTCTCGCTCTTCGGTTTGTGCTGCTTAACGGCCGGGGTGCTTTCTGTCACGCCCAGCGGGATCGGTTTTTTGCTGCCAATGCGTGGGTCCTGCTGCTGGCTGCGGCCTTTGCCTGCTGAAGCAGCATCGCCGCCGCTGGTGCGGCTGCCTGCGGCATGGCCGCGGTGTTTTTTCTGACGTTTACGGTCGCGTGCTTCCTGGTTCAACTCTTCACGCGACTTACCACGTGCTTTACCGCGCGATGCGGATGCCGGTTTTTTCATGATGTGTGATCTTCAGACAGTTTTCTTCAGTATAGAATTGAGGCGGAATCTAGCAGAAAGCAAGCAAAGAAAAAAGGCGACAGATTAATCTGTCGCCTTTTTCCGCACTCACAACCCTTAACGGGTTTCCACTTTCCATGTCAGCTATCGACTTACCCTGTCTTTCCCTTAGCTTCCAACGGTCCTTGTTCTATCCCTTTCCCTTTTAAAACGTCTCCAGACGTTTGTCATCCTGACAATCCCGGTCTTCGCCTCCTGGCGCTCCTGACCCCTCGTCCTGAGTCGTAATCCTCCGGCATCCTCGCCTTTGCCCACTACTTTACCGTTTTGCCGGAAATCGACAACCACCTGTAGGATGAAAAGCCTGCTTAAGGGAATAGAGTTTCCTGTAACAGTATGATTTAACGATAATCTATGAATTTGACGTCAGGTTTTTCTCACAAATTTCGTATAGTCCTTATGGACAATGTCTCACAAAGCTCATGGTTTTTACTTACAACGCCGACGTGCGGTAAAAACAGCCTTTTTCTGCCTTTCAGGTATAATCCCCGCCATAGCCTGATTTTACGGAGACGACAGTCTTGACCAACTGGAATTATCAACAGACGCATTTTGTCACGAGCGCGCCTGATATCCGCCATCTTCCATCCGATACCGGAATCGAAGTGGCATTCGCTGGCCGCTCAAATGCGGGCAAATCCAGCGCCCTTAATACGCTGACTAACCAGAAAAGCCTGGCACGTACGTCAAAAACGCCGGGTCGTACCCAGCTTATCAACCTGTTTGAGGTTGCGGAAGGTAAACGCCTGGTCGACTTGCCGGGGTATGGCTACGCGCAGGTGCCGGAAGAGATGAAAATCAAATGGCAGAAGGCGCTGGGTGAGTATCTTGAGAAACGTCTGTGCCTGAAAGGCCTGGTGGTATTGATGGATATCCGTCATCCGCTGAAAGATCTCGATCAGCAGATGATCGAATGGGCGGTAGAAAGCGATATACAGGTGCTGGTCCTGCTAACCAAAGCCGATAAGCTCGCCAGCGGCGCGCGTAAAGCGCAGGTCAATATGGTGCGTGAAGCGGTACTGGCCTTCAATGGCGATATCCAGGTTGAGCCTTTCTCTTCGCTGAAAAAATCTGGCGTGGATAAGTTGCGTCAGAAGCTGGATAGCTGGTTTAACGACATCCCGCCACAAGAAGCCGCCGAAGACGCAGAGTAACCCCCGCTTTTTCCGGATAATGGCGCCCAGCGCCCTATCCGGACGTTCATTTTACGCGGTTGTCAGCGCGTAAAACTTTTCTTTCGCGCAATAAAAAACGCCCCGGTCATAAATGACCGGGGCGGCTAAAATATTCAGCCAAATCCGATTACGTGAAGTAAAAGGTCTGAAAGATAGAACATCTTACCTCTGTACCCTACGCGAATAACTTTACTCTTCTTTCGGTTATGGATAAAGCACTTTTTGTAGTTTTTTTTCACTATTTACATAACAAATTCAAATGACCATCACAAAAATCTATAAGTTATGTTGCTAACTTACAAAAAAGAACCTTACAGATTGCCCACTTAGTGCGCTTGATCCCAGTTTTCACCGCTACCGACTTCCACCAATAACGGCACCGCCAGCGTAGTACTGTTTTCCATCAGCTCATGCACCTTCTTCGATACGCTATCCAGATCGTCTTTGTGCACTTCAAACACCAGTTCATCGTGCACCTGCATGATCATCCGCACGCGCGGTTTTTCACTCAGCAGCCAGTCATCAACGGCAATCATCGCCCGCTTAATAATATCCGCCGCCGTTCCCTGCATCGGTGCGTTGATAGCCGCTCGTTCCGCGCCCGCGCGGCGAGCGCCATTGCTGGATTTGATATCCGGCAGATACAGACGACGCCCTTCCAGCGTTTCAACATAGCCCTGCTCTTTCGCCTGCGCGCGGGTACGTTCCATGTAGTCCAGTACGCCCGGATAGCGCTCGAAATAAAGATCCATGTACTTCTGCGCTTCTTTACGCGGGATATTCAGCTGACGCGCCAGACCAAATGCGCTCATACCGTAAATCAGGCCGAAGTTAATCGCCTTCGCGCTACGGCGCTGTTCATTACTGACGCTTTCTAACGGTAAGCCAAATACCTCTGCCGCGGTGGCGCGGTGAATATCCTTACCTTCCGCAAACGCCTTCAGCAGCCCCTCATCGCGCGACAGGTGCGCCATGATGCGCAGCTCAATCTGCGAATAGTCGGCAGACACAATCAGATAGTCCTGAGGCGCAATAAACGCCTGACGAATACGACGACCTTCGTCATTACGTACCGGAATATTCTGCAGGTTAGGATCGGTCGAAGAGAGACGCCCGGTCGCCGTCACCGCCTGATGATACGAAGTATGAACACGACCGGTTTTCGGGTTAATCATCAGCGGCAGCTTATCGGTATAGGTCGATTTAAGCTTCGCCAGCCCACGATACTCGAGGATCACCTTCGGCAGCGGGTAATCCAGCGCCAGTTCCTCCAGCACCTCTTCAGAAGTCGACGGCGCACCGCCAGGCGTTTTCTTCAGCGGCTTGATGCCCTGCTTTTCAAACAAGATGGTTTGCAACTGTTTGGTAGAAGAGAGGTTGAACTCCTCACCGGCAATTTCATGGGCGCGTTGTTCCAGTTCAACCAGACGCTTAGCGATCTCCTGCGAATGCGCGTGAAGCACCGCCGGATCGATTTTCACGCCGTTGCGCTCAACCCGCGACAGCACCGGTACTAGCGGCATCTCGATATTTTTAAAGATATTCAGCGGGCCTTCATGCTGCTGCAGTTGTGGCCACATCTTCAGATGCAGTTGCAGCGTCACGTCAGCATCCTCCGCGGCGTAACGCCCGGCCTCTTCCAGCGCGATCTGATTAAAGGTGAGCTGATTTTTACCTTTGCCGGCAATCTCTTCAAAAGTGATGGTTTTGTGTTTCAACCAGCGATCGGACAGGCTATCCATATCATGTCGACCCGCGACGCTGTCGAGGGTGTAGGATTCCAGCATGGTGTCGAAGGCAATACCACGCAGTTCAATGTCGTAGTTGGCCAGGATGCCGCGATCGTACTTCAGGTTTTGCCCTACTTTTAGCACCTTTTCATCTTCCAACAGCGGCTTGAGCAGCTCCAGCACGCGTTCACGTGGGATCTGGTCCGGCGCATCGAGATAATCATGGGCCACCGGCACATAAGCCGCGACGCCAGGCTCAATCGCGAATGACAGACCCACCATATTGGCGGAAATGTTATCGAGGCTATCCGTTTCGGTATCAAAAGCGAATAGCGGCGCCTTCTTCAATCTGGCAATCCATTCGACCAGCGTCGCTTCATCCAGGATTGTCACATAATGCTCAGAAGAGAGCGTCGCGGCGACCTCTTCTTCCATAATCACCGCGGCTTCAGCTGGTTTCGCCGCTGGTTTAGCGCCTTTCCCCTGTAGCCATTTGCCGGATTCGACATCGGTGATCCAACGTTTGAATTCATATTGTTTAAACAACGCCAGCAGCTCATCTGCCGCCGGCTGCGCAACTAATAGCTCTTCGCAACCGAGATCCAGTTCAACATCGGTTTTTATCGTCGCGAGTTGATAAGAGAGGTAGGCCACCTCTTTGTTCTGCTCCAGCTTCGCCGCCATCGTTTTCGCGCCGCGGAAGGTCAGCCCGGCGATTTTTTCCGGTTCTGCATAGAGTGTATCCAGACCACCCAAACCCTGCAGTAGCGCCTGCGCCGTTTTTTCCCCAACGCCCGGGACGCCAGGTATGTTATCCGAGGAGTCGCCCATCAGCGCGAGGAAATCAATAATCAGTTCCGGCGGTACGCCGTACTTATTCACGACCTCTTCCGGGCCGAGGATAGTGTTGGTCATGGTGTTGATTAAGGTAATGCCCGGCGTCACCAGTTGCGCCATATCTTTATCACCGGTGCTGATCAGTACCGGGCGGCCCACTTTTTCCGCCTCGCGGGCCAGCGTGCCGATAACGTCATCCGCTTCAACGCCAGGCACCGCCATCAGCGGCAGCCCCATCGCCTTCACCATCTTGTGCAGCGGTTCAATCTGCGCACGTAGATCGTCCGGCATCGGCGGACGATGTGATTTGTAATGCTCAAACAATTCGTCACGGAAGGTTTTCCCTTTGGCATCAAATACCACGACGGCATGCGTCGGCTGATACTGCAGGATCAGGCTACGCAACATATTCAGCACGCCGTACATAGCGCCAGTAGGCTCCCCGGCGCTATTGGTTAGCGGTGGGAAGGCGTGGTAAGCCCGATATAGGTAAGAGGAGCCGTCGACGAGGATGAGAGGGTTTTCTGGGATCTGAACCATAATTTCCGTGCCTGTTTATCAGATTATGGGTAAAGGATGCCACAGACGGGCATGAAATCCTGAATTTTTCCCGCATTTAGCCGAAAAGATTAATCGCAGAGGGGTATCGCTGCACAATATTATCTGTGGATAACTTTGTGTATAGTTTTATCGCCTCAGCCAAAAAAGCCTAAGCCATGTAACATGGGATCTTATAACTCATTATATATCAAAGAATTAAATCTTCCCCCAAGGCTATATGCGATTCATGATGACTCAATGTTCCATGTGGATATAAGATTCGCGTTTTTTTCTGTTCTGGTAAGACCCGTTATTTACCGCGTTTTCTGGTAAAATCAGCCTCTTGCGCGGCTTAAGAAGGTTCTTTGCCGGCCTAACTTTCTGAATAAACTAACTATGTCGAGATTACTCGCTGCGATAACGCTCCCGCTGAGTATCGCCCTTACTATCTTAGTCACCATTATCTGTTCCGTACCGATTATCATCGCCGGACTGATTAAACTGCTGGTACCTATCCCGGCGGTTTGGCGTTCTATTTCCGTTTTTTGCAATTTTATGATGTATTGCTGGTGCGAAGGACTGGCGCTGCTGCTGCATCTCAACCCATGGTTGAAATGGGATGTTCAGGGGCTGGAAGGGCTGAATAAAAAGAACTGGTATCTGCTTATCAGCAATCATCACAGCTGGGCGGATATCGTGGTACTTTGCGTCCTGTTTCGCAAACATATCCCAATGAATAAGTATTTTCTTAAGCAGCAGTTGGCCTGGGTACCGTTTATCGGCCTGGCCTGCTGGGCGCTTGATATGCCTTTTATGCGCCGCTATTCGCGCGGCTACTTACTGCGCCACCCGGAACGTCGCGGTAAAGACGTCGAAACGACTCGCCGCTCATGTGAAAAATTCCGTTCTCATCCGACTACCATCGTCAATTTCGTCGAAGGCTCAAGGTTTACCGCAGAAAAGAAGCGCGAGACGCGCTCGCCTTACCACAACCTGCTGCCGCCTAAAGCTGCGGGCATAGCGATGGCGTTAAACGTCCTCGGCGCACAGTTCGATAAGCTACTGAACGTTACGCTGTGCTATCCGGATAATAATGCCAGGCCGTTTTACGATATGTTAAGCGGCCGCCTGACGCGCATCGTGGTACGTATTAATCTGGTGCCGATTGGCGAGGAATTACACGGTGATTACGTCAATGATAAAAACTTTAAGCGTGGTTTCCAGCGCTGGCTGAATGGGCTTTGGGAAGAAAAAGATCGTCAGCTCACTGACATTATGCAGGGTAACGAAAAGTCGTAACTATTTAGTCGATAAAAAAGCCGGTCAGTGACCGGCATTTTTTTTATTTCTTTTCAACCAGTTGTTTCACAGTATCTGCGTACTGAGAAACAAACGCGTCCATATTGCTGGTATCCATACCCTGCGGGTTCAGCTGGTATTTACCATTAACAAACATCGCCGGAACGCCCTGCAGCTGTAAATCGGCTGCGGCTTTCTCTTGCTGTGCGACCAGAGACTTCACCACAAAGCTGTTCCATGCCGCGTCGTAATCTTCACCTTTAACGCCCGCATCAACGAAGACTTTACGGATGTCGGCAGTGGACTGAACGGATTGAGTTTTCTGTACCGCTTCAAACATCGGCGCGGTAATTTTATCTTCAACGCCCAGCGCGATCGCCACAGCCCATGCCTGGGTCAGGTCTTTACCCAACGGGCCCAGGAATTCAACGTGATACTTGGTCATTTTGGTGCCTTCCGGCAGTTTCTGACGTACGTTGTCGGAAACGTGCAGCACTTCTTCAAACTGATAGCAGTGCGGGCAGTAGAATGAGAAGAACTCAAGGACCTGAGGTTCGCCTGCAACCGGCTTATCAAGGGTGGTGTACTGCTTGCCGTCGGTGATCTGGGCAGCGGATGCACTGAAAGCCAGAATCATACCAGCCAGCGCCAGCCAAATTTTTTTCATGATTATTTCTCTCCTGATATATCACATTAATACATTGGCGTTAACTGAAGAGGGGGTTCCTGCAGAACCTTCACCTGCTCAAGAAATGTTGCAGTCTGCCCGCGCCAATAATCTTCCCCGGTTAACCATGGGAAATTTATAGGGAAAGCAGGATCGTCCCAACGCCTGAGCAGCCACGCCAGATAATAAACTAAACGCATGGCGCGTAAAGGTTCGATGAGAGCGATTTCGTCCGTGTTGAACGGACTGAATTCTTCATAAGCCTCAATGATGGTCTCCAGCTGCATGCGCTGTTCGGCTTTATCGCCATTCAGCAGCATCCAGAGATCCTGTACCGCCGGGCCGCTGCGGGCATCATCTAAATCAACAAACAGCGGACCATCGCGCCACAGGATATTGCCGGCGTGGCAGTCGCCATGTAGACGAAGCGTATCCGCACGCCCGTGCCACTGCGCCCTGACGGCATCGATGAGTTTATCAGCCGCACCCAGGAAATCAGCCTTCAGGCCAGATGGAATAAGCGTCGCCTGTTCGAATACCTGACGTGGTTCCAACAGATATTCTTGTACGCCAATCTCCGGGCGCGCATTAAAACGC
Source organism: Klebsiella sp. CN_Kp097 (assembly GCF_040064495.1). NCBI lineage: Bacteria > Pseudomonadati > Pseudomonadota > Gammaproteobacteria > Enterobacterales > Enterobacteriaceae > Klebsiella > Klebsiella sp. CN_Kp097. The sequence goes on along the minus strand of NZ_JBEAIL010000028.1, from coordinate 2,149 downwards.
TGCTTACGACCGGTCTGGTGCAGGCGGCCAAGATAGCGCCCGACCCATTCTATTTGGTCAAGATTATCCGCTTCGAACTGGCGGCCACCGAGGCTTGGGAAGACGGCAAAGAAGAATCCTTGATGTTGATGTAGCGTGCTGTCGTTAAATAAGAGCGGCGCGGCAACGGGCACTTCATCTTCTACGAGTTGAAGCGCAAACTGATGTTCTTCGAGGATCTGTTCTGCAGACCAGCGTTCAGGACGATAGAACTTCACCACGTAGCGGCGGCGATCTTCGTCCTGAAACTGGTAAACACGGTTCTCATAGCTATTAAGCGGGGTCAGACCGGAGTCGACCCGCATTCCCAGATCGAATAATCCATCAATGATGGTATCCGGGTGAAGCGTCTGAAAAGTAAAAGCCTTATCGTGCATCCTGACATCCGATAATCGTACGAATGCTTCAGGATATCATCTCGTAGCCGGTTTCGCGGCAGCACTTACAACCTTTTACTCTTTAATAACACCGCGCGCGCGTAACAGTGCGGTTTTAAAATCCTCTTCATAATCTTTCTGAATACCCGGGATGACAGCCTCTTTCGATGAGTCACGCATCTTCAGGTGATAAATCAGAATATCATCAGAAAGATCGGCTAGTTCACCTTTGTAACCTGCTTCAGCCGCCAGTTTCTGCAAGAATTGCATCAGGTTCAGTTCAGGTTCTTTTTGCCAGGCTGGCTGGAGAAGCTCAATTACTTCATTCAGGCGTTTACATTTCATAGTCATGCTCCTTACTCTTGATAGGGACAAGTTAACAGGGTCAATCCCACAATGAAAGAGGCGATATTAATATGCAAAGCGAGGCAATAACCGGCGTCGTGCTGGCGGGTGGAAGAGCTACGCGCATGGGCGGTGTTGATAAGGGATTGCAGTTGCTGAATGGTCGTCCTCTCTGGCGTCACGTTGCGGATTCATTAGAGCCGCAGGTAGGCAGATTAGTGATTAGCGCTAATCGCAATCTTGAGTATTGGCATACTAGCGGATATGCCGTTTATCGCGATACCCAAGCTGATTTTCCAGGCCCACTGGCCGGAATGCTTGCCGTTATGCAGCAGGTAGATAGCCCATGGTTTGTATTTTGCCCCTGCGACACGCCGTTCATCCCCTCTTTTCTGGTCGAGCGCTTTCTACAACAGAAAGCTTCAGCGCCGGTGGTTTGGGTACACGATGGCGAGCGCGATCATCCCGCCGTTGCATTAGTTCATCGTCAAATCATTCCGGAACTGGAGACTTATCTGGCTCATGGAGAACGCCGGGTGATGGTCTTTATGCGTCAAGTAGGTGGGCACCCGGTGAATTTCAGCGATGTGAAATCAGCGTTCATCAATGTAAATACATTGGATGAGTTGCAGCAGATGCAGGAGTCATCATGATCCCCTTACTGGCGATCGCCGCATGGAGCGGTACCGGGAAAACAACGTTATTAAAACGCCTTATCCCTGAACTCTGCGCTAAAGGATTGCGGCCGGGGCTAATAAAGCATACTCATCACAATATGGATGTCGATAAACCTGGCAAGGATAGTTATGAGTTGCGCAAAGCTGGCGCTTCACAAACTATTGTCGCCAGTAAGCAGCGTTGGGCGCTGATGACAGAAACCCCAGATGAACCCGAATTAGATCTTCAATGGCTGGTAAGCAGAATGGATCCGGACAAATTGGATTTCGTTTTGGTGGAGGGTTTTAAGCATGAACCTGTGCCGAAGATCCTGCTTTTCCGGCAAAATAGCGGACATCTTGTAGAAGAGCTAGTGATTGATGAACATACGATCGCCGTAGCCAGCGATGTGCCCATCGTGACGTCACTTCCGCTGTTGGATTTAAATAATATTCCACAGATCGCGACGTTTATTGCGAGTTGGTTAGAGAGGCAATAGCGGTGATATAGGTGGGATTTCCCCGGAGGCGGTGCTGCGCACCTTTTCCGGGCTACGGGTCTGTAGCCCCGGTAAGCGCAGCGCCACGGGGAAGATGGTGGCACGTCTGGCCGCAAAACACAAAAACAAAAGGCCCGGTCTTCCGGCTGAGCCTTTTGTTTACGTTGCTATGACAGCGGCTTTCCCCGGAGGCGGTGCTGCGCACCTTTTCCGGGCTACGGGGTCTGTAGCC
>NZ_JBEAIL010000027.1:0-87023 GCF_040064495.1 Klebsiella sp. CN_Kp097 | reverse complement strand
TCCATGTCACTTTGAGTGCCCACACAGATTGTCTGATAAATTGTTAAAGAGCAGTGCCGCTTCGTTTTTCACTGCGGCGCGGGGTGTGCATATTACGCTTTCCCGCCTCAGAGTCAAGCATTTATTTTTGCTTTTCTCCGCGAGGTTCTCACCGGAACCCCGCTGACCCGGCGGCTTGTTTGCCGTTGTTCCGTGTCAGTGGTGGCGCATTATAGGGAGTAATTCTGAAGTGACAAGAGGAAATTCAAAAAAACTTTTCGTTCGCTCGATTTTCCACCATAACGCGAGTTTTACGCGCTATTTGCTCGTCATTTGCGCGATTTCTCGGGCAAATCTGGCAACCTGCGGCCAATCGGTATAAACCACTTCTTTACTGGTATCCGTTTCCCCGCCGGTCATCTTCATAATTAAGCGAATCATCATTCGATCGTACCAGCGATATCGCGGATAACGCAGCGCACCGGCAAATACCGCGCAGCTCTGCGGCTGCCACGGCGAGTTAAGGAGAAACTTGCGCGTATAGCTGTTGGTTTGCGGGGTGCGCTTTTCCGGTTTGCGCGCCACCAGGTTTACCGAGAAGAACGCCCCCGGCAACGCCTGCAGAGATGCCAGATGCTTTTTCACAAAGCGATCCAGCGCTGGATGAAAGTGCCCGTAGCGAATAGAAGCGCCAATCACCACCCGATCGTAATGATGCCACTCAACCGTCTCGGTACGGTTCAGGTTCACAGTATCCGCATCAACCCCCAGCTCTTTGAGTTCAGAAGCCAGGTAGGAGGCAATTTCACGGGTCTGCCCATCCCGGGTGGAGAAAAGAATTAAAGTTTTCACGAGCACTCCTGTTATTCGCGCCAGAAAGTGGGAGTAAAGAGCACCAATAAGGTGAACACTTCCAGACGACCAAACAGCATGTTAGCAATCAGGATCCATTTCGCGACCGGGTTCATTGTCGCAAAGTTATCAGCAACGACCCCAAGACCAGGCCCCAGGTTGTTCAATGTCGCCACAACTGAAGCAAAGGCAGAGAAGTCATCAACCCCAGTCGCAATAATAGCCAGCATACTAATGATAAAGACCAACGCATAGGCGGAGAAGAATCCCCACACGGCTTCCAGAATACGTTCCGGTAGCGCACGGTTGCCTAGCTTAATGCTATAGACCGCATTCGGGTGCACCAGGCGCTTAAGCTCACGATTCCCCTGCTTAAACAGCAACAGGATACGAATGACCTTTAAGCCACCGCCCGTTGACCCGGCGCAGCCGCCGATAAATGCAGAGCATAGCAGCAATACCGGCAAGAACAGTGGCCAGCGCGCAATACTATCGGTAGTAAACCCAGCGGTCGTCGCCATCGACACCACCTGGAAGAACGCCTGGTTCAGCGTTGTTAACACCGAGCCGTAGACATTATGTAGCCACAATACCAGTGTACAGACGATAACCAGGGTTAGCTGAACACCGATAAACATTCTGAATTCCGGGTCACGCCAGTAAACCCGCAAACTGCGTCCACTTAATAGCGAAAAGTGCAGGCCATAGTTACAGCCGGAGATCAGCAGGAAGATAGCGATGATGGAATTAATCATCGGGCTATTAAAGTAGCCGACGCTGGCATCGTGAGTTGAGAAGCCGCCGATAGCGATGGTCGCAAAGCTATGGCCGATCGCGTCGAATGCCGGCATTCCGGCAAACCACAGCGCCAATGCGCAGGCGACGGTTAATAAGACATAAATAAGCCACAGCGTTTTTGCCGTCTCGGCAATACGCGGGCGCATTTTATTGTCTTTCAACGGGCCCGGCATTTCCGCCCGGTAGAGCTGCATCCCACCGACGCCGAGGATAGGCAAAATCGCCACCGCCAGCACGATGATCCCCATACCGCCGAACCACTGCAGCATCTGGCGATAGAACAGGATGGCATGAGGCAGTGAGTCCAGTCCCACCAGCGTCGTCGCGCCGGTAGTGGTTAAGCCGGAGAAGGATTCAAAAAAGGCATCCGTCACCGTGAGATTAGGCTGTTCAGCAAAGATAAACGGTAACGCACCGACGCTGCCCAACACGGTCCAGAACAGCACGACAATCAGAAACCCCTCGCGGGATTTCAGTTCGCCTTTTTGCTTGCGGTTCGGCCACCACAGCATGGAGCCAATCGCCAGGGCAACAAAGAAGGTTTGGGTGAAAGCTCGCCCCGCGCCATCGCGATATATCAAGGCCACTAATCCCGGGACAATCATTGTCCCCGAAAATAAGATGACCAACAGTCCAACGATTCGGGTTATCGCGCGAAAATGCATCTCTGGCGCTTCCTTTGGGTTACAAAAAAATCAGGTGGGGATTATTCGTCAATCTTCAGTAATTGCAATGAACCACGACTAAAATCAGCCAGTTTTGTCGAAAAAGAGGCCACTTCAGCTTGCGGAAGCGCGACGCGCAGTTGCACAGACGCCTGATATTCACTTTCCACAATAATGCCCGAGAACTGCGCCAGCAACGCTTCTACCCCGGCCAGCTGTCCGTATTCACATTGCAAAGTATATGCGGTTAACGGCGTCTTGCGCTGCGTTTTCAACTGCGCAAGCGCCTGATGGACACCGCCGCCATAGGCCTTCACCAGGCCGCCGGTACCCAGCAGAATACCACCGTAGTAGCGCACCACAACCGCGGTTATCTCGCCGACGCCGCTGCCCATCAGCTGCGCCAGCATGGGTTTACCTGCCGTTCCCGCCGGTTCGCCATCGTCAGAGAAACCCAGCTGCTGTGAATCATCAGGAGGCCCGGCAACCCATGCCACGCAGTGGTGACGAGCGTCCGGGTGCTCAGCCCTGACCGATTCGACAAACGCTTTCGCCGCCGCCACGCCGTCGGTATGCGCCAACAGCGTGATGAAACGGCTCTTTTTGATCTCTTCAACAACGCTCACCGGCGCGGCCGGCACCAACCAACTTTCCATTACGCCAGTTTCAGGTCGCGCGTCATATTTTCGATGCTGTTTTCGTGAACCACCACGTTATCTTCGATACGAATCCCGCCAAACGGCTTCATGGCTTCAATTTTCTGCCAGTTGAAGTGCTTGCTGAACTGCCCTTCACGCCATGGCGCCAACAGCGACTCAATAAAGTAGATGCCTGGTTCGATAGTCAACACCATACGCGGTTCGAGAATACGGGTGCAGCGCAGGTAAGGATACTTCGACGGCGCCGCCAGATGCGTACCGGTATCGTCTTGCATGAAACCGGCGACATCATGAACCTGCAGGCCCAGCGGATGACCAATCCCGTGTGGCATAAACGGCCCGGTCAGATCGTTTTCCACCATCGCCTCTTCGCTCATGCCGGTCACTAGCTGGTGTTTACGCAGCAGCTTTGCGATGCGCTGATGGAACTGAATATGGTAATCAACGTAACTGGCGCCAGCCTTCATGGTGCTAATCAGCGCCAGTTGCTCGTCGTTAACGTCTTTAATCAGCTGCGCGAAATCGTTGTCGCTGTGGCCTGCCCAGGTACGAGTCAGGTCCGCGGCATAGCCGTTGTACTCTGCGCCCGCATCCAACAAGAAGCTACGCATTTCGGTTGGCGCACGGTGATCCAGCTTGGTGTAGTGCAATACGGCCGCATGCTCATTCAGCGCCACGATATTGCTGTAAGGGACGTCGGTATCGCGATGACCGGTCGCCGTCAGGTAAGCCTGATTAATATCGAACTCGCTCATCCCCGACTGGAAAGCTTCGTGGGCCGCGCGATGGCCGTTCACCGCTGATTTCTGCGCTTCACGCATACAGGCCAGCTCATAGTCGGTTTTGTAAGCGCGATAATAGTGCAGATAGTCGATAACGCCTTTCGGGTTGATTTTGTCTGCCGCGATCTCCAGACCTAAAGCACGTTCCGGCACCGGGCCGATATACGCTATGTTGCCACGCGCCGCGGGCAGTTGACCGCCAATGCCATCGGCTTTCGGCAACGCAATAACATCCACTTCCTCAGTCCAGAAAGAGGTCGGCAGCGGCTCAACGTTGTGCCAGTAATCGACCGGCAGATAGAACCACAGTTTCGGTTTATTCACGCCATCCACCAGCAGCCAGCAGTTTGGCACCTGGGTCACCGGCACCCACGCCTTAAACTGCGGGTTAACCTTAAACGGATACGGATGATCGTCGAGGAAGACATTGATCAGCTCGCCGGAGTGGATAAGCAGAGCATCCAGCTTGAAGCGATCTAAAACTTTGCGGGTACGTTCTTGTAGGGTAACGATATGATTTTTATAAAGCGCGGCCAGTGATTCCATCTTTTATCCTTTGCTTTTATTGGATCGTGATTCTCCGCATCTTAGCACATTGACTCCAGGCCGGGTGATTTCTACCGGATGTGATCCGACCAGCAATTATTTAAAGAGTAATTTGCATTTTCTTAACATAAATTCCACACTCCGAGTCATCTGGTATGACCAGATCATATTGCTGGATTCAGGAGACTGACATGCTCTACAAAGGCGACACCCTGTACCTCGACTGGCTGGAAGATGGCATTGCCGAACTGGTTTTCGACGCCCCCGGCTCGGTTAACAAGCTTGATACTGCAACCGTTGCCAGCCTCGGTCACGCGCTGGACGTACTCGAAAAACAAAAAGATCTCAAAGGGCTGCTGCTGCGCTCTGAAAAAGCGGCCTTTATTGTCGGCGCCGATATCACCGAATTCCTTTCACTATTCCTGGTGCCGGAAGAACAGTTGAGCCAGTGGCTGCACTTCGCCAACAGCGTCTTCAATCGTCTGGAAGATTTACCGGTCCCTACTCTGTCAGCGGTTAACGGCTACGCGCTGGGCGGCGGCTGCGAATGCGTACTGGCGACCGACTATCGCCTCGCCACGCCGGATCTGCGCATCGGCCTGCCGGAAACCAAGTTGGGCATTATGCCTGGCTTCGGCGGTTCCGTACGTCTGCCGCGCCTGCTCGGCGCCGATAGCGCGCTGGAAATTATTGCCGCCGGTAAAGACGTCGGTGCCGATCAAGCGCTGAAAATTGGCCTCATTGACGGCATTGTTGCCGCGGAAAAACTGCATGACGGCGCGCTGGCGATTCTGCGCCAGGCGATTAATGGCGACCTGGACTGGAAAGCCAAACGTCAGCCGAAACTGGAGCCGCTGAAGCTCAGCAAAATTGAAGCCGCCATGAGCTTCACTATTGCCAAAGGTATGGTCGCGCAAACCGCCGGAAAACATTACCCGGCGCCGATCACCGCGGTAAAAACCATCGAAGCCGCCGCGCGTCTTGGCCGTGATGACGCGCTGAAGCTGGAAAACCAAAGTTTTGTTCCGCTGGCGCACACCAACGAAGCGCGCGCGCTGGTCGGTATCTTCCTTAACGACCAGTACGTCAAAGCGAAAGCGAAAAAACTCACTAAAGATGTCGAGACGCCGAAGCACGCTGCCGTATTAGGCGCCGGCATTATGGGTGGCGGCATTGCTTACCAGTCAGCCTGGAAAGGCGTGCCGGTGGTGATGAAAGACATTAGCGACAAATCGCTGACCCTTGGCATGACCGAAGCGGCGAAGCTGCTGAATAAACAGCTGGAACGCGGAAAAATCGACGGCCTGAAGCTGGCCGGAGTGATTAGCACCATTCAGCCAACGCTGGAATACAGCGGTTTTGACCGCGTGGACATCGTCGTTGAAGCGGTGGTGGAAAACCCGAAAGTGAAGAAAGCGGTACTGGCGGAAACCGAAGAGAAAGTGCGTCCGGACACCGTGCTGGCTTCCAACACCTCAACGATTCCTATCAGCGAGCTGGCCAGCGTTCTGCAGCGCCCGGAGAATTTCTGCGGTATGCACTTCTTTAACCCGGTACATCGCATGCCGCTGGTTGAAGTGATCCGCGGCGAGAAAACTTCGGACAAGACCATTGCCAAAGTCGTGGCCTGGGCCAGCAAAATGGGCAAAACACCGATCGTGGTGAATGATTGCCCCGGCTTCTTCGTTAACCGCGTCCTGTTCCCCTATTTCGCAGGCTTCAGCCAGCTGCTGCGCGACGGCGCGGATTTCCGCAAAGTCGACAAAGTGATGGAAAAACAGTTTGGCTGGCCGATGGGCCCGGCCTATCTGCTGGATGTTGTCGGCATCGATACCGCGCACCATGCTCAGGCGGTAATGGCGGCGGGGTTCCCACAGCGGATGCAGAAAGATTATCGCGATGCTATCGACGCGCTGTTTGACGCCAGCCGTTTCGGCCAGAAGAACGGCCTCGGTTTCTGGCGTTATAAAGAAGACAGTAAAGGTAAGCCGAAGAAAGAAGAAGATGCCGCAGTCGATAGTCTGCTGGCCGAAGTCAGCCAGCCGAAGCGCGATTTCAGCGATGAAGAGATTATCGCCCGCATGATGATCCCAATGGTTAACGAAGTTGTTCGCTGCCTGGAAGAAGGCATTATCGCCAGCCCGACGGAAGCGGATATGGCGCTGGTATACGGCCTGGGCTTCCCTCCATTCCACGGCGGCGCATTCCGCTGGCTGGACACCATCGGCAGCGCAAAATATCTCGATATGGCGCAGCAATACCAGCACCTCGGCCCGCTTTATGCCGTGCCGGAGGGTCTGCGTAATAAGGCCCGTCATAACGAAGCGTATTATCCTCCAGTAGAACCAGCCCGTCCGGTTGGCGAACTGAAAACGGCTTAAGGAGTCACAATGGAACAGGTTGTCATTGTCGATGCAATTCGCACCCCGATGGGCCGTTCAAAGGGCGGCGCCTTTCGCAACGTGCGTGCGGAAGACCTCTCCGCACACCTGATGCGAAGCCTGCTCTCGCGTAACCCGTCCCTTGAGGCGAGCGCGATTGACGATATTTACTGGGGCTGCGTGCAACAAACGCTGGAGCAGGGTTTCAACATTGCGCGTAACGCCGCGCTGTTGGCGGAAATACCGCACTCGGTACCGGCAACAACGGTTAACCGCCTGTGCGGTTCCTCCATGCAGGCGCTGCACGATGCCGCCCGTATGATCATGACCGGCGACGCCAGTGTCTGCCTGATTGGCGGCGTTGAGCACATGGGCCATGTGCCAATGAGTCATGGTGTCGATTTCCATCCGGGCCTTAGCCGTAACGTGGCGAAAGCCGCCGGTATGATGGGGCTGACCGCGGAAATGCTGGCGCGTCTACACGGCATTAGCCGTGAAATGCAGGATCAATTCGCCGCACGTTCCCACGCTCGCGCCTGGGCGGCGACGCAATCCGGGGCATTCAAGGCGGAGATTATCCCGACCGGTGGCCACGATGCCGATGGCGTGCTGAAATCCTTTAATTATGACGAAGTGATCCGCCCGGAAACCACCGTAGAAGCGCTGGCGGCGCTGAGACCGGCTTTCGATCCGGTGACCGGCACGGTAACGGCAGGTACCTCTTCCGCGCTTTCCGACGGCGCGGCGGCAATGCTGCTGATGAGCGAAAGCCGCGCCCGCGAGCTGGGGCTGAAGCCGCGCGCTCGCGTCCGTTCAATGGCGGTGGTCGGCTGCGATCCGTCCATTATGGGTTATGGCCCGGTTCCGGCCTCAAAGCTGGCGCTGAAAAAAGCGGGATTATCCACCAGCGATATCGACGTCTTTGAAATGAATGAAGCGTTTGCCGCGCAGATCCTGCCGTGTATTAAAGATCTGGGCTTAATGGAGCAGATCGACGAGAAGATCAACCTCAACGGCGGCGCGATCGCGCTCGGACATCCGCTAGGCTGTTCCGGAGCGCGTATTAGCACCACGCTGATTAACCAGATGGAACGCAAAGACGCGCAGTTCGGTCTGGCGACCATGTGTATCGGCTTAGGCCAGGGGATCGCCACCGTATTCGAGCGGATGTAGGAAAAAACTCAATGCCATTATTGCCTGCCAGCCAACAGGCAATAATGGATTAGAGGGGGTTTAGTTGCCGTTCTTCCCGCCTGTCAGGGGCGGGTTTTTTATTTTCAGATAAACGCAAACGCATCGCCAAACAGGCGATCTTCACGCGCGCCGCGCTCATTACAGAACAGATCGCGGGCAATTTTAGCCATCTCAAAACGACCGGCAATGTAAATATCATGCTCGGCCAGCGTACCGTAATCCTGCAGCACGGCGGTGAGTACCGTACCGGAGCGACCACGCCACCCTTCTTCCGGCTGCTCGACCACCGGCTCGATGCGCAGATTCGGATGCTTGATGCTTAACGCTTCCAGCTCGGCCAGATCGTACAGATGTTTAGCCTCGCGGCCGCCCCAATAAATGGCGATATCGCGATCCGGGTTACGCGCCAGCGCGGTTAACAGAATAGAACGCACATAAGAGAATCCGGTACCGCCGGCGATCAGAATCAGCGGGCGATCTTCGTCATCGCGCAGCCACGCTTCGCCATGCGGAATATCAACCTCAATTTCACGCTCTTTCAGAATGCGATCCATCACCGCCATCGCATACAGATTGAGTTCAGAAGCACCGATATGCAGCTCGATAAACTCATGCTCTGACGGCGTGGAAGCCATAGAGAACGGACGCTTGTCGCGCTCATCCATCACTACCATCAGATACTGGCCGGCGCGGAAAGAAAATGCCGCTTCCGGTACTAATCGAACGCGATACACGGTATCGGTAATCGCCTCCACCGAGGTCACTTTACAGCTTAAGGTTGTCATGCGTCCCCTCTGTCGGGTCTATAGAGCAAAACAGCGGCGTTAGCCCCGCTTACTGTTATTTAAAGATGGCCAGTTCATCCCAGATGGCGTCGATACGCGCCGTCACCTCAGGATCTTTTTTGATTGGACGACCCCATTCACGCTGGGTTTCGCCAGGCCATTTATTTGTGGCATCCAGCCCCATTTTTGAACCCAGGCCGGAAACCGGCGAGGCAAAATCCAGATAATCTATTGGCGTATTTTCTACCAGTACCGTATCACGAGCCGGGTCCATACGGGTAGTAATCGCCCAAATCACGTCATTCCAGTCGCGCGCGTTCACGTCATCGTCGCAGACAATCACGAACTTGGTATACATGAACTGGCGCAGGAACGACCAGACGCCCATCATCACGCGCTTGGCATGGCCTGCGTACTGTTTTTTCATGGTCACCACCGCCAGGCGATAGGAACACCCTTCCGGCGGCAGATAGAAATCGACGATTTCCGGGAACTGCTTTTGCAGAATCGGCACAAAGACTTCGTTCAGCGCCACGCCCAGCACCGCGGGTTCATCCGGCGGACGACCGGTATAGGTCGAATGATAAATCGCGTCTTCGCGCTGGGTAATATGGGTCACCGTAAATACCGGGAAGCTGTCTACTTCATTGTAGTAGCCGGTATGATCGCCGTATGGCCCTTCCGGCGCCATCTCGCCGGCCTCAATGTAGCCTTCAAGCACGATTTCCGCGCTGGCCGGCACTTCAAGGTCATTGGAAACGCACTTCACCACTTCGGTCTTGGTGCCGCGCAGCAAGCCTGCGAAAGCGTATTCCGACAGGGTATCAGGAACCGGCGTCACTGCGCCCAGAATGGTCGCCGGATCGGCGCCAAGCGCCACGGAAACCGGAAAACGTTCGCCGGGATGCGCCGCGCACCACTCCTGGAAATCGAGCGCGCCGCCGCGGTGGGACAACCAACGCATGATGAGTTTATTTTTACCGATCAGCTGCTGGCGATAAATACCCAGATTTTGCCTCTCCTTGTGCGGGCCGCGGGTCACCGTCAGCCCCCAGGTAATCAGCGGCGCGGCATCTTCCGGCCAGCAGGTCATAATCGGTATTTTGTTGAGATCGACATCATCGCCCTGGATGATTTTTTGGTGACAAGGCGCGCCGCGCAGGCGTTTGGTCGGCATATTCAACACTTGCTTGAACTGCGGCAGCTTATCAAACAGATCGCGGAAGCCTTTTGGCGGCTCCGGCTCTTTCAGAAAGGCCAATAGCTTCCCGACTTCCCGTAGCGAACTGACGTCTTCCTGGCCCATCCCCAGCGCCACACGACGCGGCGTGCCAAACAGGTTGCACAGCACCGGCATCGAGTAGCCTTTCGGGTTTTCAAACAGCAGCGCCGGGCCGCCGGCACGCAGGGTGCGGTCGGCAATTTCGGTAATTTCCAGATGCGGGTCGACCGGCAGGGTTATCCGTTTTAGCTCGCCCTGCTGCTCAAGTAATGTCAGAAAGTCGCGTAGATCGTGGTATTTCATGGAGTTATTATTGACCTCTATACAAGCGGCTGATTATACGATTTTCGCCGCAACGATGCTGTACTTTTGTTAAATAAGCGTAAATGAACAGGCTATTTACGCTTTCGCTTATAATGGTTTTCGCGATTGTTCCAGGCTTTTGTTATGCTTGCAGGTAGTAAAGCGGAAAGAGTCATTATGCAAGCCTGGTACTTACTTTATTGCAAACGTGGGCAGCTTCAGCGCGCCCAGGAACACCTTGAACGTCAGGCAGTCAATTGCCTGATGCCGACGATCGCGCTGGAAAAAATCATCCGTGGTAAACGTACTACGGTCAGCGAGCCCCTGTTCCCAAACTATCTGTTCGTCGAATTCGATCCCGAGATCATTCATACCACCACCATCAGCGCTACCCGAGGGGTGAACAGTTTCGTCCGTTTTGGCGCCCAACCGGCAGTGGTCCCTTCAGAGGTGATTCACCAGCTTTCCATCTATAAACCGGAAGGTATTACCGACCCGGAAACGCCTCATGAAGGCGACAGCGTGTTAATCACCGACGGTGCTTTTGAAGGGCTGCAGGCTATTTTCACCGAGCCCGACGGCGAAGCCCGTTCAATGCTGCTCCTCAATCTGTTGAATAAACAGGTCCTGCAAAGCGTTAAAAATACCGACTTCTATAAAATCTGACGGCGCGGTTAAAAGCGCACGCCAAACAGCTTCCTGACGTTCGCATCCGTAACCTCCTCCAGCCATTGCGCTTCCTCGCCTCGCCAGCCCGCTACGCTTGCCAGAATATGCGGCAGATAAGCGGGCTCGTTGCGCCGCGAGGAGGGCTTCGGCTTCATATCCCTCGGTAATAGATATGGCGCATCGGTCTCCAGCAGCAGACGTTCCGCCGGGATCGCCGGCAACAGTTCACGAAGCTCCAGTCCCCGCCGCTCATCGCACACCCAGCCGGTGATACCGATAAATAAACCTCTATCAAGACACTGAATCACTTCCTCGCGGCTACCGGTAAAGCAGTGCAACACGGCGCCGGGCAGTTTATTGAGCCACGGCTCCAGCAGCTCAAGGAACCGTTGATGGGCGTCGCGGCAGTGTAAAAATACCGGCATTGAGAGCTCGGCCGCCAGCGCCAGCTGGGCGCTGAATGCCTTCTCTTGTTCCTGCGGCGTTGAGAAATTACGGTTGAAATCAAGACCGCATTCGCCAATCGCCGCCACCTGCGGCTGGCGGGCCAGCGCGTGGATTTCTTCGGCCACCGACTCAGTCCAGGTGCTGCTATCGTGCGGATGTACACCCGCAGTAGACCAGCAGTTGGCGTAACGGCCAGCCATCTGCCGCGCCTGCTGGCTTTCATGCAGATTGGTGCCGGTCAGCAACATCCCATGGACACCTGCCGCCTGCGCGCGCGCAACCACCTCGTCGTGGTCGCGGGAAAACTGCGAGCTGGTCAGATTTACGCCAATATCAAACATCATAACTCCCATATGACAACCGCCCTGACGGGCGGTTGGCGTTGTTACTCTTCTTTGCTCTCCGCCTCTTCGGCGGCGGCATCTTCGTCACGCGTCAGGCGTTTACCGGTGTAGAAACGGGCAAAGAACACCCCGACTTCAAACAGGCAATACATGGGGATGGCCAACAGCGTTTGCGAGAACACATCCGGCGGCGTCAGCAACATACCGACCACGAAGGCGCCCACCAGCACGTAGGGCCGTTTTTTACGTAAATCTTCCGGCGTCGTGACGCCCATCCAGCAGAGCAGGACGATGGCGACCGGCACTTCAAACGACACGCCGAAAGCCATAAACAACGCCATGACAAAATCGAGGTAGCTACGGATATCGGTCGAAACTAATACCCCTTCCGGCGCGGCGTGAGTCAGGAAGCCGAATGCCAGCGGGAACACGACGAAATAAGCGAAAGCCATACCGATATAAAACAGCAACGTACTGGAAACCAGCAGCGGCATGACCAGCCGACGTTCATGCTTATACAACGCCGGCGCCACGAATGCCCATACCTGATAAAGAATGACCGGCACCGACAGGATCACCGAAACCATAAAGGTCAGTTTGATCGGCGTGAAGAAAGGAGAAGCGACATCGGTGGCGATCATCGTCGCGCCTACCGGCATTTTGCTGATAAGCGGAGCGGATACCAGTTGATAGATATCGTTGGCAAAGTAAACCAACGCCAGGAAGATCACCAGGATGGCAATGATGCTGTTGAGCAGACGCTTACGCAGCTCAATCAGATGTGAAATTAACGGTTGAGTCTCGTCTACGCCCATTTTTTACGCTTTATCACTCGATGCGGGGGAAGAATCTGGCACTGCCGCGGCGGCTTTTTCCTTAGCCGCCGGGACTTCAGCCGGCGAAACGGATGGCTCCTCGGCAACGGGCTCCGGGGTATGTGCCGGGGCGCTGACCTGATGTTCCGCCGTTGCCGGTGTAATATCCTGGCGCTGCGCTTCGCTACCTTTGACGACCGGATTATGGATGGTGTTCGCTTCGTCGCTGGCCTTTTCAGGATCGTGGGCGGTATAGGAACGCTTCATAGATTCAGCTGCTTCACGCAGCTCGTCCATCGAGGCTTTGAGCTCCGGAGTCAGATTATCCAGGCTGGCTTTCTCCACCTTCTTCAGGCTCTCCTGAAACTCCTGCAGTTTTAGCTCCTGGGCAAGCTCATTTTGTACGGTGGTCGCCAGCGAGCGCAACGTACGGATCCAGCTGGCCACCGTTTTGACGGCGACAGGTAGTCGCTGTGGCCCCAATACGATGAGGCCAATCACGAACACCAGCAATAGTTCACTAAAACCGATATCGAACACGAATTACACCTGCTCTTTGTCGTGGCGTTTTGTCTCGTCTTTTTTCGCATCATCTTGTTTATCAGCGATAGTTTTCGCTGCAAAATCTGCATCGGCTGAGGATTTATCAGATTTCTCATCATCGCTCATCGCTTTTTTAAAGCCCTTGATCGATGCGCCTAAATCCGAACCCAGCGAGCTCAGCTTCTTCGTCCCGAAAAGCAGAACTACGATGACGACAACAATTAACAACTGCCAAATACTGATACCACCCATACACGTTCCCCTATGACAGATGATGAATGATGAGAGCGCATTATACACGTCATCCGGTGAGACGCCTCTTTGTCAGACCGCTCACATGACTTCGCGCAAGAATCAATGCGCCAGAATAAACGCGAAACCTGTCAGCGCGTTTTTCGCCAACCAATAAGCCAGGTTACGACGCCGCCGGCCATCAGCCAGCCTGGCATCATGCCCCACTCCGGGCGGTGGATAAATAACAGCGTACCGCTTAAAAGCAAAACGGCGCCTATACCAAACAGATAGCGGGACTGCCCCTGACGCACGTGACGCACCTGGAAGTCGCGCACGATAGTATCGACGCTGGTCTGCAGCTGTTTGCTCTGCTGCAGGCTTTGGTACACCAGCTCAGGAATTTCCGGCATCCTTTCAATCCAGAACGGCGCTTTTTCTTTAAACGCACGCACCAGCGCGGGAATACCGACCTGATCCTTAATCCACGACTCGAGAAAAGGCTTCGCCGTTTTCCACAAGTCTAACTGAGGATAGAGCTGACGACCTACCCCTTCTACGTAAAGTAATGTCTTCTGAAGCAAAACCAGCTGCGGTTGGACTTCCATATTGAAACGCCGCGCGGTGTTAAACAGATTCAGCAATACGTGGCCGAAGGAGATTTCCGCCAGCGGCTTTTCAAAGATGGGCTCGCACACGGTGCGAATCGCAAACTCAAACTCTTCAACGTTGGTATCCGGCGGCACCCAGCCGGAATCGACGTGCAGCTCGGCAACCTTACGGTAATCGCGGTTGAAGAAAGCAATGAAGTTTTCTGCGAGATAACGCTTATCGTCTTTGTTCAGCGAGCCGACGATACCGCAGTCGATACCGATATATTGCGGGTCATGCGGATGATCGTAGCTAACGAAAATATTACCCGGATGCATATCCGCATGGAAAAAGCTGTCGCGAAACACCTGGGTAAAGAAGACCTGCACCCCACGCTCCGCAAGCAACTGCATGTTGGTGCCCTGGGCTTCCAGCGCAGCGACGTCGGAAACCGGAATACCGTAGATCCGCTCCATCACCATCATGCCTTCGCTACAGTAATCGGAATAGACTTCCGGCACGTATAGCATTGGGCTATCTTCGAAATTGCGCCGTAGCTGAATAGCGTTAGCCGACTCGCGTAACAGGTTCAGCTCGTCCATCAGCGTTTTTTCATATTCGCGGACGACTTCTTGCGGGCGCAGACGGCGGCCATCCGGCAGCAGACGAGGTACCCAGCGCGCCAGGCGGTAGATTAATTTCATGTCCGCTTTGATCACCGGCAGGATATCCGGGCGGATGACCTTGATGACGACCTCTTTGCCGTTGTCTTTCAGGCGCGCGGTATGGACCTGGGCGATGGAGGCGGAAGCGAGCGGCTCAATGGCGAAATCATCGAACCAGGCTTCAATGGGCAGCCCACCCATCGCTTGTTCGATCTGTTGTTTAGCCAATTTGCCATCGAAAGGTGCGACGCGATCCTGCAGCAGCGCCAGTTGATCGGCGATTTGCGGCGGGAACAGATCGCGGCGGGTGGAGAGCATCTGGCCGAACTTAATCCACACCGGGCCCAGCTCCTGCAGCGCCAGGCGTAAGCGTTGACCCAGCGGTTTATCTTTGTGGCGATTCGGCATCCAGAACAACATTCGCCGCCAGATGCGCAGCGGCAATGTGATACGCATTTTGGGAATGAGCTCATCAAGCCCGTAACTCAAAAAGGTGCGGATGATAAAATACAGGCGCCGTAATTCTCCTGGCGTCATTTGCCCTCCAGCGTTTCCAGCCGTTTTTCCAGTGCGGCCAGCGCGCGTTCTACAGCGGCGGACTCTTCAGCAAACCAGGCCATTTCCAACGGCCCCGGCGCCAGTCGCCACTCTTCGGTAATCGCTTCAGCGACGTAGCGCTGCTGGCTTTTCGCGCCCTGCAGCAGGAAGCGCGCGCCGCCGCGAAGCACCTTGCCAACCCCTTCAGCGACGATATCGCCGGTATACGGCGCCAATAACTCTGCCGGGTCGAACTCCGCCAGATCGCAAAGTGCGACCATGTTCTGCACAACCTGCAGGTCGCCCTGTACTTCCAGATCGCCGCTGCGGATCAGCGCGGTCAGTTGTTGGCGGTTACGCAGCTGCGGCAGCACGCTCAGGCGGGTTATCACGGTACAGTCAGCTTCGCCTTCCCACGCGCCGAGCACGTCGATTTGCTGCTCGCTATAGGCCAGCACGACAGGCGCCGACAGCTCTTTGAGCTCTACGCGCAGCACTTTCCCTAGCAGGCGCTGACGCGCCGGTTTAAGCGCGCGGTCGCGCCAGAGAAAAGTATTAAGAACCGTTTCGATGCCAGCGGTAACCAGTGGTGCGAAAGGCATAGCGTCCCTCCTGTCAGAACTTATAGCCGCGGTGTAGCGCGACAATACCTGCCGTCAGGTTGTAGTAGTCGACGCTTTCAAAACCCGCCTCCTGCATCATGCCTTTCAGGGTGTCCTGATCGGGATGCATGCGGATGGATTCCGCCAGATAGCGATAGCTTTCCGCATCGTTTGCCACCAGCTCGCCGACTTTCGGCAACACGTGGAAGGAGTAAGCGTCGTAGGCTTTGCTCAGCGGTTCGAGAATCGGTTTAGAAAACTCCAGAACCAGCAGACGTCCGCCCGGTTTCAGCACGCGGTACATTGAACGCAGCGCTTTGTCTTTATCGGTAACGTTACGCAGGCCAAAGGAGATGGTGATGCAGTCAAAGGTGTTATCCGCAAACGGCAGCGCTTCAGCGTTGGCCTGAACATACTCGACGTTACCGACAATACCGATGTTGCGCAGTTTTTCGCGGCCCATTTTGAGCATCGAATCATTGATATCGGCGAGCATCACGCGGCCGGTTTCGCCCACCAGACGGGAAAACTTCGCCGTCAGGTCGCCGGTGCCACCCGCTAAGTCCAGCACAGTTTGCCCGCGACGCACGCCGCTGCAGTCGATGGTGAAGCGCTTCCACAAGCGATGAATCCCGAACGACATTAAGTCGTTCATCACATCATATTTTGCAGCGACAGAATGGAATACATGCGCCACCATGTCCGCCTTCTGCTCTTTGGCTACCGTTTGAAAGCCAAAATGCGTTGTTTCTTGTGAATCCTCAACCATCTCTATGCCCGCTTACTTATCAAGAAAATGTTCAGCGAGTGTAACAGATTCAGGCCATTTCCCATACGTTTCAGCTTGGCCTGACGTGCTCGTTTGCGCTCGCTGCAGGCTCGGAATCGGCGCTAACCACATCTTCCTGCGGTGAATTTTCATCTTCCTCAAGGCGATATTCGTCATCCTGCGCCGTGGCCTGCTCGACTAAATCAGGATTAATCCCGCGCTTAACCTCGACCCCCAGGCCACGGAATGACTCGGCCTGCACCAGCAGGTTGCCGCGCCCGGAGGCGAGCTTTTTCATCGCCTGGCGATAGTTATCCTGGGCTTTATCAAGGCTTTGACCGATAGCCGACATATCGTCGACAAACAGCCGCATCTTGTCATACAGGCGCCCGGCGCGCTCGGCGATTTTTTGCGCGTTACGGCTTTGATGCTCATAGCGCCACAAGTTGGCGATGGTGCGCAACGCCACCAGCAAGGTTGTCGGGCTAACCAGCATAATATTGTTCTTCAGCGCCTCGCTGATAAGCTCAGGTTGGCGGTCGATGGCCAGCAGGAACGCCGGCTCAACGGGGATGAACATCAGCACATAATCGAGCGAACGAAGCCCCGGCAGTTGTTGGTAATCTTTACGCCCCAGCAGGCGAATGTGGTTACGCACCGAGGCAATATGCTCCTGCAGCGCCGCTTCGCGGGTATAGTCGTCGTCAGCGTTGAAGTAGCGCTCATAGGCGACGAGGGTCATTTTGGCGTCGATAACCACGTCTTTGCCCTGCGGCAGACGCACGATAACATCCGGCTGCATCCGCGAGCGGTTATCGGTTTCGATGCTCACCTGAGTTTGATACTCATAGCCTTCGCGCAGGCCGGAGGCCTCCAGCACGCGGGTTAGCACCACTTCTCCCCAGTTGCCCTGAGTTTTGTTATCACCCTTCAGCGCTTTCGTCAGGTTCAGCGCCTCTTGCGCCATCTGCGCGTTCAGCTGTTGCAAATTGCGGATTTCGTGCGCCAGCGTGTGGCGCTCACGCGCCTCCTGGCCGAAGCTGTCCTGCACCTGACGACGGAAGCCGTCGAGCTGTTCGCGCAGCGGCGTCAGCAGGCCATGCAGGCTCTGGCGATTTTGTTCATCAACCCGTCGGTTGCTGTGCTCAAATATGCGGTTCGCCAGGTTTTCAAACTGCTCGCTCAGGCGCTGCTCGCTGTTGACCATCTGGCGAATTTTATCTTCGGCGTGCAACTGAGTGGATTCCAGACGGGTGGTCACTTCACGCAGGTCGGCCTCCAGCGAGGTGTTGATATCACGCAGGCTGCGCAGCTCGTTGTTGAGAAGTTCGCACTCATCGCGCCAGTGCGATTCCTGCACCAGTTGCTGACGTGCGGCGCTAAGTTCAATATCCAGCTCGCGGCGCTCTTCAATGAGATCGGCGCGGATTTGATCGGCGCGGGCTTTTGTCGCCAGCCAGCCAACGATTAACCCTGCCGCCAGCGCCACCACGGCGCTTATCACAATAGAGATATCCACAACGCCTCCCCGGCAACCACTTACGGCATAAAAATAGAATTGTGCTGTACAAACGTCCAGTTGAAAAGGATTTTCCTGCGAGGCGCTACGCAAAAAAAAGGCCGGAAGATCCGGCCCTGTGAGAAAGAGAGAAGAACTACAGCAGACGGCGCGCCGCTTCCACAACGATTTTCACCGCGTGGCTTTCGGTTTGCTTCATGGTTTCGGCGTTAGGGATCTCTTGCTGGGTACGGTTGACGATAACCCCTGCCACCATCCCGGCGCGCAGGCCCTGGCTGGCGCACATGGTCAGCAGCGTAGCGGATTCCATTTCATAGTTCATGACGCCCATTGCCTGCCACTCTTCCATCGAGCCTTTGAAACGGCTCACGACGCGGCCGGAGAAGGTGTCGTAACGCTCCTGGCCTGGATAGAAGGTATCAGAGGAGGCAGTCACGCCGATATGCGTGGTCGCGCCGATTGATTTCGCCGCTTCCACCAGCGCGGTGGTACAGGCGAAGTCAGCAACGGCCGGGAACTCCATCGGCGCAAAGTGCAGGCTGGCGCCGTCCAGACGGACAGAACCGGTCGTCACCAGCACATCGCCAACATTGATATGTGGCTGAATCGCGCCGGTGGTACCGATACGCAGGAAGGTACGAACCCCCAGCTGCGCCAGCTCTTCCACGGCGATAGAGGTCGACGGGCCGCCGATACCGGTGGAGCAAACAATCACCGGTTTGCCGTCCAGCTCAGCGCGCCAGGAGGTAAATTCACGATGTGATGCCAGCTTAACCGGCTTATCCATCAGCGCGGCGATCTTTTCCACACGCTCCGGATCGCCAGGGACGATAGCCAGCGTAGCCCCTTGTAAATCGTTCTTAGTGAGGCCGAGATGAAAAACATCAGACTTGGACATAAAAAACTCCTCTGTGGGTCGAAGTATCAGCAGAAGCAAAAGGGTACTTTACAGAAGCCACTCGCTTATTTTTGTGATGATAGTCACCATGCATAATAATGATTGCATTTGTTTTTCAACAAATAGTGATTCACATCACATTAACAAGTTATATTCGCGGTCACAGAACAAAAGATAGCCGCTTTCAGGCACTGTGCTTTATTAACGTTCAGTCTAAGAGTCTATATTTATCGATGCGCTAATAAATAAGGGTACGGAGAATACCATGACCACCACCAAGCAACCCGGATTCGCACCTGCAGCCTCGCCGCACGCCTCTACCGCCGTCCATACGTCGGATGAGCACATTACCGCCGGAGAAACCTCGATCCCATCGCAGGGCGAGAATATGCCGGCCTATCACGCCCGCCCGAAAAACGCCGACGGCCCGCTGCCGATCGTTATCGTGGTGCAGGAAATTTTCGGCGTACATGAGCATATCCGCGATCTGTGCCGCCGCCTGGCGCAGGAAGGCTATCTGGCGATTGCGCCAGAACTCTACTTCCGCCAGGGCGATCCGAATGAGTACAACGATATCCCTACCCTGTTCAAAGAACTGGTCACTAAGGTGCCTGACGCACAGGTGCTGGCGGATCTCGACCACGTCGCCAGTTGGGCGGCACGCCACGGCGGCGATGCCCATCGTCTGCTGATCACCGGTTTCTGCTGGGGCGGTCGCATCACCTGGCTGTATGCCGCGCATAACCCGCAGTTGAAGGCAGGCGTCGCTTGGTATGGCAAACTGGTGGGAGAAAAATCGCTGAATTCGCCAAAACACCCGGTGGATATCGCTGTCGATCTCAACGCGCCGGTACTTGGCCTGTACGGCGCTAAAGACGCCAGCATTCCGCAGGATACCGTCGAGACCATGCGCCAGGCGCTGCGGGCGGCAAATGCGAACGCTGAGATCGTGGTCTATCCCGAGGCCGATCACGCCTTTAACGCCGACTATCGCGCCAGCTATCACGAAGAGTCAGCCAAAGACGGCTGGCAGCGGATGCTGGACTGGTTTGCTCAATATGGCGGTAAAAAAGGGTAACTCGCCTGATACATGAAAAGAGGAGGCCGTGGCCTCCTCTGTTGTTTTCCGCGTATCTATCAGGCTGATTCGCGCAGATTCTGCGCCGCTTGCACCATGTTAGCCAGCGCGGCGCGGGTTTCCGGCCAGCCACGAGTTTTCAGGCCGCAGTCCGGGTTAACCCACAAGCGCTCCGCCGGAATACGCTGCGCGGCCTTCTCCAGCAACCCTTCAATCCACTCCACGCTCGGTACGTTTGGCGAGTGAATATCATAAACGCCCGGGCCGA
Source organism: Klebsiella sp. CN_Kp097 (assembly GCF_040064495.1). Classification (NCBI taxonomy): domain Bacteria; kingdom Pseudomonadati; phylum Pseudomonadota; class Gammaproteobacteria; order Enterobacterales; family Enterobacteriaceae; genus Klebsiella; species Klebsiella sp. CN_Kp097. The sequence continues at coordinate 66,881 of NZ_JBEAIL010000027.1, read as the reverse complement.
TTTCGTTCGGATATTCGAACTCTTCGAACGACTCCAGCAGTTCCATGTCAGAGCGCGAGGTTTCAATGGTGATGACGTCGGCATCCAGCGCGGCGATAGAATCCATGATGTCATTGAACTCGCAATAACACATGTGGGTATGAATCTGGGTGTCATCCTTAGCAACCGCGGCGTTGATGCGGAAAGCTTCGACGCCCCACTGTAGATAAGCATCCCAATCACTGCGCTTCAGCGGCAGACCTTCGCGCAGTGCCGGTTCATCAATCTGGATAATACCGATACCGGCCGCCTCCAGATCCGCCACTTCATCGCGCAGCGCCAGCGCAATCTGCTTCGCGATGGTTTCACGACTGACATCTTCGCGCGGGAAGGACCAGCACAGAATGGTCACCGGACCGGTCAACATGCCTTTGACCGGCTTGTCGGTAAGAGACTGCGCGTACTTCGCCCACTCGACGGTGATCGCTTGCGGACGGCTGACATCGCCGATAACCACCGGCGGCTTCACGCAGCGAGAGCCATAGCTTTGCACCCAACCGTTTTGCGTGAAGATGAAACCGTCCAGATGCTCACCGAAATACTCCACCATGTCGTTTCGCTCGGCTTCTCCGTGCACCAGCACGTCTAAACCCAGACGTTCTTGTTCGACGATCGCCTGCTTAATATGTTCGGCAATACCCGTCCGATAATGGCTGGCGTCAAGATTGCCCTTTTTGAAGTCCAGACGTAGGGTACGAATTTCGGTTGTCTGCGGGAATGAACCGATCGTCGTCGTCGGCCATGCTGGCAGGTTAAAGCGCCTGCGCTGCGCCTGTGCGCGCTCGGCATAAGGACTGGCGCGCTGGCTGTCCTGAGCAGTGATTGCCGCCAGCCGTTTTTCCACTGCCGCGTTGTGTACGCGAGTCGAATGGCGACGAGCCTGGATTGGCGCGCTCCACGCCTCGATCGCCGTCGTATTACCGCTGTTCAGCGCATCGCGCAGCAGCGCCAGTTCGCCGCACTTCTGCAGGGCGAAAGCAAACCAACTTTTTACTTCGGCATCAAGACGGGTCTCTACGCTCAGATCGATCGGGCTATGCAGTAAGGAGCAGGAAGAGGCGACCCATAATTCGCGTTGACCGACAATCGCCTTAATTTGCGCATATTTTTCCGTGAGATCGGCGCGCCAGACGTTACGACCGTTGATCAGCCCGGCGGATAACAGCCAGTCGGCCGGCAGGCGTTTATGTAGTTCAGCAACATCATCTTTGCCATGCACCAGATCGACGTGAAGCCCCTGTACCGGCAGCGCGGTGATAATATCAAGGTTGTCGGCGATCCCTTCAAAATAGGTAGTCAGCAGTAGTTTTACCTGCCCCTGCAGGGCCTCATAAGCCGGTTTAAAGGCATCCAACCATGCTTGCGGCAGCTCCAGTACCAGCGCCGGTTCATCAATCTGCACCCACTCAATGCCGCGTTTCGCCAGCTCGCCCAGTACCTGCTGGTAAACCGGAAGGATATCGTTCAGCAGGCTTAAACGGTCAAACTGTTCGCCTTTTACTTTGCCCAGCCACAGATACGTTACCGGCCCCAGCAGTACAGGCTTAATCTTGTGGCCCAGCGCCAGCGCTTCGTCCACTTCATCCAGCAGTTGGGTCCAGCTCAGCTTGAACTGCTGGCCCTGGACAAATTCCGGCACCATGTAGTGATAGTTGGTATTGAACCACTTGGTCATTTCCGCGGCGGCAGCGGGTTCGCCGGTCGGCGCGCGACCGCGACCAATACGGAACAGAGTATCGATATCGACGGTGCCGTCTTTGTTCTGATGACGAGCCGGCACGTTGCCCAACAGCAGGCTGGTGGTCAGAACATGGTCGTACCAGGCAAAATCGCCCACCGGCAACAGATCAATGCCCGCCTGTTTCTGCTGCTCCCAGTGACGAGCGCGCAGTTCGCGACCTACCGCCAGCAGATCTTCACGCGTGGCCTTGCCCGCCCAGTAGCTCTCTTGCGCTTTTTTCAGCTCGCGGCGAAGGCCAACGCGAGGAAAACCGAGGGTGTGATTGAGGATTGTCATGTTATGCCCCTTATGGAATTTTTTGCATTTAGCCATCCAGATGTTTACACATCCATAATGTAAAGGTACTGTATATTCCTCAAGCGCAAATTATTCATGCCGAAGTGAAGGACATTCATGATCGAGATTAAGCACCTGAAAACGCTACAGGCGTTGCGGAACAGCGGTTCGCTGGCGGGCGCGGCGGCAGCCCTGCACCAAACCCAGTCGGCCCTGTCCCACCAGTTTAGCGATCTGGAACAGCGCCTTGGTTTCCGTTTGTTTGTGCGTAAAAGCCAGCCGCTACGCTTCACGCCGCAAGGAGAAATTCTGCTGCAGTTGGCCAATCAGGTACTGCCGCAGATCGCTCGCGCGCTACAGGATTGCAATGAACCACAGCAAACCCGTCTGCGGCTGGCGATTGAGTGCCATAGCTGTATTCAATGGCTCACCCCGGCGCTGGAAAGCTTCCGCGCCCGCTGGCCGCTGGTGGAAGTTGATTTTCAGTCCGGCGTCACTTTTGACCCGCAGCCAGCCCTGCAGCAGGGTGAACTCGATCTGGTGATGACCTCAGATATTTTGCCGCGTAGCGGCCTGCACTATTCACCGATGTTTGATTATGAAGTTCGTCTGGTGTTAGCTCCGGAACATCCGCTGGCGGCGAAAACGCGCATCTCCCCGGAGGATCTGGCTGCGGAAACGTTACTGATTTACCCGGTACAGCGCGGGCGACTGGATATCTGGCGCCACTTCCTGCAACCGGCGGGGATCAGCCCACAGTTGAAAAGTGTCGATAACACGCTGCTGTTGATTCAGATGGTTGCCGCACGAATGGGTATTGCCGCCCTGCCGCACTGGGTGGTGGAAAGTTTTGAACGCCAGGGTTTGATTGTCACCAAAACCCTGGGAGAAGGACTGTGGAGCCGGCTGTATGCTGCAGTGCGCGATGGCGAGCAACGCCAGCCGGTAACAGAAGCGTTTATTCGCTCAGCGCGGAACCACGCTTGCGATCATCTGCCGTTTGTACGGAGTGCGGAGCGACCCAGCGGCGATGGACCCATAGCGAAGCCAGGATTACCAGCGCGCCAATGATAAAGCTTGGCCAGTGAGGCTGCTCCTGCCAGATAGCGAGATTAACCAACAGCCCGGCGGGGACGTGAACGTTATTCATGATCCCCAACGTACCGGCATCCACCTGCGTCGCGCCGTAGTTCCACATGAAATAACCCAATCCGGATGCGACCACGCCAAGCCAGACCAGGATTCCCCACTGCAGGCCGGTAGTCGGTAGCCTCTGCGGATTGCCCAGCATAAACCACGCCGCTACCGCCACAATAAAGGCGCCGGCATAGAACCAGGCAAAAGCATTGTGTTGCGGCATCGGGCGGACTTCCATCAAACGCTTGTAGCCCACCATGCCGATGGCGAAGCAGATATTCGACAACTGCACCAGCAATAGCCCGGTCCAGAAATGATCGCTGACTTTGTCATAGCGGATGATCGCCGCCCCTAACACCGCCAGCGCCGCGCTAAGCAGATAGCCCCAGCGCAGCTTACGACCGCTGAGCAGATCGTAAATCAGGGTGATATACAGCGGGGTAAAGACCGTAAACAACAGAAATTCCGAGACCGTCAGATAAAGATAGGCGCGGAAAGCCAGCAAATACATGATGCCAAGCTGCATCGCCCCCACTAGCATATAGAGTACGATGGTGCGCGGAGACTGGCCGCGCGTACGCAGGAAAGGCAAAAACACCAGCGCTGCCAGGCCCACGCGCATCAGCACGGAAAAATAGCTATCGACGCTACCGGCAAGGTATTCGCCAATCAGGCTAAAAGAAAAGGCCCACAGGATAGTGGTGATAATTAATAGCGCCACAATGGTCGTCTCATTGAATAAAGAACAGGCATTGTAGCGGAGAGAGAGGTTGACGACTGGCCAGTTATTAGCCAGTCGTCAATCTTTATCAATCGAGGTACAATTTGCGCAGGTAATGCGGTACGGCATCATCGGCGTTGCTGCCGATCACTTCCAGCTCAGGATGCAAATCCTTCAACCGCTGATGGGCGTTCGCCATGATGCAGCCTTTACCGGCCATCGACAGCATCTCGGCATCGTTCATGCCGTCGCCAAAGGCGATACACTCTTTGAGGCTGTAGCCGAGCATTTTCGCGACGGCCTCCAGCGCATGCCCTTTCGAAACACCGCCGGCCATCACTTCAAGGCAGGTCAATGTGGAGAAACTCACATTCACGCGGTCGCCCCAGCGCGCGTTGATAGCCTGCTCAAGCGGCAGCAGATGTTCATGATCTTCACAAGTGAAGAAAACTTTGCTGATGCCATCCGCATCCAGCTCGCCCGGTTCATAAAGCTTGTAGTTGAACACCGCCTCTTTGAAGAAGCGCATCTCTTCCGGGCGATGGCGATTCATAAACCATTCATCTTCACGATAGACGTTGGTCACAATCTTCACATCGTTACGCACCATCTCAAACAGATCGCTGGCGATATCGCGGTCGAGGTTATGGGCGAAGATTTGTTTTCCTTCGCTATCGTGTACGCGCGCGCCGTTAGAGGTGATCATGTACGACTTAATGCCGAGATTATCGCGGATCTGCCCCACATCGATGTAGTGGCGGCCAGTGGCGAAAACGAAATTTATCCCGCGCGCGGTGAGTAGCTTCAGCGTCTCTTTGGCATAGGGGGTGAGGAAATGGTCGGGGGAAAGTAGTGTGCCATCTAAATCAGACGCAACAACCTGGTACATAAAAAATTTAACCTCTAAGCAGGGCGACGAGATCTATCGTCGGATTAAGTATGTCGATTGAAAAAATCAACGATGGCATTTAGCGCGACTGAGCGCATAGCGTCCTTTTCAAAAAGGATCTCGTGATATGCCCCTTCAATAACGAGCGGCTTATCGCCTTCACAAGGGTGCCCGGCAGCAGAACGGAGTTCACAATAGCGGTCGTGCATCAGGTTATCGACCACCTTTTCATCCTCGGCCTGAATCAATAACGTCGGAGTCGTATCTTTCTCGACGCCAGACAATATCTCTTCGCCGGCCAGAATACCTTCGCGCACCCAGTGATAGGTCGGCCCGCCGACGCGCAACCGCGGATCGTCGGCATAAAAACGCAGGTTGCGACGATAGCGCTGACGGCTATGAGTCAACACATTGAGCGAAAACGGCAGCGCCCGCCAGCGGCCCGTACCGATGGCATACTCTTCACGAATACGCTGATGGCCCTCAGCCCAGTCGAGAATATGGCGCACCATCCAGTCCGGCAGGCGCATGATGATGCCAAACATTGGCGCGCATAAGGCAATGGCGTCGCAATGCTGCTGGTGACGCTGTAAGAACAGCGTGGCAATGGCGCCGCCCATCGAGTGGGCGAGAATAAAACGTTTACGCCAGTGGCCGGGAACCACTTCCTGCTGCCAGAGCGCAGCCAGATCGTCAACATAATCGCTAAAGCGCACAACATGACCGCGGTGGGTATCTGACAGCAACCTACCGGAACGCCCCTGGCCGCGATGATCGATAATCATCACGTCAAAGCCGCTGTGGAAGAGATCGTAGGCTAGTTCGGCATACTTCACGTAGCTTTCGATGCGGCCGGGGCAAATGACCACCAGCCGGTCGTTATTTGCGGCACAAAAGCGCACAAAGCGTACCGGAACCTTATCGACGCCCGTAAATTCAGCTTCTTCCCGCTGATGCCAGAAATCCGTCAGCGGCCCCATGGTAAAGGCCGCAAACGCGTTTTCTCGTGTGTCCCAGTCCTTTTGCTGCCCAAACATCGGGTTTACACCCCTGTTAACCGCTGAAAATCGTTTTTTTGTCGCACATCACACAATGCTGATGCAATAGCGTATTGTGGCATAAAAATAGACAATCAGGGAGATTCTCATGACCTTCGAGTGGTGGTTCGCTTATCTGCTGACATCAATCATTCTCAGCCTGTCGCCGGGTTCCGGCGCGATCAATACCATGACCACATCCATCAACCACGGCTATCGCGGCGCGGCGGCCTCTATTGCCGGCCTGCAAACCGGATTGGCCATTCATATCGTGCTGGTCGGCGTCGGTCTGGGCACGCTCTTCTCACGCTCGGTACTGGCATTCGAAGTGTTGAAATGGGCGGGCGCGGCCTATCTTATCTGGCTGGGGATCCAGCAGTGGCGGGCGGCGGGTTCAATTGACCTGAATACGCTGGCGCGAACTCAAAGCCGCGGTAAGCTCTATAAACGCGCGGTGTTCGTCAATCTGACCAACCCAAAAAGTATCGTCTTCCTCGCCGCGCTGTTTCCCCAGTTCATCGTCCCGCATCAGCCACAGGTGATGCAGTACCTGGTACTCGGCGTCACCACCATTGTGGTCGATATCATTGTGATGATCGGTTACGCGACGCTGGCGCAGCGCATTGCGGCCTGGATTAAAGGTCCGAAGCAAATGAAGGCGCTGAATAAAGTGTTTGGCTCGCTGTTTATGCTGGTAGGGGCGCTGCTCGCTTCCGCCCGTCACGCCTAAAACTGGAATGGCGCTCGCATAGCGCGAGGCCACTTGCGGCCGGAGTCGTATTATCACGCGTGCTGGCGCGCAAAGATGAAAGAGACTTTATCCGCGCGCTGTCGGTCCCGCCTTTTCAGTGCCAGAATGCCGCCATTGGGTTTATTCACGGATGAACGAAATGGCAGAAACGGCAACCCCACATGATGCAGTCTTTAAGACCTTTCTGTCGCGGGTCGAAACGGCGCGCGATTTTATCGAGATCCACCTTCCACCGGCGTTAATTCAGGTTTGTAAACTGGATACGCTGCGCCTGGAATCCGGGAGTTTTCTGGAAGATGACCTGCGGCCCTACTACAGCGATATTCTTTATTCGCTGGAGACAAACCGCGGCCCGGGGTATATCCATGTTCTGATAGAACACCAGAGTTCACCTGATAAACTGATGGCGTTTCGTCTGATGCGCTACGCCATCGCCGCCATGCAGAGGCATCTGGAGAATGGTCATAAAACGTTACCGCTGGTAATTCCCATTCTCTTTTATCAAGGACGTCGCAGCCCCTATCCCTGGTCGCTGAACTGGCTGGATAATTTTGACGACTCGATGCTTGCCCATCAGCTCTATTCAGGTGCATTTCCGCTGGTCGATATTACGGTGATCCCTGATGACGAAATTATGCGCCACCGCAGTATGGCGGCGCTTACGCTGGTACAAAAACATATTCGCCAGCGCGATATGGCACAGCTGCTTGACAAGTTGACCCACCTCTTAATGTTGGAGCAGATGAGCGGACAACAAATCGCCGTGCTGATAAAATATATGGCTCAGGCGGGAGAAGCTCAGGATATTCGGGCGCTATTGTATGGGCTGGCACAGCGTGTGCCGCAGCATGGAGGAATGCTAATGACTCTGGCAGAAACGTGGCTCGCAGAAGGCAGAGAGAAAGGTATTAAAGAAGGAAAACTACAGGCCCTTTTACAGGTCGCCGCAGCGATGCTCAATCGCGGCTTGGATGACGATGCTATCCTGGAAATGACAGGTTTGACCAGGGATGAACTACAGCGCCTTCGTCACTAATGTCTGCCCCACCCGGCAACAAACCGGGTGGATAATCGCATGACGAGTTAGCGCGAAATGATCAGATGAATGCCGAAACCGGCAAACAGGGTTCCTGCGATGCCGTCTATCCACTTTGCCATCCGCTGATAGCCGCGGCGCATTTTCGGCAGTGCGAACAGGCTGGCTACGATGGTGAACCACGCCAGCGTTTCAAGGACGATCAGCAGGAAAATCCCCCAACGCGCACCGGCGCCGATGTTATCGCCAACGAACAGTGAAAAGACCGAACCGAAGTAGATAATCGCTTTCGGATTGGCGAGATTGGTCAGCAGGCCCTTCAGGAAACTGCGCCCGCTACGCGCCAGCTCAACCTGCGGTTCCGCTGCCGATACATCAGTTTTCTTCAACGCGCCGCGCAGCATTTGATAGCCCATCCAGCACAGATACAGCCCACCGCCGACCATAATCAACGTATGCAGCCAGGCCATTTTCTCGATAATCAGATGCAAGCCGAGCAGCGCTACGCCCGCCCAGACCATTACGCCGCCGGTGATTCCCAACACGCCCATCATCGCCTCTTTGCGCGAGCGGCTCACCGCGGTTTGCGAAACAAAGAAAAAATCCGGCCCCGGACTCATTAGCGCAATGATGTGCACCAGCGCCACGGTGAGAAAAAGCATCAACATGTTTAACTCGCAGGGAAATAGTGAAGAAGGAAACTATTCTGGCACCTTTTCCCGCGGCTGACTACTCATCATCGCCATCGACATGAGCACGTATCAGCGCCATGAATTCTTTACCGAAGCGCTCAAGCTTGCGGGTCCCCACGCCGTTGACGCTGAGCATTTCCCCGGCGGTGAGCGGCGACTGTTCGGCCATCTCAATAAGCGTCGCGTCGTTAAAGACGACATAGGGCGGGATATTCTCCTCGTCGGCGATCGCTTTACGTAATTTACGCAGCTTGGCGAACAGCTTGCGGTCATAATTGCCGCCGAAGGATTTCTGCATAGCTTTCGGTTTTAGCGCCACGATACGCGGCACGGCGAGCTGCAGCGGGACTTCACCGCGCAGTACCGGACGCGCGGCCTCGGTGAGCTGCAGCGCGGAGTGCTGGGCAATATTTTGCGTAACCAGTCCGAGGTGAATTAACTGACGAATCACGCTCACCCAATGCTCGTGGCTCTGCTCGCGACCAATACCGTACACCGGCAGTTTATCGTGGTTCAGGTCACGGATACGCTGATTGTTGGCGCCGCGGAGTACTTCAACCACATAGCCCATCCCGAAGCGCTGATTCACCCGATAAATAGTTGAAAGCGCCTTACGCGCATCCATTAAGCCATCGTACTGCTTTGGCGGATCAAGACAGATATCACAGTTGCCGCACGGCTCCTGACGCCCTTCGCCAAAATAGTTCAGCAGCACCAAACGGCGACAGGTCTGCGCTTCGGCAAAGGCGCCCATCGCATTCAGCTTATGACGTTCAATATCCTGCAGCGGCCCGGCGGGCTTCTCCTCCAGGCAGCGGCGCAGCCACGCCATATCCGCCGGATCGTAAAACAGCATCGCTTCCGCCGGCAGCCCGTCACGCCCGGCGCGGCCGGTTTCCTGATAATAGGATTCAATGTTGCGCGGGATATCAAAGTGCACCACAAAACGGACGTTCGGCTTGTTAATGCCCATACCGAAGGCCACCGTCGCCACCACGATCTGCAGATCGTCGCGCTGGAATTTCTCCTGCACGTCGGCACGAATATCATTTTCCAGACCAGCATGGTAGGCCGCCGCGCTGATGCCGCGGCTTTGCAGCCTGGCGGCGGTGTCTTCAACTTTAGAACGGCTGTTACAGTAGATAATCCCTGATTTACCGCGCTGATCCTGGACGTAACGCATCAACTGATCGAGCGGCTTAAATTTCTCCATCAGCATATAGCGGATATTGGGGCGATCAAAGCTACTGACCTGAATCAGCGGATCGTTGAGCCCCAGCAGGCGAACAATATCGCGGCGGGTGGTGTCATCCGCGGTGGCGGTGAGCGCCATAAACGGAATATGCGGCATCCGCTGGCGCAGCTGGCCCAACGCGGCATATTCCGGGCGGAAATCATGGCCCCACTGCGAGATACAGTGCGCCTCATCTACCGCCAGCATCGCTAAGTTCCAGTGGCTCAGATGCTCGAGAAAGTTGTCCAGCATCAGGCGTTCCGGCGCGATATACAGCAGACGAATCTGCCCGCTGCGGCAGCCCGCCATCACTTCTTGCTGCTGCTCGCGGCTTTGCGTTGAATTAAGACAGGCCGCGGCGACGCCGTTCGCCAGCAGCTGATCGACCTGGTCTTTCATCAGCGAAATCAGCGGCGACACGACAACCGTCAGGCCGCCGAGGACCAATGCAGGTACCTGGTAGCACAGCGACTTACCGCCGCCGGTCGGCATCACTACAAGGCAATCGCGGCCTTCCAGCGCCGTGGCGATGATCGATTCCTGGCCCGGGCGGAACTGCTGGTAGCCGAAGGTCTCTTGTAAAACCTGCTTAGCCAGCGATTCCTGATTTAATACTTCCGCCTGTGCCACGTTGACCCCATTCGCCTGAAAAGAAAACAGGCGCTATTTTCAGCGCCTGCGAGCCAGAGTGCAACGATTAAAACAGATCGTTGAGCATCACGCCGACGCCGACGCGCGTCTGATTGAAGTTATAGTCGATGAGTGATTCGCCATAACCGCTGTAGATTTGAGTATAGGCGCGCACATGTTTGGTAATAGGATAACTGACCCCGACTTCCGCGCCGCCGTAGCCGGTATTCCAGTTATATTGCCCCTGAGCGCTAAGAATAGCCTCCCCCAGCTGGTAGCCAATCTTCAGGCGGTAGTAACCCATGTATTTGGTGATATCGGGGTTATCATCGGTGCTGCCGACCACATACCACGGCTTCACTTCAACCAGCCAGTTACCGTTTTGCGCCATCAGGCGAGTATACAGGCGGTTCCAACTACGTGACGTTGGATCGGAACGGCCATTGGAATCGTGGTTATAGCCGACTTCGATATCGCGCAAGGTCCAGCCGGCAAACTCATAATCCGTCGCGAAGCCAAGGAAGAGCTGAGGCTCGTAGTTGGTTTCGCGAAACGGCGCCGAGCCTTTACTGTTAGAGAGCTGCCACCAGGATTTTTGCGTATAGGAAGCGCCAAGCAGCGAATTATCGCCGAGAATACCGCGCCACAACGGGAACGCCAGGCTGAGCTGGAACTTCACCTCATCCTTACGCGCGTCATCGGCCCAGTCGTAACTACGAATTGCCTCTTTATTGAGATCGCTGGTCCATGTATAGAGCAGATAGTTGCTCTCATAAGGATAAAGCAGGAACGGATTATCATGATCCTGCAGCAGGTTGGCGATAATACTGCCCCGTACCGCGGGTTTGTCATGAACGGTTTGTTCAATCGGCGCGTCCTGCGCCAGAACGCCTGCTGGTAACGCGCTAAGCGCCAGCAGCCAGGCTAAAGAGATACGCATTACTGTTCTCCTGAAGAATGGTTCTTATTAATGTTTTGTCCTGCTGCCATTCTACCTATTTATCCACCTCCCGCTGCGTTATCGCCTCCGAAAGTGGAAATCAATATTTTTGAAGCATAAAATCAACATTTCATTAACGAATGGACCCCTGCTATGTCTGAACTGACCGCCGCCGCCGCGCTAAAGCTGGTGGGCGAGATTTTTGTTTATCATATGCCTTTTAACCGTGCCCTTGGGCTGGAACTGGAACGGTATGAAAAAGAGTTTGCCCAGCTCAGCTTTAATAATCAGCCGATGATGGTTGGCAACTGGGCGCAGAGTATTCTGCACGGCGGCGTTATTGCGTCTGCGCTGGATGTCGCCGCGGGGTTGGTCTGCGTCGGCAGCACCCTGACTCGCCATGACACCATCAACGAAGAAGAGCTGCGCCAGCGCCTCTCGCGGATGGGAACTATCGATTTGCGCGTCGATTATTTACGCCCTGGCCGCGGCGAACGCTTCACCGCGACCAGCAGCCTGCTGCGTGCCGGAAACAAAGTCGCCGTGGCTCGCGTCGAGCTGCATAACGAAGAGCAGGTTTATATCGCCAGCGCCACGGCCACCTATATGGTGGGTTGATTGCCGCAGATCGAGTAACATCACTCTCTTTGGCAATGGATTCTACCAATGGACGCAAAACAAACGCGGCTGGGCGTTATGCTGGCGCTGGCCGCCTATTTTATCTGGGGTATCGCGCCGGCGTACTTCAAACTTATTTACTACGTTCCCGCCGATGAAATCCTGACGCATCGCGTGATCTGGTCTTTCTTTTTCATGGTGGCGCTCATCAGCGTCAGCCGCCAGTGGCCGCAGGTAAAAAAACTGCTAAAAACCCCGCGCAAGATCTTCCTGCTCGCGCTCTCTGCAGTGCTTGTCGGCGGCAACTGGCTGCTCTTTATCTGGGCGGTCAATAACCACCATATGCTGGAAGCTAGCCTCGGCTACTTTATTAACCCGCTGGTTAATATCGTGCTCGGGATGATTTTCCTCGGCGAACGCTTTCGTCGGCTGCAGTGGTTGGCGGTGATCCTCGCTTTTTGCGGCGTGCTGGTGCAACTTTGGACCTTCGGCTCACTGCCGGTAATCGGCCTTGGGCTAGCCTTCAGCTTTGCCTTCTACGGACTGGTACGTAAGAAAATCGCCGTCGATGCGCAGACCGGCATGTTGGTGGAAACGCTATGGCTGCTGCCAGTGGCGGCGATCTGGCTTTTCGGCATCACCGATAGCCCAACCAGCCATATGGGAGACAACCCCTGGTCGCTCAATTTACTGCTGATGGCCGCGGGCGTGGTAACTACCATCCCCCTGCTGTGCTTTACCGGTGCGGCGACCCGCCTGCGCCTGTCAACGTTGGGCTTTTTCCAGTACATTGGCCCGACGCTGATGTTCCTGCTGGCGGTAACGTTCTACGGTGAAGTGCCGGGCACGGATAAGATGGTAACCTTCGCCTTTATCTGGGTGGCGCTGGCGATATTCGTGATGGATGCGGTATATACGCAAAGACGGGGGCGCCGGGGATAGGATATTACCCGATGTCGGCTACGCCTTATCCGGCCTACAAAAGCACAACACGTAGGCCCGGATAAGCGAAGCGCATCCGGCACAACAACTACAGCCAGTTTTTACGCTTGAAGTAGAGATACGGCGCCAGGCCTGCCAACATCATAAACACGATGGCTCCCGGATAACCAAAGCTCCAGTGTAGTTCCGGCATAAACTCAAAGTTCATCCCATAGCTGGACGCCACCAGCGTCGGCGGCAGGAACACGACCGAAACCACCGAGAAGATCTTGATAATGCGGTTCTGCTCGATGTTGATAAAGCCCATCGCCGCCTGCATCAGGAAGTTCACCTTCTGGAACAGCGATTCGTTGTGCGGCAGCAGGGATTCGATATCTCGCAGGATCTCTCGCGCCTGTTCCAGCTGGCCTGCCGGCAGGCGCGCCTTGCGCACGAGGAAGTTTAGCGCGCGCTGGGTATCCATCAGACAGAGGCGAACCTTCCAGCCGATATCTTCCAGTTCCGCCAGCGTCGACAGCGCTTCGTCGTACTCGTCGCCCTGGTGGCCTTCCATAATCACGCGGCTCAGCTTTTCCAGGTCGCTGTAGATGTTTTCTATCTCATCCGCCAGCTGTTCGATTTTGGTCTCGAACAGATCTAACAGCAGCTCGTAGGCGTTGCCGTCGACCAGCGTCTGGTTACGCACACGCATGCGGTACAGGCGAAAAGCGGGTAGTTCACGCTCGCGCAATGTAAACAGGCGGCCTTCGCGGATGGTAAACGCCACGGTTGAGTTACCGGCGTGATCGTCGGCATCTTCGAAAAAGAAAAAGGAGTGGATGTGTAAACCATCTTCGTCTTCAAAGAAACGCGCTGACGCTTCGATGTCTTCCAGTTCCGGGCGCGTCGCCAGGTTCTGGCCTAACTCCGTTTGCACACGGCTACGTTCGTCATCGTCTGGCTCGACCAGATCGACCCACACCGAGCTGGCGAGATGCTTGATCTCATCGGCCTCAAGGCGCGTTAAACGATTATTTTCCAGTTGAAATGCGCTCAGCATGACCGGGACTCCCAATACAAAAAATTTATCGGACAGTTCGATGGGCACACAGAAACTATTTGGGTTTCAGACCATTAAGCCTGACTCAGAGCGACGGGGATAGGACGAGTCGCCGACAACCGCTAAGGCTATCGGCATAAGGGGATAGCCTTAGGAGTTGTTCCTGAATGACAGGAAGTTGAGCCAGCATCTACTGGGTGTGTCCAAGGCGAATGTCCTCTTAGCGTAATCGTGCGCGCATGTTACGCCAGCGCCAAAACGGCGTCAACACGCAAGGGAACGCTAAAGAGCAAATCCTGCCCTTTAGCATATAAGGCTAGCAGATTATTACAAAAAAATTATATTTTTCTTAAAGTTACACCGTTTCCAGCCGGGCATAGGCGGCAACCAGCCATTTAATTCCCTGCCCCTGGAATGCCACCTGCAGCCGGCTATGTTCACCGCTGCCCTCAAGGTTTACGATGGTGCCTTCGCCGAACTTCGGATGCCGGACCCGCTGGCCCAGCTTATAGCCGGTATCGTTCTCCGCCACCGGAGTACCGAGGCGCTGATGGTTAACCGGGCGGCTCACCGTAGCCCGCAGCCGCACCTCTTCCACGCACTCTTCCGGCAGCTCGCCGATAAAGCGCGATGGGCGATGGTAAACCTCTTTGCCGTACAAACGACGGGTTTCGGCGTAGGTCAGTGTCAGTTTCTGCATCGCGCGCGTCACGCCGACGTAGGCCAGACGACGCTCTTCCTCCAGACGACCGCCCTCATCAAGCGCCATCTGGCTCGGGAACATCCCCTCTTCAACGCCGACGATAAACACCTGCGGGAACTCCAGCCCTTTTGCCGAGTGCAGAGTCATCAGCTGTACCGCATCCTGCCAGGTATCCGCCTGCCCTTCGCCGGCTTCCAGCGCGGCGTGGGAGAGGAACGCCTGTAGCGGCATCAGATCTTCATCTTCTTCGTTGTAGCTGAACTGGCGCGTCGCCGTCACCAGTTCCTCTAAGTTTTCGATACGGGTCTGGCCCTTCTCGCCTTTTTCCTGCTCGTACATCATACGCAGGCCGGAATCTTTAATGACCCGGTCAGTCTGGACATGCAGCGGCATATCGGCAGTTTCCTGCGCCAGCGCGTCGATAAGCTCCATAAAGCGCTGCAGAGCGCTGGCCGCGCGGCCTGCCAGCACTTTCTCTTTGAGCAGCTCGCGGCAGGCCTGCCACAGCGTCAGCTGACGATCGCGCGAGGTCTGGCGCACCACATCCAGGGTACGATCGCCGATGCCGCGGGTAGGCGTATTGACCACGCGCTCAAACGCCGCGTCATCGTTGCGGTTAGCAATCAGACGCAGATAAGAGAGCGCATCTTTGATTTCCTGACGTTCGAAGAAGCGCATGCCGCCGTAGATACGGTACGGCATGCTGGCCTGTAGCAGCGCCTCTTCCAGCACGCGCGACTGGGCGTTGCTACGATAGAGAATGGCGCACTGCTCCAGCGCTCCGCCGTTCTCCTGCCAGGTTTTAATTCGGTTAACCACGAAACGCGCTTCATCAAGATCGTTGAAGGCGCAGTACAGCGAAATGGGCTCGCCGTCGGCGCCGTCGGTCCACAGTTTTTTGCCCAACCGCCCGTTGTTGTTTTCAATCAGGGCGTTGGCGGCGCTGAGAATATTGCTGGTCGAACGATAGTTCTGCTCCAGACGAATAGTTTCCGCACCCGGGAAGTCATTCAGGAAGCGCTGAATGTTTTCAACCTGCGCGCCGCGCCAGCCGTAAATCGACTGGTCATCATCGCCGACAATCATCACTTTGCCGGTATCGCCCGCCAGCAGGCGGATCCAGGCATATTGAATGTTGTTGGTATCCTGGAATTCGTCGACGAGAATATTGGTGAAGCGCTCGCGGTAGTGCTGCAGGATGTGCGGTTTGTTCAGCCACAGCTCGTGCGCGCGCAGCAGCAGCTCGGCGAAGTCCACCAGCCCGGCGCGATCGCAGGCTTCCTGATAGGCCTGATACACCTTCTGCCATGTCTGTTCGACCGGGTTGCCGTAGCTCTGAATATGGTGCGGGCGCAGCCCTTCATCTTTTTGGCTGTTGATGTACCACATCGCCTGACGCGGCGGCCATTGCTTCTCATCCAGGTTCATCGCCTTAATCAGGCGCTTCAGCAGGCGCAGCTGGTCTTCGCTATCGAGGATTTGGAAATCCTGCGGCAGGTTGGCATCCAGATGATGGGCGCGTAGCAGGCGATGGGCCAGGCCATGGAAGGTGCCGACCCACATACCGCCCTGGGTGGTGCCCATCAGTTGGCCGATACGGTGGCGCATCTCCGCCGCCGCTTTGTTGGTAAAGGTCACCGCCATAATGGAATACGGCGAGCAGTTCTCCACGCTCAGCAGCCAGGCGATACGGTGCACCAGTACGCGCGTCTTACCACTGCCCGCCCCTGCCAGAACCAGCATATTGGTGCGCGAGGCCGCTACGGCTTCACGCTGTTTGTCATTAAGGCTGTCGAGCAGGTAAGAAACGTCCATTGGCACCGCCGGAAGAGAAGGGGTTCCACGAACCCCTGTTAATATATACAGAGTTACTGGTGATTATATCAGCGAGGTCAGAGATGCCAACCGTGAAATTTCAATATGCGGCAGCAGGCGGCTATCGGCGGTTTTCATCAACGACGCGTCCTGCGGCTTGATCCAGCAGGCCTGCATTCCACAGCGAATAGCGCCAGCCACGTCGGTGGTCAGATCATCGCCGACGTGCAGAATCTGCCCGAGGGGTAAATCCAGGCGCTCCGCCGCCAGATGGTACATATCGGCAAACGGCTTGGAGCGACCATCCGGGCCCGCGCGCAGCACGAAACGGAAATAGTCATTCAGCCCGAACAGTTCTGGCTGGGCGTTACCGTTGGTGATAGCTACCAGCGGCCATTTCTGCGCCAGCTTCGCCAGCGTATCGTGCGTCTCCTGCGGCACGTCGACGCGACTGCGCCAGTGGGCGAAGTTTTCCATCGCCGCATCGGCGCCGGCTTTCGCCTCGGCGGCGGAGAGTCCGGCATTACGCATCCCTAACTCCAGCGCGCGGTGGCGCCAGACGGTGACATCGTGATAAATCTCAGGTTCTGAGGACAATAGCGTTTGTCGCAGTTGATTAAGCGCATGGGCATCAAACTGGCTCAGCGCCGGATGGTAATTGCGCACAAACGTCAGCGATTCCTGCATCGTCCGGTCAATCACCGGGCGGTTATCATAAAGGGTGTCATCCAGGTCGAACGTCAGCGCGGAGATCGGGCCCAGAGGTCGGTAAAAACGCATTATTTCCCCCGTTTAGCGCGCGGATGCGCGGCATCGTACACCGAGGCAAGGTGTTGAAAATCGAGATGGGTATAGATTTGGGTGGTGGAGAGATTGGCATGCCCCAGCAGCTCCTGCACGCCGCGCAGATCGCCGCTCGACTCCAGCATATGCGTCGCGAAGGAGTGCCGCAGCTTATGCGGATGCACGTGGCTATTGAGCCCCTGCTTGATCCCCCATTCGGCAAACCGCTTCTGCACGTTGCGCGCTGAAATTCGCTTACCCAGCTTCGACAAAAACAGCGCGTCGTCATCGCCGCCGAACAGGCCGCGCAAATCCAGCCAGTGTTCGATCCACGCCACCGCGTTGCGTCCAATTGGCAGGCGGCGCTCTTTGCTGCCTTTACCCATCACCCACACTTCCCCTGACTCAAGATCAAGGTGCTGAATATCAAGGTTAACTAACTCAGAAAGACGCAGCCCCGCGCCGTACATCACTTCCAGCATCGCCCGGTCGCGCACGGCGAGCGGGTCGTTAAGGTCGATATCCAGAAGCCGATTCACATCATCAACGTCGATATTTTTCGGTAAGTGGCGGGGAATTTTTGGCGCCGCAATTCCCTTCGCCGGGTTAGCCGCTAACTCACCCTGGCTGACCATCCAGTCGAAGAAACTGCGCAAGGCGGAAAGCCGCAGCGCCAGGCTCGCCGGGCCTAAGCCCGCGCGGCGGCTGCGCACGGCAAAGCTACGTACCTGAGCGGCGTCGCACTGCTGCCAGCTTTTTAAGCCAGCATCATCCGCCAGCGCGATCAGCGCTTCCAGCTGACGCTGGTAATTCGTGAGCGTAATCGGGCTAAGCTGGCGCTCTACGCCGAGATAGCGCAGGAAGCGTTCGACGCAGGCGAATAGCGGGGAGTCGGTCATGCGCGTTCAATCCAGCGCTCCAGCAGGCCGGGCAGCATACGGGCGATCTCCTGCAGTAGCTGCGTTCCCTGACCTTGCTGATAATGCTGCGGATCGCGGCTGCTGAAGAACATCACCCCCGGTGCGTCGTCATCGCCCAGTAGCGACATCGCCACCGAGCCAATAGCTTTCGCATCCGGCAGCACCACCAACAGCTCTGGCCCGTTCAGCGGACCAAGATAGTGACGTGCCTGGCCCAACCGTTGGATACGAATGGGTTCGAACGCCTGCCGGCTCAACGCCAGATGGGTGAATTTAGACGGCGCGCCGAGATGCCAGCTGTCCGGAAACAGGCGCACCGTCGCGCCCGCCAGGCCCAGCTCGCGCGCCCAACGATGAAAGCGGTTGAGCATTTCATCCAGGCTATCGGCGGACGCCAGGCGCGTCTGCAGATGGAACAGGCGCTGAAACAGGCTTTGATTGGCCGTCGCCTGTTCCATCAGCAGCGTCATATTTTCTTCCAGCACGTTGATATGGTTACGCGCCCGCAGCATATGCCACTCGACCAGCGAGATGGTGCCGCGCACCGGATGCGGGACGCGGATATGCTCTACCTGCGCTGCATTACGAATAAAGAACTCAGGATTTTGCAGCAGATAATCTACTACCGCGCTGTCGTCGAGCGCTGTGGCGAGTTCCTGCTGTTCTTCCCCGATCTGTTTCATAGATGAATAAATCCGTCGTAGACGTGTGCCGCCGGGCCAGTCATATACAACGGTTGACCCGGACCTTTCCAGGCGATGTCGAGACGCCCGCCTGGCAATTCCACGCGTACCTCTTCGCCGAGTAATCCCTGTTGGATACCGACCGCCACTGCCGCACAGGCGCCGCTGCCGCAGGCCTGCGTTTCACCTGCGCCGCGTTCATAGACGCGCAGACGAATATGAGAGCGTTCCACTACCTGCATAAAGCCGATATTGGCGCGTTCCGGAAAACGTTCGTGGCTTTCCATCACCGGACCGAGGGTTTCAACCGCGGCGGTGTCCACGTTATCGACCTGAATCACGCAGTGCGGGTTGCCCATTGAGACGACGCCGCACAATACTGTCTGTTCAGCCGCGCGCATAATATAGGTCTTTTCCGCTTTGTTGGCGCGGAACGGGACCTGAGACGGCTCGAAATTCGGCTCGCCCATGTTAACGCGCACCAGATCATCTTCCGTTACGCTTAATACCATACGCCCATTGGCGGTGCTCACACGGATATCACGTTTATTGGTCAGGCCTTTTAAACGGACAAAGCGGGCGAAGCAGCGCGCGCCGTTGCCGCACTGCGAGACTTCGCTACCGTCAGCATTGAAGATACGGTAGTGGAAGTCCAGATCGGGATCGTACGGCGGCTCGACAACCAGCAGCTGGTCGAAGCCGACGCCAAGATGCCGATCCGCAAGGCGACGAATCAGCTCCGGTGAGAAGAAAACATTCTGCGTTACCGCATCAACAACCATGAAGTCGTTGCCGAGGCCATGCATTTTAGAGAACTGCATTATCTACTCCAATTGCGCGGAACAGAACGTTATCGTTAATAGTTAACCTGGGTCGGACCGCCATTATCGCCGCGATCGTTACGATCCGGCGTCGCGCTCTGAATGCCTGGGTTAACCGGCTTGGTCGGCGGCGGCGCGGTTTTGTCTGCCGGCGGGAAATACAGCGGCCCTTTCAAACCGCAGCCGGTCAGGCTGAAGATTGCAAACAGAACGGCAAGCGTGGGTAAAACGTTTTTCATTGATAGTTGCCCATGATTCATTCGTTACTGCTTTCTATCATCGCAGGAGAAGACGTAAAAGCAAGCGTTTAGCATCTGACTGCACGCGCTTTTGTTTCGCGCTATACTGCGGCCATCTTCAAAAAAGCAGGATAGAACCATGAACGACAGTGAATTCCATCGCCTGGCCGATAGCCTGTGGATGACCATCGAAGAACGTCTGGACGATTGGGACGGCGACAGCGATATCGACTGCGAAATCAACGGCGGCGTGCTGACCATCAGCTTCGAAAATGGCAGTAAGATCATTATTAACCGTCAGGAGCCACTGCATCAGGTCTGGCTGGCGACCAAGCAAGGCGGCTATCACTTCGATCTGCAAGGCGACGAGTGGATCTGCGATCGCAGCGGCGAACGCTTCTGGGATCTACTGGAGCAGGCGGCAAGCAATCAAGCCGGCGAGACGGTGAGCTTCCGTTAATGAGGTGTTTCCCGGATGGCGGCGCATCGCGCCTTATCCGGGCTACCCAACGACATACAACCGTAGCCCTGCTAAGCGCAGCGCCAGCAGGGAATATCTCCGGATAGCGCATCGCGCCTTATGCGGGCCAAATCTACGAGTAGCGCTGCTGCAGCACCGGTGAGGCAACCGCTTCCTGGCCCGGCGGCACCGCGGCGGCAATCGCCTGACTGCGGAACGGGATCACCTGCGTGCGTCCGTCAACTTCGACTATCTGATAGAACTGCGGCAGGTTGAAGTTAATGAAGCTGGAGCCGTAGGTGAAGCGATCGTGCGATGACGAGTAGAAGCGGCTGACGTCGCGCACCAGCTCTTCTTTGCTGCCTTCGCAGTGGTGATAGACCTCTGCGCGGTTGCTTTCATCGAGAATGTAGATGTTAAAGCCGCTATCATTGTTATCCGCATCTTCAAAGAAGAATTGAATAATCCCTTCGCTGGCGAAGCCATCCACCACCGCCGGCAGCTTAACGTGATTGGTTTCTACCTGTACCGACAGGCCGTGGAGCTTGTTGTGTGAGATAGCGCCGTAGAACTCAATGGCGTTTTCCAGCTTCTGCACCGAAACGTTCAGGCGTTCAAAGAACAGGCCCCAGGTCTGGCCGGAGACGCGCAGCGCTTTGAAGCGCCCGGTATCCTGACGGGTACTGGAGAGACGCAGTTCGATGCACTCGGAGACCATCTGCTGCACGCGGGTGCGAATAAGGCCGCGCAGATGCTGGCTGTAGCAGAACACCTCCACGCTATCCGGCGGCGCGGCGTCCTGATGCATTTTGCCGAGAATAGTTTTCAGCGCTTCGATCATCGCCTGCTCGCCGTTAAAGTGCAGCGTACGCACTTCGTTCCACGAGTTGCGATACAGCAGGTCGACGCTGCCAATCAGGCATTTTTGCTCTTCGCCGAAGCTGAAAACGTCGAGCTTACGGAAGTCGAAATGCACCACCTGATTGCGGAAAGCCGCCG
Source organism: Klebsiella sp. CN_Kp097 (assembly GCF_040064495.1). Taxonomy (NCBI): domain Bacteria; kingdom Pseudomonadati; phylum Pseudomonadota; class Gammaproteobacteria; order Enterobacterales; family Enterobacteriaceae; genus Klebsiella; species Klebsiella sp. CN_Kp097. Next base: position 45,736 of record NZ_JBEAIL010000027.1, on the reverse strand, counting down.
TCGGGTCATATTCGAGGTTAACGATAATCGCCAGGTGGCGAATTTCGCACGGGCTGTACAGCGCTTTTGGCGTCGGCGCCGGCAGACGCAGCGGGAAGTGGTGCGACACGTCGGCCACCATCTCCTGCAGCTTCGGCAAATCGACGATACCGTTGCCCTTAATAAACAGACGGGTGCGTGAGGTCAGCAGGCCGTTAAACCAGGCCCAGGCCACCAGCTTATTAAGATAACGGTTATATTCCAGCGGCTGATGGCTGATGATCGATTCCATATCCGGCGCGCGATTATACAGATACCAACCGGTACGGTTGGCGCGGCCCGGCGGCACGTGGATAAAGGTCAGATTCGGTTCCGACAGGTCCGGTGAAATTTGCGGGTTTACCAGGGTAACCTTGCCCGGCAAGGCTTCAAAGGCCGCATACAACTTACGCGTCAGCACGCCGATATCCTGCGGGCTGGCGGAGACGCTGAGGTTATTGCGACGCGCGAAGCGGATCAGATTACGATAGCTCTGCATCATCGCGTCGAGCAGTTCGTTGTGCGCTTTGCGCACTTCATCGATTTTCCAGTTAGCGCGGTTATCGAGCATCATCAGACGCTTTTCATCCCAGCCCCACTCTTTCACCAGTTGGCTGACGACTTCACGACGCCAGCCCACACAGGCGCGCTCGCGGCTGAGTTTTTCACAGACTTTCAGATAGAAGCAGCGGCGTACCAGATCGAGACGGGTGTCGTCTTCGATAGCCTGCAGATAGGCGGTTACGCGCTCCAGCATCATGCAGTAGGGGTCGAGACCGAATGAGACAATCTCGCCATCGTGCAGGCGCTGTTTAATATCTTTCGCCAACAGGCGGTTGTTGGGGTATTCCCACGAGTAGGCTTCCAGCAGCAGCGTTTTCAGCACCGCTTTATACGGGGAGTCGATGCTCTTATACAGCTGCCACAGGCTGGCGCCGAAGTACTCTTCCGCCGACAGCGAACTGAGGCCACCGAGATCGAGCCATTCGTTTGGCGTCAGCACGCCCTGGGCATACAGCCCCATCACGTAATCATCGTAATGGTCTTCTTCATCGCCCGGCACCATATTCCACAGAATACGTTTCCCGGCAAGACGCACGGCGGTGCGGTAAAATTCATCGAGCAACAAAATATGCTGGGTCGAACCACAGTCTTCGCCGCCGAGGCTGCCGCTTTCGTTATGGCGGAAGCGGTTTTCGTCGATCAGGAAGAAACTGACCTCGACGCCGAGCGACGCCGCCCAGCTTTCAAGCAGGCTGCATTTACGCTGCAGCAGTTGGCGTTCTTCGTTATCCAGCCAGGCCTGATGGCATACCCAGATATCCAGATCGGAAGAGCAGCTTTGCCCGACGGAAGAGGTACTGCCCATCGAATAGACGCCGGTAATCGGCAGTTCGCCTTTCGGCGGCTCCTGCGTTAGCAGGCCGCGATGCAGTTCGAGTTCGTCAAGATAGTGGCGTTGGGTTTCATCAGGCGTGTAAAGGCAAATGCCGCGGGGAACGTTACCGTCAAGGTAACCCGGCATCAGCGGGTGATGATAATGTAGTAATGTCGGCAGAAGACTGTAAACCTGCTGGAAAGCGGGTCCCATGGCAGCAAGCGCGCGATCCACGCGCAGTTGGTTGATGGCATCCAGTCTCTGTTTCAGTGTCTCAATATAGAGGTACAAGACATATCGCCTGATGTTCAAAAATCCGACGTACAATAGTACGGAGGATTTCAGTATTTCAACAAGAACCGTCACCATTCGTCATCGGTGTGGTTGTGATGAACTGCTGGCTGACAAATGGTTTAAAACGTGATCAATTTAACACCTTGCTGATTGACCGTAAAGAAAGATGCGCTACATACAAGTGTAGCACCGTTTGCCGGGTGTAAATTCCCCACTACGCTTGCGGCAACCGCACGCGCATGAAACGCTAAAGGTCATCATGCCAGCATCCCACATTAACCGCGAAACTAACATCCCTAAAGCAACAATGTTAGGATGGCTCATGGTCGACAATGACGGTAACAAGCATGTTAGACAAAGTTTTGAGAATTGCCACACGGCAAAGCCCGCTTGCGCTATGGCAGGCACATTATGTGAAAGAGCGCCTGGAGTCCTGTCATCCGGGGCTTTCCGTTGAGCTGGTGCCAATGGTCACCCGCGGCGACGTGCTCCTTGATACCCCGCTGGCGAAAGTGGGCGGCAAGGGCTTATTTGTGAAAGAGTTAGAGCTCGCCATGATTGAGGGGCGCGCCGATATCGCCGTCCATTCGATGAAAGATGTCCCGGTCGAATTCCCTGAAGGCCTGGGATTGGTCACCATCTGCGAACGTGAAGATCCGCGCGACGCATTTGTTTCCAATCACTATGCCTCAATTGACGCGCTGCCGGCTGGCAGCATCGTTGGCACATCAAGTTTACGTCGCCAGTGCCAGTTGGCGGCAGAGCGCCCCGATCTGGTGATCCGCTCGCTACGCGGCAACGTTGGCACGCGATTAGGCAAACTCGATAACGGCGAGTATGACGCTATTATCCTTGCCGCCGCCGGTCTGAAGCGCCTGAAACTGGAAGCGCGTATTCGCCAGCCGCTCTCGCCTGAACAATCTCTGCCGGCCGTCGGCCAGGGCGCGGTGGGTATCGAATGCCGCCTTGACGATGAATGGACCAAAGCGCTGTTAGCGCCGCTTAACCATACAGAGACCGCCGTGCGCGTACGTGCCGAGCGGGCGATGAACACCCGTCTCGAAGGCGGTTGTCAGGTGCCGATTGGCAGCTATGCCGAACTGCGCGATGGTGAGCTGTGGCTACGAGCGCTGGTGGGCGCGCCGGATGGTTCGCGGGTCGTGCGCGGTGAACGCCGCGGGCGGCCTGAAGAGGCAGAGGCGCTCGGCGTCTCGCTGGCGGAAGAGCTACTGGATAACGGCGCCCGCGACATCCTCGCGGCGGTCTATGATGGAGAAGCCCCACGATGAGCATCCTGGTCACCCGTCCGCTACCGCAAGGTGAAGAGTTAGTCAGCCGCCTGCGCGCGCTGGGACGCGTGGCCTGGAGCTTTCCGCTGATTGAATTCACGCCGGGGCGAGAACTGGCAACGCTCCCGCGTCAACTGGCGGCATTAGGCGCGGACGATTTGTTGTTTGCGCTGTCGCAGCATGCGGTGGAATTCGCCCATGCCCGTCTGCTGCAGGAGAGCCAACGCTGGCCCTCCGACCCGGCCTATTTCTCGATAGGCCGCACCACCGCGCTGGCCCTGCATACGGTCAGTGGTAAAAATATCCGTTACCCGTTAGATCGGGAAATCAGCGAAGTCTTGCTACAATTACCTGAATTACAAAACATTGCGGGCAAGAAAGCCCTGATTCTGCGCGGCAACGGCGGGCGGGAATTACTCGGCGACACGCTGCGAGATCGCGGCGCCGAAGTAACATTTTGTGAATGTTATCAACGTTGTGCGAAGTACTATGATGGTGCGGAAGAGGCTATGCGCTGGCAATCTCGTGGAGTCACAACGCTGGTGGTCACCAGCGGCGAGATGCTGCAGCAGCTGTGGTCGTTAATACCCCAGTGGTATCGCGAACAGTGGCTGCTGCACTGTAGCCTTATCGTTGTCAGCGAACGTCTGGCCCTTCAGGCCCGGGAATTGGGCTGGCAGGATATTCAGGTTGCCGATAACGCCGACAACGATGCGCTGCTACGCGCATTACAATAACTCTCAACATTGGAAGCCATAATGACGGAACAACAAAATCAATCCGCCGTGGTTGAAGAGACCAGGGAGGCCGTGGAAACCACGCCACAGCCAGAAAACAACGAGAAGAAAAAGGCCGGCAACAAAACCAGCCTGGCGCTCAGCGCGATTGCTATCGCTATCGCCCTCGCCGCCGGTATTGGCCTGTATGGCTTGAATAAGCAGCAGGTTACGCGGCAAAACGAAACCAGCTCTGAATTAGCAAGCCAGCTCGCGGCGCTGCAAAAAGCGCAGGACAGCCAGAAGAGCGAGCTGGAAAGCGTCATCAAACAGCAGGCCGACCAGTTGAGCGAAGCCAAACGTGAACAGGAAACCCTGACGAAACAGCTTGATGAGCTACAGCAAAAAGTTGCCGTGATTTCCGGCAGCGACGCCAAAACCTGGCTGCTGGCGCAGGCTGATTTCCTGGTTAAGCTGGCGGGACGTAAACTGTGGAGCGATCAGGATGTGACGACCGCTGCCGCGCTGCTGAAAAGCGCCGATGCCAGCCTCGCCGACATGAACGACCCAAGCCTTATCGGCGCGCGCCGCGCCATCACCGACGACATCGCTTCGCTGTCAGCGGTAAGCCAGGTCGATTACGACGGCATTATCCTCAAGGTTAACCAGCTGGCGAATCAAATCGACAATCTGCGTCTGGCCGATAATAACGACGATGATTCCCCGATGGATGCCGACAGCGACGAGCTCTCCAGCTCCATCGGCGAATGGCGGGTTAACCTGCAGAAAAGCTGGCAGAACTTTATGGATAGCTTCATTACCATACGCCGCCGCGACGAAACGGCGGTGCCGCTGTTAGCGCCGAATCAGGATGTCTATCTGCGCGAAAATATCCGTTCTCGCCTGCTGGTCGCCGCGCAAGCGGTGCCGCGTCATCAGGAAGAAACCTATAAGCAGGCGCTGGAAAACGTCTCCACCTGGGTACGCGCTTATTACGATACTGAAGACGCCACCACCAAGGCTTTCCTTGAAGAAGTGGATAAGCTCAGTCAGCAGAGTATCACCATGAGCGTACCGGAAACGCTGCAGAGCCAGAGCCTGCTGGAAAAGCTGATGCAAACCCGGGTGCGTAATTTAATGGCCCAGCCTGCGGCAGCCGCTCCGACGCCAGCGCCAGCAGCGACCGCGCCAGCCCCTGCGCCGCAAGGAGAATAACCGATGCTGAAAATTCTCCTGCTTTTCGCACTGCTGATCGCCGGGATCGTCGTTGGGCCAATGATCGCGGGCCACCAGGGCTACGTTCTGATCCAGACCGATAACTACAATATCGAAACCAGCGTGACGGGCCTTGTGATCATCCTGATCCTCGCAATGGTGGTGCTGTTCGCCATTGAATGGCTGTTGCGCCGCATTTTCCGTACCGGCGCGCACACGCGCGGCTGGTTCGTCGGCCGTAAGCGCCGCCGCGCGCGTAAGCAAACCGAGCAAGCGCTGCTGAAACTGGCGGAAGGCGATTACCAACAGGTTGAAAAGCTGATGGCGAAAAATGCCGATCACGCCGAACAACCGGTAGTGAACTATCTGTTAGCGGCGGAAGCGGCCCAACAGCGCGGTGATGAAGCTCGCGCCAATCAGCATCTTGAGCGTGCCGCCGAACTGGCTGGCGACGATCTGATCCCGGTCGAAATCACCCGCGTGCGCCTACAGTTGGCGCGGAATGAAAACCACGCCGCCCGTCACGGCATCGATAAGCTACTGGAAGTGACCCCGCGTCATCCGGAGGTGCTGCGTCTTGCCGAGCAGGCCTATACCCGTACCGGCGCGTGGAATTCGCTGCTGGACATCATTCCATCCATGGCGAAAGCCAACGTGGGGGATGAAGAGCACCGCGCCGCGCTGGAACAGCTGGCGTGGATTGGCCTGATGGACAAAGCGCTGGCCGACGGTGGTAGCGAAGGGCTACGCGAGTGGTGGCGCAATCAGAGTCGTAAAACGCGCGCGCTGATACCGCTGCAGGTGGCAATGGCCGAACGCCTGATCGAAAGCGACGATCACGATACCGCACAGCAGATTATTATCGATGGTCTGAAGAAACAGTACGACGACCGCCTGGTCATGCCGATCCCACGGCTGAAGACCAATAATCCGGAGCAACTGGAAAAAGTGCTGCGCCAGCAGATCAAAGCCGTCGGCGACCGTCCGCTGCTGTGGAGCACTCTGGGCCAGTCGCTGATGCGTCACGGTGAATGGCAGGAGGCCAGTATCGCCTTCCGCGCCGCGCTTAAGCAGCGCCCGGATGCCTTTGATTACGCGTGGCTTGCCGATGCGCTGGACCGCTTGCACCAGCCGGAAGAAGCGGCGACCATGCGTCGTGACGGCCTGCTGTTGACGCTACACAATAACCCTCAGCAGTAATTCACGATAACGCTATCGCCTCGAATGGGGCGATAGCTACTCTTCAGAACAGGAGTTCTGATGCGCGTACCCTCTCGTTTTCTCTTTCCTCTTGCTGCCAAACCGCGTTTATCGCTACCCCGACTACTGCTGGCGATCAGCATCGTTGGCGCGCTTATCGGCGGGGTTATCGCCGCACTGGGCTCTGGCGCATGGTGGGTTCTGCTGGTGCTGCTCATTGTTACGATCGTCAGCAATCGCCGCTGGCGAATGCGGCGGGCAAAACTAGCCGAACAGCGCGCCGGCCAGACTATTTGCCAATTCGCGCGTGCCTTCGATATTTCTCTTGTCGATAGCTGGGTGATCCGCGCCGTGTGGTTAACGCTGGATAACCAGCTTAACCAGTCAATGCCATCAGCACCTGCGCTGGCTTTTGCCGCCGGGGATCGGCTGGATGAGGATTTGGAGTTGGTTGGCGATGATGATGACCTGTATGAATTATTACAAGAGGCCGCCCAGCGCTGCGGCCGGGATCTCAGCGGGCTCGAGGATAATCCCTGGCTGCCGGTGCTGACGGTGGGCGATATGGTGCGAGCCCTCAACGCCCAACCGATGACGCCCGCTCGCCAACAGCGGATCGTTATCCACCCCTGAAAGAAAAAAACGCCTGCGCTGAAATCAGGGCAGGCGTTAAAACAGGTCTGTTTGACAACAAATTGGGTGCTTCACTCAACGTTATGTCCATGGTGTTTGATGAGACATAAAATGCGACATCTATCAGTGGACGATAAGCACCGTAAGTACGGCTCTGCATCATTCCCGAGTTTATGAGGCACGAAGGCGAACATAAGAGATGGAATGAGCATCTACCCGGTTATTATCGCACAGGATCCTGGGAGATTGCATCTATCGCAGCAATCATTTGGGACAATTCCGGGCAATAATTCGCAGAGATAGAAACGATTTTATACGAGGAAGATCAGCGGGATAAAAGGCGCCTGAAGAAAATCGGAAAACAAAAAACCCCGCCGAAGCGGGGTTCAAAATTGGTCGGCGAGAGAGGATTCGAACCTCCGACCCACTGGTCCCAAACCAGTTGCGCTACCAAGCTGCGCTACTCGCCGAAATACTGCTTTTTGAATTTTTAGTTCAATTCTTTAAAGTCGTGGTGCGAGGGGGGGGACTTGAACCCCCACGTCCGTAAGAACACTAACACCTGAAGCTAGCGCGTCTACCAATTCCGCCACCTTCGCAATTCACAACTCTATCAAATAATGGGGTGGCTAATGGGATTCGAACCCACGACAACTGGAATCACAATCCAGGGCTCTACCAACTGAGCTATAGCCACCACAACAATTCTTTTACGCGGTATTAAAACCACCGCAGCTCCAGCACCGGGTAAATGGTGCGCCCGACAGGATTCGAACCTGAGACCTCTGCCTCCGGAGGGCAGCGCTCTATCCAGCTGAGCTACGGGCGCTTAGCGCCGTTGCGGGGGTGGATAATACGGACTTCCCCCACCCCTGTCTAGTGCCTTTTTAAATAAAATTTCTATTTGCTCACAGTTTGTGCGCTTTGGCGCTTATTCCGCCGTTTTATCGAGATTTCCCCGCTTGCCGAGGCCGAAAACCTTATAAATAAGGGTCACCGCGGCGAGGAAAATCATTCCGACAAAGAGCGACATCCGGGTTTCATCGTTAATTCCCATGCCGATCAGCACACAAACGAGGAAAGCCATCGTCAAATAGTTTGCCCACGGGAACAACAATGAACGGAACGGATGGCTGGCCATCGCCTGCTGATGCTCGCGGCGAAAACGCAGCTGGCTAATCAGGATCACAAACCACGGCACCATCCCCGGCAACACGCTGGCGCTATAGACATAGACAAACACGCGCTGCGGGTTAGGAATAATGTAGTTCAGGCACGAACCGATTAGTAGAATCACGATCGACAGCGCGACGCCCGCCACCGGCACGCCCTGACGCGATACTTTGGCCATTGCCGCCGGTAGCTGACGGTTGCGCGCCAGCGCGTACAGCATACGCCCACAGCTATACATCCCGCTGTTACAGCCCGACAGCGCTGCGGTCAGCACCACGAAGTTGATAATCCCCGCCGCCGCGGTAATGCCGATTTTGGCGAAAGTGAGAACGAATGGGCTACCGGTCGCTCCAATCTGGTTCCACGGGAAGATAGTCACGATAACGAAAATCGCCCCCACGTAGAAAATCAGGATACGCCACAGTACTTTGCCTACCGCGCTACGCAACGTGACCTGCGGGTTTTTCGCTTCCCCGGCGGTGATACCGATAAGTTCAACGCCCTGATAAGAGGCGACGACAATACACAGCGCCGTCAGGAAGCCTTTCCAGCCGCCGGCGAAGAAGCCGCCGTGCTCGGTCAGGTTGCCAAAACCGATCGACTGTCCGCCGTTGCCGAAGCCAAAGAAGATGACGCCCAGGCCAATGACTATCATCACGATAATGGTGGTGACTTTAATCATCGCAAACCAGAACTCGATCTCGCCGTATAGACGCACTGCCGCCAGATTCGCTAGTGCTACCAACCCAACGGCAATTAGCGCCGGGATCCACTGCGCCATCTCCGGGAACCAGAACTGGACGTATACCCCGATGGCGGTGATCTCTGATATTCCCACCGCCATCCACATAAACCAGTATGACCAGGCTGTGAGATAGCCGAAGAACGGGCTCATATAACGGTGCGCGTAAACGGCGAATGAGCCGGTTACCGGTTCGAGGAACAACATTTCGCCCATCGAACGCATGATAAAGAAGACAAATAAACCGGCGATAATATACGCCAGCAGGACGGATGGACCGGCCCACTTCAGCGTACTTGCCGCGCCCATGAATAACCCTACGCCAATCGTCCCGCCTAGCGCGATTAGCTCAATATGCCGGGCCTCCAGTCCACGCTGGAGTTCCGCTTTTTTCTCAGTCATAAAGCCTCTTGTGTTTGCTGTACTCCGGGTACTCCCGGTTATTGTTATTAATTGAAACCATAGCCTTGCCGACGCGCAGGTCTCCCCCACGCGTTTGAAGCATGCGAATGGTTAATTAATTTTACGGAAATGGCAAATAAAGTATCAGGCGAGTGAAGAGATTACACAGAATATGTATGCAATCTCGCCTGGTTGCAGTGGAATATCAGAGCTTGCCGGAATAATGCCAACGTAAATAGCGCAGTAAACGGAACTGTCTTTTGATGCGGCTCGGTTGCAGGAGCAGGCGATAGAACCACTCCAGCCCCAGGTTCTGCCAGAATTTTGGCGCCCGGTGAACGTGGCCGGTAAAGACGTCATAAGTGCCGCCAACGCCCATATACAGCGCGGCGGGATATACCAGCCGGCAGTCGCGCATCAGAATTTCCTGGCGCGGCGAGCCCATCGCGACGGTGACAATTTTCGCCCCGCTGTCGCGCACCCGCTCAAACAGCTGCTGACGCTGATCGGCGGAAAAATAGCCGTCCTGACTGCCGACGATATTGACCTTCCAGCGCTCACGCAGCTTCGCTTGCGTCTCCGCCAGCACCTCGGGCTTGCCGCCGATCAGGAACACCGGCGTTCCCTGAGCGCCAGCCCGCTCCATCAGCGCTTCCCACAGATCGGCGCCGGCAACGCGCGACACCTCAGCGTGCGGATATTTTTTACGTAATGAGCGCACGACGCTAATACCGTCGGCATATTTAAACTCGGCGGCCTCAATCAGCGCATGCACTTCCGGGTTATCTTCTACCGCCAGCATTTTTTCGGCGTTGATCGCAACCAGCGTACCCTGACGCAGCTCGCCGTCGGCGAAGAGATAGTTGAGCGCATGCTGCATGTCGCGCCAGCCAATCAGCTGCAGCCCTCGCAGCGCATACTGCGGCGCGGAAGTGTTATCAGTCATGTTCATCCTTATCAGACCTGCGGTTGCGAAAGCGGCTTCACCCGCTTATGAATCAATCCTGCGCTGTCCAGGAGCCAGTACAGCAGTTTCGCCGCTAACAAGCAGATACCAAAGATCACGAGGAAAAACACCACGCGGGAGCCGAACGAATCCAACCCTTCGCGTGCCAGCACTATCATGTTGAAGATAGCGCCGAAACAGAAACTGTGCAGGATAGCCGCTTTGTAGCGATTGCTCTCCCGGTTGCCCAGTTCGTACAGCCAGTCGAACCATTTAATGATGAGCCCCACCGCGACGGCGCCCAGCGGTACGAACCATACGCCGCCCATCACCACCAGCGAACCAATCAGCGTCGGCGATATCGCCAGCCCCGAATGGTTATTTAACACTTCCCAGGTGAAGTAATTGGCGGTATTCAGCACCATTGTCGGGCGACCGTGCCACATCCAACTGGGGATAAAGACGTAGAAGTCGCGGATCATCGGCGCCAACCCCTGGAACTCAATCTTGTCGTAGTTCTGCAGCAACAGCGCCAGGTTCTCCCACGGCGAGAAGGTATCGCGCGTGAGATAGAGGAATGTATAAAACGCTTCATCGCCGCTAACGTTCATCCCATAGCGCTTCAACGCCAGCCAGAACATGCCGACAATACCCAGCACGCCCGCCGCCGCCAGCATCCACAGGCTGATCCAGCCGCGAATAATGCCGATAAACAGGAAGATAGCGAAAGCGATAATGATGTTGGCGCGGGTACCGCCGACGATCGCGTAGGTCAGCAGACCAAAGGCGACGGTGCTCACCAGGAAGAAAATCCACGCCTTGTAATCCTGACGCAGGAAATAGATCACCAGCATCGCCGGAATAAAGAAGTAGAAGAAGCGCTTCAACGCCACGCCGGACACTTCCGCGGAGAATATCTGGCTGTATGAATTGAGCTTAAATAGCAGGAAACCGTTGTGGGCGAAGAAGATACCGACGCACAGCAGCGCCAGCCCCATCAAAATCCCCCAGGCCAGATGGGTTTCAACCCGGTTCATGGTAAACAGCGGACGACGTGGAACATCGCGCGATGCCGGACGCAATCGCGTTTTGTAGGTCACGTAGTAGATGGCATAGAAGCATACCGCAACCAGCAGCGTCTGCAGCAAAATCTCCGGCGGCGCCACGCTGACGTCAAAGCGGAATACCAGGATACTGGTTAACGGGAAGCCGAAGAAAAAGGTGAGCAGGAACAACAACGAGAAAAAGACGTTGAAGTTAAAGCGCACGCGGCGGAACTCAAACCAGGTGGCGGTGGCGATAAACAGCGTCGACAGCAGCCAGACCACCAACAGCCCGCTAAATTGCATTAACGTCATACCCGCGCCTCCGCTGCCAGCTGTAGCGCCCGCTGCCAGCCCGCCAGATAGTTCGGGCGGAAGAAGGCGATTTGCGTTTTATCAACGTTCGCTAACTGGCGCTGTGCTTCGCGCACCACGTCGACATCCAGGGTATCGGTGGTAAACAGCACCGGGATCTGTTGTTCGGTCATATCCTGCCAGAACGGATTTTCGCGATTGAGCACGCAGGGAATACCCGCCTGAATCAGCAGGCACAGCGTGCCGATACCCTGCTGGCGCGCAAACAGGAAATAGCCCAGGTCGCAGCGGCGCAGCAGCGCCAGATAATCATCAAACTCAAGCTTCTCGCTGAGGATCTGCAGATGCTCGCGACTAAACAGCGCCGCTCCCGCCTGGCGCACTTCATCAATGTACGCTTCATTGTTGGCCGGATAGCCCATCGGTACGATGACATTCACCGTATCGCCAAATTGCTGATAAATCGCCTTTAGCGCTGCAATATGCTCATTACTACGATCGCCGGAGTTCCCCACCAGAATGGTCAGGGTGTCACCGCGCGGGGCGGTATCGGCAAGGGAATTTAGCGACGGATCCATACGAGTCGGGAAGTACAGCAGTTCGCCCGGCACTCGCGGATGGCGGTTAGCAAACCAGCTGAGATCGCCGCGGGTGGCGAAAACGCGTCCTACCCGCCCTTGCGCCATGCGGCGCAGAGGATAAAACAGACGGAATTTCAGGCTGGCTGAGTTTTCATACAGATCCGCGCCCCAGATATGCCAGTTAAATTGCGACGGGCGGATCCCGCCGCTCAACAACGCCAGCCACAGACCGGTATTAAACTGGCCGTGGAAAAAAAAGCGCTGCTGGCGATCGGCTTTCGCTTTGGCAATCACCGCCTGCGCCAACGATTTCTTACCCGGATAGCAGGTAATCTCCAGCGCCGGATACGCCTCGCGCATACCTGTCGCATCACCCACGACCATAAACGTCCTGGCCCGCGCGTCGGCGGCCAGTTCGTCGTTAAAGAACCGCAATACGGTCTGGTTGTGGTGCGGGATATCCGATCCCAGTACGTGTATCAGTGCTGTCATGCCCGTTTACGCCAGAGTAAAAACACGCCACTACAAAGGGCGAAATAAACAATATAAGTGGCCATATACGCCTGCGCCGCGCCAAGTGCGCCGTGCGCCGGAATAAGCCAGTGTGAAAATGCGGTCAGCAGCGTGAACTGGCTGATTTCCGTCAGAATATAAAAACGCAATGACGCTTTGGCGATCACCAGATAGCCGTAGACGTAAGCGCCAACTTTTAAAACATCGCCCACCAACTGCCAGGCGAACAGGTCGCGCATCGCGGTGAAGCGCGCGGAAAACAGTAACCAGATGGCAAAATCGCGCAGCAGCCAGACCATCAGGCTTGCCGCAGCCACCGCCGGCAGGACGAATTTCAACGACTTCACTATCTCACGCGTGATGTCCGTCTTGGCGCTCAGTCGCGACAACGTCGGCAGCAGATATACGCTAAAGGAAGCGGTAATAAACTGCAGGTAGGCATCCGAGATACTGCTCACCCCCTGCCAGATACCGACCGCCTCCCAGCCGTAATGCGCCGCCAGCAGATTACGCATCATCACATAGGCCACCGGCAGCGTCACCGAGGTAATCAACGCCATCAGGGTAAATTTCGATAGCTGCCCCGCAAGCCCGTTATCCCAACGCGGACGTAGCGCGTTCAACGGGATCGCGCCGCGCCGCCATAGCATAATGGCGGCCGGAACCACCACCAGCGCGGGAACTAAGGCCAGCCCTAACAGCGCCCCCTGATAACCACCGAAGTAGTAACAGGCGTAGTAGGCCGCCACGCCAATCAGGCTACCGGCAATCAACGAAAAAGCGTTACCCGCCGCATCGCGAAAACCTTTCATCAGCGCCAGCAGATAGTTGGCCCACGCAATTCCCATCTGCACCAGCGCCACCAAACGTACCAGATTCTGGTAGTGCGAATGGCCGAACAGCGCCTGGCTTATGGGCGCCGCCGCCAGCAAAAAGACCAGCGCCAGCAGGGTGGAAAAACCGAGCACCATTGATGACGAGGTTCCAACCACCTGCTTCAGGCGTAGCGGATCGTCGTGATGTTGGGCAACCAGCTTAGTGACGCCATTAAAAATCCCGGCGCCCGCCAGGACGCCCAGAACGGTGACCAGTTGCCGGAAGTTACCGGCCTGGCCTACGCCCGCCGGGCCAAATGAGACCGCCAGCAGCTTTATCACCAGCAGACCGGCGCCTATTTTGACTAAGGTGGACGCCGCGGTCCACAGTGATGCTTTTGCCAACGACATATCAGGAGAAGTAGCTCAGCAGTGAATTAATCACCGTCCGTTGGTTTACCGCAGACAGGTTGTAGAACAGCGGCAAACGCAGCAGGCGTTCGCTCTCCTGGGTGGTATAACGATCTTCGCCGCAGAACTCGCCGAACTGTTCGCCAGCCGGGCAGCTATGGAGCGGAATATAGTGGAACACCGCCAGAATTTCTGCCTCTTTCAGCCAGTTAATCAGCGCCGCGCGGTCATCGTTATCCCGCAGCTTAATGTAAAACATATGCGCGTTTTGCCCGCAATCCGCCGGCACGGCCGGCAGATCGATACGGCCCGCGCGCGCCAGCGGCAGCAGCGCGTCATAATAAGTTTGCCACAGCGTCAGGCGCTGCTGGTTAATCCGCTCCGCGGCTTCCAGCTGCGCCCAAAGATAGGCGGCCTGCAGATCGGACATCAAATAGCTGGAGCCGATATCACGCCAGGTGTACTTATCCACCAGACCACGGAAGAACTGGCTACGGTTAGTGCCCTTTTCGCGAATGATTTCCGCGCGTTCCACCAGTTTACGATCGTTGATAAGCGTTGCGCCGCCTTCACCACCGGCGGTGTAGTTTTTCGTCTCATGGAAGCTAAAGCAGCCAATATGGCCGATGGTGCCCAGCGCGCGGCCCTTATAGGTGGACATCACGCCCTGCGCGGCGTCTTCCACCACGTACAGGTTATATTTGGCGGCGAGCGCCATGATGGTGTCCATTTCACAGGCCACGCCCGCATAATGCACCGGCACGATCGCCCGGGTTTTGTCAGTGATTGCGGCTTCTATCAGCGATTCATCAATATTCATCGTATCGCGACGGATATCGACGAAGACGATTTTCGCCCCGCGCAGCACAAAGGCATTGGCGGTGGAAACAAAGGTATAGCTGGGCATGATGACTTCATCGCCAGGCTGAATATCCAGCAGCAGCGCCGCCATCTCCAGCGACGCGGTGCAGGATGGCGTCAGCAGCGCTTTGGCGGTGCCGAAGCGCTGTTCAAACCACTGCTGGCAGCGACGGGTAAAACCGCCGTCGCCGCAAAGCTTGCCGCTGTTCATCGCCGATTGCATGTAATCGAGCTCAGTCCCCACCACCGGCGGTGCGTTAAATGGAATCATCGTGTCACCTGTATAACCAGTACGCGGTGCTTTCCACATTCGCACCGCTGAGAATATAACGTTTAAGCGCGGCGGTGTTACCCATTTGGGTCGCCACCCGCAGTGTAGAAAGCCCGCGTTGCGCCGCCCAGTGACGCGCCGCCTGCATAAGCTCGGCGCCAGCGCCGCGCCCGGCCAGCAGGCCGATACGCGCGTCGGTGTCGTTGAGCTGACGCAAAGAAACAAATGCGCGGATGTCGCCATCGGACGCGCGAAATAGCAGACACTGGTGGTCAAAGGTCCCCAGCACCGCGTTTTCAATCCATTGCGCGTAGAATCGGCCGCTGGCGTCAGCGGCATACCAGGGAGCGCGAAAACGACTCATAGCAAAGGCCTGTGCCGCCAGTTCGCGTAGCCGCGTAATATCGCCTTCAACGGCCCATTCGGCGCCGGCATCAGCCGGCTCGCCTACCGGCAACGCCAGATCGACCTCGCCTTCCACCAGTTGAAAACCGATCTCCTGTAGCGCATCCAGCCGGGCGGTGTCGCTGGCGGCGACTTTCGCCTGCACTCGCGACCATCCCGCCAGGGTTTCAGCGGTGAGCAGCGGCGCGCGTTCGTCAAAGCGAACGATGCCGCTATTAACGGCGAAGAAGCGGTTTTCCCACTCCAGCGCTTCAATACTGGCGCGGGCGGGCACGGAGGAGATCCAGCAAGTATTGGCCATAGCCGGTTTTTTCCAGCCGCTTCGCGGCGCGTTTGACGCCGTCATCGTCAAGCCAGCCGTTACGCCAGGCAATTTCTTCCAGACAGGCGATTTTAAAGCCCTGCCGCTTTTCTACCGTCTGCACAAACATGCTGGCTTCAATCAGACTATCGTGCGTGCCGGTATCCAGCCACGCAAAGCCGCGCCCAAGCAGCTCGACGGTTAACGCGCCATCCTCAAGATACATCTGGTTGATGGAGGTAATTTCCAGCTCGCCGCGCTCGGACGGTTTGACCCGTTTAGCGTACTCGGCCACTTTTCCATCGTAGAAATAAAGCCCGGTGACCGCCCAGTTCGACTTCGGTTGTTTCGGCTTTTCCTCCAGCGACAAGGCGCGGAAGTTGTCATCAAACTCCACCACGCCGAAGCGCTCAGGATCCATCACCTGATAGCCAAATACCGTCGCCCCTTCGGTGCGGGTTGCGACGCTACGCAGCTTAGGGCTAAAGCTCTGGCCAAAGAAGATATTATCGCCCAACACCAGGCACGCCGGTTCGCCGTTGAGAAACGCTTCCCCGATGATAAACGCCTGGGCTAAACCATCCGGCGTCGGCTGAACGGCATAGTGCAATTGGATACCAAACTCGGAACCATCGCCGAGCAGGCGTTGGAAATCGCGCTGATCTTCCGGCGTGGTGATGATAAGGATTTCACGGATCCCGGCCAGCATTAACACCGACAGCGGGTAGTAAATCATCGGCTTGTCGTAAATCGGCAATAGCTGTTTCGACACGCCGCGCGTGATGGGATGCAGGCGCGTACCGGAACCGCCTGCCAGAATAATACCTTTCATCATGCCCCCCTGGGCCAGTTAGCCGTGCAGCCCAAGACGCTCGCCCTGATAGCTACCGTCCTGAACCTGTCGCCACCATGCCTCATTTGCCAGATACCACTGGACAGTTTTGCGCATACCGGAAGTAAAGGTCTCATCCGGCGTCCAGCCCAGCTCGCGTGCAATCTTCGCCGCGTCAATCGCATAACGCAGATCGTGGCCTGGCCGGTCAGCGACGAAGGTAATCAGATCGCGGTAACGCGCCACGCCCTGCGGCTTATGCGGCGCCAGCTCTTCGAGCAGTTCGCAAATGGTTTCCACCACCTCGATGTTTTTACGCTCGTTATGACCGCCGATATTGTAAGTTTCGCCCGGCTCGCCGCGGGTCGCCACCAGATACAGCGCTCTGGCGTGATCCTCGACGTACAGCCAGTCGCGAATTTGTTGGCCGTTACCGTAAACCGGTAGCGGTTTTCCCGCCAGTGCGTTGAGAATAATCAACGGGATCAGCTTCTCCGGGAAGTGATACGGGCCGTAGTTATTCGAGCAATTAGTGATAAGCGTCGGCAGGCCGTAGGTACGCTGCCAGGCGCGCACCAGATGGTCGCTACTGGCTTTCGAGGCCGAATAAGGGCTGCTTGGCGCATAAGGCGTGGTCTCGGTAAAGAAATCATCGCTGCCATGCAGATCGCCATACACTTCGTCCGTCGAGATATGATGAAAGCGAAACGCCGATTTTTGCTCCGCCGCCAGCGTATTCCACCAGCTGCGCGCGGCTTCCAGCAGCGTATAGGTACCGACGATATTGGTCTCAATGAACGCCGCCGGGCCATCAATAGAACGATCGACATGGCTTTCCGCCGCCAGATGCATCACCGTATCGGGTTGATGCTGTTGGAAGATGCGATCCAGCTCGGCTCGGTTACAGATATCCACCTGTTCAAAGGCAAAACGCGCATCCTGCGCCACCGGCGCCAGCGACATCAAATTGCCGGCATAGGTCAGCTTATCCACGACCACGACGCGATCGGCGGTGTGCTGGATGATTTCACGCACTACCGCGGAGCCAATAAAGCCCGCACCGCCGGTGACCAGAATCGTTCTCACCGCCACACTCCTTTGGTGTCGATGATGTAGGCCTGAGTAACGCTATCGCCGCTAACGGCTTTAAACTCGTTGTGATCGACCAGCATCACCAGCACATCGGCGCTCGCCAGCGCATCATCAAGGGTCGCCAGCGTACACAGGCCATCAAGTTTCTTCGGCAGCATATGAATGTTGGGCTCAACCACCTGCGTCGCGCCGCTGTGCCAGCGGGCGATCTGCGCGGCAATTTCCATCGCCGGGCTTTCACGTAGATCATCAATGTTAGGCTTAAAGGCCAGGCCGAAGCAGGCAATAGTCAGTTCGCTGGCGCGTTTATTGCTGGCATTCAGGCACTCGGCAACCTGTGCTTTCACCCGTTCGATCACCCATTCCGGCTTGTGGTCGTTAACCTCGCGCGCGGTGCGAATCAGACGCGCCTGCTGCGGGTTTTGCGCCACGATAAACCACGGGTCGACGGCGATACAGTGGCCACCGACGCCCGGACCCGGCTGCAGAATATTGACGCGCGGATGACGGTTCGCCAGGCGGATCAGTTCCCAGACGTTGATCCCCTGGTCGGCGCAAATCAGCGATAGTTCGTTAGCAAAGGCGATGTTGACGTCGCGGAAGCTGTTTTCCGTCAGCTTGCACATTTCCGCAGTGCGCGAGTTAGTCACTACGCATTCGCCTTCAAGGAAAATTTTATACAGCTCACTGGCACGCGCCGAGCAGACCGGCGACATACCACCAATAACGCGGTCATTTTTGATGAGCTCGACCATCACCTGCCCCGGCAGTACGCGCTCCGGACAGTAGGCGACATTAACGTCAGCCGCCTCGCCCACCTGCTGTGGGAAGCTGAGATCGGGGCGCATCGCCGCCAGCCACTCGGCCATCTGTTCAGTCGAACCGACCGGCGAGGTGGATTCCAGGATCACTAACGCCCCTTTCTTCAGGGTCGGGGCAATAGATTTAGCGGCGGATTCAACAAAGGCCATATCTGGCTCATGCCCGCCTTTAAACGGCGTCGGGACGGCAATCAGGTAGGCGTCAGACTCCACCGGCACGGTGGTGGCGCTTAAATATCCCTGTTCAACCGCCGTTTTTACGACGCTCGCTAAATCCGGCTCGACGATATGAATCTCACCACGGTTAATGGTCTCAACGGCGTGTTGATTGATGTCCACGCCAACCACCCGCCGTTGCCGGGAAGCAAATGCGGCAGCGGTTGGCAGACCAATGTACCCAAGGCCAATCACTGAAATGGTAGAAAAACTCATAGCGTTACCTGATTATTTTTAAGAGCGGATAAAATACGATCGCATGCCTGACCATCGCCGTAAGGGTTATGGGCCCGACTCATTGCCTGCCAGGCGGCATCATCCTGCAGCAGACGGGTGACTTCATCGACGATACGCTGCCTGTCGGTGCCGACCAGACGTACGGTGCCTGCGGCGACCGCCTCCGGGCGCTCCGTCATTTCGCGCATCACCAGTACCGGTTTCCCAAGCGACGGCGCTTCTTCCTGAATCCCGCCGGAATCGGTCAGAATCAGCCATGCGCGATTCATCAGCCAGACGAACGGCAGGTAATCCTGCGGATCAATTAATTTCACGTTAGCGACATGGCCGAGAATACGGTTAACCGGCTCGCTGACGTTCGGGTTCAGGTGAACCGGATAAACAATCTGTACATCAGGGTGATGGCTGGCGATATCCGCCAGCGCATGGCAAATGTGCTCAAAGCCGAGACCAAAGCTCTCGCGGCGGTGGCCGGTCACCAGAATTAATTTCTTATCCTCTTCGAGGAACGGGTAGCGCTGCATCAGTTCATTGCGCAGCGCCTCGTCACCAAGGACACGATCGCGAACCCAGAACAACGCATCGATCACCGTATTGCCGGTGACGGTAATGCGTTCTTCGTTAATATTTTCCCGCAGCAGGTTATCGCGCGAGGTGGCGGTCGGGGCGAAATGGTACATTGCCAGACGCCCGGTCAGCGTGCGGTTACCCTCTTCCGGCCACGGCGAGTTCAGGTCGCCGGTACGCAGGCCCGCTTCCACGTGGCCCACCGGGATGCGCTGATAAAACGCCGCCAGGCTGGCCGCCATCGTCGTCGTGGTATCGCCATGTACCAGCACCACGTCCGGCTTAAACGACTCCAGTACCGGCTTTAAACCTTGCAGAATGCGGCAGGTGATCTCGGTTAATCCCTGACCCGGCTGCATAATGTTCAGATCGTAGTCCGGCGTAATCGAAAACAGTTTCAACACCTGATCGAGCATCTCCCGATGCTGCGCGGTTACGCAAACCTTTGCCTCAAAATGAGGATCCTTTGCCAGCGCATGGACCAGCGGCGCCATCTTGATGGCTTCTGGTCTCGTGCCAAATACAGTTAGTACTTTCACATCGATTCTCTTCGATTAGGTGATGATGGCGAGGAGCCTTCATCACAGGCCCCATTCACTGGACACGACGACGTGCTAACGCCACGCCTGCGCCGATGAGCGCGCCCACAATCCCCCACATGATCATCAGAAATACACGCCGCGGGCTATCGCGTTTTACAGGTTCTTCCGGCGTACGCAAATATCTGTAAGTCTGAAAACGTGGATCCAGCGTCGGGCCAACGTTTAGCGTGTTCAGCATGGCGCGGTTCTGGTCATAGTCGAGATCGTATTCCGGCCCTACGGCCTGCAGATTTTCGAGGCGCGCCTGCAGCATCGGCCGGCCAAGTAAGAAGAGTTCGGAGGCCGGCAGCTGTTCCGCCGGAACATCGGTCTCGCTGCGGGAAATGTTATGTTGCTGGGCGATTTTCAACGCCTGCTCGACGCTCTGCACGCGGCGGTTGTAGATCTCGCTTGCCACCTCTTCCTGACGCTTCACCTGCGCTTTCATCTGTACCGTACGCGCCGCCCAGGCGCCCTTCAGCTCATCATTAAGATGACCAGCGGCGCGTTGGCTGGCGAAAGCGACATACTGACGCAGCAGATTATTGGCATCTGGCGCGGTCTCCGCCGTCAGCTTGATGCTGTCATTGACGCTTTTCAGCGGGTCGCCGGGGATAAACTGAATATCGTTAATCAGATCGTCAAGCATCGCGGCATCCGCGCGTGAGTTGCCTGACTGGCGCTGCTTGTAGTAATCGGTCTGCAGCCAGAAGTCACGGCGGGTATCCCATGACGCCTGTTGCATAATAAACTCTTTGTATGCCTCATCCATGGCGGAAGGTTGGTCTACCGAAGCCAGATCGGCTTTGATATCCAGGTTACGTAAGAACTGCTGTTGCGAATAGTATCCGCCCAGCATATTGACGGTCGGCCGGTCGGTAATTGCCGTCGCGCTCCACTCCTGGCGAGCAAAAAAGGAATAAATAAGAACGATCAGCGCGAACAGCACGGCGATGCCGACTATCCAGCCTTTTCCTGCCCATAAGGCGCGAAACAGCCCGCGAATATCCAGTTCGTTCTCAACGTTCACTGCTTGTGCTCCCGGTAATGGTTGAGTCATCACTTCCCCAGTTTTACTTTGTTAAATTTGGATTATTGCCGCTGTGTCGCCGAATTCTGCGTCTAATGCGCTTAACCAGACGCGCCACTTTCCATGCGCGCTTAATGCAGTAGCCATAAAGTAAAAAAGCAAACAAAAAGAGTATTAACATCACCCATTCAGGAACAATACGGGTGTATTCCGCCACTACGCCGACCAGCGCCAGTAAAGCGGCAGCCAGCGTAATCAGGACAAAGGCCTGCCGGGAAGTAAACCCGGCACGCATGATCAAATGATGAATATGCTGACGATCTGGCGAGAACGGGCTCATCCCCTTTCGCAGGCGGCGATACATAATCGCCACCATATCCATCAGTGGAATCGCAATAATCCACAGCGCCGTCACCGGGCTGATGGGATGCGTTTTGCCCTGCGTCGTCTCCAGCAGGATCCAGATAATGGTGAAGCCAATCATGGTACTGCCGGCATCACCCATAAACACTTTATAGCGACGTCCAAGCGCGCCAAGATTAAGTAAAATATAGGGCAGAATGGCGGCGATCATCGCAAAACACCACATCGCCAGGCTGTACTGGCCATCAAACCATAAGATGATGCCGGTTGCCGCGAAGGAGACGGACGAAAGCCCGCCGAGCAACCCGTCAATGCCATCCACCATATTGAAGGCGTTGATTGCCGCCCAAACGGCGAAAAGCGTGAGGAAAAAACCAAAGGGGCCGAGGACTAACTCCCACGAACCGAAAATATAGCCGAGGCTGCTGAGATGCAGATTACCCGCCGTCATCATGATAACGGCTATCGCGGCCTGAATAACCGCACGAATTTTTACGCTGATATCAAATCGGTCATCCAACGCGCCGACCAACACCAGCACCCCCGCGCAGGCCAGATACAGCGTGGCATGAGGGATATAATAATCGGCAATCGCAAAGGTAAAACAAATACCGGCATAAACTGAGATACCACCAACTAACGGAATCAAACCTTGATGCCGTTTCCGATAGTTTGGCTTATCCACTAACCCAATTTTTTTCGCTGCTTTACGGGCAACAAATATAAACAGGGTCGTGAATAAGAAAACACTGATTAATTCAGTAATAGCAGTGAGTAAATTCACAACACATGTGCTCTCAGCATAGTTAATCCGGGGAGTATAACGATGATGTCTCCACTCCTGAAGGGGAAAAGCAGAACATTACAAATTTATTGTATATATTTTAGACTGTTAAAGTCCTTTCTGCTTAACCCGCCGCGCATATCATACGTCAACGCTGGCGGTGCTTTTCCCGCCTGGATCATACAAAGCTACAAAACAAAACGCCACGCAATCGCGTGGCGTTTTTTCGGCGTATTCCGTCCTACGAACGCTTCATCATATCGAAGAAGTCGTCGTTAGTTTTGGTCATCGCCAGCTTGTTAATGAGGAACTCCATTGCGTCGATTTCACCCATTGGATGGATGATTTTGCGCAGGATCCACATTTTCTGCAGCTCTTCTTGGGTGGTCAGCAGCTCTTCTTTACGGGTACCGGAACGGTTGTAGTCGATAGCCGGGAAGACGCGTTTTTCCGCAATCTTACGGGAGAGGTGCAGTTCCATGTTACCGGTACCTTTAAACTCTTCGTAGATAACTTCATCCATTTTAGAGCCGGTATCGATAAGCGCGGTAGCGATGATGGTCAGGCTGCCGCCCTCTTCCACATTACGCGCCGCACCGAAGAAACGCTTCGGACGATGCAGGGCGTTGGCGTCCACACCACCGGTCAGCACTTTACCGGAAGCCGGAACCACGGTGTTGTAGGCACGAGCCAGACGGGTGATGGAGTCGAGCAGGATAATAACGTCTTTTTTGTGCTCAACCAGACGTTTCGCTTTCTCGATAACCATTTCGGCAACCTGCACGTGACGAGATGCCGGTTCGTCGAAGGTAGAAGCGACAACTTCACCTTTAACCAGACGCTGCATCTCGGTCACTTCTTCCGGACGTTCGTCGATAAGCAACACCATCAGCACGCAGTCAGGATGGTTGTACGCGATGCTCTGCGCGATGTTCTGCAGCAGCATGGTTTTACCGGCTTTCGGCGGCGCGACGATCAGACCACGCTGGCCGCGGCCAATCGGCGATGCCAGATCCAGTACGCGAGCGGTTAAGTCTTCGGTAGAACCATTACCACGCTCCATACGCAGGCGTGAATTCGCGTGCAGCGGCGTTAAGTTCTCGAACAGAATCTTGTTACGCGCGTTTTCCGGCTTGTCGTAGTTAACTTCGTTAACTTTCAGCAGCGCGAAGTAACGTTCACCCTCTTTAGGAGGACGAATCTTACCGGAAATGGTGTCACCAGTGCGGAGGTTGAAGCGGCGGATTTGGCTGGGGGATACGTAGATGTCGTCTGGACCGGCGAGGTAGGAGCTGTCTGCTGAGCGGAGGAATCCAAATCCATCCTGCAGTATCTCCAGTACGCCATCGCCAAAGATATCTTCGCCACTCTTTGAATGCTGCTTGAGGATGGCAAAAATAATATCCTGCTTACGCATACGAGCCAGGTTTTCCAGCCCCATATTTTCGCCGAGAGTAATCAGCTCAGAAACCGGCGTATTCTTTAATTCGGTAAGATTCATAGTGGTGTGGGTTCTTAAACTCGGGGTAAATCTCGAACTTAATGTTGTGAATGGTATGGCAGGAACATCCATGCCTGTTAGCGGCTTCATCTCGTGTCTGTACGTTGCCTGGTCACAGGAAAGAACGCAGAACTGAAACGACAAGACGGAATGAGTGATAAGCCCGGAATTATTAGCCTCACGCGCATAGTCTGCGGGACGCTTTGGGTAAAACAAGATTCAAACAATAGGTATGTTTAAAACGAAGTCTGGAATTAACTTAGCACGACTCAGGCCGGGCGTCCAGAGTTCCACAAAAAATAGGAATCCGGACGCCGGAATGGCAAACCGATTACGCCAGGTTGGCGTCGAGGAACTCTTTCAGTTGGCCTTTGGACAGCGCGCCGACTTTAGTCGCCGCGACTTCGCCGTTTTTGAACAGCAGCAGCGTCGGGATGCCGCGGATGCCGTACTTCGGCGCCGTGCCCGGGTTCTGATCGATGTTCAGTTTAGCCACGGTCAGTTTGCCTTGATACTCTTCAGCGATCTCATCCAGAATCGGGGCGATCATTTTGCACGGACCACACCACTCTGCCCAGAAATCGACGAGGGTCAGCCCGTCAGCCTTGAGTACGTCCGTGTCAAAACTGTCGTCAGTCAGGTGAATAATTTTATCGCTCATATATAACTCCACAGGAATAAGCCTGGTGTGTTGGTGTCGCAGTCATCAACGACGTGTTGACGCTACGTTATGCACGCTATTCTTCAGGATGCCTCTTTTATAAGCTACCTGCGGGAATGGATCCACCATGGACCACCACCGCCGATGCTTAAGCGCACTGTCTGCAAATCTACCTGCGGCAGATTTACCGCCCCCGTTGCGCTTAGTAGTCTAAGCTTTCCGGGATCCATTCAGTAGCCGGAGACACACCTTGAATAATTTCGTATATCGCCAACGAAAGGTTGACGTTATTTCACCGGATACGCTTTCTTAATGCAATAGTTAGCTGATATTCTACCACACTATGAGCAAAACACATTTGACAGAACAGAAGTTTTCCGACTTCGCCCTGCACCCGGCAGTTGTCGAAGCCCTTGAAAAAAAAGGGTTTCATAATTGCACACCCATTCAGGCTCTCGCCCTTCCGCTCACGCTGGAAGGCCGCGATGTCGCCGGGCAGGCGCAAACCGGTACCGGTAAAACGATGGCGTTTCTGACGTCAACGTTTCATTATCTTCTCTCTCACCCGGCCATCGCAGACCGCCAGGTTAACCAACCGCGCGCGCTGATCATGGCGCCAACGCGCGAGCTGGCGGTACAGATTCACGCTGACGCCGAACCGCTGGCGCAGGCCACCGGTCTGAAGCTCGGTCTGGCTTACGGCGGCGACGGCTACGATAAGCAGCTGAAAGTACTGGAAAGCGGCGTTGATATTCTGATCGGCACCACCGGTCGACTGATCGATTACGCCAAACAAAACCACATTAATCTCGGCGCCATTCAGGTTGTCGTGCTCGACGAAGCCGATCGCATGTACGATCTCGGCTTTATTAAAGATATCCGCTGGCTATTCCGCCGCATGCCGCCGGCCACTCAGCGCCTGAACATGCTGTTCTCCGCCACGCTGTCTTATCGCGTACGCGAACTGGCATTCGAACAGATGAACAACGCCGAGTACGTTGAAGTCGAACCGGAACAGAAAACCGGCCACCGCATTAAAGAAGAGTTGTTCTATCCTTCCAACGACGAAAAAATGCGCCTGCTGCAGACGCTGCTGGAAGAAGAGTGGCCCGACCGCGCTATTGTTTTCGCCAACACCAAGCATCGTTGTGAAGATATCTGGGGCCATCTGGCGGCAGATGGACATCGCGTCGGCCTGCTGACCGGCGACGTGGCGCAGAAAAAACGCCTGCGTATTCTCGAAGAGTTCACCCGCGGCGATCTCGATATTCTGGTTGCGACCGACGTAGCCGCTCGCGGCCTGCATATCCCAGCCGTCACCCATGTCTTTAACTATGACCTGCCGGATGACTGCGAAGACTATGTCCACCGTATCGGCCGTACCGGCCGCGCGGGCGCCAGTGGGCACTCCATCAGCCTGGCCTGTGAAGAATACGCGCTGAACCTGCCGGCAATCGAAACCTATATCGGCCATTCGATCCCGGTCAGCAAGTACAATCCGGACGCGCTGATGACCGATTTACCGAAGCCGCTGCGTTTAACGCGCACCCGCCCCGGTAATGGCCCGCGCCGTAATGGCCCGCCTCGTAATCGTCGTCGCTCAGGTTAATATCTATGCCATACACGAAATTTTTCAGGATGCGCCACGGAGATTATCCCGGGCAACGAAGCCCAGTCGACACAGGAGCTGCCTGAAAGATGAAGAGTATGAGTTCCACCTCGCTGTATGCCGCCATCGACCTTGGCTCCAATAGTTTTCATATGTTGGTGGTGCGCGAGGTGGCGGGCAGTATTCAGACCCTGAGCCGCATTAAGCGCAAGGTGCGTCTGGCTGCCGGCCTGAATAGCGACAATGCGCTCTCCGCAGAAGCGATGGAGCGCGGCTGGCAGTGCTTACGCCTGTTTGCCGAACGTTTGCAGGATATTCCTTCGGCGCAAATTCGCGTCGTCGCCACCGCCACCCTGCGGCTGGCGGTCAACGCCGGCGAGTTTCTGGCGAAAGCGCAGGAAATCCTCGGTTGCCCCGTCCAGGTGATTAGCGGTGAGGAAGAAGCCCGCCTGATCTACCAGGGCGTAGCCCATACCACCGGCGGCGCCGATCAGCGTCTGGTGGTGGATATCGGCGGCGCCAGCACTGAACTGGTGACCGGCACCGGCGCGCAAACGACCTCGCTGTTCAGCCTGTCGATGGGCTGCGTCACCTGGCTTGAACGCTACTTTGCCGACCGTAGCCTGACGAAAGAAAACTTCGATCTCGCGGAAGCGGCGGCGCGCGATGTGCTGCTTCCAATCGCTGATGTCCTGCGTTACCACGGCTGGAAAGTGTGCGTCGGCGCTTCAGGCACCGTGCAGGCGCTGCAGGAAATTATGATGGCGCAGGGAATGGATGAGCGCATCACCCTCAGCAAGCTACAGCAGCTTAAGCAGCGCGCCATCCAGTGCGGCCGACTCGAAGAGCTGGAAATCGAAGGGCTGACGCTCGAACGCGCACTGGTTTTTCCGAGCGGCCTTGCCATTCTGATTGCTATCTTTAGCGAACTGAATATTCAGTGCATGACGCTGGCTGGCGGCGCATTACGCGAAGGCCTGGTCTACGGCATGTTGCATCTATCTGTCGATCAGGATATTCGTAGCCGCACGCTGCGTAATATTCAGCGGCGCTTTATGATCGATACTGAACAGGCGCAACGGGTGGCTAATCTGGCCACCCATCTGGTTGATCAACTGGACAGCGGCTGGGAACTGGATCCGCTAAGCCGCGATTTGCTCGTCAGCGCCTGCGCGCTTCATGAAATTGGCCTGAGCGTCGATTTCAAACGCGCGCCGCAGCACGCCGCCTATCTGGTCAATAACCTCGACCTGCCCGGTTTTACCCCGGCGCAGAAGAAGCTCATCGCCACGCTGCTGCTCAACCAGACTAACGCCATCGATCTTTCTTCGCTCCATCAGCAAAACGCGGTACCGCCGCGCGTTGCCGAACATTTGTGTCGCCTGCTACGGCTGGCGATTCTGTTTGCCAGCCGCCGGCGCGACGATCTCCTGCCAGCCATTCAACTTGCCGCCGACGACGAAAAACTGACGCTGACGCTGCCGGATGACTGGCTGAAGGAACATCCGCTGGGCCGGGAAATGGTCGAGCAAGAGTGTCAGTGGCAAAGCTATGTCCACTGGGCGCTGTTGATCAACGACGACACGGCGAGGTAATTTCCAGCCAGGAGGGCGCATGCGGGAAGAACTGGATTTCAAATCACTACGCTTTTTCTCCGCGCTCTACCGTTTGGGGAATGTTTCTCCGGCGGCGGAAGCACTCGATATCAGTCAGCCAACCGGTAACCTGCTGCTAAAAAAGCTACGCGAGCACTTTGACGACCCGCTGTTTGTGCGCGTTGGACAACGCATGGCGCCAACGCCGCGCGCGGACGCTATCGCCCCCACCATTTTTACTCTTTTGCAACTGGCCGATACCGATCTGGCGGCTAAGCCGGAATTTATCCCGCAGGAGAGCAACCGTAACTTCACCATCGGCATGACCGATATCAGCCAGATGACGCTTCTTCCTTTGCTGCAAAGCCAGCTCCAGCGGCTGGACGCCAGCGGCATCACCTTTACGGTGCTGAATATTGACGATCAGACGCTTAGCGCGCTGGAATCAGGGAAATGTGATTTGGCGATCGGCTATCTTACCCAACTGCCGGAGAGCGTCTATCAGCAGCATCTGTTCGATCAGTCGTATGTTTGTCTGGCAGCGGACAATCACCCGCGCATTCGTCATCGGTTCAGCGCCGAAGACTGGCGTCAGGAAAAGCACCTTGCGGTTCGCGTCAACGGCACCGCCCACGGCGACATTGATAAACTGCTGGCGGAACACAGTATGCCACGGCGTATCGCATTGACGCTGCCCAGCTTTTTAGGCGCGGGCGAGCTGGTTGCCGGCAGCGAGATGATCGCGGTGGTGCCGGAGCAGCTGGCGCGCCACATCACCAGGCGTTACCCCTGCCGCAGCTGGCCGCTACCTTTCTCACTGGCTAACATCGCGATTCGCCAGGTCTGGCACCAGCGTCTGCACCGCGATCCTGGGCATATCTGGCTGCGCAAGCAGATTGTAGATCTTGCCGCCTCAGGCGGTTCTATTAGCATTTAAATCATAAAATAAGCAGCTGTATTAGGATTTCTGATACGCCATATTCTATTTGGTTTATTGCTGTCAATACGTCAAACATTTTAATCTCCCCGCATCAGTTCATATCGACCGAATAAATAAAGGAACCTATCATGCGCGGAAAAATCGCTTTAGAAGAACATGTATCTACTCCTGAAAATAACCGTTTATGGGATTCAACCGGCGAAGCTAACCGTAACGGTAGCGAATATATGCAAGACGTAGAGCGCCGCCTGCTTGACCGCAGTATTCAACTCGAAGAAATGGCGCAACGTAATATTGACCACGTTATTCTTTCTCTGACTTCACCCGGCGCGCAATCTATTTTAGATAAAGCCAAAGCGGTCTCTTTCGCTCGCGACACTAACGACTTTATCGTTGATAATTATGTAAAACCGAATCCGGATAAATTTAGCGCGTTCGCCACGCTGGCGTTACAAAACCCGGAAGCTGCGGCGGAAGAGCTGGAGCGCGCGGTGAAAAAACTGGGCATGAAAGGCGCGCTGATTAACGGCTACACCAACGTCAAAGACAGCGAACATGGCCTGTATCTTGATGATGAATCCATGCTGGTATTCTGGGATAAAGTCAACGAGCTAAACGTGCCGGTGTACCTGCATCCGCGTGAACCGCTGGAAGGCCCGGCACGCGGGATTTATACCGGTTACGAAAGCCTAATCGGTTCCGCCTGGGGCTTTGCGCAGGAAACCGCCGTTCACGCTATTCGCCTGATGATGAGCGGCCTGTTCGACCGTTATCCGAATCTTAACCTGGTGCTGGGACACCTCGGTGAAGGGCTGGTACACATGCTGCCGCGCACTCAACATCGCCTCTATCGTCAGCGTTTCGGCTGCGGTTTGGGCAAGGCGGAAAAACCGTTAATGCACTATCTGCAAAATAACTTTATTGTCACCACCAGCGGTCATTTTAATACTCACTCGCTAAATAATGCGATTGAAGTAATGGGTGCCGATCGCGTGATGTTCTCCGTTGATTACCCTTATGAAGATATTCATCAGGCCTGCGACTGGTTTGATCCGTTAGAAATGGATGAAGGGCTGAAAGAAAAAATAGCCTGGGGCAATGCCAGCCGCGTATTTAATATCAAATAATAAAAAATAAATCGACAGGGCCTGTTCTCAGGCCCTGGTTTTATTACAGGGAGAATATAGTATGCCGGTAGGTATTTTTGTTTGCAGCGGTTCATTACTCGTCGGCGCGATTGCAGGCGCCTCACTCAACCGATTTATCCCGGATCACTTTAAGAAAACGCTACCGCTTATTTCCGGGTTAATCTCTATCAGTATGGGCGTGTTCTTCCTTAACAAACTCATCAATCTGCCACCCATTGCGCTGGCCGTTATCATCGGCACGATTATTGGCGGCCTGTTGAATATTGAGAAGTGGATTGAGCGGGCGGGAACACAGCTGCGAACGCCCATCGAGCGCATTTTTCCAGGCCAAAACAACGCAGGCGTAGAAGCGGAGGATTTTATGAACCAGTTTATCGCGGTGCTGATCCTGTTCTGCGCCAGCGGTACCGGTATTTTTGGCGCCCTAACCGAAGGGATGACCGGCGACCCGACCATTCTGCTGACCAAGTCGATACTCGACTTTTTCACCGCCGCCATTTTCGCTTCGACGCTGGGCTACATTATCACCGCGATTTTTATTCCCCAGCTGATCATCTTCGTGATTCTGTTCTTCGCCGCCACGTTTATTATGACGTTGATAAGCCCATCGATGATCGCTGATTTTACTGCCTGCGGCGGTATTATTATGCTGGCGACCGGTTTTCGGCTTTGCGGTATTCGCCATTTCCCCACCGCCAACATGCTGCCGTCACTGCTGCTGGTGATGCCATTTTCCACCGCCTGGCAGCAGTTTGTCGCCTGAAACGTTAGCCCTTTTTCGCCTTCGCCAGCATCGCCTTGATATTCGCAACGTTGGCCTGGCCTTTATGCATACGTTCTTCCGCAGAGATGACTTTCCGCTCCTGCTCCCAAATCAGATCGTCTTGCGGGAGCTCAAGCAGAAAACGGCTCGGCTCCGGGCGTACCAGCTCGCCATACTGACGACGCTCCTTACAGAGCGTAAAGGTCAACTCTTTCTGCGCGCGCGTGATACCTACATAGGCCAGACGCCGTTCTTCATCAACATTATCTTCATCGATACTGCTCTGATGCGGCAGCAATCCCTCTTCCATTCCCACCAGGTAAACATACGGGAACTCCAGCCCTTTTGAGGCATGCAGGGTCATCAACTGCACCTGATCCAGCTCTTCATCCGATTCGCCGCGTTCCATCATATCGCGCAGGGTAAAGCGGGTAACCACCTGCGTCAGCGTCATCGGCTCATCTATCTCGCTGCCTTCCAGCATTTCGGTCATCCAGGTGAACAGCTGGTTGACGTTTTTCATCCGCATTTCCGCGGCTTTCGGGCTCGGCGAGGTTTCATATAGCCAGGACTCATAATCAATCCCGCGAATTAAATCCCGCACGGCATTGACTGGTTCACGCTCGGCCAGTTGCTGAATTTCCCGCAGCCAGTGGGTGAAACGAGTGAGGGATTCATACCCGCGCCCGGTCAGCGTCTGGCTTAACCCCATATCAAAGCTGGCGGTGAATAAGCCTTTATTGCGGCTCATCGCCCATTCGCCCAGTTTTTGCAAGGTCGCCGGACCAATCTCTCGCTTCGGCGTATTGACGATACGCAGGAAGGCGCTGTCGTCATCCGGGTTGGTGAGTACGCGCAGATAGGCTAGCAGATCTTTAATTTCCGGACGCGAGAAGAACGAGGTGCCGCCCGAGATTTTGTACGGGATGCGGTTCTGCATCAGCATCTTTTCAAAGACCCGCGACTGGTGATTGCCGCGATAAAGGATGGCGTAATCTTTGTAGTTTGTTTTATTAATAAAGTGGTGGGCAATCAGTTCGCCAGCGACGCGCTCCGCTTCATGATCTTCGTTATTGGCGGAGAGCACTTTCAGCTCGGTACCGTAGCCAAGTTCTGAGAACAGCCGCTTTTCAAACACGTGCGGGTTATTGGCGATCAAAATGTTGGCAGCCTTCAGAATACGCCCTGATGAACGGTAGTTCTGTTCAAGTTTGATCACCTGCAGCGCCGGAAAATCCTGGCTTAACAGCACCAGGTTCTGCGGCCGCGCGCCGCGCCACGAGTAGATCGACTGGTCATCATCACCCACCACGGTAAAGCGCGCGCGCTGCCCCACCAGCAGCTTCACCAGCTCATACTGGCTGGTGTTGGTATCCTGATACTCATCCACCAGCAGGTAACGGATCTTGTTCTGCCAACGTTCGCGCACCTCTTCATTGCGCTGCAACAGAAGCGTCGGCAGTAGAATAAGATCGTCAAAATCGAGGACGTTGCAGGCCTTCATATGCGCATCATAGAGCCCATAGCAGTGGGCGAAGATGCGGTCCCGTTCGCCCTTCGCGCCAGCCGCCGCCTGCGCCGGCGTTTTCAGATCGTTTTTCCAGTTGGAGATCGTCGAGATAAGCTGCTGCAACACCACTTTGTCATCTTCGATCAACCCTTCGGTGAGCTCTTTGAGCAGCGCGACCTGGTCGGTATCATCGAACAAGGAAAAGTTGGATTTCATTCCCAGCGCGGCGTATTCACGTTTGATGATATCCAGCCCCAGGGTGTGGAAGGTGGAAATCATCAGCCCGCGCGCCTCTTTTCGCCCCAGCGTTTGCCCGACGCGCTCTTTCATTTCGCGGGCGGCCTTGTTAGTAAAGGTAACGGCCGCGATATGGCGCGCCTGATAACCGCAGCCGCGGATCAGGTGGGCGATTTTATTCGTAATAACGCGGGTCTTACCGGAACCGGCGCCCGCCAGCACCAGGCACGGTCCGGTAACGAATTCGACGGCTTGTTGTTGGCCAGGGTTTAAACGCATGGGAATATTGCTCAATCTTCGAACGGGGTGTGGATTGTAGCAGAAAGCGAGGCCGAGATTTACCGGCTGATGGTAAAGTGTCAGCCACGCAATTCATCCTGAGGCTCCGGTAATGGCAAAAAGCGCAGCGGCCCTGCATATTCTGGTCAAAGAAGAAAAACTGGCACACGAGATTCTCGCCAAGCTGGAACGGGGCGTCAGCTTCGATCATCTGGCAAAGCGCTACTCAAAATGCCCGTCCGGACGCCATGGCGGCGATCTGGGGGAGTTCCAGCAGGGCGCAATGGTCGCTCCGTTTGATAAAGCCGTGTTCAGCTGTCCGCTGCTCAAACCCTATGGCCCGGTACAAACCAAATTTGGCTACCATATCATCAAGGTGCTGTATCGCCGCTAGCGCGTGTTACTATGGCGCCCTGATTTATTCCAACTCAATCAAGGCGCAATCATGGCTAAAACAGCGGCAGCACTGCATATCCTGGTAAAAGAAGAGAAACTGGCTCTCGATCTGCTTGAGCAGCTCAAAAACGGCGCCGACTTCGGCAAGCTGGCGAAAAAACACTCTATCTGCCCGTCAGGAAAACGCGGCGGCGATCTGGGCGAATTCCGCCAGGGCCAGATGGTTCCGGCATTCGATAAAGTGGTTTTCTCCTGCCCGGAACTGGAGCCAACCGGCCCGCTGCATACCCAGTTCGGTTACCACATCATCAAAGTGCTGTACCGGAAATAATAAAAAACCCGGGGATCTTAATCTCCGGGTTTTTGCCTGATGGCGCTTCGCTTATCAGGCCTACTAAACAAATCCATTCCTCTATGGATTTCGGCTTGCCGGAAGGCGGTAAGGAAGTACATCCCCAGGAACATAGATTCCTATGTGACTGGGGTGTACGTACCGTAGCCAACGCATCGGCAAGTCGAAAGACGACGAGGAATCAGCCGGCAACCGCGATACGCTTCATATCGGTCATATAACCGCGCAGTTTTTTACCCACCGCTTCGATAGCGTGGCTGCGAATCGCTTCGTTTACGTCGCGCAGCTGAGCGTTATCCACCGCGCCTTCAGCAATCGCTTTGCCCAGGTCGCCGGTCTGCAGAGTGGTCATGAACTCTTTCAGCAGCGGTACGCAAGCATAAGAGAACAGGTAGTTACCGTACTCCGCGGTATCGGAGATAACCACGTTCATTTCATACAGGCGCTTACGGGCGATTGTGTTGGCGATAAGCGGCAGCTCGTGCAGCGATTCGTAGTAAGCGGACTCTTCGATGATGCCGGAATCAACCATGGTTTCGAAGGCCAGTTCAACGCCCGCTTTCACCATTGCAATCATCAGAACGCCTTTATCGAAGTACTCCTGCTCGCCGATTTTACCTTCATACTGCGGCGCGGTTTCGAACGCGGTTTTACCGGTCTCTTCACGCCAGGTCAGCAGTTTTTTGTCGTCGTTCGCCCAGTCAGCCATCATGCCGGAAGAGAATTCGCCGGAGATGATGTCATCCATATGTTTCTGGAACAGCGGCGCCATGATCTCTTTCAGCTGTTCTGACAGCGCGTAAGCACGCAGTTTCGCCGGATTAGACAGGCGATCCATCATCAGGGTGATGCCGCCTTGCTTCAGCGCTTCGGTGATGGTTTCCCAACCGAACTGAATCAGTTTTTCCGCGTAGGCCGGATCGGTACCTTCAGCCACCAGCTTGTCGAAGCACAGCAGAGAACCCGCCTGCAGCATACCGCAGAGGATGGTCTGCTCGCCCATCAGGTCAGATTTTACTTCCGCCACGAAAGAGGATTCCAGAACGCCCGCACGATGGCCGCCGGTCGCCGCTGCCCAGGCTTTAGCAATGGCCATACCTTCGCCTTTCGGATCGTTTTCCGGGTGTACGGCGATAAGCGTCGGCACGCCGAAACCGCGTTTGTACTCTTCACGAACTTCGGTACCCGGGCACTTCGGCGCCACCATCACCACGGTGATGTCTTTGCGGATCTGCTCGCCCACTTCAACGATGTTGAAGCCGTGGGAGTAACCCAACGCCGCGCCGTCTTTCATCAGCGGCTGTACGGAACGCACAACGTCAGAGTGCTGTTTGTCCGGAGTCAGGTTGACGACCAGGTCAGCCTGCGGGATCAGCTCTTCATAGGTACCCACTTTGAAGCCGTTTTCGGTCGCTTTACGCCAGGATGCGCGCTTCTCGGCGATCGCTTCTTTACGCAGCGCATAGGAGATATCCAGGCCGGAGTCACGCATGTTCAGCCCCTGATTCAGGCCCTGCGCGCCACAGCCGACGATGACTACTTTTTTACCCTGAAGATAGCTTGCGCCGTCGGCAAATTCATCGCGCCCCATAAAGCGGCATTTGCCCAGCTGAGCCAGCTGCTGGCGCAGATTCAGTGTGTTGAAGTAGTTAGCCATGGTGATACCTCGTGATGTTGTGTTGTCGTGCTTATTGTTCGGTTCGCGTTTTGCGAGAATGAACCCACTATATGACAGGAATTTCGTTGCGAAAATTGATATATTCACAACATCACATTGCAATAACTGCAACGTTATTTTCAGGGGATTGAGCCATGGATTTACGCGATCTGAAAACCTTTCTGCATCTGGCGGAAAGCCGCCATTTTGGCCGCAGCGCGCGGGCTATGCATGTCAGCCCCTCCACGCTTTCGCGGCAGATTCAACGCCTGGAAGAAGACCTCGGCCAGCCGCTGTTCGTTCGCGATAATCGCACCGTAACCCTAACCGAGGCCGGCGAAGAACTCCGCACCTTTGCCCAGCAGACTTTATTGCAGTATCAGCAACTGCGCCACGCCATCGACCAGCAGGGGCCGTCGCTCTCCGGCGAGCTACATATTTTCTGCTCCGTGACCGCCGCTTACAGCCATCTGCCGCCGATTCTCGACCGCTTTCGCGCCGCGCATCCTTCGGTAGAGATAAAGTTATCGACCGGCGACGCCGCTGATGCGATGGAAAAAGTGGTCACTGGAGAAGCCGATCTGGCCATTGCCGGTAAGCCGGAGACGCTGCCGGGCTCGGTGGCGTTTTCGATGCTGGAAAATCTTGCGGTGGTACTGATTGCCCCGGCGTTGCCCTGCCCGGTGCGCAATCAGGTGACGGTCGAACATCCCGACTGGGCAACGGTGCCGTTTATCATGGCCGATCAGGGCCCGGTGCGCCGCCGCATCGAGCTGTGGTTCCGTCGCCATAAAATCAGCAATCCATCCATTTACGCCACCGTCGGCGGCCATGAAGCCATGGTATCGATGGTCGCCCTCGGCTGCGGCGTGGCGCTACTGCCGGAAGTGGTGCTGGAAAACAGCCCCGAGCCGGTCCGCAATCGCGTGATGATCCTCGATCGCAGCGATGAGAAAACACCATTTGAGCTGGGTGTCTGCGCACAAAAAAAGCGGCTGTACGAGCCGCTTATTGATGCGTTCTGGAAAATCCTGCCTAACCACTAGCCCGCGAGGAAAAAGCGGAACGCCGGGTTATGGGTTTCGTCATGACACTCGTAGCCCAGTTCATTAAGACGGGTTTCGAAGTCCGGCTCATGCTCGCCAAGCTCAAACGCCGCCAGAACGCGGCCAAAATCGGTGCCGTGGCTACGATAGTGGAACAGCGAAATATTCCAGTGGGTGCCGAGAGTGTGCAGAAACTTGAGCAGCGCGCCTGGTGATTCCGGGAACTCGAAGCTAAACAGGCGCTCCTGCAGCGGTTTAGACGGCCGTCCGCCGACCATATAACGCACGTGCAGTTTCGCCATTTCGTCATCGGAAAGATCGACCACGCTGTAGCCGCCTTCGCTCAGTAAATCGAGGATCTCTTTACGCTCATCCAGCCCGCGGCTCAGCCGCACGCCAACGAAAATACAGGCATCTTTGGCATCGGCAAAACGGTAGTTGAACTCGGTGACTGAACGGCCGCCCAGTAGCTGGCAGAACTTAAGAAAACTCCCCTTCTCCTCCGGTATCGTCACCGCCAGCAGCGCTTCGCGCTGCTCCCCGAGCTCGCAACGCTCAGAAACGTAGCGTAGTCCGTGGAAGTTAACGTTGGCGCCGGACAGGATGTGAGCCAGACGCTCGCCGCGGATGTTATGCTGGGCGATATACTTTTTCATCCCCGCCAGCGCCAGCGCGCCGGAGGGCTCCGCTACCGCCCGCACATCTTCGAACAGATCTTTCATCGCCGCGCAGATAGCATCGCTATCGACGGTGATGATGTCGTCCAGATACTCCTGGCATACACGGAACGTTTCATCGCCGATGCGCTTCACCGCCACGCCTTCAGCGAACAAACCGACGCGCGGCAGATCCACCGGGTGACCGGCATCCAGCGCCGCTTTCAGACACGCCGAATCTTCCGCTTCGACCGCTATCACTTTAATCTGCGGCATCAGTTGCTTGATAAGCACCGCCACGCCTGCCGCCAGACCGCCGCCGCCAACCGGGACGAATACGCGGTCAATGTGGGCATCCTGCTGCAGCAGCTCCAGCGCCAGCGTTCCCTGACCGGCGATGACCATCGGGTGATCGAACGGCGGCACCCAGGTAAACCCCTGCTGCTGCGCCAGCTCAATCGCGCGGGCTTTCGCTTCGTCAAAGTTGGCGCCGTGTAGTAGCACTTCGCCGCCAAAGCCGCGAACGGCATCGACTTTGATATCGGCGGTCGCTACCGGCATCACGATCAGCGCCTTAACACCCAGCCGGGAGGCAGAGAACGCCACGCCCTGCGCATGATTACCCGCCGAAGCGGTGATCACGCCATTTGATTTTTGTTCCGCCGTCAGGCCGGACATCATCGCGTAGGCGCCGCGCAGCTTAAAGCTATGCACCGGCTGGCGGTCTTCGCGTTTCACCAGAATAACGTTATCCAGCCGCGAAGAGAGCTTATCCATTTTTTGCAGCGGCGTTTTCTGCACCGCTTCATAAACCGGCGCGCGCAGTACCGCCCGGAGATACTCCGCCCCCTCAGGGGCGGCGGATAGGGGTTGCGACTCGGCCATGATTAACCCCCAAGTTTTGATTTATCGCGCACGGCGCCCTTGTCGGCACTGGTCGCGAGGCTGGCGTAAGCGCGCAGCGCGAAGGAGACCTGGCGCTCGCGGTCTTTCGGCGTCCACGCCTTATCGCCACGCGCTTCTTGCGCTTCGCGACGGGCGGCGATTTCGGCATCGCTGAGCTGCAGCTGAATACCGCGGTTCGGAATATCGATAGCAATCATGTCGCCATCTTCGATGATCGCGATGTTGCCGCCGCTCGCGGCTTCCGGCGATACGTGGCCGATGGAAAGCCCGGAGGTGCCGCCGGAGAAACGGCCATCGGTGATCAACGCGCACGCTTTGCCAAGCCCCATGGACTTCAGGAAAGTGGTCGGATAGAGCATCTCCTGCATTCCCGGCCCGCCTTTCGGCCCTTCATAGCGAATAACCACGACGTCGCCTTCCACGACTTTGCCACCGAGGATGGCCTCAACCGCTTCATCCTGGCTTTCATAAACTTTCGCCGGGCCGGTAAATTTCAGGATGCTATCGTCCACGCCGGCGGTTTTGACGATACAGCCGTTTTCGGCAAAGTTGCCATACAGGACCGCCAGGCCACCGTCTTTACTGTAGGCATGTTCCAGAGAACGGATACATCCCTCGGCGCGGTCGTCATCCAGCGTATCCCAGCGGCAATCCTGCGAGAACGCCTGGGTGGTACGGATCCCCGCCGGGCCGGCGCGGAACATTTTTTTCACCGCGTCATCCTGGGTCACCATCACATCGTACTGTTCCAGGGTCTGCGGCAGGGTCAGGCCAAGGACGTTTTTGACATCGCGGTTGAGTAAACCGGCGCGATCCAGTTCGCCGAGGATCCCCAGCACGCCGCCGGCGCGGTGCACATCTTCCATATGGTATTTCTGCGTACTCGGCGCCACTTTGCACAGCTGCGGCACTTTGCGGGACAGCTTGTCGATATCACTCATGGTGAAGTCGATTTCGGCTTCCTGCGCCGCCGCCAGCAGATGCAGTACGGTATTGGTTGAGCCGCCCATTGCGATATCGAGAGTCATGGCGTTTTCAAATGCCGCCTTGCTGGCGATATTGCGCGGCAGAGCGGAGGCGTCGTCCTGCTCGTAGTAGCGTTTAGTCAGTTCAACGATACGTTTACCGGCGTTGAGGAACAGCGTTTTACGGTCGGCATGGGTCGCCAGCAGAGAACCATTACCCGGCTGCGACAGGCCTAATGCTTCGGTCAGGCAGTTCATTGAGTTCGCGGTGAACATCCCCGAGCACGAACCGCAGGTCGGACAGGCGGAACGCTCCACCTGTTCGCTCTGATCGTCAGAGACTTTCGGGTCTGCCCCCTGGATCATGGCATCAACCAGATCCAACTTGATGATTTTGTCAGACAGCTTGGTTTTCCCGGCTTCCATCGGACCGCCGGAGACAAAGATCACCGGAATATTCAAACGCAGGGAGGCCATCAGCATCCCCGGGGTGATTTTGTCGCAGTTAGAGATACAGACCATAGCATCGGCGCAGTGGGCGTTAACCATGTACTCGACTGAATCGGCGATGAGCTCGCGGGATGGCAGTGAATAGAGCATACCCCCGTGCCCCATGGCGATCCCATCATCCACCGCGATGGTGTTGAATTCTTTAGCAACGCCGCCAGCAGCTTCAATTTGCTCGGCAACCAGTTTGCCGAGATCGCGCAGATGCACGTGCCCTGGTACAAACTGGGTAAAGGAGTTAACAACGGCGATGATCGGTTTGCCGAAATCGGCATCGGTCATCCCGGTTGCGCGCCACAGCGCGCGGGCGCCCGCCATATTGCGGCCATGTGTGGTGGTGGCGGAACGGTACTTAGGCATGCTCTTTTTACTCCCATCTCTGTTTATGCAATGGGACGGTGCGTGCCGTCCCATTTTTAATCACTTACTTACCGGATCCAGCCAGCCCCATTTATCTTCCGTTTCACCGGTGAAGAGGCCAAAGAAGGCTTCCTGAATGCGTTTGGTCACCGGGCCACGGCGGCCTGCGCCAACCTGGATACCGTCAACGCTGCGTACCGGCGTGATTTCCGCAGCGGTACCGGACATGAACACTTCATCCGCCAGGTACAGAGATTCGCGGGACAGCACCTGCTCGCGGACTTCGATACCGAGATCTTTCGCCAGTTTGATGATGGCGTCGCGGGTGATACCCGGCAGCGCGGAAGAGGTAAACGGCGGAGTAAACAGCACGCCATCTTTCACCTCAAACAGGTTTTCGCCTGCGCCTTCGGAGATATAGCCGTTAACGTCCAGCGCGATACCTTCCTGATAACCGTGACGACGCGCTTCGCTGCCGACCAGCAGAGAGGAGAGATAGTTGCCGCCCGCTTTCGCTGCGGTTGGGATGGTGTTTGGCGCCGCGCGGTTCCAGGAAGAAACCATCGCATCGATCCCCTGCTCCAGCGCTTCTGCGCCAAGGTATGCACCCCACGGGAACGCCGCGATGATAACGTCGGTTTTATAGCCGTCCGGCGGGTTAACGCCCATGCCAACATCGCCAACAAACACCAGCGGACGGATATAAGCGCTGGTCAGTTTATTGGTACGGATAACTTCGCGGCAGGCTTCCATCAGCTCGTCAACGCTCTGAGAAACCGGGAAACGGTAGATTTTTGCTGAATCATGCAGACGCTGCATGTGTTCACGATGGCGGAACACCACTGGCCCTTTGTGAGAATCGTAGCAGCGGATACCTTCGAATACCGAAGTCCCGTAGTGCAACGCGTGGGACATGACGTGTACTTTCGCCTCGCCCCATGGGGTCATCTCGCCATTGAACCAAATGTAATCAGCTTTCTTCGTCGTCATTGTTTTTATTCCTCTGCGCTCAGGCGCGGATTTGTTGTGATGTGGGTTGCTGGATCTCGACGCAGGCGACGTCGACCAGTTTGCGTAACTGACTAAACAGTAATTCGACGGGCCGCTGGCTGGCAACGGTCAGCTCGATATTTATGTTTTGCGCATCCGACGCGGTTTCCATATTCATTGAGCAAATTTGAAAACCGCGATGGCGCACCACGCGCAGCACGCGTTCTAAGGTTTCGGGGTTGAAGCGAGCCTGTAAAGCGACCTGATGTTGCATCATGATAATTTCTCCAGCATTTCTGCATTACTGGCGCCGGGCGGCACCAACGGCCAGACATTCTCAAGTTCATCGATTGAGACATGAAGCAGGTATGGCCCCTGGCTCGAAAGCATGGTGTCGAGTGCCGCTTCAACCTGGTCTTTACGGGTGATGTGCTGGCCTGGAATGCCAAAAGCGCTGGCCAGCGTAAGAAAATCAGGATTATCGGTAAGCGTGGTTTCGCTGTAACGCTCCTGGAAAAAAAGCTGCTGCCACTGGCGAACCATGCCTAAACGTTGGTTATCCAGCAGCACGATTTTCAACGGTAATTGCTTGCGCTTAACGGTGCCCAGCTCCTGCACGTTCATCATGAAAGAGCCATCGCCGGAGATACAGATAACCGTATCGTCCGGGCGAGCCACCTGCGCGCCAACGGCTGCCGGCAGACCAAAACCCATGGTGCCGAGGCCGCTGGAAGTGATGAAGTTTTCCGGGCGGGTATAGGTCATGTGCTGGGCCGACCACATTTGGTGCTGGCCGACATCGGTCGTCACGACGCAATCCGCCGGTTTGCGATCGGAAAGCTGCTTGAGCAACAGCGGCGCGTAGATTGCCTCGCCGGGATGATCGTAACGCCAGGCGTGCTCCGCGCGCAGCTGCGCGTTGTGCTCGCGCCACGCATCGATGGCCAACGGCTGCTGCAACGCTGGCAGCATGGCGTTTAAATCTCCGGTTAAGGCGACGTGCGCCTGGCGCAGTTTGTTCAGCTCAGCCGGGTCAATATCCATATGGATTACTTTGGCGTGCGGGGCAAAGGTATTCAGCTTGCCGGTAACCCGGTCATCAAAACGGGCGCCGACGGCGATTAATAAATCGCACTCCTGCACCGCCAGGTTTGCTGCCTTGGTTCCGTGCATACCCAGCATGCCAAGGTAATACGGATAATCCGCGGCGACGGCACCCAACCCTTTCAGGGTGCAGGTTACCGGCATCTGCGTCACCGCCAGAAATTCGCGCACGGCCGGTACCGCCTGTGCCATTCCAACACCGCCGCCCACGTACAGCATTGGCTTGTGGGACTGCGCAAGCATCGCTAACGCCTGCTCGACTTGTGTGTGCGGGAACTCAACATCATCAGGGACGGTGGAGAAATGCGGATCTAATTCGCCTTTAGCCAACTGGATATCTTTTGGAATATCAACCAGTACCGGGCCAGGACGGCCTGAGTTTGCCACCTGGAAAGCTTCCGCAATGACGCGCGGCAGCTCTTCCAACGACTGCACGAGGAAACTGTGTTTGGTGCAGGCCAGCGACAAACCAAGAACGTCCACTTCCTGAAAAGCATCGGTGCCGATAAACGGCGCCGCCACTTGACCGGTGATGGCGACAACAGGTACAGAATCAAGTAACGCGTCAGCCAAACCGGTGATCAGGTTGGTGGCGCCAGGGCCGGAAGTGGCGATGCAAACACCAGTTTTGCCGGTCGCGCGGGCATAACCGATGGCGGCCATTGCGGCGCCTTGCTCGTGCCGACACAGCAGATGTTCCACGCCGCCGTCATACAAAGCATCGTAAACCGGCATAATCGCGCCACCCGGATAGCCAAATACCGTGTCGACCCCCTGTGTTCGCAAAGCATGTACCACCCACTGCGCCCCGTTCATAGTTACTTCCCCGTCATAGATCGGGAGAAACAGAATTTTATGCTATAACTCATCTTCTGCTCCTCGCTTATGTTTTTTAAGTTATAAAAAAACCCCCGGACCTTTCGGTGCGGGGGTCTTAGTTCGTTAAGGCTTGATTTCTAAGCCTTTCCTCGTCCAAGTGCAGCCCCGCACGGTGGGATAATAATCACCACCACGCTAATCACGACCAGGCTAATCACTCGTAGAAGGGCTGTCATTTTCTGTTCTTTCTGGCTTCTTGTTCGAAGGAATACCTAAAGAGTTACCACAGACATCACATTAAGCACAAGATTTTTTTATGTTCCATTTTCTGATCTTGCTAACGATTTTTATTAAACCAGTTGTTTTTAAAAAGAAAAAAATAAAATGAAAAAAATTCAGCTTATTCTCGCGTTTGCATCCGTGTTTTACGGCATTAAAACGGCGTCATGACGGATTTGCGTATGCCCTCCCAAAATAATAAAAATGCAAAATTTTGCAGACAATTGTCTGGAACAGGCGTCGTAAAGTTAAATATTCCCAGGTTCATGAAACTCTATGAATAGACATAATCATTCCGCTCAGGAGGCGTTATGTCACTCGCAATTGTCTATACCCGCGCGGCGCTCGGGGTCAGCGCGCCGCTAATTACCGTCGAAGTCCATATCAGCAACGGACTACCCGGTTTGACGATGGTCGGTCTGCCGGAAACCACGGTAAAGGAAGCCCGCGATCGGGTACGTAGCGCCATTATTAACAGCGGCTACAGCTTTCCGGCAAAGAAGATAACCATAAACCTTGCCCCAGCCGATCTGCCGAAAGAGGGCGGGAGATATGATTTACCTATCGCTCTCGCGCTCCTGGTCGCTTCGCAGCAGCTTGCCGCCCCGAAACTTAATCAGTATGAGTTTATTGGCGAATTAGCGCTTACAGGCGCGTTACGCGGCGTTCCTGGGGCAATATCCAGCGCTATGGAAGCGATAAAAGTCGGGAGGCAGATTGTCGTTGCTGGAGATAACGCCGAAGAGGTCGGCTTGATTAACGGCAATGAGTGCCTTATAGCAGGCCACCTGCAGGAAGTCTGTGCGTTTCTGGAAGGGAAACATACTCTGCAGCCGCCGACTGGTGAAATAACTGCGGGAGAGGACGATTATGACGATCTCGGCGATGTCATTGGCCAACAGCAGGGAAAACGCGCGCTGGAGATAGTCGCAGCTGGCGGTCACAATTTACTCTTGATGGGTCCACCGGGTACAGGGAAGACGATGCTCGCCAGCCGTTTGCCGGGGCTTTTACCGCCACTAAGCAACCAGGAAGCGCTGGAAAGCGCTGCTATCCTCAGCCTCGTCAATGCTCATTACGTTACGCGTCAGTGGCGTCGGCGGCCTTTTCGTGCCCCTCACCACAGCGCTTCGCTAACGGCGATGGTCGGCGGCGGCTCAATCCCTGCCCCTGGGGAGATCTCCCTGGCGCATAACGGTATTCTGTTTCTTGATGAACTACCTGAATTCGAGCGTCGGGTTCTGGATGCACTACGAGAGCCCATTGAATCAGGAAAAATTCATCTTTCCCGCACTCGGGCTAAGATTGACTATCCTGCGCGATTTCAGTTGATTGCCGCCATGAATCCCAGCCCAACAGGACATTACCAGGGTCAGCATAATCGGGCCACACCGGAACAGACCCTGCGCTATCTGGGCCGATTGTCAGGGCCATTTCTCGACCGCTTCGATCTCTCGCTTGAGATTCCACTCCCTCCACCGGGCGTATTAAGCCGGGGTGGCGTTGGCGAAGAGCGAAGCGCCACCATTCGTCTACGGGTATTCGCGGCGCGCGACAGACAGCTCGCACGGCAGAATAAACTTAATGCACAACTGGACAGCGGGGAGATAAAAGTCTGGTGCAAGCTGAAAGAAGACGACGCGATATGGCTGGAACAGACGCTCTCACTATTAGGGCTTTCAATCCGCGCATGGCAACGTTTACTGAAAGTTGCGCGTACTATCGCCGATCTTAATGAGGATAGGGATATCGAACGTCATCATTTGCAGGAGGCGCTAAGCTACCGGGCTATCGACCGTATGTTAAATCACCTGCAGACGCTGATGGCATAAAAAAAGGGCTTTCGCCCTTTTTTTTAATCGTCGCTTTCAGTGTAGTCTTCAGCGCCTTCAACCTGCGGCTTACCGCCAGATAAGGTGTGAAAACGCTTCGGACGTTTGATTCGCGCCATATACTTAATCCAAACGCGTTCCGCTTCGGTCACCGGCTCACGTTCGCCGTGGCATACCGCAACGAATTGTTTTTCATCTTCGGTAACAGGCTCGCGTTTGCCCAATTCCAGCTCATTAAAGGCGTAACCATGACGTTCAAGCAGTTGCGCCTCTTTGATGGTGAAATCACCGTGACGGGAGAACCCGCGTGGATAATTTTTATTGTCGAAAAAACGATTAGTCGTCGTAAAGCTTTCCGCCATCCTACACGCTCCTGATTCTTTGGCCGAGCTATTTATGGCGCGGAGTATTAGTTACGCTTGACAGAGCGTCAAACAAAACATTTAAATCATCACGACAAATAATTTTGCGGAGAAGAGTGTGGACACGGAATTGCTCAAAACTTTCCTTGAAGTGAGCAGAACTCGCCACTTTG
Source organism: Klebsiella sp. CN_Kp097 (assembly GCF_040064495.1). Classification (NCBI taxonomy): domain Bacteria; kingdom Pseudomonadati; phylum Pseudomonadota; class Gammaproteobacteria; order Enterobacterales; family Enterobacteriaceae; genus Klebsiella; species Klebsiella sp. CN_Kp097. The sequence goes on along the minus strand of NZ_JBEAIL010000027.1, from coordinate 1,044 downwards.
GGCGGGCAGCGGAAGCGCTTTATTTAACACAATCAGCGGTTAGCTTCCGCATTCGTCAGTTGGAGAACCAGCTGGGCGTAAATTTATTCACCCGCCATCGTAACAATATTCGCCTGACGTCAGCCGGTGAGAAACTGTTGCCCTATGCCGAAACGTTGATGAATACCTGGCAGGCCGCGCGTAAGGAGGTCGCCCACTCTTCTCGCCATAATGAGTTTTCGATCGGTGCCAGCGCGTCGCTATGGGAATGCCTATTGAACGGTTGGCTGGGGACGCTCTACAAAGATCCCTATAATCTGCAATTTGAGGCGCGGATAGCTCAACGCCAGTCATTAGTGAAGCAGTTGCATGAACGCCAGCTCGATCTCCTGATCACCACAGAATCACCGAAGATGGATGAATTAAGCAGCCAGTTATTGGGTCATTTCACCCTGGCGCTCTATTGTGCCGCGCCGGGAAAAAATAAGAATGATTTGAACTACCTGCGGCTGGAATGGGGACCGGACTTCCAGCAAAACGAAGTGGGTTTGATCGGCAGCGATGATGTACCGCTACTGACGACGAGCTCCGCAGAACTGGCTTATCAACAGCTCACTACCTTGAATGGTTGTACCTGGTTACCCGTTAGTTGGGCACAGCAGAAAACTGGCCTGCACACGGTGACCGATAGCGCGACCCTTTCACGTCCTCTGTATGCCATTTGGCTACAAAATAGCGATAAGCAGGCACATATTCGCGAGATCCTGAAAAGCAGCATCCTGGAATAGCGATCTGACTCCATGGATGGAGTGGCTAAAAAACCGGAAAGGCAGAGTGATGGGAGAAATTAAAGACAAAAAAAATCCTTTGCCGAAGCAAAGGATTATATATGGCAGGGGCGGAGAGACTCGAACTCGCGACACCCGGTTTTGGAGACCGGTGCTCTACCAACTGAGCTACGCCCCTAAATTTTTCTCGCTATTAAGCCCGCTAATATAGCAGGCTTAATATAAATAAGTGGCGGAACGGACGGGACTCGAACCCGCGACCCCCTGCGTGACAGGC
>NZ_JBEAIL010000026.1:0-89064 GCF_040064495.1 Klebsiella sp. CN_Kp097 | reverse complement strand
TGGTCCCGGTCGACACTCATACCACCATGCCGGCAGGTGGGACCGTGGTCCCGGTTGGTATTCATACCACTATACCGGCGACTGGGACCATGGTCCCAGTCGGTACTCAGGAACTATCTAAAAAGCTCGAACCATAGTTCCATTGAACACCAATAGTTGGATACGTATGTAACCAAGTAATTTGAAAGAATAAGAATAGCTGTAATCAAAAACTTAACAGGGAATTACACTGCCAAGATCAAAAAAGTTAACTTAAAGAAAGAGGCAGTAAGCGTAATGCATATATTATAAATCGGCTATCAGGTTACCCGCATACGCTTTCCGGGACCACTATTGAATAGCTATTCTTTCCTCGAACCTACTGTCATGAAAAGGGAAAGTAGATGATCGTAACAAAATCAAAAACGAATGATACAGGTAAGGATATGATCGAAGAGAAAACTGTAACAGGCCGTATTGCCAGCCATCCAGGATTTGCAGTTTTATGTACGCTTGCAGGTGTCGCACTTACTAGTTTTTTTTAGCTGGCTGGGGGTACATCAGTCGGCGGTTATCAATGAAAAATCATCCTGTATATCCAGAATTAATACAAATGAAAGGATACTCAGGGAACACTCAGCAGAGTTTATGGCATCCATCGGTGACTTAATTAATTATTCTGTATTTCCTCCATCAAAAAAACCCGAAGATTTAGCGAAAGTCGCAGGACCTGTCATAACGCAGGGGTTTGCTATTAGTGCCTATGCACCACTCCCACTGTCAGCAATTGCACTAAAGATCTCGATGACAGTACAGCAAGCATCGTTAGCATCGATGGGTTATGCTAACCAGGAGGCAGCAATAGCGTCTGTAAACGAATCCTTTGGAAAATGGCCATCGACTTTTGCTAAATCAATACAGGAATTCGACAGGCTGCGAAGCCAGTGTGGTAAATAAATTTCAGGGCAACTTTCGAAAACCATGCGTGGATTCTCTGGCACATACCTGGCTAATGAAAGTAAATCTTCAGAAATCACTATAAGATCTTCCGTCATACCGAAGAAATTACGATTCCTGTTAGCTCTCGGATCTACAGGCGGGACCGTGGTCCCAGTCAGCCTCTGACATTTACACTGCAGGCGGGACCGTGGTCCCAGTCAGTCTCTGGCATTTATACTGCGGGTGGGACCGTGGTCCCACATGCACTATTGCCTCACCAGGAACGCTTACAATATACCGCCAGTTGGATGTTACTGATAGCGCAATCCCCCCTAAAACGAATCTTTCAGGGGCAATAAATACTGAAATTGACTATTTCTGTATAAAGTGAATTCGGGATATAAGAAAAAAACACTAACAAAAAGACCAGCCGATTTTTCCTGCTGGTCTGTCAGAAGAGAGGTCACATGAGGAAGTGATTTGAAAACGGCTATCAGGATGTCCTGGCTTCAAGTTCCTTAAGAATAGCTTCAATCTTATCAATACATTCAACAGGCAGACGACTTCTGTCGAGGTTAAAAATGACCTTGTCCCCTTTATAGAGAGCAGTCGCTCCTGGTGCATACTGATGTCGGGAACTCAGATTTTCACGGGGTGAGGTCGATTTTTTCAGTACCGCGGTTAACAGAGAAATCAATTCATCCGCTTCAAAAATGACCCCCGCTTTCCTCTGATCATGAAGTTCAGCAGCCTGTTTCTCCAGCAGACTCTCTTTGCCTGCAAAAGATTTAAGAAGCGATTCTCCGGCACGGGCCGACAACTCTCCCGGGTGAGAGAAGAGGGCTACCACGTTTTTCGGAAGCCTGGCGGTGTTCAGACAGCGAGAAATAATTTTTCTGGAAATATTTTCCGCATCTGCCAGTGCAGAGATATTGCCTGCAAATTCATGTTCCAGTCGATACGCATAACGCTGACCACGCTCATAAGCACTGGTGGGGCGATAGTCGTTACCCAGCCGGGATAAGGCCGACATCTGCTCATCATCAAGTTCACCAACCAATATACGATAATCACTGGAAGTCAGGATCGCAGCTTTACGCCGGCGGCTCCCGTCAGCCACCTCAATGACACCAGATACCCGGCGTCCAAAAGCCGGGGTCTGTTGTCCCGCCAGAAGAAAAGAGGGGATCAAATCATCCAGGGCATCCTCAGTCAGTAATTCCTGATCACGTTCATTACCTGACCAGACCCGGGACATTTCCTCAACGGCGTTTCCCGGAATGGCTTCGAGGGTGAATTTGACTTCACGGCCACAGACCGGAAGTGAAACCGTATTTCCACGGGCCATCGCGCCAACCCGGGCAATCAGTGAATCCACCATAGGTGCTGCAGGCGCCGGAGACTGAACGGTATCAACTGATGTACTTTTTATCGTGTTTCGTGGAATGACAGGTGCGCGCTTCATTATCTGATCTCCCAGCGAGGTTTAATCAGTCGATCAAAAATTTCATTACAGACAGGCTCCCAGATGGAAAGGGCATTTCGCCATGCTCCGGTAGAAGAGCGCTGATCAATGGCCTGTTCAAAAACTGTTCTCATTCGGATCTGACCTTTACCCACTTCGTCTGTTTCACGAACGACATTCTTCAGTACCATGCCGCCCCAGGCATCCCTGATCTGTTCTTCCATCCACGGGGACTGAGAGCCATTATTATTACTGTATTTGGTCAGGAGAATACGAACATCAGGTTCGAATCCTTTCAGATCCACATTTTTCAGCAAATCACGAAGCATATCGAAGAATTGCAGGGCAGAGGTGTAGTCAAACAACTCAGCGGGGGTCGGTACGATCAGTACATCAGCAGCACAGACCACATTAATGGTGCCAATCCCCAGGTTTGGTGCGCTGTCTATGACAATGACATCGTAATCATGGGCAACAGTTTCAATTGCCAGGCGTAACATGAGGTGTGGATCGGTCGGCAGTTTGCCTTCGTCGAATTTCCCCATGAGCTCTGTTTCGATGCGATGCAATGCGAGGCACGACGGAATGATATCCAGTCCTGGCCAGCAGGTGGGTTTAACCGCATAGCCGGCATCATCCTTTTCACCAAGATAGAAGGGAAGGAGCGTATCTTCTGCATGAATATGAAGATCGGGCACCCAACCGTGATACATAGAGGCGGTACCCTGAGGATCGTTACCTTCGACAAGCAGGACACGTAAACCTTTCAGGGCAAGATCCTGTGCAAGGTGAACAGAGACGGACGTTTTATAAACCCCTCCTTTATGAGCAGCGACACCAATAACCGGTGGGAAAGAGTCTTCTGAACGCCGAAGGCGAGTACCGAATACATCCCGCATATGATTGATCTGCTCAATCGTGTAGCCGACACGTTGCTCAACTCTTCCACGCGTTTCCATATCCGGGTGCGGTAGCCTTCCGGCTTTTTCTGCATCCCTGATTGCCTGGGAGGAAACACCCACTAAATCAGCTGCTTCACCTATACGCCACCGGCGGGTGATTTTCCGCGCTTCCGGGCTGTCATCGTTAAACTGTGCCACGGCTATGGCTTTTGTCATCTCGTGACCGGCGGTAATGCACTGGTCAAGCGTATCCATCAGTCCCATCTGAGCATCCTTTAATCATTACTTTGCATCATTTTATTAAATCTTGGATTTTAATGCAAAGCAACAATAAAAACGCAAAGTCTTACGAAAATTGCAAAGTTGTTCACATTATCATCACTTCATTACTACGATATGAGCAGGTTGCATACCTCAATAAATATGATCCGACCGCTCGCCGCAGTAAGCAGGCGAGCGAAGTGAGCGTGCGGCGAGGAAGCGGAATGACTACGGGTTTATATGAGGCACTGACGCGCTTTATCTTCAGAAACATGATGTTAAGGCGACGCGCGGTAATGAAAATTGACTGCGATATGTAAAATATTAACTGTAGCATGCAACTTCTGTGGGGGTTGAGTGATCCTCCCTGGGTCTGTTCAGCTGCATACCGCAGTCAATTCCTTACACTTATGTGCTGAATTATTGTGAGATTCGGGTTCTGGTCAATGTCTTTCTGGTTTATTAATAGACTGAAATGTCAGGGAAGGGTTATTCATACCTTCGATCCAGTAATTGATCCCTTAAGAGATCATATTGAGATCATAAAGAGATCCCCGGATCGTTGCAGGCCCCGTCCTGACTGCGCCAGGACACTACGGCCATTGACTGTGATGGGTAAAATATTGACTGTCGTATGGCTTTTCTAATACTGTGATATGCAACGGTATTTACTGAGGTATGTATTTCCGTTGACTGAGACATGCGTATATACTTGCCTTTGTGGATAACTGTTGGTGTTTAAAATGGCTAACGAAAATAATGAGTTACCTCTTAATCTGCAGGAGATAGATAAGACAACCGGCGAAGTTGTTAAGCTGGATGTCAACAGTGCCAGTACGGTGCAGCCTGTGGCGCTCATGAGGCTGGGTCTGTTCGTTCCCACGCTTAAATCCACCTCCAGGAGCAAGACTAACCGTAAAAACGTCACAGATGCCACTGAGGAGCTTGTACAGCTGTCGATCGCCAGGAGCGAAGGGTACAACGATGTGAAGATCACAGGATCGCGTCTGGACATGGATACGGATTTTAAAGTCTGGCTGGGGATCATCCGATCGATGTCAGAGTATGGCGTGAAAAAGGACACACTGGAACTCTCATTTGTCGAGTTTGTGAAAATGTGTGGATTTGACTCCCGCCGCTCCAACAAGAAAATGCGTGATCGCATCAGCAATTCGTTATTCAAACTGGCCTCTGTCACGCTTAAATTCCAGAGTGAGACAAAAGGCTGGACGACGCATCTGGTACAGTCCGCTTTCTATGATATCAACGAAGATATCGTGGAGATCAAGGCTGAGCCCAAGCTGTTTGAGCTGTATCATATGGACCGGCGGGTACTGCTACGCCTGAAAGCCATTGATGCCCTGCAGCGTAAGGAGTCTGCTCAGGCGCTGTATACCTATATCGAAAGTCTTCCGCAGAACCCGGCGCCCATCTCCATGAAACGTATGCGTGACCGGCTCAACCTGACCTCAAATGTCTATACGCAGAACCATACCGTGCGTAAGGCCATGGAGCAGCTCAGGGATATCGGTTATCTGGATTACACCGAATTCAAACGTGGCCGCGCCACATACTTCAGTGTGCATTACCGCAATCCGAAGCTTATCAGTGGCACGGTAAAAGCGCCGAGGAAGGAAGAGACGGCGCCGGAGCAGAACTACGATGAAGTGATTAAGGCACTGAAAGCGGCGGGGATCGATCCTAAAAAACTGGCCGAAGCCCTCAACAGTTCGAAATCAGAAGATTGACTGTGATATGCAGAATCTTCACTGTAGCGTGTCAATTTTCTTTCTCTTGACTGTGGCGAGTGTAATGCATACCACAGTCAATATTCCCTCCTGAACTGATGCCATCAGACCGCTGTTAAATTCACTGTCATATGTAAATATGGACTATGGTGTGTAAATGTTGACTGTGATATGTGACTCCGGGGCGAAGGAAGCCCCCCATATTGACTGTGGCATGTGATAATTCACACCTCAGTCAATATATTTAGCGCACAAAAAATCTGAAAATGTTCACCCCTATGTTCACGTCTGCGGAGGGAGCGAACGCAGGATCTCCGCCGCATCCCGGCCGTCTCCGGTGAATGGCACCGCCAGCGTGGCCGCCAGCTCCAGTGCAAACACCCGGGTATACACCTCCATCGAGCGTGGATCCTTATGACCGGCCAGTGCCTGGATGACTTTCTTCGGCTGACGGTGGTAGAGCATGTGCATGATATAGCTGTGACGGAAGGTATGTGGTGTCACCGGTATGGAAAAATGGACCCCGTCTTCACCGGCCCGTTTCACAGCCTGCTTCAGCCAGTTACGCATGGTCTCATCCGTCACAGACCACAACGGCTCACGCCGGCGGGGGCGGGTGGTCACCATCCAGCTCTGCATCTGACGCACAAAATTCACATCCGTCAGCGGAACCAGTCTTACCTCATCCTTTGGCGGTCGCCCGCGACGTGCCCGCACCTTCTCTGACAGCACCCGGACAAACGGCCTTAAACCATCAAGATCAAACGACTCCGGCGTCAGGGTTCTGGCTTCACCAATACGGATACCGGTGTTCCACATGGTGGCAAACAACATATGGTGCCGCTGATCGGGTATATAAAAGAGAAGGGCGCTCACTTCCGGTGCCAGCAGATAGGCCGGCGTGGCGCCGGTGGAAGTGGCCATCCGGCGGAGTGCCACCGCGGTCGCAAAATCTACTCCCGGTGCGATCGGCAACAGGGAGACGCGTTCTGGTGAATTCTGCAGGGGAATGATGTTGTTCATCGGCTATTTTTCACGTAGCGCATGCATTGGTTATGAATACAGTTATTCTGACCTGAATGGTCCGATCCTGCCATCACAATAAATCGCAGCGCAAGGATCCATTTGTTGTGTTATCCCACATTATTGCGGGTAAAGCCAAATTGGTAAAGGATCCTTTTTCAGGACTGATCCATGCTGAAGCCAGTCATGACGCGGCTTGCAGGGAGTTTGACTGTTTTTGGGAGAATTGGGGTAATGCCAGGACAAACAGGATCGGACCAAAAAAGGAGGGAGCAGGGAAGGAGAGGATGCGCTACGTGAATTCTGATCTAGGTACACCCCTGTAACCGAGTCATATTTCATGCAGCGCAATGTGGTTGCTGATTACTGCCAGTTAAGATGACGACCGGCATCCTGATGCTGACTTAATATACGGATAATAATAATTTCAGTATCAGTTTGCAGAAAATAAATCATATGTCGTTCAACGGGTAGTGCGAATGTGTATTCCCCCAGTTCAGGACGTGGAGTGCCGATATTATGAGCACTCATAACATGAAAAATGTCGGATAGCTGATTAATATATCTGTCGGCCTGCTGTTCACCGAAATGGTGCTGCCCGTAATACCAGATATCCTCCAGATCCTGACTGGCTTTCGGCGTGATTTTAACGGTTTTCACCGGCAGCCCTCGTACCAGCCCTGACTTTTTTCAGGAACGCATCCTTTTCCCACGCCACAGGTTCGCCGCTGCTCAGGCCTTCTGCCAGTAAATCCCGCAGGGCCTGGAGACGTGACTCTGCCTGTTTTTCGCGCAGGAGACGAAGCGACTCGCGGATTACTTCACTCTGTGTACGGTAATCACCTGATTCGATGAGGGATTCTATGAAATCCCGGAGTTCATCTCCGAGATCCACTGTCATTGTTCTGGCCATATTCAAGCCTCAAGGTTGTAAGTTTAAATCTTACAATCAGTTTATTCGATACTCAAAGGTGCGTCCAGTACTGAACATTTGGAAGAAATGGGGTAATGCCAGGACAAATAAGATCGGGTAAAAAGAGTAGAGACAAGTACAGGAGAGATGCGCGACGCAAAATCTGGCATGGCCCCCCTGTTTCTAACGAAGGGCAGAAATGTTGTCCATTACAAACTTCATTAAGAGGTTAAGTAGGGAGATGAAATAACTATTATGTAGTGGAGAATTAAATTTTAAGCTGCAAAGAAAGTAAGCGAAATCTTTTACTGAAGTAATCAATTAGGCAAACCTGAACAGTCACGAAAATGGATAGGAACAGACAACTTTACTTGGCTCCAGAGTTTCGCTTCAAGAAGAAATAATTTTTTGCAGGACATAATGATCCCATAAAAAACTTTAATTAAAGTTTTACAACAGTATTTTTAAATGATTAGTAAATAAAAAAGTCGTATATACTGACCAGAGTAAACAAAACTGGCCAATACATAAGTTGTTAATGTTATAGCGTCTGAAATGACTGACTCTTCTCGGCAAGAGCTTTTTTAAGTGAGCGTAGAAAAATGCCAGTATCATCAAACTCATCTTTACTGATTGATACGGTTAGTTCTCCATGAGCGATATCATTACGTATATGAATGATACGATCTAATTTTTCTTTTCTCAACTGGGAAACTGCATTTTTCCTAGTTTCCATTACTGATCTTTTTAATTCAGTAGTGTTGCTTATTGATGTAAATATATCGTCATCCAGACATAACTTTGAAAATAATTTCTCAACTCGTGAAGATGTACAATTGCCGATTGATATAGTAAATACCCTTGGCTCTATATAATAACCATCACTACCAGGAAAACAAGACATTAAACTTGTTTTTAATTGATCAAAATTATATTTCACCCAATTAACCGTTCCACTGCCGTAATGAGTAAGAACATTACCGGAACTTGCTATGAAATAATTTTATAAAATATCATTTAGTTTACTGTGTTTTTTGACTTTCAGTTGGTGACATTCGATAACATGGTTTACCATATTTCTTATAAAATCTTTGAATATGGCAACGGCCTGTATGAAAAGTCCTCTATAAAGAGCGTTTTGAACAACTGTTTTCAACGCTAAGTATTTTTTTAACTTATTAACTAACACTCGCTCATGCTGGAATGAGGGCTATAATACAGAAGCATTTTTGGACAACTAATTCTATAAAGGCTAATCGAATTTTAGCTGTGTTATTAATCTCTGAAAAATAATCTTCAGTACGCTCGGTTTGTTGTAATAAACTAGCCATTTACAACCTCAGATATAACATTGGAAATAATTTGTATTCTGTCATTTATTGATGGTAATGTGTTTGCTTTACCTACAATTAACTCATGGTTTTCGCTACCGGGAATAGCTAATGCCTTAGTCTGTTTTTTATAATTTTCGCATTCTCAATTATTTTGTGTTCATTCTTAAGGTTTAAGAACATCGCAATCATCTGTGCATCAAAAAATGGCTTTGACAAATTTGAATCATTTTTTGTTCTTTTGCGTCATGATTCTAAAAACATCTTCACTATATAATTCCATGCAAAGACCAAGACATTTTTTAAACGAAAATTCCATCTCTGATAACTCATCATCTGAAGGGTGGCGATTATTTTTTTTACGTATCATCCAACATACTACGAACTGAACAAGTAATATTTTCAAGATGTCTAAAAGCAAAAAAAACGTAATGCTATTTCAACATCTGACATAAGTTTGTAATATGTATTTTTTTCAGGTGCTTCACTAACTGTTCCATCCGCTCTGATATTGTCAGTATATACAGGAATCCCCCAAGCCATTGCAAAATCCTTCTCCCTTGATAATCTAATCAGTAACTCGTTGAAAGGTCCTGCGTAGAGCGCATTACGTAATTCTTGGGCATTTAGTTTTTCCCTCCTGTGTTCAGTCGATCAAAAACTTGAGCACGAAGATCGACACTATCCTCAGAATTAGTGGAGTTGTCAGACATTAAAGTGATAGCAGATTGACCAGCTCCCCGTTGATCAATACAGACTTAGAAATTAAAAAAGTCCGATTGCGGACAATGGAAATGAGCCAGACAAGATAAAGTGTCAGAATATCATCGGGATAGCATAATCATGACCGCCTGTGGGTAATAACCCTAATAATTTTGGCAAGACGCCATCCGTCTGAGAACTATTATGACCGCCCGAAAATATTTGACGCACGATGAGGTACAACGACTACTAACAGAAGCCATGAAAGGGCGCCATCCGGAACGGGATGTGTGCCTGCTGTACGTGAGTTATCTGCACGGCTGCCGGGTTAGTGAAATCATGCGTCTGACGTTGGCAGATATTGATCTAGGCGGGGGCAGAGTGTTTATCTGGCGACTGAAAAACGGCTTATCGACACGCCAGCCGATGCAGCAGCGGAAATCCGGATATTGAAGCGCTGGCTGGCCTTCCGGGACACTATGCGGGACGCTGACGAGGAGTGGGTGTTCCTACCCCAGATGGGGGGCACCTGTCTCGTCAGCAGGTCCACCGCTTGCTGATGCAGTACGGGCAGGCTGCCGACCTGTCGGTGCGTGCCCATCCCCATATGTTGCGTCATGCCTGTGGATATAGTCTGGCTGATCGGGGGGGTGACACCCGGCTAATACAGGACTATCTGGGGCACCGGAATATTCATCATACCGTGCGCTATACGGCTAGTAATGTGCAGCGTTTCCGGGGGAGCTGGGGAGGGGAAACGCCAGAGCGTGACAAAGTGAGTACGGGCGCAAGCTGAACTGAGAATCTCCCCGTCCCCCTTGAAAAAGTGGAACATTTGGCATCAAACTGTAAGTTATTCGAAAACAAGCTGTTATCCGACCATCTGACAGAATATATCAATGCTCACAAGCTCTCAGAACCCGGATATATGGCGGAATATATGGCTATGTAACGCAAAGGGGCCTATCACATCCCGTTGCCGCATGCAAGGTGTCATTTGAGACAAGTCTTAAATTGTCTGCACTACAAACAATTTACATAATGCAGACAGTTTGATGCAACTTGTCCCGTTCCGGGCAAGGACAGGGTGTATCAGATAGCGAAACCATTCAGTGATTTCGCAGGGGCAACGCGCCTTTCAACATGCCCGGCCATGAAAGGAAGTTTCACGCAATGAAAAACAAAAAATTTGTACTGGCCATGATGCTGACCGCTGTCAGCAGCTCTGCTTTCGCATTCGGGGCGCATGCCGCTTCCCCGGTGCAAACGGGTAATATTGCCAAGGTGGAATTCCAGGGCTCCATCAATGCCGGTGCCTGTGATGTGTCCCCGAGCAGTGCCGACCAAGTGGTTCAGATGGGCAGTGTGGCGGAAGCTGATTTCGGTGCCACCTCCGGCACCCTGGCCAAAACGTCCTCGCCATTCACGCTTCAGCTGAGCGGCTGTGACACCACTGTTGCCAAGAATGTGGCGGTGGCCTTCCAGGGGGTGCTGGCGGGCACTGATACAAATACACTGGCGGTCGATAACAGTCTGGGCGGTGGTACCACGGCTACCGGTGTGGGGATCCAGATTTACCAGGCGGGCCAGACTGATCCGCTGAAGGTTGATGGCTCCACCTTCGATACCAAAACCGCGCTGACGGATGGCAATAACACCCTCAAGTTTAGTGCCCAGTACATCTCTACATCTGCGACAGTGACGGCTGGCGAAGCCGACAGTTCGGCGCAGATCAACTTCCAGTACGAGTAATTTCGCCCTGTAAAGGACAGTGTTGCCACGGAAGGCGCTTTTATCGGCGGGAGGGGAGTGTGCCTGTGACTCATATCCTGAGGAGTGCAGCGCTGCTGCTGTGCTGTACATCCATGCCGGTCCTGAGTGACCCGACCCCCACCTATCCGATGGTGGTTGGGGTGCTTGAGATGTCCGGGCAGATTACGGCCCCAGCCTGCGTGCTGGATACCGGCAGTGCCAGCCAGGCCGTCATAATGGGTGCCGTCAGCAGTAATGATTTCAGCGGGGCAGGCAGTGATGGCGCTCCAGTCCCGTTTTTCCTTCAGCTGGATAATTGTGAAACCAGCACCGAACAACTTGCCAGGATCAGTCTCCGTGGAGACATTGATGCCCACAACCCTCAACTGCTGCGCACCTACAGCGACAGTAGTGCGGTAGCCATGGGGGTGGGCATCGCCATCTTTGATGCCAGTAACCATCTGCTGATCCCCGACGGCTCTGACATGAGTCAGGCCCGGCTGCAGGACGGTGTGACCCGGATAGGCTTCACGGCCCGTTATCGGGCCACCCTGCCGGAGGTCAGTGGCGGTGAGGCGAATGCCATAGCGTGGTTTACCGTTAATTATCAGTAACCCGGAAGCCCTCAGCGAACAGCAACAGGCCCCGGATGTTAACCGGAGTATTTATGCGTAACAGGACATCATTTTTCCGGTCAGGGCTGACCTGTGCGTGTCTGGCCGTGGCGGCCGGGCTTTCCGCCTCTGTGATGGCGGAAGATCATGGTGGCGTGGCGCTCGGTGCCACCCGCGTGATTTTTGACTGCAGCGGCGGGAAGGAGACATCCCTGTCGCTGCGAAATTCCAGCACCACCCGCAGTTTCCTGGTGCAGAACTGGGCCAGCGACGCGAACGGCCAGAAAAGCTCCGCGTTTGTCGTGACGCCACCGTTGTTCATGATGAAACCGGACAGTGAAAACAAGCTGCGTGTTCTGTATGCCGGCCCGCCGTTGCCGACGGACAGGGAGAGCCTGTTCTGGCTGACCAGTAAATCCATTCCGGCGGTGGACAAGGGTGAGTTACAGGGTAAAAACGTCCTGCAGCTGGCGATTGCTGCCCGCATCAAGGGTTTTTGTCGCCCGCCCGGACTGCACCCCGCCCCGGACAAGGCGCCAGCGCAACTGACGTTTCGCTGGCAGGGTAAGCAGCTGACGCTGACCAACCCGACGCCGTATTACCTGACGGTTATTAACATGACGGCGAACGGCCAGAAGCTTCCCCCGGTCATGGTGCCACCCAAAGAGTCAGCCAGTGTCACGGCCACGGCCGGTTCCGGGGGGGCGGTGCGCTTCCAGACGCTCAATGATTTTGGAGCGGCCAGTCCGGTACTGCAGGGGCATATGCAGTAATCTGGTGACATCTCTTCAGGTGGTATTGCTTTTGTCTTCATATTTCGCTTTCGGCGGTGTGCTCTGTGGTTGCGGGGAGATTGCCTGCTGCCTTAGGGGCCAGGATGGTTATGAATAATATCAGACAAGTTCAGGGTTCACAGGAATGGTGTCACTGTGCTGCGCAGGCCTTGCGTGCTGCACTGAGCCCGGTGGCGTTAGGTGTCTGTTTATCCCTGATGCAGAAACCGGCGCTGGCGGGCGTGTACTTCAACCCGGCGTTCCTGTCGGACGACCCGTCGGCGGTGGCAGACCTGTCCCGTTTTGAAAAAGGCGGGGCCCAGCCACCGGGTACCTATCAGGTGGATATTTACGTCAACCAGGATATGTACAAGACCCGCAAGCTGAACTTTGTGGTGACGAAAGATGAAAAGCCGGCAGCGCTGCCTGCCGGAATGAAGGCTCTGTCCGGAGAGGATGTGGACGATAACGGCCAGCCCGCGCCGAAAAGTGATGACACCGGCCTGAAACCGGTGCTGACGGTGGGGGACCTGAAGGAGATGGGGGTGAATGTCGCCCTGATTCCGTCCCTGAAAAAGGCCCCGGACACGCAAGCGGTTGACCTGGTGGCGACGGTGCCGGGCTCATCAACGAACTTTGATTTTTCACAGCAGCGCTTGACGTTGAATATTCCACAGGCGTACCTGAGCAACCATGCCCGGGGCTATATCTCCCCGGACAAATGGGACCAGGGCATTCCGGCTATCCTGCTGAACTACAACTTCTCGGGCAGCAATAACCGTGGCGACAGCGCCTCGGATGACTATTTTCTGTCGCTGAACTCCGGGGTCAACCTCGGGGGGTGGCGCCTGCGTGACAACTCCACTTGGAGCTATATGCGCAGCGACGGCATGGCGGCTGACAGTGAATGGCAGCACATCAGCACCTATGTGACCCACACAGTGGAACCACTGAAATCGGAGTTTGTTGTCGGGGATGTTTCCACGCCGTCTGATGTGTTTGACAGCCTGCCGATGCGCGGGATAATGCTCTCCTCGGATGACAACATGCTGCCCGACAGCCAGCGCGGCTTTGCCCCGACGGTGCGCGGGATAGCCAGAAGCAGCTCGAAAGTCACCATTAGCCAAAACGGCTATACGGTTTACCAGACCTATGTGCCGGCCGGGCCGTTTGCCATTAACGACCTTTACTCCATGTCATCGAGTGGTGACCTGCAGGTCACAGTCACCGGCTCTGACGGGAGTACCCAGAGCTATACGGTTCCCTTTGCTTCGGTACCGATTTTGCAGCGCGAAGGGCGTGTTAAATACGCGCTGGCTGCCGGGAAATACCGCAGTGGTGAGGGTGACCAGAATGATGTGAACTTCGGTCAGGGCACGCTGATATGGGGGCTGCGCCACGGCATTACCGCCTTTGGGGGCGTGCAGATCTCCGATAACTATCAGGCCGAAGCGGCGGGGCTGGGCTTCCGTATAGGGGATTTTGGGGCTGTGTCCCTGGATGCGACCCAGGCCAATAGTACGCTCGCCGACGGCAGTCAGCACAGTGGTCAGTCTTATCGTGCTATGTGGGCAAAATCGCTGGAGCAGACCGGGACCAATTTACAGTTGGCGACCACCCGCTTCAGTACCCGCGGCTTTTATACCCTAGACCAGACGTCGTACAAAATCATGAAGGGGTATGACGTTCCGCAAACCGATGACGTTCCGCATCTGACGGACACGCCGACGGCGGACTACACCGATTATTACAACCTCTACAACACCCAGAAAAACCAGGTGACGGCGTCCATTTCCCAGAACCTGGGGGAAAACGGTAAATACGGCTCCCTGTACCTGACCGGCACCTGGACCAGTTACTGGAATACCAGTGATTCTGATTCCAGCTGGCAGGGCGGGTACAACAGTAACTGGAAGAATATCAGCTACAGCCTGAACTACAGCTACACCAAAAACGCCGGGGAAACCGGCCCGGCCGACCAGCAGTTCTCTGTCAGTTTCTCGGTGCCGCTTGGTCAGTGGCTCTCGCCGTCGACGGACGCCGGTGGGGATATCACGAAGGTGAACAGTAACACCGCCGAGGCCACTTACAGCATGAACACCGACAACAACGGCTACACCAGTAATCAGGTGGGTGTCAGCGGCACCCTGCTGAAAAACAACAACCTGAGCTACAGCGTGACCGAGGGTATGCAGAACCATGGTGGCGGCAATAACGGCAGCGCGAGCCTGAACTATCAGGGTACCTACGGCAACAGCAACGTGGCCTACAACTACAGTCCGGGCTACAAGAGCGTGAACTACGGCCTGTCCGGTGGTGTTGTTATTCATCAGCACGGCGTCACCCTGAGCCAGCCACTGGGCAACAGCAATATTCTGGTAGCGGCTCCGGGGGCGGACAATGTGAGCGTGGCCAACACCACTGGGGTGAGCACGGACTGGCGGGGGTATGCGGTGGTGCCGTATGCCAATACCTATCACGAGAATGACGTCTCACTGGACAGCAGTGACCTGCCGGCCAACGTTGACCTTGACGGCAGCGTGAAGAAGGTGGTGCCAACTGAAGGGGCCCTGGTGGAAGCGGACTTTAACGCTCACATCGGACTGAGAGCCCTGCTGACCCTGATGCACGATGGCAAACCGTTACCGTTCGGCGCTACAGCTAGCCAGAAAGGTACGGATAACAGCGGGATTGTGGGTGATAACGGTCAGGTGTACCTGTCTGGCCTGACGCCGACCGGTAGTGTCACTGTGCAGTGGGGTAATGGACCGCAGGATAAATGCACGGCACCTTATCGCCTGCCGGTACCTAAGGACCTGAAAAAGGTGCAGGTGCTTAATGCTACGGCTGTTTGCCGCTAACGGCACTCCATGTCATCCAGAAAAATACTAAGTGAAATGTTATGCTAGCTAAAACTGTTGTGTTTTTTTTATTTCTATTATTTTTTCCCTTTAAATTATGGGCATTAGAATGTCAGTATGTATCTGGGACTAGTAACTGGCAGTTTAATATTACTAAAGAACTCGATTCGACTGATAATACTCCGGGGGCAACAACATCTATATCTGCGACCAATTCTGGTGGGAGTACGATGGCAATTTGCCCTGGGTTTCCGGGGACGGGACCATCATATCGAAGTTACGTAGCTGATTATCCAGTCGCTGAAACTGATGGGGATTGGAAATATATAAAGGTTTCCAGGTATTTTGAAGTTGCGGCTAGAGCCACTGATGCCGAAGCGGGAAATTATTACCCACCAGTAGATTATGTTAAGATGGGGGATTGGACGCTTGGAAGTCAGTTTTCGGTGAATGAATCCAAATGGATATTGAAATTAAAAATAACAAAGCCATTTATTGGTCATGCATCCCTGCCAAATATAAAACTGTTTACAGTGTTTATTACAACGAGTCCGCAGGATGCTCTAACAACTCCCGTTTATACTGTGTCTTTCAGTGGGGATGTGACGGTGCCACAAAGCTGCCAGATAAATTCCGGGCAAGTCATAAAGATTGATCTTGGTCCCATACCTTCCGCAAAGTTTGGGGAGGCGGGGGCGGGTAACCCTGTGCAAGGGTTTGCTCCTAAAGAAGCTACTGTGACAGTGGTTTGCTCGGGCGGAGTATCTTCAACAGCTAATTTAACTATCAGGTTGCAGGGGGTTCCATCTAGCCAAGTGAGTGATGCCTTAAAGACAACAAACCCTGACATTGGTGTTGAGATTATGAGTGAAGATAATAAAGTTATGTCTCCTGATGGTTTTTCCGGCATTTATCCTTTTAGGTTAGATAATGAGCAATGGACTACATCAATAAAAGCATTTCCAATTTCATTGACGGGGAAGCTTCCGGCGGTAGGGCCTTATCAAACGCAAGCAGTGTTAAGGGTTGATTTCCCATGATGATAGTATTACGGAAAAGTGTATAAAATGTATAATATCCGTTCTTTAGTATTGAAAGTAATAATTATTCTACAACTAGCAAGTGGCTCTGCATATGCTGCAAACGTAAACACAAATTTGATCGTAACCGGTACGGTCACCAAAGCCAGCTGCGATGTTGCCAGTACCAGCAAGAACCTGGTCGTGCCCCTGGGGGATGTCTCGCCCGCCGATTTCACCTCCTCGGGCAGCGTGCTTCCGGCAAAAAGCTTCACCGTGCAGCTTCAGAACTGCTCCGGAGAATCCGGCGTCAGCGTGTCCTTCTCGGGCTCTCAACAGGACAGCAGTGATAATACCCTGCTGGCACTAAGCGGCGGAACGCCCGCCACCGGACTGGCGGTGCAGTTGCTCAATGCCAACAGCGTGGCGGTACCGGTTAATGCGCCGGATGTCGAAACACTGTCCGGCACCAGCCCGACATTGACTTATAAGCTGCAGTATAAATCGACCAGTGACATTGTCACTGCCGGCGATGCGAATGCCGTTCTTTACATGACCTTCTCCTACCAGTAATCAGGTGGCCCATGAAAAAATTATCTGTAGCAGCGCTGGCGGGGGTGATGCTGGCGGTCTGTTCGTCGGCTCAGGCGGCTGATGTCACCGTCAGCGTGACCGGGACCGTCAAAGACAACACCTGCACCGTGTCCGGCCGGGGTATTATCCTGGTGGACATGGGACATGCCACCAACGTGCGCGATATGCAGAGCGTGGGTGACACTGGCGGTATCGTGCCCTTCACCCTGAAGCTTGAAAAATGCGGTGTCGCCGCCAGCGGTGTGGCGGTCACCTTTAATGGCGCTGCCGATGCGAACAACCCTGATGTGTTGCAGCTTCAGTCCCTGCCGGAAAGCGCCACCGGTATCGGTGTGCAGTTGCTGGACCAGAACAAAACACCGTTAAAACTCACAACCCCAAGCCCGGTCTTTGCGCTTCAGACCTCCTCGCAGGAAGCGGACCTGACGCTGTATGCCCGGTATATCGCCACTACCACCGGGGCCACCGCAGGCCGGGCTTGGGCAGGAGCGACCGTTAACTTTACCTATCAGTAGTGCCGGAGGGTAACCCGCTTCCTTCTTCCGGCCCTGTCACTCTTCATGGATATCTCTGGTATGAACCTTTCTGCTCCTTATCGCTGTCGCCGGCTGTTGCCGCTGACATTACTGTTGTCTTCCCTGGCAGCCCACGCCGGCCTGGTGGTGAACAGCACCCGCTTTATTTACCCGGCGGACAGCAACAGCCTGTCGGTTTCATTAAGCAATACCGGCGATTCTCCTTTCCTGGCCCAGACCCGTATCCTGGCTGATGATGGTCGGGATACGGCGGGCAGCGTGCCCGCACAGACTTATGTCGGTCCTCCCCCGTTTACCGCGCTGCCTCCGCTGTTCCAGATGGCGGGGCATCAGGACGGCCAGGTACGACTGGTGCGTACCGGGGGCAATCTACCGTCTGACCGGGAAAGCCTGTTTTACCTGCAGTTGGCAGCCATCCCGGCAGGGAAACCCGGCCCCCACAGCGTACAGATGGCGGTGCGCGACCGTTTCAAACTGTTCTTCCGCCCGGCCGGTCTGCCTGGTTCGCCGGGTACGGCTTATGCGCAACTGACCTGGCACCTGCAGAGCGGGCAGTTGGTGGTGCATAACCCGACCCCGTATTACGTCACCCTGTTTAACCTGAACGTGGAGGGGCATCTTCGGACTAACGCTGGCATGGTGCCCCCGCTGTCGACGCGCACCCTCAGGGGGTGTGGCAGCGGCAGTTGTCTAGTGCGCTGGCAGAGTATCGATGACTACGGCAAGGTCCTGTCGGTGAAACAGGCCACAGCACAGTAAGTTCTGCTCTTTGGTATTGTGGTTTTCTCTTTTCGCTCTCTCTTTGTGAACTTATGGAGTGTCTTATCATGATGATGACCCCTTCCCGCTTATGCCGCATGGCAGCTCTACTGGCCAGCCTGAGCGGCACTTTTGCGTATGCTGCGACGCCGCAGCCCGGCAGCGAAGCCCTGAACACAGAACAAAAAGCCGCCGTCGACGCACGTATTGATGCCTGGATGCAGGCGCACAGCGACGACATCAGCCAGCAGGCCGCCGTGTATCTGGCCTCCCATCCGGCCTTTTTCGAGGCCGCACAGGAAAACCTGAAGCAGCTGGAGCTCGCTCAGCTGCGTTCGCAGCTGGCACAGGGGGCGCTGGCGGCCCGCGATACGCTCCTGGCCCCGAAGGCCCTGCCACAACACGGTCCGGATAATGCCCCGGCATGCATTGTGGTGGTACGCATGTTCCCGGATATGCATGGGGCGCAGCTGAATGAGCGCCTCTCCGCGCTGGAAAAAGCCCTGCCGGGTGTCCAGGTGCGCTGGCTTGACCTGCCCGGACAGGCTCCGGGCAGTACGCAGGCGGCTATTAATGCCCTGCTGGCCTGGAAGAGTAAAGGGGAGGAGGGGTATCAGGCGTTAATCGCCGCGCAGCTGCAGGGGACCGGACAGGATGGAACTCTGACGCCGGCAGACCTTGCGGCTGCGCTGAAGGCCGGGCAGGTGACGGCCGTGCAGGGGGAGAAACTTAAGGCCCTGGCCCGTGAAGCACAGGAGAAACTGGTGCTGGCCCGCACCCTGCGGGTGCGTCAGGTTCCCCTGATTCTGGTATTGCCGGCACAGGGTGGCGACCCGAAACAGGTCAGCGTGTTTGATACCGGCATTCCGTCAGTCGGTCAGCTGATCCGGGCGTGGCAAACCGCGACACAGCCGCCGAAAGCGGGCAAGGTTTTACCTGAAGCGGCGTCAGCCCCCGATGATGCCGCTGCGCAGTAACAGGGGGGGGGGCCTGTTGCCGGTCCCGCCCTGCAGGCATCAACCCCGTCGGCTGGCCTGGCCGGTGCTGCTGTGCAGCGCACTGTATCTGCTGATTGTGTTACCCTGGATTATACCCAATGGGGGCGGGACTGAAGGCATCCATATTCCGTTTGTCGCCACCGGCTGGCTGATGGTCGGGGTACTGCTGACCCTCTGCTGGTCATGTTGGCTGAAGCAGGGGCGGCCTCTGCGCACCACGAACGCCCTGTGGGGGTTTATAGTCGGCAGTGTGCTGCTCTCCCTGCCGCTGGCCTGGAGTCCTCATCCTGCATGGCAGGCGTATGCCCTGCCCCGGGTGCTGGCTCTGTGGGGCGGGGTGGCCCTGTACGTTACCCTGCTGCAATGCAGCCTGACGTTGCGCGAGGGGGGGCTGATTGCTTTGATGATGGTGATGGCGGCAGGCGGGCAGGCGCTCTATGTGCTGGCGCAACTGTTGTTTTCCCCCGCCGACTGGCTGCCGGACTGGAGTAATCAGCTGATGGCCATTCGGAGCGTGGAAAGCGGAGTAGGGGTGTTTCAGCAGCGTAACGTCACCGCCAGTTTCATTGCCACGGGGCTGGGACTGGCACTGTGGGTGAGGGCCGATGTCCGTTTTCGTTTGCGCCGCGTGCGGGCGGAAAGATGTCGCAGGGCTTTACTGGTCGCGGCACTGCTCCTCACGCCGGCGGCACTGGTCATGATCCACTCCCGGGTGGGCTGGCTGGGCGGGGGGCTGGTGTGGGTGGGGATGCTGGGGTTATGGCGTAGTGAGGGTGGCGCTGCATTGTGGTTGTGGCCCGTCATCGGAGGACTCTGTGGCATGTTGCTTTCTTTCTGGTTGCCGCCAGGGTTTGCCAGCTCACATGATGCCTCGACGGTGCAACGCATACTGACCCTACGGGAAGCCAGCCTGATGTTCCTGCAGCACCCCTGGCGTGGCTGGGGGATGGGCGGTTTTGAGTACAGCTATCAGAATTTCCTGATTAACCAGCAGCCGCCTGTGCTGGACAGCCACGGGGTGATGAATCATCCGCATAACGAAGTGCTGTTTCAGGCAGTAGAGGGCGGGGCGGTTGCCCTGGCCGGGCTGCTGGTCTGGCTAGTTACCGGACTGCGTCTACTGTGGTGTGCCGGTCGCAATGGTGCACTGCTGGCCATCGTGCTGCTTCCGGTGATACTGCACTCCCAGGTGGAGTACCCGATGTACGTCAGTGCGGTGCACTGGTTCATTCCGCTGTTTTTGCTGGCGCTGGCCGATAATCGCCCGACGCGCCGCTCTCGCAGGCATAAGGGGGGGCGAGCGTCCCACCGGGCGGGCCGGATACTGGCTATGGGCCTGGCACCCACCGGACTGGTGCTG
Organism: Klebsiella sp. CN_Kp097; assembly: GCF_040064495.1. NCBI lineage: Bacteria > Pseudomonadati > Pseudomonadota > Gammaproteobacteria > Enterobacterales > Enterobacteriaceae > Klebsiella > Klebsiella sp. CN_Kp097. The sequence continues at coordinate 68,535 of NZ_JBEAIL010000026.1, read as the reverse complement.
AGCATGCTGTGCATGGTCGCCCTGCACAACATGGCGGTACTGACTCGGTTTGAGTTTCATCCCCGGGCGGAGACTACGGCCCTGAACACCCTGCCGTTGCCCTGGCTCTCGGCCGGACGTCTGCAGTATGACCAGGCAAAGCAGGCCATTCTGCTGGCCGAAGTCACCCATGACCCGAAATATCTGTACGACTACCTGAAAATGTCCCGCCAGATACTGGCCATTCACACCGATGCGGATGTGTATGACAACCGTATCGCCATTGAGCGGGCTCTGGGGATGACCGGACGGGCTGAACAGGATGCTCGTCTGGCCGCAATGTTGTTTCCTTTTGATACCCGCTTTCATCCGGGGCTGTAGCCCGGATGAAAGCGCGAGTCTGCATAAAGAACGCAAAGGAACGTCCTGAGTGATACGTCAGTGTTATGCCTTGCTCCCTCTGTTTTGTCTGGTCATACTGCTTTTCTGTCCGCCGGCGATGGTGGCAATCTTGCCGGTTGCACCTGGCAACAGCATGCTGTCGGTGCTGTTCTGTTTCACCGGTCCGACAACCGGTAATGCAGGACAGCAGGTGGCGTCAGATGCCCGTGCGGAGATGGCGCTCTGCCGTGATGCTGCTGTAACCCGTTTGCAGCAGGCATTTCAACTCACGGTTTCGCAGACGGAGCCGCTGGCACGGATGGCGCAGCCTCTGACGGACAATAAGGGCAACTGCACCGGCTGCAACACAGGACCGGGACATGCAGCAGGCCCGGCGTGGGCAGGGAGGGCAAACCGGTGCGGCAACTGCCGGACTGGTGACACTCCTCTCACAGCAACTGGCGCAGGCACAAAGCACCGTCACATAACTGACACAACGCCTCCAGGAGCAACGCCAGCCGCAGTTTGCCACGGCCCGGAACACGGCGCAGCTCAAACCGGCGCTTATGCCAAAAAGTGAGCAGGATATCTGGGCGTATGCGACCGGCGCTGCTCTTGCCGCGCAGGTGAAAAGCATGCTGGCACGCCACAGCGCTCAGGGCATCACATTATCCCCGGTAATGGTGCTGGCCGGACTTGAAGATGCTTATTACGGACGTTCAAAACTGGATGAAAATCCCCTGAATCAGGCGCTGTATAACAGCGATATGGCCCTCAATCAACATCGCAACGCCGCGCGGATGGCCGCGCAGGCCGACGGCAAGTGCTACATGGCTGACTTCAGGAAAAGGCCGGGGGTGAAAATCCTGCATGATGGGGTGGCGATATAGGTGGAGACGCCTGGAAAAGGGAGGGGCGCTCCCGGCAGCTTCCTCTCGGTTGTCATGAAAGAAAGTCTGCCAGACGGCACTGCGGTCAGTGATATGGCAGCCACCGACCAGGTGGTGACGCTGCCGGTGGCGCGTTTCCCGCCGGTGTTCCGGGAAGCGCTGTCCCGCCTGAAGAACCACGGCAGTCTGGTCATGGTTGTGCCGCCACAGGTGCCTATCGCGATAAAGGACTCCCCCCGGCCATCCCTCCGGGGGCGACTATGATTTATCACGTCCGGATTGTGGCCACCGGACCGGCTGTGCCACAGGCGGAACCAGGGCGCTGATATGCCCGCAATGGAGAATGACTTATGCCTTCGATGTTTCATCATGACAGCCTGCCTGATACCCTGGATAAAATTTTACAGTGCAAGCCTCAGGACAGTATTCAGCGGCTGATGGACGCGCTGCTGCCGCTGGCGGACGGTATTTCCTGTCGTCGCCCGCGCACCCTGGGCAGCAAAATGGGGGAGATTTACCTGCTGACCGACGGCGCACTGTATCTGCAACGTGGCAGTGATGACCTGATCCTGGGGGTTGTACGGGCCCCTCATGTGCTGGGGTTTGCCGAGTTACTTACGCCGGTAGAGATGTCAACGCGTGTCAAATTCAGCCCGGAGAGCAGGGTGTCGGTGGTCTCCAGGGAGAAGGTGCGGACGACCCTTGGTCAGCAACCGGCACTCTGGGAGGATGTGGCCCGCATTCTGGCCTTTCATCTGCATTTTTCTGTCTGGCGTGACCTCCATCTGCTCAGTGATTCGTCCTATGACGCCATTCGCGGAAAGTTATTTGAGCTGGAGAAACAGGATGAGGCCTTTCGCTCGGAGGTGTCCATCTCGCACTACATTACGCACAGTACGCGGTTATCCCGCAGTACGGTATTGCGTATCCTCAAAGCCCTCAATGAAGGGGGATACATTGAGACCCACCGCGGACGACTGCTGAATATCGTCTTTTTACCACAACGCTATTGAAAACAAGACGGCAGCGCAATGACGAAGTAACGCACCGACGTACTGGCGCGTGGTCAGGTGTCCTGTGCCGTCTGTCCTGCGTTTTTATCACAGAGATGACCTTATGCACACCCTGTCACCTGCCTCTCCGCTCCTTACCGTCCGGCTGTCGGTTGTACGGGGCGCCGCAACTGAGTGCCTTCGATCAGATATTCACGCCAGGCGCGGTCTCGCAGGCATATGTGATGTGTTTCCGGCTGACCGCCGAGCCGGTCAGTGCCGTAACCCTGACGCTTCCCCTGCGGGCCCAGGCGGGGAGAGTTATTATGCTATGGCACAGGACTTCCCCGTACCTCCAGGCACCTGTCACTGACCGGGCCCCGGGCCCTGACTTGCGCTGATATGTTTGCCCAGCAGTTTCTCCGTCGGACGCCGGCCGGGACGGTCCGGCATACCGACTGGGAGGTGGGCCCGGAGCCGGGAGGTGCCTGCCACCACTATCTGGATTTTCCTGTGAGCGGTCAGCAGCCTGTGCTGGAGCTGTCAGTGGTGATAACCGCCACTGGCGAATCCCGCCTCTGAACCGTGCCACCCTGACTGTATTTTTTGACCACGAGATGACTCATGCATTCTGACTTTTTCTGACCCCCTTACTACCTGGCCGGATGGCCCGGCTGAATCAGGAGCTGGACCGCCTGTATCGCCTAGAAAATGTGGTGCTGCACTGGAGCGGCGGCCTGACCTCCCTGCAGTCCCGCCTTCAGGACTGTCAGCGGGCTTCCACCTGACGGAGCGCTCCAACCGGGAGCTGCTTCAGGGCCTGAGCCGATATTTACGGGAAGTGACCCTCGCAGGGGCACTTCCTTGCGACAACCGCACCATGGAATAACACCCTATGTTAACGCATCAAATCATGCACCATCAGGCCCGCGAACTGGCCCTGCACTACCTCTCTTCCCAGGGCGCCACACTGTCGCCGGAGGAGTGGCTTACCCGACTGAATGACGTGGAAACCCGTTTTCTGGCACTGCTGAAACAACAGGCCGGACGGGCCTGAATGTGATGTCTGGGTCGCCAGTCCCTCCGGGGTCTGGCGTGTCGGGTATGGCTCATCAAATGCCACCACATCACAATGGCAGAGCCTGTGTCTGACCACCATAATAGTCCGTTGCGCCGGCTTTCCGGCACATTTTTATCCCCCTGACGCGACGTGAGGCGAATACCGCCGGCCTCGTACCGGGGTGATGGGTATTGACAGAGAAAGCGATATGAAAAACAACAAAATGATTTTCTGGTACTGCGCGGTCATCACGGCGGCGCTACTTCTGGGGGGCTGTGCGTCTTCACCTAGCAGTGAGAGCACAGGGCGGACGCTGGATGATTCGGTCATCACCGGCAAAGTCAAAACCGCGCTGATTGAAACGGACAATATCGACTCGTCCGATATCACAGTGAAGACCTGGAAAGGTCATGTTCAGCTGAGTGGGTTTGTTCCGTCCCGAGAACAGGAGCTGGTTGCGATAGGGGTTGCACGACAAGTCAAAGGTGTGACCGCTGTCAAAAATGCCATGCAGGTTAAATAGTTTTCGCCACCGCCAGGGGGCTGTGTGGTGGCAGGGTAAGGCATGATGCGCAGGAAAACAGCAGGAGGCTCCCGTGTCACGGCGTGTGCGCGGGAGGCTGCGGACCGGTTGATCCATCACGGATATATGTTCGAACTGAAGGGAGAAAGTTACAGGAAAAAGACGGCAAAGGCAGTAACCAGCGCGGCTTAACGCCGCACTAAAGGATGCGGCCAGCATAGTTGGCGCCAGTCGGCAAAACTAGTTGACGTCTAATACACAGCTTGTAGAACAACATGTTTGACGCTATTGGGGATTGGACAAACCCAAAATACTCATAGAATGCTTTCGCCTTAGCATCAATAGCATGCACCATGATAGCTTTGATGCCGACTTGATCGGCTAAGTTGGAAATGCGCATCACGGCATCATTAAGTAACCCTTTTCCGAAATTATGGTCTTGTGTACAGACATCGACCGCAAGACGCCCCAGCAAAACAACTGGAACTTGTTCCGGCATATTCTGACGTAAATTTCGGCCTAAGTCAGAGTGGCTCACCGAACTGGTTGCGATGCAATAGTAGCCGACTACACGGCGAATACCCTCTTTTCACCAGTTCTTGCAATTCGCGCTCACGACGTTCACCCTGTTTCGGTGATCTGGACGGCCTTGTCCAGGACCAGATAGTAGAACAGAACCGAAATCAGGGTGGACAGCTTGATGCTGCTTTTTTCAACCGACAGCGATTTGGCGACAGTGACGCAATTTTCTTCCCGTAAAATTTGCTGGAGCCGCCGGAGTGTCACGGTTTTACCGCAACCCACAACACCGCAAAGGGCGATCAGCCTCCCTTGAATGGCAGCTCTGATATCTTTCGTCAGTTGCTTATGCGTATCCGTTTCGTAGTATCCGGCCTGAGTCATCTGAGTTGTCAGGCCGTAAAATTGCATAACCTTAACTCGCATGATCGCCTTCCTTTTTCTGTCTACGGAAATACTCCCTTACGCGATCCAGCACGATCCGGCGTATGAACGTTTCACTCAGTAATTGTTCAATAAATAGCCTGTCCACCTGGATAGTTTGACCAGCGGGGTAGCCAGTTCTCCGGCAATCGCCAGTTTGGCCGCAATCGTACTGGCATAGCAGTCTTCAGCGGCCGCCGGAAAAGCCTGTCTGGGAATATCGGGGGGAGCAGGTTACCGCTGTAATATGCTAGCCTTGGGGCTGGCATTGTGATTTCATGTTGCTTCCTCACCACCCATTTACGCTTATCGCGAACGCGACCACTCCGCAGATGCAGGCAATGAGGAGCGTGAACGTGGTAAGTGCTCCGCATCCATACGTACCCCAAACAATTCCGCCCGCCAACCCAATAATCGCGCCAAGCAAGCAGATGAACAGAAAGACAATGCTTGCGTTAGTGAGTGCTTTGGATCTACCCATCGTGAATTACCCCAAATTTTGTTCAGTCTGTTTACGCCTCTGCCTCTTTTCGCCTTCTTCCTCGGCATTGTTGCCACTGCTGTTACCCGCTCAGAAAAGCGACAGCAGAAGAGGCCCTGAAACGGGTCGGTGAGTTGTACGCGAAATACGCGGCCTCACGACAGCAGAGCGTCTGGCAGCCAGGCAATCCCGTAGCAAACCGCTGCTGGCTTCCCTACATGCGTGGTTGGTGGAAAAAAGTACGATGAGCGGACAGAGTCAGATTATCCCCCTGCTGAAGCAGGAAGAGGGCAAAAAGAATGCACATTACATTGACAGCCTTGGTTATCCTACTGGGGCGTTGGCTTCCGTCTGGGGCCTGCCGGCGCTCCCTTAAGCCATTACACCTTCACCCTCAGCGACAGTACCATCGATACCTGGCAGCAGGACGACGTCAGTCAGGTACGTCAGGATATGGCGAAGAACCCGGACATTGCCTCAGCGCTGAAGGACTGCAACGCGGCCCGCACGGATATCCTGACGAGCATGGTCTACCAGATGGGCGTGAGTGGACTGGCTGACTTTCATGACACTCTGAAACTGATGGCCATTGAGGAGTGGGAGGCTGCCGCCGATGCCATGCTGCGGTGATGAAGTCAGGCTGCTGGCAACCCACCTACAATTTCTAACCAAATGAGAAAGCTCACAATCGTCATTGCTAGCGCAGCAATCGCCTGTCTGCTATCCGCATGCAACTCTTATAGGCAGGTAGAAAAAGCGGAGGGTACAAAAAAGACCGCCGTGATCATTGCACCAGGTAAGACAATCACTGCCCCAAACGGTGTGTGTATATCTCTCGAACAAGCACTCGCGCCATTATTTTCGGCTCCGGACCTTCGGCTGCCGGATTTGAGCCGCCGGATAACGTCACTATTATCGCGGTAAACGGAACAATAGACTGGTTGTCTCGCGCCGATTACTTTTTACGCTCGCTCGATCACCAGCGAATATCACCCGACTGCGAAAGCGACGAGTCGGAACACAATATTTTGCGGCCGGGTTACGTACCCGTGTTCCAGACGTTGTGGTGCTGGAACGGGTTTCAGTTCTTGGACCTGAGCCTGTTAAGGGCACACCGTCGTGGTGGTTATGGCGCTGGTCTGGTGTCTGTGGTCTGTCAACAGATGCGCGCAAAACGGTGGTGGTAAATAATGAAGCTGACAGCCTTGTGTGGCCTCTGATTGATCTCCTCCCTGAAAACAGTGCCAGGCTAAACTGAAGTCTCCGGTCTTTCTTCCATCTCACAGAGAGGCACATCGCCATGAAAAAGACCCGTTATACCGAAGAACAGATCGCGTTTGCGCTGAAACAGGCCGAAACCGGCACCCGCGTCGGGGAAGTCTGCAGAAAGATGGGCATTTCTGAGGCCACGTTTTACAACTGGAAGAAGAAATTCGCCGGTCTGGGCGTAACGGAACTGCGCCGTCTGCGGCAACTGGAGGATGAAAATCAGCGGCTGAAGAAACTGGTGGCAGACCTGAGTCTGGACAAGGAGATGCTGCAGGAGGTACTGAAACAAAAGTTCTGAGGCCGGCTCAGAAGCGCCAGGCGGTGCATTTTCTGCAGGAGGCCTATCGTACAGTGTCCGCCGGGGATGCGGGTTGCTGATGCAGAGCAGAACTGTCTACCACTGGCAGAGCCGGCGTGACGATCGGGCGATAACCCTGCGTATCCGGGAAATAGCGGAAACCCGGATCCGGTACGGTTGCCCGTGTATTCATATCCAGTTGCGGCGGGAAGGCTGGCAGATTAACCACAAGAAACCTCCCCGGATTTATTGTCTGGAAGGCCTGAATTTGCGCAGAAAGCGCCCCCGCAGGCATGTCAGTGCTGCACGCCGCCAGCAGCGCCCGGCCCTGACGCATATCGATCAGTGCTGGAGTATGGATTTCGTGTCGGATAGTCTGTTTAACGGGCGGCGTTTTCTGGCGCTGACTGTAGTGGATAATTTTAGTCGGGAGTGTCTGGCGATCCATGCCGGAAAATCGCTGAAAGGCGAGGATGTGGTCAGCATAGTGGAAGCATTACGGATGCTGGATAAACGCCTGCCGGTACGTATCCAGACGGATAACGGCAGCGAGTTCATCTCGAAAAGTCTGGATAAATGGGCGTATGAGCACGGTGTCACGATGGACTTCTCCCGTCCCGGGAAACCGACCGATAACCCGTTTATTGAGTCATTTAACGGCAGCCTGCGGGACGAATGTCTGAACATTCACTGGTTCCTGTCACTGGAAGATGCGCAGGACAAACTCGACAAGTGGCGCAGGGAATATAATCATGAGAGGACGCATTCATCACTAAATGACATGACTCCGGCTGAATTTATCCGAAGTCTCCAGAAAGACGAAGATCTCTGATTTAGCACTGCACTGAATTTGGGCCAGGGTCAAAAAAATCCCCTGGCGGAAACAGGGGAAAGGAAACTTAAGGGATAACCTGCCAAGGAAAAACCTTTTCAGCGTCTGTGGGGTTACGATTGACCACACATGAAAACCCTGAACTCCACACCGACACTATGAATTGTCATGAGATGATCAGGCAACTGTAAAAAAGTGTCATTTGAGACTTATTTGGTGCAGGGTAACTGATTTTGCAAAGGTTATGGGCAGGTCACTTATTACCAGGGATAGGGAAGCGATCGAAGGAGACGCTCTTGATGAAGATGAAGTTAAGGGAGTGGATTCTTTTCCGGACGGAAACAATCCATGGTTCACACCATAGAAATTTACTGTGCCACTACATTTTGTAGTGGCCAATATTACTTGACAACTACAAAATGATGTGAAGGCGCAAGTTTAACTCGTGGGTGCGGATGCTGGAAATGGCACAAAAGGGTGATACAGACCCGGTCCTTAAGCCGGAATGCCCGGCGGCAGAGAAGGGACTGGCTAAACCGATAGTGGCGACAGATATCGGTGGCGTGGTGGATGAGATGCTGGTTGCCGGATTCGGGATAGTGATGAAACAGGAGTGGCCATAAGAAAAAAAGCCCGATAGAGTTCGGGCAGTATTTCTGGAGGTATGTGGCGTGGTACCACATGGCACTTCTAGTGGTGTTTTAGTCAATGGGTAGCGAGGCCGTAACACAATGACCCCGATGCCAGTCGGGAGGAACCGTCACGTCTCGCCATTGCTGGCGGTAGAATACATCTCTTAAAGATTGATGGCACTTTAAGTGGGCAGATGCATTCCGCCATATAAAAAAAGCCCGCAGAAACGGGCGGAATAAATCAACATAAAAAAAGGAGTCTACAGAAGACAGTCTTAATATAGTGCAAATCCTGGGTGCTGTAAGTCCAATTTTGGATAATTTGGCGTCGAATTTCGTTCTGTAACTTTTCAATGTGGCGTTAAGGTAATGGAAATCTTCTGTACGGCTCACAGGTTTTTTCTAACAGAAAAGTAGAAGACTGGCCGGTTATGTAAGCACACCTGTTTTAGTTACACGGGACGGGAGGTGGCGACGGTGATGGTGTGGAACGGCGCTGAAGCAGAGAGAGGCCTTGAGCCCATTGTCTTCAGCTGGCCACGTTCATCTTGGCGTGGCCGGCACGCGCTGCAAAAACTGACTGACGATCTCCGGCCTGGAGCATGAGAACCGGGACTGTACCCAACCACCACAAGGAACAAGAGCTAAACCATGAAATTTACATTAACTGCATAATATTTAACATAAAACGCATTATGCGCATTCATATTGTCAGCACAAAGCGTTATTGTCGTCTCAGCACAATTCACTCGCGTCGTGTACGCTAAGCGTTCATTTTGCTCAGCACAGGACCTCGATCTTATGTTGGTGACTATGACAGACAGAGAACTTTACCGGCTTGGCATCATTCAGCGAGTATTCGACCGGGCTTTGCTTCAGCGTGACGCTGCGGACATTCTTGAACTCAGTGTTCGCCAGGTCCAGCGTCTGGTACGCCTGTACCGGACAGATGGCGCAACCGCGTTTGCATCTTCCCGCCGTGGCCGTCCTGCAAATAACCGTATCGATGAAGAGATCCGCTGCAAAGCCCTGGATTTGATCAGGTGTCACTATGCGGACTTTGGTCCGACGCTCGCCACGGAAAAACTGGCTGAACGCCACCATATTCATCTTTCCGTTGAAACCGTCCGTAACTGGATGACAGCCGACGGCCTCTGGCGTCCTCATTCCCGCCGGCGAACCCGGGTTTATCAGCCACGCTATCGTCGCGACTGTCTTGGCGAACTGGTTCAGATCGATGGCTCGCACCATGACTGGTTCGAGGGCCGCGCCCCGAAATGCTGCCTTCTGGTCTTTATGGATGATGCCACCGGTCGCCTGATGCACCTGCGATTTTGTGATTCAGAAAACGCGTTTGACTACATGATGGCTACACGACAATACATTGATAAACATGGTAAACCAGTTGCTTTTTACAGTGACAAGCATGCCGTATTCCGGGTCAGCGGACCGGAAAGCCGGCGTATCGGCACAACCCAGTTCGGACGGGCTCTCCGGGAACTGGCGATCGAACTGATTTGCGCCAACAGCAGCCAGGCCAAAGGCCGCGTGGAACGGGTCAATAAAACCCTGCAGGATCGCCTGATTAAAGAGATGCGTCTGCAGAATATCAGCTCGATTACCCAGGCCAATCAGTGGCTTGAGTACTTCATGTCCGATTTTAACCGCCGGTTCTCCCGGCTGGCAAAATACCCCAAAGACCTGCACCGTCCGGTCACCCAGAGTCCACAGGAACTCAATGATATCTTCGCCTGGCAGGAGCTGCGAACCTTATCGAAAGCACTGACATTTCAGTACGATAAGATAATGTATATCGTTGATCCCACCGAAGAAAATACCCGAATAGCAGGTGAAAAAATTACCGTTTTTGATTACCCTGACGGCAGCATTGCTTTCCGTCACCGGCACCGGCCGCTGGATTATCAGGTTTTCGATACACTGGCCTGCGTTGATCAGGGTGCGGTTGTCGACAACAAACGGCTGGGCGCCGTTCTGAGACTGGCACAGCAGAAGCAGGACGAGCTGGAGGCGGAAGGAAAGCGAATGCGCAGTAAAAAAATGCCCCGCAGGCGTGCTCAGGAGCGCGTACTGGAAGAGCTCAGGGCGATTAATCCGGTGCTGGCCAGTCCGCAGGATTTTAGCCCCAGTCTGAAACGATGAGCCCTTCCCTCACCTGCGGAACAGATTTGGATGCTGGCAGATGAGGGCGAAATGAACGGCCACTATACCGCATGGCAGATACTGCAGGCCGCGCTGCGCCTGGATCTTATTGAAGCGTACATTGCGCGGGAGATCACGCTGGCGGAGCTGGCACAATCCGCAGAACTCTCCCCCCGCCAGTGCATCCGTCTGGTTAAACGTTACCGCGAATCAGGGCCGACAGGGCTGCTCAGCCGCCGTCAGGGAAAGCCAGGCAATCATCAGTTAAAGGCGGATATTAAAGCCCAGACTCTGCAGCTCATCCGCTCACGCGGCCGGGGCATGAACCCGTCTGCAATCTGGCGAATACTGACCACAGAATATGGTATTCAGATTTCAAAAGAGACCGTGCGGAAACTGATGATTGCCGAGAAAACCTGGCACCCTCGCCCGTCCTCAAAACCTGAATCAGACTAGAGAAAGGATTGCCCGGACTCTCCACAGACGTCACGTCAGCCTGGTTTTAAATACGACATTTGAACATTGGCTAGACACATATTGTAGTGGCTAAATTGAGATGTCCGTCTCTGACCAAATAGACATGTCCGCGCTACAGTCTCACCACAGCGATCACGGCTTTCAAAGGATGAGACTCATGACGGCATACGGAACGGAGTTTTTCTCAATGAACGATGTAAACCGACTCAGGATCCTTCAGGACGTTATAGACCACCGTCTTACCACACGTCTTGCAGCAACCCGGCTTGAGATATCTGACAGACACTGCCGACGGTTGCTGGAGCGCTATCGTGAACATGGGCCGCTTTCACTTTTTAACCGTCGTCGTGGCCAGCCTGGCAACCGGCAACTCATGCCAGGCCTCGCTGAACGCGCACTACGTATTATCCGAGAACGCTACGCTGATTTTGGCCCGACTTTAGCCTGTGAGAAGCTCGCCGAGGTTCATGGGCTGTATCTGGCCAAAGAGACGGTACGCAAGCTGATGACACAGGCTGGTTTATGGATCCCCCGCAAGCTACGGCCGCCTCGTGTACATCAGCCACGACCGCGTCGGACCTGCACTGGAGAACTCATCCAGATTGATGGCTGTGAGCACCGCTGGTTCGAGGATCGTGGTCCGGCCTGCACGCTGCTCGTTTACGTTGATGATGCGACCAGCCGGCTGATGCAGCTTCTGTTCGTCAGTTCTGAGTCCACTTTCACCTATTTTGAAGCCACCCGGGGCTATCTGGAGCGTTACGGTAAGCCTCTGGCGTTCTACAGCGACAAGGCCAGTGTCTTCAGGGTTAACAACAAGCAGGCCACCGATGGAGATGGCCAGACTCAGTTTGGCCGTGCCATGAGCGAGCTGAACATCACCGGTATCTGTGCCAATACCAGTTCTGCCAAGGGCCGTGTTGAGCGGGCTCACCTGACGTTGCAGGATCGCCTCGTCAAGGAACTGCGGCTTCGCGGTATCAGTACCCCCGAGGCAGCAAACGCCTTTGCCGGAGAATTCATGGCTGACTACAACCGCCGGTTTGCAAAGCCACCTCGTCACGATTTCGACGTTCACCGTCCGCTTGAGAATAATGAAAATCTGGAGGCAACATTCACCTGGCGTGAACATCGTAAGGTCTCAAAAAACCTGACACTACAGTACGATAAGAAGCTATATCTGCTTGAAGACAATGAAGAAAACCGGCGTTTTCAGGGGAAGTACATTGATGTTTGGCAGTATCCGGACGGCGCTATTGAGATCCGGGCTAACGGTACTTCCCTGCCCTTCATCACTTACGACCGGCTGGGAGAACTGGACCAGGGAGCCATCGTCGACAACAAACGCCTGGGATGCGCACTGGAAATGATAAAGCTGGTTCAGGACAAGCGTGACAATACCCGCTCACAGGCCCTGCCATCCCTTGACGGACAGACATCTCGCAGAAAGAAACAATCTGGCAGGAAATCACAACGAAGTCTGAATCAGAACGACATGCTGGAAGCCCTGCAGCAACTCCAGACAAGGAGCCAGGAAATCTTTGGCAAAAGTTGAAACATAACCCACATGCGGACATCTTAATTTAGCCACAAAGCGGCCTTTAAAAACAGCCCAGACATACCTTTAAAAACAGCCCAGACATCTAATGTAGGGGCTCAATGATAATGTCTATTTGGGGGCTGCGGATGTTTTCCTGGACTGTTATGTTGTGATCCCAAGATGCTGTCGGTATTTCACCGGACTCATTGCACCTGCGTATGTACCTGTCCAGTATGTAGATAAATTTTTCCAGCGTTATAGCCGCCCAGTTTCTGCCATAGAACATTTCATTTTTGACCCGCCCGAAGAAGCCTTCACACGCCGCATTATCCGACGAACATCCTTTGCGCGACATGGACCTTTTAAGTCCGGATGTGTTGATACGATCACGCCAGCCCGGCCATCGGTAATGGCCGCCCCGGTCGCTGTGTATCACTGGTTTGTCATTTGTGCTGAGTGTGCTGAGCGCATCATCGAGCATGGTATTCACCAGCGTAGCGTCCGGGCGTGTTCCTATAGACCAGCTCACGACCTGGCCATCAAAGCAGTCGATAACCGGCGACAGATAGACTTTTCCAGCCGGAAGCATTTACCGTACCGGTAATAGAGTTCAATGGCCCGGATACACTCCTCATATGAATGCATAAATTAACTCCTGAAGGTCCAGGAATTCGTCCGCACCCCATTGTTGCTCATTGGAATGTCCAGATAAAAGTTTTCAAACCTGTATGCCGAGTCAACAACTCACTTTTCCTGATGAGGAATTTTCTGCGGCTATGCATGAAACCGGGATATTCACCGTGAAAGAAATCAACCATCTCAAAACTCATCAGTATGTAAGCAACCGTAAACTGCGTCCTAGAGCATATCGTGGAGAAAACCCAAGTGGGCCAGACTACTGCACAGGTAGCTGGTATAAAATACTGCTAATTGTTGTCACCAGTCGATGATGGTGGAAGTTGCCAGTCGCAGGTCACTACGTTAGTGTCATTATCAATGTCGCATTCTGGCAGGGGTGATGTCTGTTTTTTAACGCATCCGCTTAACAACACAGCCACTAGTATCATGATTCCTCGGCACAAAATTTTCTGGTAACTCATCCAAAAATCTCATTAAACAACGTTTGTAAGTCCACAAAACTTACTGTCCCCATACACCTTAGAGTATAACTCAGGCATACTCTAAGCTGCCTTGCTTGTGTTTATTTTATTCGATGAAGGTGAACATCTAGTTGCGGAAATGGAATCCCTATTTTATATTCATCAAGTGTTGTTTTAATACTTTCCATCAGGTCGTAGTAGACATCCCAGTAATCCGAGTTTTGAGCCCATACTCGAACAACATAATTCAGGGAAGATGCTGCCATTTCATTTAATCTGACGGTATAACCAAGTTCATGGAGTATTCCTGGCGTCTGTATTATGACTTCCTGAAGAATTCGTTTCACCAATTTAACATCTGTATCATAAGCTACACCAATTACCAAATCGACTCGACGATTGGGTTGACGGGAGTAATTGATGATGTCCCCTGACATAATTTTACTATTTGGAATAATAACTTGTCGGTTGTCTGGCATACGCAGAGTAGTTGAGAAAATGTGAACTTCCTCAACGGTACCAGCCACCCCCCCCATATCTGTATATTCACCAGCTTTGAATGGACGTAGAGAAACTAGTAAGATCCCTGCAGCAAAATTAGCCAAAGACCCCTGTAACGCTAAACCAATAGCTAACCCTGCCGCACCAATAACGGCAATGATGGAACTGGTTTCGACCCCAATTCGGCCCAATGCTGCAACTGCTGAAAAGACAATCAAAGAGTATCTAAGCAGAGTGGCTGAAAACTGAGCGACGGTCTTATCAACGCCGCGACGTAGAAGAAAGCGTTTTATGCCAACAGACAAAATTCGAGCTAAAACTGTTCCCAGACACAATATTATTATTGCACCTATTACACTTATAACGCTTTGCATAATCAAAGTTTCATTTTGTGTTACCCATTTTCCAATCTGTTCGAATTCGGTTACTGCTTTAATCTGCACCATGCTGGATTTGCCCTAAAGTCATGTTGGTTTTAGTAATAATATCGTAAAAATAGACCATGATGACTCTTAAAAAAAACAAAATAATGCTTGAAAAATTTTTCAACGCATTGAATTGGGGGCAGCTCATCACGAGGCACATTATAGCCTCATTCTGTTTTTCCTCTTCTGTAGCCCCATCATTTTTTCATGCGCAAAACATCCAGGTTGCAAAATCAATACGTTCGATATAGCTGAGATAACTTACACCTGGGATTAGATACAACCTTTAGTTAGTAATGTCGTTTGTTTTTTTATATTTCCCGTTTCGCCAGTCTGCTGTAAATTCAGTGATGAGTGTTGACGGTTCACATTATAATCCTGCCGCCTGTCATTAATCTTGTTCCTTGCGCAAACAATATCGCTGAACCATTGCTCATTGAGACACTCATCTCTGAATCGACCGTTAAAAAACTCAATTAATCCGTTCTTAGTCGGCTTGCCCGGCAGGAAAGGCCGATGTTCCAAACCGTGTTCAAAGGCCCATTGTTTCAAGTCTGCAAGTGAGTTCCGGCCCCTGAACGGTGCTTATCTTCACAGGATAGCCACGAAAGAACGCGACACGGTACAGATTATGCGTGACCTGCAACACCTGAAATCCCGAATACGACGACAATCGTCAGGTACTCCTTCGGTAATTATCAACGCAAATCAGGTATTGATCCTGCAACCAGTGGCCAGTACGTCCATAACGAAATTCATCGACCATGTCAGGTTCGGCGCATCCGGCCACAGAAGCGGAAACCGCCCGGTCACCAGTCCTTTACAGTGTCGTCTGCGTTTCACTCTCAGTTTATTAAGGTGGTAAATACGGTATATCCGCTTGAGGTTGATGTGAAGCCCCTCCCGAAGAAGCAACTACACAATGCGTTGGTAACCAAAACGCCCCCATTCAAGCGCCAGTTGCTGATGCTCCCTGAAAAATGCGCGTCAGCAACTGGACGCTGAGTGTCAATGCGGCAGGTCGACAGGGACAAACCTGTAAGTCTACAGGCACGACGTCGCATCACACAGCAACAATCATCTTTTACTGTCGGCCTGATAACAGTGTGGGATTGATAACCTTTGTAAAAAGTAACGATGTGTTTTGCTGACGATGCTTCCTTCTCTTTTCTGTATTAATAGCGTTCCTGTCATTTTTTATCTTCAATCTTCCCAGAACCTATTTGAAGCATTAATGTTATTGCTCTATGGTGCTTGATATCCTGCAAAAGGTATGACACCTTCATATTTTTTGATTCAATGGCTCAGAATGATAACATCCCAAAATCTTTCCCACGGTGATTCACTTCAGTATGTTCTAAGTAAAATCATGGGGTTAAAGCCAATTGGCAGCATTGAACGGCTGATGACTGTGCTACTGCCGCAGGCAGACAAAATAATAGTACGCCGTCCGCGAAGTTTTCATAAGAATGGCCCTGAAATTTACCTCCTCACTGAGGGGGGGTTTGGGTTACACCGACGTGCAGACGATTTGCAAATGAGCATGGCGAAAGCCCCTCATATTTTTGGACTAGCAGAACTGGTAATTCCAGTGGGAAATACTACTTACGTTAAATTTTCTGCAGAAAGTGAGGTTTATGCACTATCTGGGGCAAAAGCCCGGGGATTGCTGGATGAAAACCCAATTTTATGGAGGGATGTTTCGCGGGTTCTCGCTTTTCATCTGCATTTTTCTACTTGGCGTGATCTGCATTTACTGAATGGCAACGCCTACGACACCATTCGCGGCAAGTTAATGGAAATGGAAATGCATGGTGAAAATCTGAAGGAAACAACCACGATTCTCAATTACATTCTCAGAACTACCAAACTTTCGCGTAGTACGATCCTGCGGGTGATGAAAGATCTGACAGATGGCGGTTATGTGGAAGCACAGCGGGGTAAACTGATTCGAATTATTCACCTACCGCTGCGCTATTAGGCCTTATTTTTTGCGGCTAAAGCGTTGCATCACTACTACATAGAATACCGGGACAAAAAATATGGCGAACAATGTGGCAGTCACCATTCCCCCCATGACTCCTGTGCCAACTGCATTTTGCGCACCACTGCCTGCTCCATCGCTTATTACCAATGGTAGGACACCAAGTATGAAAGCAAGCGATGTCATCAGAATTGGACGAAGGCGCATACGTACAGCTTCAAGGGTAGCCTCCATCAATCCTTTCCCCTCTTTCTCCATCAAGTCTTTGGCAAATTCAACGATCAGGATTGCATTCTTCGCTGATAGTCCTATTGTAGTCAATAGACCGACTTGGAAGTACACGTCATTACTGAGCCCGCGGAACGTTGCTCCCATAAGTGCACCAATGACACCAAGTGGCACGACCAATATAACTGCTAACGGCACCGACCAACTTTCATACAGCGCTGCCAGACACAGGAATACTACCACCAGAGAAACAGCGTATAGAGCTGGGGCTTGGTTTCCTGAAAGCTTCTGCTGATACGACATACCGGTCCATTGATAATCAAATCCCTGTGGCAGTTTCGCCGCCAGTTTCGCCATCAGCATCATCGCCTGACCGGAACTACGACCTGGAGCGGGCTCGCCGAGAATTTCCATTGATGGTTGACCGTTATAACGTTCTAGGCGCGGGGATCCATATTCCCACTTCGCTGTGGCGAAAGACGAAAATGGTACCATCTGGTCGTGTTTGCCTTTAACATACCAATTGTTAATATCATCAGGCAGCATCCGATACTCTTCATCCGCTTGAACATAGACTTTTTTCACACGCCCTCTATCAAGGAAATCATTGACGTAAGTTCCGCCGAGTGCGGTGGAAATTGTTTGGTTGATCGCATCATTGCTTACCCCCAGTGCTTCAGCCTTCTCTTGATCTATTTCAAGTTTCATTTGCGGAGCATCTTCCAGCCCGTTCGGACGGATTTTCGTTACCACATTCGGATATTTATGCGCCATAAACAACAATTGATTTCGTGCTTTAGTCAGCGCTGCGTGCCCCTGATTTGCTTTATCGATAAGCTCGAAGTCAAAACCTGTCGCGGTACCCAAGTCGGTAATTGCAGGCAAGTTAAAGGCGAATGCCACGCCATCTTTAATTTGCTGGTGGAAAGCTATGTTGGCGCGACGAATAATTGCTTCCACATGATTTTCTGCGCCACTGCGTTGACTCCAGTCCTTCAAGCTGACGAATGCAAGGCCATTGTTCTGTCCGTTACCGTTGAAACCAAAGCCTGCAACAGTAAACACAGAATTTACATTTTTCGCTTCATTTTTCAGATAGAATTGCGTCACTTTGTCCAAGCTTGCCTGTGTCCGTGCCTGAGTGGCTCCCGATGGCAGTTGTACCATATTCATAAACACCCCCTGGTCTTCGTCCGGTAGAAACGAAGTAGGAAGCAGAATAAACATCGCCGCCATCCCAAGTACTATAAACAGATACAGTGCCATCATACGACCGGTTTTACGAATAATGCGTCCAACACTACCTTCGTAGTGAGCGGTGCTCTTGGTAAACATTTGGTTAAACCAGGCGAAGAAACCTTTTTGCGGCGCATGATTTCCCGGTTTGAGGAGTGTAGAACACAATGCTGGAGTCAGTATCATTGCTGTCATTACCGACAGCACCATTGCCGAGACAATAGTCACCGAAAACTGACGATATATAGCGCCAGTGGAGCCTCCGAAAAATGCCATTGGAATAAACACCGCTGATAGTACCATCGTAATCCCAACCAGAGCCCCCTGAATCTGCGACATCGATTTACGGGTTGCCTCTTTCGGGGAAAGTCCCTCCTCCATCATCACGCGTTCGACATTTTCCACCACCACGATGGCATCATCCACCAACAGTCCAATAGCCAGTACCATGCCGAACATCGTCAGTGTGTTTATCGAGAAACCAAATATCGCCAGCACTGAAAACGTCCCCAAGAGAACAACTGGAACCGCAATGGTGGGGATTAGTGTCGCTCTGAAGTTCTGCATAAACAGATACATCACAAGGAATACCAGGATGATGGCCTCGAGCAGCGTTTTTACCACTTCGTGAATTGAAATTTGCACAAACGGAGTGGTGTCATATGGGTATACTACTTGCATACCTTGAGGGAAGAATGGCTTCAGGGTCTCAATTTCGTTCTTCACCGCTTTAGCTGTATCCAGAGCGTTAGCTCCAGTAGCAAGTTTTATGCCAAGCCCTGCCGCTGGGCGTCCATTGTATTCAGCGCTAGTACTATAGTTCTCACTACCGAGCTCAACGCGAGCCACATCACGTAGACGAACCTGTGAGCCATCTTCATTAACACGCAATATGATATTGCCGAATTGCTCAGGCGTACTAAGTCGCGTTTGGGCGATAATAGACGCATTCAAACGTTGTGATTGTGGGGCAGGTAGAGCTCCGAGTTGTCCTCCGGCAATTTGGTTGTTTTGTGATTTTATTGCTCGTACCACATCCTCTGTAGTGATTTGATAATTATTTAGTTTGTTTGGGTCCAGCCAGACGCGCATCGCATACTGTGCGCCAAATAGTTGCACCTGGCCTACCCCTTGGGTTCGGCTGATAGGATCCTGCACTGTTGAAGCTACGTAATCGGCTAGATCCGCTTGAGTCAGAGAACTTCCTTTTTCACCAGTGAAGCCAACCACCATCAAGAAGCTACTGCTGGCTTTTTGTACATTGATCCCCATACTCTGTACTGTCTGTGGAAGTAGTGGCATAGCCAGTTGAAGCTTGTTTTGCACCTGCACTTGAGCAATATCGGGATCAGTCCCATTGGAGAATGTCAAGGTAATGGTGGCATTGCCCATAGCGTCGCTATTAGAAGACATGTACATTAGTCCATCAAGGCCATTCATCTTCTGTTCAATCACCTGCGTGACGGTATCCTGTACTGTTTTGGCGTCAGCCCCAGGATAACTTGCGGTAATTTGTACCGCAGGGGGAGCAATCGTCGGATATTGCGACACCGGCAATTTGAGGATGGCCAAGGCTCCAGAAAGCATCAATACTATCGCGATAACCCATGCGAAAATCGGTCGATTTATAAAGAAATTTGACACTTTTTATTTCCCCGCAGTGTTAGTCCAAGCTGCCATGCTGTCATCTTCGGTAGGTTTCACTGACATACCAGGATGTAACATTAACTGGCCAGTAACAATCACTCGATCACCCGCTTTCAGGCCAGAAGAAACGCGCCATTGGTTTCCCAACGCTTGTGCTGCAACTACCGAACGCAATTGTGCTTTGTTGTTTTTATCCACTATCAATGCAGTAGCGTCACCACGAGGTGTGCGAGTAATTGCTTGCTGAGGGACCAACATCGTATTTTCACGAACCCCTTCGCTCAAGAAAGCTCGTACAAACATACCGGGAAGTAATATATCGTCTGGATTAGGACAGACGGCACGAATAGTGATCGAACCTGTAGTTTGATCCACCGTAACATCAGAGAATTCAAGTTTGCACTGCAGTGGGTAAAGACGTCCATTATCCAACTGCAGCATCACATCTGCTTTACCATCCTGCTGCTTAATTTCGCCATTTTTTATCTCACTCTTCAGGTGCATGTAATCATCGCTGGATTGTGTAACATCGACGTATACAGGGTCGAGCTGTTGTACGGTGGCAAGAGCTGAAGACTGTGCGTTGGTGACCAGTGCGCCTTCTGTCACACTTGATTTACCAATCACTCCAGAAATAGGAGAAGTGACATGAGTATATTTGAGATTTATTTGGGCAGCCTCAACTTCGGCTTGCATTGCCACTACCTGGGCATCTGCTTGTTTTACATTGGCAATCGCCGTGTCGTAATCCTGCTGGCTAACATAATTATTTTTGACCAGTGCTTTATCGCGACTGGCTGTCAGATGAGCCTGTACTGCTGCTGCTTTTGCCTTGGCCAGATCACCTTTTGCGCTATTCAGGACAGCTGTGTAAGGTGCCGGATCGATCTGATAGAGCGACTCACCTTCTTTGACGTGGCTACCTTCAACAAAATTACGCCTGAGAATAATCCCATTTACTTGTGGGCGGACATCGGCAATACGAAACGCTGAGACACGGCCCGGTAACTCAGTTTTAACCGGAAGAGACTGTGTACGTAAAGTTACAACCCCAACTTCGTGTGGCGCCGTATTGGCCTCTTGAGTAGATGCTTGATCGCAAGCCGTTAAAAGGAAGGCACATGAAATCAATAAGCCCCCTGAAAACATTCTTTGAAAGGTATTAATCATAATTCCGCCTGATAAGTCCGAAAGTATTTTATTTATATAAACCAAAAGAATTATACAAAGACTCAGTAAAAAAAGAGTTTCATTTGGGACTGATTATTGGTTGTCCAAAACCATAACAAGAGTTAGTGTTTTTTTTAGCGACAGGGTAGTTTGGTCTGACTGCGCTATGTTGCATTATTTGCAGCTTTTTACCTTGAAAGTCCGATTGCTCTGCCGTAGAACGCAATTTGCGGCAGAGATTTTTTTGGACACAAAAATGATATGGAGCATAATGCCATGAAATTTCAGAACATTGCCATTGGTCTTTCCTCTCTTATTTTTTCTGGTATGACGCTAGCCGCTGAGATACCAAGCAAACCCGATGAGATGGGTAGCACCTTAAAATTAACTAAAGAGCAAAGAGAGCAACTCATTAAGCTTCACGCCAGCGCTGAGGAGTGTTTCAATAATATTGATGCTGGAGGCTATCAGCCAAAATTGTTTCTTGATATGGTAAAAAAAGGCAAAGTTGATGAAAAAGAATTTAATCAACAGTTAGACCTTCAGAATAAACTGCATGACCAGGCTGCGCATTGTAAAATAACCTACTACACAAATGTCAGCAATATGCTCTCTGCAGAGCAAAAACAAAAATTAGTAGAAATGTATAAAAAAGGAATGCAGTAGATTTTAAGAGCCTGTTAGTAATTCTGTGAAACTGCCACGGTATTAAAGGTGATCGCTTAGTCGGTCACCGAACGCGATAATAAAACGACTCATTGCCAGCCGCCAGTTCTGGGTCGGTATGCTCCATTTTTTCGACACATCCTTGATTGCCATTCCACACCGAGTAATTTGTCCGCCTACGCTCAGTGAATATGGGCCTCGGATAAACACCAGCAGATGCTGGTTATCATTTTCACGCGCCGAGACCGGGTATGCAGCCACGTATAGCACCCGACCCGGGCGGCATAAAAACTAAAGTATGAAAAAACCAGCGCGAGAAGCGCGATCGAAATCATCGGAATCACTGAATCGCAATCATTATGTAAGCAACCCAGCTTCAGTTCCATGCACTTTTTGAGTGTTCCGGTTTTTCAGCCTGCGCTCGGTAATCTCCCGTGCTTCATTCAGTGTTCTGAACAGATAAAAATCCAGGATTTCTGTTCGGTATGTCCGGTTAAAGCGCTCAATGAAAGCGTTCTGCGTCGGCTTGCCCGGCTTGATAAATTCGACCTGCTTGCCATGCTCTTCGGCCCATTGTGCCAGCACCAGCGAGACCAGTTCTGCTTTAACGCTTGCGGTGTCGCCAGTGGTGCTGGATTACGCACAGGCAGCCGCTGTTTTCCTTTGCGGAGAAAATTCAGTTTCAGCAGGCAGTAAATCCGGTGAACACGTTTATGGTTCCAGGTATTACCCTGCCTGCGCAGCAGCTGGAACAGTTTCTTAAAACCGTAGCGCGGATAGCGTTTTGCCACCACCTGCAATGTGTCAATAACGGGTTCATCACGCCGGGTATCAGGCTGATAAAAATATACCGTCCTGCTCAGCGATAACGTCTTTAAGTGCCCGGCACTCAAGGCTCAGGTCGGCAAACATCTGCTTCAAACGTCGATTCTCATCCTCAAGCTCCTTGATTTTTTTAATATCGGCCGCTTCTATCCCCCCATATTTCGCTTTCCAGTTGTAATAGCTGGTTTCCGAAATAGCGGCCTCACGGCACACGTCCTTGACGGTACGTCCGGCTTCAACGGACTTCAGAACGGCGATGATCTGGTGTTCAGAGAATCGGGCTTTACGCATAGCGATCTCCTCAGGGGACATAATCAGTATGTCGGAAGATCTCTAAAAGTGAATGGGCCGTTTTGCCGGGATGCTTACAATCAGAATACGCAGCATAAGGTATTTTTCTTTTGATATTCAATCACTAATACCAAGGGAATGCTAAAATATAAAAAACACCTGACATCAATAATAATAAAACGCAAAAAAAAACCATTAGTCGCAACATTTATTTTTATACTCCAATTATTTAAAAGCACAGAACTAGCTGCATTAGGAAATAAAAATCTTCATAACTAGTAGCCCTCACAGAAGGTGCGGACAGGTTGTCATAGCGTCCCTTTGCAGTACAGATCTGCTGGGAAATTCATCCTGACCGAGGTTCTGCCAAACTGCATTCCTCAATAAAAAAGCCCGACCACAAGATGGCCGGGCAAGTTGTTGTGTTTCGATTTGCCTGCTTCAGCTCTTTTATTTAGCTATCAAAGAACATACCTATATTATTCCGCCATTCGTTTTTTTTCAGTACAATTATGGACTGCTAGCTTTTATTCCTTCAATGAAAACGCCTCTGCAATGTCTCACCCGGGGCACAATAGCAGATACCAGTCTGCCAGTGTCATGGCGCTGGCTGTCAGCAGCAGCACCGCTACCGCACCGGCCACACGGATAATTGTCATGCTTCATCCTGACATTATGAATTTTCTCTCGCCTGTCTGACGGATGTTTTGTTCATCTGCTTTTGGTATCATATAGTGACGGTACCGCTACTCACCACTGCCCACTATCATATATTTTTGTCAACCACCTGCCCCTCAGTCACCAGGGTGAACAGAGCGGCATACAATGGCACGCCTCTTTCCGCCGCCGGTGTCAGTGCAGGGGGGCTTCATACAGGCCGCCGGCAGTAATGAGGTCTATCAGGTACCCCTCCACCTCCATCTCGCTTCCCTTCTCCCGGCCCGGCACCGCTGCACCTCACGCCGCAGCTGAAATATCCCCCGCCCCGTTCTCCAGTGTCAGCAGACGCTGCAGCACCGCCAGGTACCGCGGGAGCACCCTGTCACTTCCCGGAAGCAGCCGGGTCGGCCACGGTCGTCAGCCGTCGCCCCTGCAGCCGGGACTGGGTGGCCGGATTCAGGCAGTACTCCGCCCGGGCATCATACCACTGACGGTTGGCCGAGCCCGGACGGGCCGCATCCCGCGCCGCCTGCCACCATTCCGCGGCCTGGCGCAGCAGGTGGATGACATCATCCGTTGCCGCCGGGCCGCAGGGCAGCCGGCTGATACTGCGCTCCAGCCAGGCTGCCTTCCCGGCCAGCTCCCGGGCGCGGGGGCGTTCCGTACTCAGGGTGAGCGCCGGATGGCGCCGTTGTCGTGCCGTCATTATGTTTTCTCCTGTGAAGCGGGACCGGCGGTACCCTGCCGGTCCCGGTGCGTCAGAAAGGTCAGAAGGCCCAGGTCACCCCGGTCCACAGCATCCCGGTCCCCGTGCCGTCCACCATCTCACTGTCCTGAATGCCCGTGGCCAGATGCGTGTAGCGACCGGTCACAAACGCCGACCAGCGGGGCGCAAAGCGCCAGGTGGCCGACAGCTCCACATACGGGCTCCAGCTGCTCCCCGGACTACCCGCCTTCAGGCCGCTGCGGGCCGCCTCGTCCTGCGAGATACCGTAGTAGTAGCGGGCGGTGTTGGCGTTATCCCAGGTCACCCCGATACCCGGCACCAGGGACCAGTTGCCCCGGGTCCACGGGTACAGCCAGGCGGCGTCCCCCACCAGGCCGTTACTGTTCCCCAGCAGGTCTGCCGCCAGCTCCGTGCGTATCGTGCCCCAGCCGTCGGTATGGTGGCGCCAGCCAAGGCCGCCCATCAGCGTGCTGCGGCGTTTGTTCAGCTGTGAGACCTGACGGTCGTCGCTGTCGTCCGGATTAAAGTGCAGCGGGGAGTAGTAGAGGTTGACCGAGAGCTGGTCCCGGCGGTCCTTCCAGAGCCAGGCGCCGGCAGACAGCCCGTGCACAAAAACGGTGTCGTTGTCATAGTTGATGATCGGCACCGGCCAGATATCGGCATCCGTCCTTTTGTACGGCGACGGGGTCATCAGGGCGGAGAGCCCGATGCTGTCCGGCAGAATATCGTTACCGGCCGCCAGGGCCGTGGCCGGCAGGGTGGCGACAAGCGCCAGTGCCAGCAGTGAACGCCGGCGACGGCGGTCACGTCCGTTAATGTGAAGCATGGTAGTCCTCATGGTCAGAGTGATGGTGAACGGGTGGTCAGTTCTCTGGCCAGACTGACAGCCACCCGCTGCCAGCCGGCATTCAGTCTGTTCAGCTCATCCGTTGCCGTGATCCGCGCCGGACAGCACGGATGCCGCGGATTGAAACGGCATGACGCGAAGGGCTTCCCCCGTTTTCGCTGAGAGCAGCACCACAACGGCAATGTCAGCCTGTCCGTCAGGCATGAATGCAAACCGGCTGAGCACCACCGTCATCGTCCGGCCGGCCTGTTGCGGGTCGGGGGGGCCGGCCAGCCTGCTGCCGTGTACGTGGGGATGACACCTCAGTACTCCGCCGGCAGGTGCTGCACACTCACCAGGCGTCCCTGACGCATGGTGATGTACTCCCCGGCCCGCAGATCACGCAGTATCAGCGCCACCACCGAACGGGACAGGGGGGTGCGGCGCTGGATGAAGTTCAACACACTGGTACTCTCCCGGAAGGCCGCCGGCGCATGCATCAGTTCCATCAGCTTGCCGCACACCGTGTCATAGGCCCGCGACGTGGTCAGCTCCCGGTCGCGCTGGCCGGCAAACTGCAGGGCATAGGCCAGTAGGTGGGCCACATCCGTCCACAGTGACGGCGTCTCCTCCAGGATCCGCAGCACCTTGTCGCGGCCCACCCGCAGCATCCGGCTGTCCGGATGCTGTGCCAGCAACCCCGCCTGCCCCGGCTGCAGCAGGTTCGCCAGCCCGATGACGTACGGCGCGTGCACCGTGGTCAGCACCAGCCCGTCCGTGATGCGCAGCATGTCAAGGTTGCCCTGCGTCAACAGGTACACCACCGGGGTGTCGGGGCCCAGCGGACAGGTGCTGCGGGTACGCAGCGCCCGCCCGTGCGGCAGGAGTGCCTGTATCAGCCGCTGTATTACCGCCTCCGGGCGCGGGACCGGCCGTGCCGGGGAGAAGTCCGGGGTCGTCAGTCCGGAGGTGAACGGCGCGTCTGCCGGCAGGCCGGCAGCAGGAAGCCGGGATAATGTCATTCTCAGGTCTCCGTGAAAGGGATGCAGTCTGCAGAGCATAGCGCATAACCGAGCCGGACTCAGTCAGCCGGGGGGAGTCCGGTGGCGGACTGACGGCGACAGGGATGTTCAGGCGTACCAAGTGCCCGCGGGACATGGTGAGTACCCCCTCCCGGCGCCACAGGGTTCATGCTTCCGCGGGTCAGCAGGCACAGGTCGGTGCTGCCAAACCGACGCAGGGCATCCACCCCGGGGGCTACCGGGACCGAGAGGGGTAACAGGGCGACCATCAGCGTCCGGACATCATCCGGGGCACAGGGCTGGTCTGCCGCGCCCGCGGGGTCGGGAGGAAAGCGCTCCGGATACACCGGACGGGCAGGCGGATGGACAGAGGACATCAGGTTCATGGCGGACATAGTGACACGCTCCGGAAAAAGTGTGGGTACGAAAATGGACTCCGTGACCTGCTCTCAGTTGATTAATACACCCCGATGTCAGTAATGTCTTCATAAGCTACATGAGGACATCCCCATGAAGAATCGTTTTTCCGACGAACAGATCATCAGTATTCTCCGCGAAGCGGAAGCCGGAGTTTCTGCCCGTGAACTCTGCCGCAAGCACGCCATTTCCGATGCCACTTTCTACACCTGGCGCAAGAAGTTTGGTGGCATGGAAGTTCCTGAAGTGAAGCGGCTTAAATCTCTTGAAGAGGAGAACGCCCGCCTCAAGAAGTTGCTTGCCGAAACCATGCTGGATAAGGAGGCGCTTCAGGTGGCCTGGGGCGAAAGTACTGTCGACAGACCAGAAGCGGGAAGGCGTGGTGTTGATGTGTGATGCGACCGGTCTGTCGCAACGTCGTGCCTGCAGGCTTACACGTTTGTCCCTGTCGACCAGCCGTTATGACGCTCAGCGTCCATCTGCGGATGCGCATTTATCAGAGCGTATTACTGTGCTGGCGTTTGGACGCAGACGTTTTGGTTATCGGCGCATCTGGCAGCTGCTGTGTCGGGAGGGCCTTCACGTCAATCACAAGTGGGTATACCGTATCTACCACCTTAATGGACTGAGCGTAAAATGCAGACGACGCCGCAAAGGACTGGTGACCGGGCGGTTTCCGCTTCTGTGGCCGGATGCGCCGAACCTGACATGGTCGATGGATTTCATTATGGACGCACTGGCCAACGGTCGCAGGATCATGTGCCTGACCTGTGTGGATGATTTCACGAAGGAGTGTCTGACGATCACCGCTGCTTTCGGTATTTCAGGTGTTCAGGTCACGCGTATTTTTATGATATTGAGTGATTCCGGTGCCGCAGTAGCTACAGGTCGTGAGCGGGAGGAGGTTGCAGGGACAACATCTTCGGCATCAAGTGTTATGGGGAGCAGCTCAGGCACGCTGTTTTCTGTTGTTGAAGGAGGGTGTAGTTTTCCTTCGCGCCAGTACTGGCGCCACTTGAACAGCAGATTATCGTTGATCCCATGCTCACGAGCGAGTTGCGCTACGGAGAGCTCTGGTCGATGCGAGAGTTCAACCATTTTGATTTTGAACTCAACGGGATAATTAGAGCTTTTTTTTACGTACTGTGGTTAATGATTTCATGGATAGCGTCCACCATATTTGGTGTCCACTATCCGCTCAGGAATTTCAGGATCTGCCAGACAGTGCTGAGACGACGCTTACTGTTGGTCTCCCTTTTGGGCATAAAAAAAGCCCCGCCAGGTTCCGGAACCTGTGGATCACTTGAAAAGAATGTTATTCATTTGGCGGCA
Organism: Klebsiella sp. CN_Kp097; assembly: GCF_040064495.1. Lineage (NCBI taxonomy): Bacteria > Pseudomonadati > Pseudomonadota > Gammaproteobacteria > Enterobacterales > Enterobacteriaceae > Klebsiella > Klebsiella sp. CN_Kp097. Next base: position 41,022 of record NZ_JBEAIL010000026.1, on the reverse strand, counting down.
GGAACTCAGCGGGGAGAGGCCCAGTGATGTAGCTGTCGGCAGTGCGGCTGGCGAACAGCCATTCACCTTCCACTTTTTTGATCACATCAACATACTGACCCACACTCATGATGCTCGCAGCGGGCTGAGCATTTTCCTGAAGTAAAATCATCGTCACCGGGGTGTAAGCATGGATGGTGTCATGGCTAATCTGAACCAGGATGGTTTTTCCCGCAAAATGTACACCGCTGGCACCTGTCTCATAAGAGGATTTATATGCCTGCTCAGTAAACTTCGCAAGCGCTACACGTCCTTTGATTACTGTAGTCCCTCCCTTTCCGTCCGGAAAGCTCAGTTGACCATCTTGAGTGAAAAGAAGTGCGTAAGCATCAGCTTTCCCATGATCAAAAGCAGGGCCGTACTGAGCCAACAGTTTCGTTACTGCAGACTCATCTTTCGGGTTTAATTCATGGCATAAAGCATCGACTGTCTGATTCATAGCATAACCCCTTTATTCATGATGACATGACAGATTATCAATCGGCACTGTCAAAATAGAAATCTTCATGCAACATAATATTTTTCGTGGCATTAAGGTTTGTTGACAATACTCTTCTTGGAAGGATCAACCTTCTCACATTTAAAATTTTCCAGCTTCACTTTTTCACCGAATGATCGCCCCGCCTCACGGGATTTGAAAAACATCTGTTCGCATTCCTTTACTGACAACTCCCGGGCGGAGTAGCGAAGCCAGTTTGCTGGCGCGCCACCAGGTTTAATAATGGTTGCGGTTATTTTGAACATCATGTCTCCTGCAATTTCTCCAGACCTACCATAAACTGCACAATTTGTTTCAGGCAGAATGAGTGCGGGATTATCTAACACTGATGAGCAAGATTTTACCGAAACCTGTAAGCATTCTTTTCTGATACGGAAAGCCCGGAACGCTTAACCAAATCCTGAAGACAGTGAAACTTAAGTAACCAGAGGGAGCGCCACCAGCTAAGCCTGTGCCGGTTATAGGTTCGGACATTGGACCACCTCAATTGTTGTGAATCCTCTCAGAACGAGGGGAAAGATATCAGGCCGCAGGCTCACGCGTTCACAGTTAATCTGAAATTTTAGTCTGGACCTGAAATGTGGAGTGCCCCCGAGCCCGTAGACAAATCTGCCCTATAGTTTGAGCATAGGAGGGGTCTATGGCACACCACGTTTTACCCCTGAATTTAAGGAAGAAACTGTCCGCCAAATCACCGAGCGGGGCTATTCCATCGCTGAAGTATCTGAACGACTCGGCATTTCGGCGCACAGTCTTTATAAATGACTCTGCGCTGTTAAGCCTGACAACGATGGGCAACAGGCACAGGACTTACTGGATGCCAGAACAGAAATTCTCAGGCTGAAAGCGCAGCTTAAACGCACTGAGGAAGAACGGGATATTCTGAAAAAGGCAGCGCGGTACTTTGCAAGGGAGCCCGACTGAAGTACCGCTTTATCAACGATCACCGTGAAATCTGGTCGATCGTTACAATGTGTCGGGTTCTCAAGTTGCCCGTGCCGGATTTTATGTCTGGCTCCATAACCCTGGATCTGCCGGAAAAAAGGATAACCAGCGACTGCTGGCGCTCATACGGACTCCTATACGCTGAGTGGTGGGGTTTATGGTTATCGCCGAATTCACGGCGATCTTCGTGAAATTGGTGAAGTGTGCAGCAGAAACCGGGTCGCCAAAATCATGAGAAAAACAGGATACAGGCCATACATGGTTATAAAGTGCCACGCGGGACCCGGGGTCGACCGTCACTGATAGCGCTTAACCGCGTACAGCGTGAATTTAATGTGGTAAAGCCCAATCAGGTCTGGGTAACAGATATTACCTATATCCACACCTGGCAGGGCTGGCTGTCTCTGGCAGTGGTCATCGATCTCTTCGCCCGTAATGTGGTGGGCTTATCGATGAAACCAACACTGTCGTGCGAGCTAGCACTGGATGCGTTGCTGATGGCGGTCTGGCGGAGTAAGCCTTCAGAAAACGTCATTGTGCACAGTGAGCAGGGTAGTCAGTATGGCAGTGATGACTGGCAGCGGTTCTGCCGGCCCAACAATCTGGCGCCAAGCATGAGCCGTCGCGGAAACACATTGAAGTGTACTACAACCGGTCTCGGCGCCACAGTTACCTCGGCGGCGTCAGTCTGGAGGCTTTCGAACTGGCCTCGTCGTGAGGACAGAATTTGTCTACAGGCATGGGGCAGTCCACTCACAGCACAAAGCAGACGTTAAAGCCTACAGCATCGGGAAGCTTCCGGATGCCGCGTTAGCGGCATGGAGGCGCCAGATGAAGCTGCATGTATCTGTGGAGTTATATGGCGCCGAAAGCCCGGCGTAGTCGGCTTCTGGATCACAAATTCTGCCTGTCGCCCCCTGCCCTGGTTAGCTTTAATCAGCTCACAGAAATGAAGGAGTTAAGGTAATCCCTTTCAACCCCGGTGAGCGGGCTTTACGGCGTTTACGACGTAAAGGGCGTGATTTCCGGGGCCTTAGCGGCGGCAGCTTGCTGCTGACGCTTAGGGGGATGTTCTTCAATTAATTCAGCGACACCGGGGAACTTAACACGATAGCTGCAAAGCTATAACCGCATAAAACGTCACAGACGCCTCTGTACGCGGTCGGAGTGGCCCCGGCAAGGCGTTAGCCGCAGTTGGGGCGTATCTCCGCGTTAGCGCCGCTTAGGCACTTACGAGCGTGTACCCCAGAACTGACCGCAGCACCACTCACAGCGACGAAGAAGAGTAGTTACAACACCCATCATTAAAAGCGCACTACTCCCGGCCTTCGGCCGGGGGCGGCGGCGCTTTTCAGTGGTGGGGAGGGGCTGGGGCGATCAGATCGGCGCCGGTTTGTTTGTCTGATAAGCTCTTTTGAATGCTGTAACTAATATTTCTCCTGCGCCCATGCCCGCCGCTTTGCGGCGGGAGGTACTTAATGTTGTTGCCGAACCGGCGCGGACGTGAGTCCGCTGCAAGGGCGGGCATTCTAAGGAGCCTGTCCACAGGTCAGGCGATGAACAGGTTATATCTTTATAAGAGAGAAAAATTCTTTATTTAAAAGAAGTACAGAGCAGGTTTTTAAAGGAAACCACGCACTTTGAAATGACTTCGCCTGGCGCTCTGTAGCCATAACGGTTCTAACCTTATGGAAACTTCCCTTGCAGTTATTTGTGGGTAACTGAATTCAGTGGCCGAAAGTGACGACAGCGATGAAATTTCTGGCCATTCTGATGGCCGAAAGACATGGGATTTGGTGAACAGCCCCTCCACGTAGCTCAGATAATAAGCAGTGGCGGGAAGCAGACGTGCGGAACCCTCCGGCGTCAGCCGGATTTTTCACACAGGAAGGGTTATAGGGGGACGGTGGCCAGCCGCGTGTAGTTGTTACCGCGCGACATCAGCATGCGCTCTTTAACTCGGCGCTCCAGCTCCCGCTTCATGGCATCAAGACCACCGGTAAAGCGTCCGCAGGCGTATTCCCGCGTCAGCTGTTGTTTCACCAGGGTCACAATGTCCTTGCGGGTTCTGCCCGCGTCACGACGTGCACGGGCACGTTTCAGGCCATGCTGTTTACGTTCGGACTGGTAGCTGCGGAACCTTTCGCGCACAAACCGCCAGGACTTCGCGATCAGCTCGTCCATCTCCAGCGGCTTTAGGTTCTGTTTTTTGCGCTGCTGATTTTCCCATTCCACGCGGCTGCGGCGGGCAGCCACAACAGCCACGTCAGAAACATCGAGCGCCGAGAAAAGTGCCGGTGTGAAGGTGATATCAGTCGGGATATTGCAGCCAATCTGGGGGTCGTATTCGGTCTGATAGGTAATCAGCCCCAGCTCCGCCATAAATTTCAACGCCCGTGTGGCACGGGTGATGGACAGATTGCCGGTTTTCGACTCGGTGGCCAGTCCGCATTCAATAGCCAGATTGGTGATGGAACGCTGGACACGGTTGGCCAGCGGGTCATAGTGGAAACACAGTCCCTGGAGCAAGGCATCGATGGCCCGACGGCGCAACAGTGGCGGCATGCGATGACGCTTACCGAGTGAGCGCACGAACGCCACATGAACAGAAAAATCAAAACGGGACGTGAAGCCCTCGGCTTTTGCCATCAGCTTACGGCAGAACGGCAGTGTCTTTTTTCCTTCTCGCGGCGTGAATTCCGGATTCGGGTTTTTGACCTGTCGGTAATGAGTGAACGGTGTTTGGGTGTCAGTCACTTCTTCCTGCACTTACAATGCACGGAAGGAGTAAATGCCACAGAAACAAGTATTGAACTTTTCTGAGCATAAAACTATACTCCCTGCATAGCCTGATTGATGGCTATACAGTTTAATTAGGCCCCGTTAATCTTCTTCCCGTCGCCAAACTAGATGAAGATTATCGGGGTTTTTGCTTTTCTGGTTCTGGGTAGACACCTCATCAGAACCAGTTCCCTGCCACCTTACGGCGTGGCCAACCAGAAATCTCTAAACGATCAGTAATCTAGCACTCATCGCCAGTAGGATCAAGAATGTGACGTCGTTACGCCTATTCCAAGCTTGGCTGATTCCATTTCGATAAGCCTTTCAATCATTTCCGCCTGGGTGATCCCTTCATTTTCACACATTAACTGAAGCTGGCTTTTAAGCGAGTCACGCACAAACACCCTCACTTCTTTATGCGTGGCTTTTTTACGTGCAACAGCTTTCTGCTGACGCTCTGCAGCAGAAAGCGGATTCCCTTTTCTGTAGGGACGTTTAGATGAGGAAGTAACTGCGTTAACGACCTGTGACATCTCTGCCTCCTCAAGCATTTAACAAAATACTTGGACAAAGATACTACACGTAGCCAGATGCAGCGAGAGTCTATGTTATTTTTTGTTATATAACCTGCCCTTGTTGGCGCAATGAACAGGTTATTCAGCGAGGGGGTTAATACGAAGAACTCCAGTCTTTTCCCATCTCCCAACGAGTTTGCCAGTGCTGCAGATAGGTATTTGCCAGAACAGGATAATCCCGGATGACCAGGGCATTTTCGGAGTTATTGCGTGCCGCCGCCCTGCTGAAGTTGAACGAGCCTGTTTCGACATTACGGCCGTCAGTGATGATGACCTTGTCATGCATGATTTTGAACTGGCTGACGGTACGCACCGGGATGCCGGCATTCACCAGCAGATTCATTGCCGCCACACCGGCCCTGCCTTTTGTACTGTTCGCTTTCCAGTCAAGAACAGCCTTCACATCTACCCCACGCTGTTTTGCCTGAATCAACGCTCGCGTGACCTCCGGCGATGTAAAGCTGTACCCCATCAGACGAATACTTTCCTGTGCGGTATCGATAGTGTTCAGCACCAGCTGCAGCGCAGAACCCTCGGGTGAAAATCCTGCCTGTACCGTTGGCTGAGCAACTGCACCACCTGAAACCATTAAACAGACCGCCAGGAGACCAGACAGTGTTGAACGTTTCATTCTTTATTTCCCCTGCGCTTTATTAATCGCCTGCTGGATATTTTCAGCCTCAGTCATTCCAGCGAAAACCGTCGTATTATCTTCTGTTGCCCTCTTAACGGGCATGATGACAATACCCGGTGTCCCGGTCAAACCAATGGTGGTGGCAATATCATTGATATCGGTCAGCGTGGAATTAATTTCATCGATCGTGTTTTTACTGAACTTCATATTTTCTGAATATTTCCCGATAGCATCCTGGGTTAGTTTTCCTTCATTAAGTCCAGAGCTATAAATGCCATTGTGATATTTGAGGTAATCCTTCTCGCCTTTTTCTTTCCAGACCTGCAATCCGATTTTCGCTGCCAGTAAAGATTCTGGCCAGCGGCTGCCAAACACCGGCCACTCCATGAAGTAGTAGCGCACGTTCGTGTTGGCCTTCATGACCTTCTCCAGCTCAGGTGCCAGCCGACTGCACCAGATACACTGATAATCAAAGAACTCGACCACCATGACAGATCCGCCTTCTGCTCCCCAGGAGGGGATACGCTTATCCGCCATTATCCGGGCCTGTTGTGCGATAGCGGCCGATTTTAATTCCCGGGTCTGTTTTTCCTGTTGTTCCTGCTGTAACGACTCACTCATCTGGATAAGAATATCCGGATGTGCACGCATATAATCTGCGGCTATTTCGCCAATCCGCTTTTCCTGCTCGGGAGTAAATGCAGAACTCGTGTCGCTCGCAAATGAAGGTAAGGAATTAAATAACATGGCGGTAATAAGCGGAGCTGCTAAAACAGTTTTAAGCTTCATAAATATCCTTTTCAATGACAAAGTGTAACGTGCAGATATTATCACTCTGCCAGCGTATTCAATTACGCGGGCAGAGTTAAAAAGGGAATACAGATTAAATAAAAAGAATTAATACAATTTAAATGATTTAATTCTGAATTCTGGCCTGTTGCTGTCGCTGTTTTTCCAGACGCAGCTGAGCATACTTTTCTTCATCCGGGGTCACGACACTCACCGGGTTACCGTGTAAGTCAACTCGTTCAGCACCGGCGATCATCGATGACAGGTAAAGTTCAGACCGTGTAATACTTTTCAGGCATTTAATGACCTGTTTATGGGACAACGGTATTCCCCGTTCGGCAATATCCTCAAAAAAGGCCTCCCGGATGCCGATGGCCAGCAGGTGAGGCGCTTCCCCCTTGAACAGCCCTGGCCACCACACCTTCAGGGTATCCATCGCATCCTGCAACTCCGGCAGGCAAAGATAACGAACTGGACGGACGATCCTTTCCGGTTTGTCCGGTGTCTTCGGCACGGGGGCAGCAGGTGCCACCGGTTCCGTTTTTCTGGCCAGTTTCTCTTTCTTCACTTTCCATGCCGGCGGGGTGGTCACATTCACCACCTGTTTACGGCGGACAACACGGGCTGTATCAGCACCGGATTCCGGTGTTTTCTCCCCCGGCTTTCGTTTCAGGCTGAGAGTGGGACGTTTATCTTCCGTCATAGTTTAAGGTTTTCCTGCAGTTAATACTGTGCGGGTAAGATACGCCAGGTTGCCTGCCTGATCATCCTTCTGCCTGTCGCCCGACTACTTTCTGGCCGTCACCCGACCAGAATACCGAGCACCGCAAGGTGAATAGTGTAAAACAGGACAAAAAAATGCGCTGGCCAGAATCGCTTAACCTGCTTCCCGATATCCGAGCAGACACCCACGACCAGAAGTGCAATTGCCAACCCCGCCACGGCCTGCCCGGCATCATGGATATTCATCAGCAAAACCATGACCGCCCAGAGTAAAGCATAGCCTGTTCTTTCCACCGGCTCTGTGGCACGACAAAGCCGGTAACTGTTGATCAGCATGAATACTCCGGCCAGACCATAGCTGTCAGTGGATAGCGGCAACCAGGCCACCACTATCGCGAGCGCCAGCAGCATATCGTTGCGGCTTCTCAGGCTGAACCAGCGCATCGCCTGTCCGGTAACGGCGAACGTAAAGAGGATATTCCCCATATACCAGGGATACCCCACCAGAATAAATGACCCCTGAGCTATCAGCGCCCAGCACCAGAGTTGGTTCAGTTGTGACTGGCGAATGACAGCGTGCCGGGCCAGGTTCATTCCCCAGACAAGCCCGAACAGCGGAAAGCAACCGCGGCCCAGCAGTCTCATGACTTCATTGTTTCCTGCCAGTAGAAGACCGGTATGGTCAATCACCATCAGTACCAGAGCGACGGTTTTAATCATATCCGTCTGTCCGGGAGTCCAGGTCAAAAGGCGTTGCAGCCAGCTGTCCGTCATGCTGAGAAAGGTACCCTGTGCTCTCATATCGTATTCCTTTTTAGAGCTCCGGCAGGTTTCCCGATTTTAATCGGGAAACCTGCCGGAGCAGACAAGCCGCAGGCGCGTCAGTCGCCTCCGAGTGTTTTTTCCCGGGTCAGATCCCGGACCATATCCCGTTCAATTTGCTGCAATCTGTCCTGCTGCTGATTATCGGCTACCACTTTCTGAACAGCCTCATTTCTGAGACGGTTTTCCGGTTCATCCGGAAGCTGGAATCGTTCATGCTGCCCCTTCTGTCGATCCAGACCGCGAACCACATCCGTGATAATGTCCTTGATCTGCTCACCCACTTCGTCCTGTTTACGTTTTTCACCGGTCAGTTCACGAGCCGTTTCCTGTGCCTGCTTTTCAATCTGCTGGCGTTGCATTTCTTCTGCCGTTTTTTGAGCAAGAAGGTCAGGTGGTAGCGGAATATTTGCACTGCTCCCCCCCGTAACCACGGCGTCTATATCGCCCCAGACCCTGCCGCCGGTGATGGCGCCAGGGTTCCATGGACGGTCGTCGCCGGCAAGGCGAACCACCACGCCACTGTCCGGATTATCCCGGGCAATTCTGACGCCCTCTCCCATGTTCCCGGCGAGCAGGCTTTCCCCATTCCGGCTCCCCTGCAGGGCGACAAAACGGGCCTCTTCATTCCCCATAACCCGCCCTTCACCACCGATAGCCTGCAATCGCCCATCCTTATCCGTCAGTGGGCTCAGCCATATCCCGGCGGATTTTCCATTACGGTCAAATGCAGGTAATGCGACATGCGGTAACGGATACTTTTTCCCCGGGGAGATAAATTTCCCTGTGGACTGCCCGCGGGCGATACCTGATTGTTGCAGTGCTGCACGTCCGGCCGGACTCTCCGTCAGGGGAATCGCGCGACCAAACAGCTGCTCTGCGCTTTTAACAGCGCGATCGTTAAGAGGCTCCAGCACATCATGCGCGCTGGCTTTCTCCTGAGAACGGCTTACTGCATCCGTCCATCCTTTCCGGTCATCGGTATATACCTGCGTATGCTGTTTCATACGGGAGAGCGCTACATACGCTGATTCGAAGCTGACCATCCGTTCCCTGGCGCCAGTCACACCTTCCAGTTCAATTGAAAAGGGCTCGCTTGCCCCCTGCGCACCGTGTGTGGTGATGGCATAAGCCAGATCAACATGCGCTTCAGCTTTATCCGCAGCGGGCGTTACCGTTCGGGTACTTTTTCCGTCATTCAGCGTGACACTGTCACCAGATATGCTTTCTACCCGCCACACACTATTCGCCACGTAGCCACGTTCGGTATCACTTTTACTGAAGCGCATTCTGTCGCCGGGCGAAACGGTAATACTCTCCTGGCGGTATAACGTGACACCTTCTGCAGAAGCCTCTCGCGGTGAAATCAGGCGTTCGGTACCTTCGTCACTACGAAGCGTAATCAGCTGGTCTGCTTTACTGACGCCCACTATCTGGTGGTACTGGTTATCCACTAATGCGATGGCACCTTTATGTGCATCCCAGGTCGATACCTTACGTAGTTCGCCATCCCGGATATTACTGGTTACCAGAACTGGCAGCGTGACACTGTCCTCCCCGAGCTCACCGTTTCGCATTTTTTCATCATGGATCATACGGTTCAGCACCCGACGGTCATCATTCAGGTGGGTAATAATCAACGTTTGTGCCTGAGCACTTTCCGTGCGTCCGGTATAGTCCCTTACGATGGCGTCATAGAGACTGACGGGCGAGATATCAGGAAGAACTTCGCCTTCACCGATGGCTTTCTGAATCGCTTTCTCCTGTTCTGGCGTGAATTCCATGACTGAGCTTTCAGGTACCCATGCGTTCTCCTTTCGGGGAACCTGGGCGGGTTCGACTCTTTCAATGGTGGAAAGTGCACTGTGTATATCCCGGTCAATAAGGCTGTACACCGCCGGGCGGAGTTCAGGCACCTGTCGCACGATCTCCTGCATGATGGCCACATCGGCCGCACTGCGCTTCTGCATAAGCCGGAAAGGCTGACCGGGGCCAATAGACTGCAGCTGATCAGTATCACCGCTGGAAACCGCACGACCGCCACCGGCCGCGATCAGACTCATGGCCTTTGCCGTATCGGATAGCCCCAGCATCGAACTCTCATCCACCAGGAAAAGTGTGTTGCTGAAATCCGGAGTCTGGCCGCTTCGCATCAGAAGCTGTGTATCATGCAGGAAAGAGGCTGTGGTCTGTGCCTCCACACCGGCGCTCTGCATTTCTCCCACCGCACGGTGTGTTGGTCCGAGGCCGATTACCTTCGGACGGGAGTCTTCCGGCAACAAATTCACCGCCGACATCACCGCCCTGAACTGCGTGGTTTTACCCACGCCGGCATAACCCTGAACCAGAGTGAACCTGTCCCGGGTTTCCAGGATCATACGGGTGGCATTTCGTTGTCCCGATGTCAGCCCTTCCATCAGCGAACCTGGTACTTTCGCCATTAACGGCGTAACGGCGTTCTTACCCTCAAGCACCATCGTGAGCAAACTTTTCTCTGCATCCCAGGTCTGCCGGGAAATCAGCAGATCGTTGCCATGACCGGCAGCGACAGGAACGTGCAGCAGATCGCCTGATTTAATCTGTTCTCCTATAGTTTTCTCGATATCAGAGAACGGAACGGTACCGTCAGAAAACTCATGAGCGGCGACAAGTAACTGAGGCCGGGTAAACGTGAGCTTATCGCTTTCCAGCGACGGAACCGCCAGATGGATTGCCTGTTCAGCCGGTATATGCAGCTGGGTTTTCTGGTGAGCAATTGCTGCGCTGATATCCTGCTCGCCCGCACGGGTTTTCAGCTGTTCGGTTACCACACTGAACGCTGTATGGCGCCCGAGTTTCTCAACCGTTTTTTGCTCATTCTGCGCAGAGTACAGTCGAACCTGGCTGCCGCTCTGCGCCAGGGCATTGAGGGTGGCATTGTCCAGTTCACGCTGTGACAATGAGGCGAATACCGTTGCGGTTTCACTGACTGATCTGCCCGGGTTTTCCACCCAGCCGTGACCGACCTTGATCCCTGTAAAGGGCGTATTGCCGGCGGCCAGCTTCTGGGTGGTCTTCTGACCGGGGTGCTGTACGGTCAGGACACCATTCTCCGCTTTCAGCACCTGAACCGTATCGCCCCCCTTCAGCCGGGTTTCCGGAATTTTCCCCAGAATGGCCAGCCGTTCTCCTTCCGCCACAGGCAACTGCTGAGGACGAAAGAGCGTCCAGGTATTATCAACGGCGGAGACTTTGAGATTCAGTGATTCTCCTTTTTCATCTTTCAGGGTCAGGGTATTACTGACAGCGGTCACGCGATCGATAATAAACCGGTCATGGATGCGTTTTTCCGGATCCCAGCGCTCCATCACCATTCCCTCACGATAATTATCGCGGATACCCCGGTTTTTACTGTCCAGCCAGACCGGCGTCAGCGCCGTAATGGTTTCCTCATGACTGCCTATCAGGCCTTCATTTCTGAGATTTTCACGGATTAGCCCTGTCAGGATCCCCTGCTCCCGGGGACCGCGTATCTGAACCACGCTTTCCTGACCATCCCGGACGCTGGCAACAAAGTCACTGGCCATTCTGGTAAAGCGTTGATTCCTGTCCGGCTCGCTGATAACCGATGCTGTAGTCTGCTTACCACCCTGCCATTTATACGCCGTCACACCACTCTCTTTCATGACGGTCAGCGCGCTGCCGGTACCGCTTCGTTTTCCACTGTCTGACATCAGGATCTGAACATTATTACGCATGGCGCCATCGAGCAGATTGATGGTTTCTTTCAGGCTGAGTTTTTCAGCCTGGTCGATTATCAACGTCCCTCCCGGAACAAAGGCAGTTCCGTCCTGCAGAGCGCTTTTACCAGTGATGATTTCGCCTGCCAGTTTTTCTTCTTTCAACAGAAACTCCAGGGAACGGTTATCTGCCGCGATGATATGGACATCCCGTCCCTGCTCACGTGCCATCATGGCCATTTCAGTCACTCGTTCGCGTTGCCCTGCAGCCCCACCTTGACCCGATACAATCCCGATTGCAGGGCGATCCTGAGCCAGAACGGTAACCGCATCACTGAACGACGTCTGACGCGCGGTCGCCTTTTCCGGGACCATACTGACGTGGTTCTGGCGTAATACTTCCTGACTCAGGGCTCTGACGGATAACTCATCGAGAACATGTATCCCGGAGGTGAAAATCCCTTTTTCCCGGTCAAGCGGGATAAGTTGTTCCCTCCCAATGGCGGCTTCAATACCGGCTCTTGCCGTCTCGATGACTCCCGGGCGGGCCTCCATCTGGCTGACCGTTCTGGCCAGCAACTCCGTATAGGTAAACTGAACTTTACGATCGCTTAACCCGGAAATAGCCTGCGTAACTACATCGTCAACATTTGGTCCAGCTGGCGCTTCCGGAGGAGGAACTTCCCGTTGTATTTTCGCCCGCTGATCGGCAGCCTCACGATATTCCTTAAGGTTAAACCCGGTCTCTTTCAGAGTGGAAAGCCACTCCGTTACCTTCTGTGCCGGATCGAGTGTTTCCTTCGCTTTGCGGGTATCGAGAGTGGCCACATCCCGAGATTTCAGTGATGCATCGGGACCGGCAGCGGCATTGATTTCCTGGGTACGCGTAGAGAAAGGCTCAACGGGAACGTCTTTCATCTCCCACATACCGTGTTTGCCGACCACCTCTGTTTCATACCCCAGCCCCTCAACCAGAGGTTTCAGCCTTTCACGGTAAATCTTTCCGAACGCAATCTGGTTGGCGTACACGTTTTCGATAAAACCGGTTTTTCCTACAGTATCGGTACCCAGTGACTGCCATTTATCGCCATTCTGTGTAGCATTTATCACCACCGCATGAGTATGAATCTGAGGCTCCTGGTTGCGGTTGGTATCGTGGTTAAATTTCGCCACAATCAGGTTGCCGGTCAGCACAGTTTCAGATTTTCCGTCCACCATCACCCTGGTGGCTGCGAAGGTTTCAACCTGACGAATAGCTTCAGTGACCGCCTGGTTATGCGCCTCGATAAGGCGTTTGTCACCACCCAACATAGCCATGACGGATACACTTTTTGGCGCGGAAAAGGTCAGGTCATAACCAGGGCGATGTTTATTCATACCATCCTGGATCCGGCTCAGGTCGCTGCCATCCGGCAGCTTCCCTTTCAGCAGTTCGGTAAACAAGGCCTTATCCACTGATTTTCCTTCAAGGCCCAGCGCCTCAGCACCTTTACCCTGCCAGCGTTCATCCATGCTGCCGATGACGTAATAATTATCTTCTTTAGTGTAATAATCTCCGGCTTTACCCGCGGATTTCACTGAACCAATTGACATCATCAGAAGTTACTCCCCAGATCGATATCATCACGATCAACATGATGACTATGGTTGATGTTGATCTCTTCACGACGATGCATATCCCTCAAAACATCAGAGCTGGACTGCCACTCATCCCAGGCGTTCATATCCTCAATTTCCCCGTCTTCATTCACGCCCGGGGGTAATGGAAGCTGATCTTCAGGTTTTTCATGCAGTTCCTGTTCAACGCCGCCAGCCGGGGACGCCGATGCGCTGGCGGCCGCTGCCGCTGCACTTGCAGGTTTGTGGAACGTGTTACTGGCAGTAACCGGCGGAACTTTTGCCTTTTCCTCCTGAGGGGTGGGTACGGCCGCTACCGGTGACGCAGGCTTTTCGTCGGTCTTCTCAACCGGCACAGTTTCAACCGGATCTGGCATAAACAAAATCCGGGCGCTCTGCCCTTCAGCTTCACGTGCAGCAAGCACCGCAGCCAGCTTGTCATCAATAGCCTGATTGAGCTGGCGTGGAATAAAGCCTTCGGCAATTTTGGGGCGGGGTTTATATTTCAGTGCCAGTTTAACTGCCGGATATGGCCCTGGCAGCGTGACGTAACAGGATAAATCCGGCAGGGTCTGGATATCGGAATAGCTGACAATCGTTTCCCGTTTCTGCTCCTTACCGGTGGATACCCCATCACGTACCGGATCAGCACCGTAGGAGTAGTTCTCACTTGCCTTCTTGATCTCTTTCTCACCTATTTCGCCAGCAGCAAATTCAGCAATACCTTTACTGGGCGAGCGGAAGAATGCGCGGGTATTCATCACGTCGAACAAGGTTGCTGCGGGTTTCACGCCATAGATATCTTCCAGCTGGGCGTAGGACTGAATCCCGAATACATAGCAGCCACCGAATTTTCGGGCTTCCGGGAGGATCTCCACCAGGTCCGGTAACTTATGCAATGTCGGTAATTCGTCTGCAAAAATCCAGACACGACGGTTACGGTTTTCCCCCATTGCCAGCAGACCGCGAATGGCAATCGACAGCCACATCGAGATAACCGGCTTCAGGGAAGCGTGGGTGTCAGCGTTGGAGGAGATAAACAGCCAGCCGTTGGGCTGGTCCTCACGGACACTGCGCATCCAGTCCCGGATGGTGAACGGCTCGCCGTTCTTCTCAATGCCCTGCAGGTAGCGAATGGCCTTAACGTAGTTGGTCAGCACCGCACGGATACTGATGGCGGTTTTCTCAATCTTCTCTTCCACCAGGTTTGCCGCTGGCGTATTCTGCAGATAAGCGCGCAGCTTGTCGATTTTGATGGAGAGCATCGTATCAACCAGCTTCTCATAGCTGCGGTCCTTGTCCTCACGCATCAGGTAGGCACCTTCGGCAAAGATGGTGCGACCGGAACCCTGCCAGAACGGATCCTCTTTGGTTCCCATCGGAATCAGGGTATTAGAGACGTTGTCGAAATCCGGCAGCGTCAGGCACTCTTTCCACAAATCCCAGGCTGCACAGCGCGAATCCAGCGGGTTGAGAATTTTATCGATAGACGGGTCGTAATAACTTTTGACGAACTCACAGGAGCGGTCGTAGATGATGGCCATATCCCCACGGGCACGGACATAATTTAACAGTCGTCGGATGACTTCTGATTTACCGGAACCAACGGTACCATGAAGACAGAAATTCTGAATTTCGGAGTTTAGTAAAATAGGCAGGTCACCGATTTTAATATCAGAGGCCATACCATCCCGCTTCATCTTTCTGGCTACTTCTTTTGGCTTTTCTGATAGCTGACGGCCTCCCGTCACTTCATCTTCACTTTGTTGTTTCCCCTGATGACCTAATACCCAGCTGGCGACAAAGAAAGCAACAATACAAATAATCAGGGAAACTGTTCCGGCAAAGACAAACCCGGTCCACAACTGCTCCCCACACCAGATAGTGTATTTATCCTTGAGTATTTGCTCCGACGTATACTGCAACTGTTGTCCATAATAATTAATTGTATATACGGGCTGAGACCGGATGATATCTCTCATCGGTCCAAGCGTTGTACACCACCAGTATACGGCACCGTTAACAAAGGTTTGCCAACTCAGGCGATACATTAATATCAGCCCGCAAAGCACCCAAAAAAAGAGGAACAGTACATATAGAATAATATTGGCAATCTGACCAAACATACGAAAACGCATGCTCGCTATTTGACCGCCCTGTGTCATATCTTTGGCGTTAAAACTCATGGCAATAATCCATCAATTAACCACTGAAAAGAATTCCGGCCGCAGCCGGCAACGCCTCACAGGCACACAAAATATTTGCGTGCCTGCTCACCGTTATCTGAATTTACTGAAGCACCGGCATTACCGGATAGAGACGCAACTTTAATCCAACAGAGAAATCACCTGGAAAATTGGATTGAACACATTACAGAATATTAGAAATAGATTTCGCAAGTTGGTCTTCAAGAACCGGCTGAGCTTCCGGGAATTTTAGATTAACTTTATTGGCATTCGAGACAATACGGGTCTGGTATTTATGCTGATTACCTGTTTCTGAACTGGTCTGTACCTTCGCTCCGGACGTCCCCTGGCGCAATACTGCAACGTTATCTGTCTGGACCTTTGTCGAGGTTCTTTCTGCGATCTGGACATCAGTGACCATCGTATAGTTAACATCTTCCACCATCGCGTCTGCAGCCATTCCAACCAGTCCAGCTGCCAGCCCTACTCCTAATGTAGCCCCTGCTGAATTAGAATTATAAGCCGTTATACCAGCGCCCAGAGCAGCTGCTGTCGCAGCCCCTTCATATCCCTTACTTAACCACCCCTGGGACTTTCGCAAATCCATCTTATCTGCTTTCAGTATATTAGCCTGTATCCAGTACCCAGCAGTATCCGGATTAGTCACCACCTGGTAACCTTTTGCTGTCACTGCGCTGGCAATCTCAGCCTGCAGTCCGCTCATATCTTTATCTGAAGTATTTTTTATTTGCAGATATACCGTGCGATTATTAGAGGGTTCTAACCAGATAGTCTCACTCATTTGAGTTTTGACATCGAGGTTTCGTTTTTTAATTGCGGTACCCATTGCACCACATCCAGAAAGCACCAAAACTGAACTCATGACTGCAACAGCCATAACTTTATCAAGTTTCATACATGTTCCTTGTACAATAAAAAGAAGATGGATGGCACCCACATTTATATCCCAGGTGCACAATTACTACACGTTGAAATAAATCACACAATATTACCTACATGAATAATCGCTACCTCTATTGAGAATTTAGATCAATCATGCCGGTCAATACCATATGGATTACCGGCAACATCAATATTCCCTATCATAGGAAGCCCACTGGCTGGATTAACATCGGTAAACGTTGATTGTGAAGTATCTACTGGTGTCTCAAAGCCTTTATACACATTAACATCAGTACTCGTCAAAGACGATGCATCGAGAGTCTCGTGCGATTCAAATAAATTAGCCTTATGTTCAAGACAACCTGAATAAGGAGTTGGAGATACTTGGTTGTTTCTATCCATCCCCATGCCATAGCCGATTCTCTTGAATCCTCCTTTCTTGTGAAAGGATACAAAACGACAGTATTTATTCATTGCAAACAATGGATACATCATACTTAAAAGCAAGCAAATAGCAGGACTGGCAAAAGCACTCACACAAACGCCCACTAAATACAGATAAAATCTATTATTAGCTTCATTTTTGGACTTACCTTTCCCAACTTTCAAAAAAACATAGTAAAAAATCAAAAACCATATAGCCAATGTTAACGTAACAAAGAGGGTTGAAGGGATATCCCACCTTCCGATAAGACACGAGATGGCCTGTACTATAAACAGCAATACCATTTTCTTCATTTCCCCTCCCTAAATCTATTATTTATGATTCTTCTCGTAGTCCTGAGCTTTCCTTAAGAGCTCATCTCTTGTATCTGCACCAGGAAGAGCTTTCTGTTCATACGTTCTCCTATTGTATTCATTATCAATTTTATTTCCCTCTAAATTATGGTTGTTTTGCAGATCTGTATGTTGTTTCTGTACCTCTTGCCCCTGCGTAGTTATTTTTTGCCGAGCATCCTGATTAATTTGACGATTTTCAGATACTAGCGCTTCGACGCCATTGCCTACATCATGTTTTATGCCAGCTTGTGCAGTCATATTGTCAATACTGCTTGCATGCTGACCGTAATCGGAAACAACACCGTCACGACCGCCTCCAGCAGAAACACCGCCCATATCATTCCCGAGAGAACCTCTGGCCTCCTGATATGCCCCATCAATTTTTGGCTCTACCTGAGATTTTACAAAATCTCTGGCCAGGGCCTCTCGTTGTGCGGCAATTTCTGGAGAACTGGTATCAGTCAGAATGGCTTCCGCATTCTGTGGCGCCTGTTTCTGGACAAAGTTCGCAAATTGCTGCGTCAGATTTTCGCTCATCTGTCCACTCATGCTTTCAGTGCGTGATGCCATATCACTGTATTCATGGCTGCGGGTTTTGCTTGTCGTATACTGGTCATAGCTGTTTTTCGCGCTGGACAACGACGCTGCAAACTGGTCAACACGGGAAGATGCATTATTATCAGTAACATTTCCGGAAGTAGTTGTCTTATGACTGGTTAAGTAATCCGACGCCTCTCTGAAGTCTTTAACCGCTTGGCTGCTGCTATCGTGATTATTCGTATTAGAATGGCGACCAGATTCACTAGTATTATCCTGAGAGCCAGAACTGGCAGTACCGCTAACCGATACTTTTCCACCTCCTTCCACATGACCACCTGTACCGAATAATTCAAACCCAGCGCCTGCTCTTGCGCTTCCATAAATTTCGCCAGAAACCGCACCTTTTACTGATTTATCCATTAACCGACTGAATGCCTCATCACGGCTTATATGATTGGCTTTCGCGTAAGAATCAACAGCATTCATCATTTTGCTTCTGGCCATCGTATCCTGAGAGGATTCAGTACTGTCTGCCCCCGTCGTCATCGAGGAGCTGGTCCCCATATTGGTACCGAACTGCTTCAGGGTATTCCAGGCGCTCGTCACGCTCTGGTTATAACCGTGCAGGGCGCTTTCAGCCTGTACTTCTGATTCTCTGGCCATCTGCTGCTGTGCGCTGGCAATCTGACGGCCGACGTTGATATCTACCGGCAGTTTCGACATGGCGCCACTGGTATCCCAGACCATTGAACCATCCCATGTCTGGGTTCCCATACCACCGTTAGAGAGCTGCCGGGTCATCTGGCCAAATGCAGTGGTGCTGTTAGTATTCCAGCTGTTCCCGCTGACATTATCTGTCTGCATATTGGCGTAAGAGTAATTCCCGTCCACAACACCGGAAGCCGCCTGTGAGGTGGCACTGAGGCCAGAGGATGCAAAATGGCTGTAGATGTTTGAGAAACCTGCCCCCACGCTTTTTATCATCATCCAGGCCAGGCCAGGAATCATCAGCGAGATGTAACCTGCGGTCGTGGCAATATCAGAGTCACGCAACTGTACCTGTGACATTTCAGATAACACCACCGGCGTGGCATTTTTGGCAGCATAGAACGCCATGGCACTGTTCAGGATGGCGTATAAAATCGGCCAACACTGCAGCCACATCAGGGCGACAACATACCCCTTCAGCACCTGCATGGTCAGCATGTTGAACATGGCCGCCATCACAATAATCGGGAACATGCCAATCATCATCCCGAGAATAACGGTCTGCATCATCGGCAACGTTCTCAGTGCCTGCTGCCCCATTGATGCCTGCGCCAGACGCTGTTTTTCCAGTGATGATGTGGTGGCAATATTGATCAGGCTCGCCGAATCTGCGCTGCGGGCTGCATAACTCTGTATCCCACTTCTCAGGGCATTGATGGTGACATTCTGACGGATAATCTGGCTGGCAGACTGGCTGTTGTGATAGAACGTCTGGTAACTATCGCCCAGTAAACTGGACATCAGCACATCCGGGTTCGGACGGCCACCAAAAATCTGGCGGACATAATAGTTCCAGGTTTTTCCACCCGTCTGGGTATCCAGCGCCAGCGCTGACTTCAGATCGACTGACGCTTCAAGACAGGTTTTAAACTGGTTGTTTTTGTCAAATATGCCTCTTAACGGGCTGGGGTTAGAAAAAATCAGCGTATAGGGATCTGTTGAATGCATAAGGTCTTCGAACGAATATTTGTGATTCAGCAGCATATCGCCAATCACGCAGTTCTGAACGTAATCGGAGAACAGCGTGACAATCTCCGGATTCTGCGACATAAAATCGGTACTTTTCGCCACCAGGTTGCTGCCAAAGAGCATGCCCGTTTTGCTGTAGACCGAACTGTCCGGCAGTGTCATCACCATTTCATAGCTCTGTACAAACGCGTTCCCGATGCGCGTCGTAAGGGATGCCGGAATCGCAAGGCCAATCGGCACATTATCCACCTGATACACCGATGAGGGTTCAGAGTAATCGATGACCTGTACTGGGGTTTTTATTAAAACGAGCATCGATACCAGTGTCAGCGAGAATACCCATCCCAGCATATCCATCACGCTGTGTTTTTTAATCCAGCTCCCTGCCACGATCAAAACGGAAAAACCGATACACATTCTCTCGATAATTTTCCAGTTTTCGGTCTGCATAAACGCCGCAACGGCGTTCAGTACATGCCGGTACCAGTCGCCCCCGGCGATAACATACACTTCCTGCATCACATACCTCCGCCAAAGTGGTAATTGTTCTGGTAGCGGGTCATCATCCTTGCTGATACCTGCTGACGCATGTAACTCATCTGGCGATCGACAACCAGTAAGGCATCCTGTTGGACCTGTACGCGCGCCTGGAACGTGGCGATTTGCTGCGTGGCCTGGTCAAGGTTCTGCAGGATCATGTCCATTGTCGCCTGCGGGTAATTCCCGGTCGCCATCATGGCGCGGGCCTGCTGAATAAGTTCCTGGATGTACTGCAGCAGAATGTCGTAACCGATATAGTCGGTCAGTTGATAAAGCAGCGAGTTAGACACCCCAAGCATCTGGGGATCTACCAGGTATTTGAATACCGGGATAGTAGTGCTTGAAATAAACCCTTTCTCCTGCTCAGTCAGTTTTTCATCAGCAACGGCCTTGTTCTGGATACTGTTGAGTAGTTTCGAAATCTGGTTCTTCAGCGCCTTATCCGAGGCGATGGTGACGGTGGCATCTGCCACGACCTTGAGGCATTTATCCGAATCATTGCAGTGATAGATTTTAGCGCTGCCCCCTTCCATCATGGCCTTGATCAAATCCTGGTCGGTAGTGCGCGCCGGCAGCGGTGTGATTTCGCCGTTCTCACCGAATATCAGTGTCCCGGTTAAGGTCATGATGAACTCTTTAAGCTCCTTATTACCGTCAAAGAGCCGGTTTTTTGACAGACCGTTCCACATGATGTTGATGTTTTTCATCACGCGTTCCTTGTCTTTATCGCTCGCTTTATCCTGGACGCTGTCCATCTTTCCGCCCACAGTGCATCCCTGTCGGGATGCAGCCCAGTCAGCGAAGATGTTACTTTCACCGGCAATGTCCTGGCAGACCTTCTGCTGCGCAACCTGAGTTCGGGGAAACAGACCACCGACGATGCCTTGCGCAGCCTGGCAGGAACTGAGGTTGGTGCTGTTGATGTCGCTGGCCATCTTCTGCAGGAAGTCTTTTGCCGTTTTAATTTCAGGAACTGTGGTCTGCAGTGCCAGATCGAAAAAGTATCCTGCGGAGTTACTCATTATTTGTTTGGCGAAGCGCTGCAGCTGTTCACTGTTGATAAAGCTGAATGAACCGAGATACGCATCGATACCGCCGCAACCGGCATTAATATCCGGCAGAGTCATACTGACCAGCTGGATGGTTTTAACCTGTGTTCTGGCATACAGAGAACCGCCCGAAGCGTAGCCCGCGGCCTGCCCCTGCCAGACCTGCGGCTGAGACGTATTTGAGGCAAACCCGAGCTTATTGAAAAAGTTGTTCATGTCGCCGTTGACGTCTGCGGCTGCCGAGAAGGACAACCCGAGCAACAGGCCGCTGAGCAATGTTACCGACTTAACCTTGTCCATTTTTCGGTGTCTCCATCATCTGAAATAAGGTATCGAGCCGGGCCATAAAGCCCTGAGCATCCGTTGCGCCCTGCAATATCGGGAAAGCATCGAGCGTGTTCACGTTGACAAGAAACGTGGTTGGCGTGGCGACCGGAATGTTAGGGAAAAAGGTCTTCATCACTTCAGGTGGAGCGGGTAGCGCCTCCGGGAATGCCTGATCGCCCTGACCATCCAGCGTGTAAGGAAAGACCGAAAACCCATGCTGCGTTGACAGCGTTTTGAGTACCGGATCAAATTGATGACAATACGGACAGTGCCCCTGCATAAACAGCACCACCTTCCACTCCGCCAGATTCACCTGACGACCGTTACTGAGGCGGTACCAGACAGGAGCCGCTCCGGTCCGGGATGGTGTGGTGGTTACCACTGGCGCCTGATCTGCCGACTCTCCGGTCAGACCTTTCGGGTTGTACAACGATTTCACCTCATCAAGCGTGCCGGCCTGAGCAAATGTTGACAGCAGCAGGACGAAGCAAAGCATTACCGGCCGCGCGCGGTGATTAATGTTCAGGATGATTTTCACGGTCCTTTTCCTCTTTCTCAGCCTGCGCAATCAGGGCATTAATGATGCGGTAACCACCGAAAATCATCATGGCTATACCCAGGCCTTCTCCCATCTCAACAGCCATCTCCGGTTGTTTACGCACCAGACGGGCAATGAGATGGAAAAATACGCCGACGGCCACCACCCATGTTCCCGTGATATCCAGATCTGGCATGCGAAATTTACGCATCACGCGCTCCTTAAAAATTGGGTTTAAAGTCGTTGGAAACATAGAGAAACTGCTTCGCCAGATCGTCCTGGCTGATGAAGCCGTAACTGAGCGGTTTAACCTGTCCGCTTTTCGGGTCAACCAGCATCATGGCCGGAAAATACTTCACGCCGAGCCGCTCTGCCTGTCCCTGGTCCACGCGTGAGTCCGGTAGTAACGGGTTAACCACGCCATCAACAGAGACGGAGATAACACTCAACCCGTAGGTCTCACGGAAGTTACTCAGCACCTGAACCAGTTGCCCGTCAATTGGCTCCCGGCCGCGGTAAAAGAACATCACACCGAAATGCTGAGCAATGGCCGAGATGGCTTTACGCTGTTCCGCGTAATCGGCCGCGAGCTGGTTTTTAACCGTGCCGTTGTAGTGGCTGAACTGCAGGTTGTAATCGAGCTCCGGATGTTCAAGAAACGCTTTCTTGGCGCTCATCGAAAATAAGCCTGCCTGCTGCGTCCAGTAATTCTGGAGGCGGAAATATTTCACAAAAGCGGGTACCGATGGATACATAATGGCTTCGGCTAATGCTTTTTTCGTTGCCTGCTGCAGAGCTGCCTGCTTCTGCAGAATATCCATTTGCTGGGGTGGCTGCGGGGTCGGCTGCGGATCCGGGTCGGTTGTTTTCAGTGGTTCGTTATACCACTGCCATCCCGCATCCTTCCCCCAGGCAGACATAACGGCGCAACCCAGCACAACGGGCAGCAGTACGAGCCGTTTCATTTTCATGGGACACCTTCATCTTTATTTCTGATGTTTATTACCGGACAGAGCGTTATAGATAACGTCTTTATTTATCTGAATTTCGTGGCCTGTTTTAATTTGCTTCCCTGAAAAACCAGTGTCATTGCAGAACACCGCATAATCATGAAACGTTAAATCCTGACGATAGTCATTTTTTATTACCCAGGCGATACCTGAACTTTTTTCACAATTAACACCATAAAACTGATTGGTAATATGGAAAAGTACCTCTCGCTTATCCCTGATGAGTCCGTAACACATCATACCCGTCATAAATAAGATAAACACAGCAACGATCGCGATTACCGGCCATTCAGGGTTTTCCTCTTTCATTCCCCCCTCTCTTTTCTTTTTGTTCTGTTTTCGCCAGCTGGTTTCAGCAGGTCTATCAGTAAAGATAAAACGCCGTACAGAAGAAGCCAGAGCCCACCGAGGATAGTGATGAAAAACACGGCAGCGATAATATCACTGCCCGTGGTTTGTTTTACCGTATCCCATGACCAGATAATTACCGGTGATGAGATAATAACAGTGAGGCATAATCTAATCAGGAAATCCGTAACACAGCCTGAAGAGAATATTACTTTCATTTTTACCCCCTGATTATTTCGAGGATTGCTGACTCATAATTTCTTTTATACGCTCTTTGGTTTTATTGGTGAGCGCATCGTTATCCGGAATTTTTTGGTTCTTCATCAGGTCTTCCATGAAATTAGTGAAATCGAGTGAATCGAAATTAATACGCTGGAGTTCATCAACCGTGATACCGCGGCAATTCGGACTGCTGGCGCCACCAAAACTGATATGTAGCTGACCATTCCGGCCCTGTTGTTGAACAATCTGCGCCAGTTTTGAGTCGAACTGGCAGTAGCTTCTTTTTTTCTCCAGGCAAACACCCAGCACCTTTTTAGAGCAGAATTCTCCCACACTGACGGTCAGCTTATCTTTTTTGGCTTTAGCGAGGGCTTTTTCGTCACTGCTGCAGCGCGCCAGCCCCACATCCTGGCCCCAGCCGCTGTCTTTGCAGCAGTTACTGAAGCCCGCAGCAAATTTTTTACAGTACTTCGCTTTCCCGGTGAACGCCCTGACATCCACCCCGTTCAGTGCGGCAACGTCCTTCCCCGCCGCAGCCAGGGCGGCGAGCTCCGCCACTGCCTGACCAAAATCATTGTTTTTGCCGCTGGCCGCTTTATCGCATTCACCATCGAGACAGAACACGTCCCCGCCACAAATCATTTGTTTACCGGTGGTCCGGGTTTCGCAGGAGTACGTGGCATATTCATGAAGACAGGTCCCGTCATCAGAAGTAAAGGCGCATTGCCGGGATGCCAGCGTACAATTATGGTTGTCCATCAGTGTCTGGCATGAACCGTAATCAGAAGGCTGGGTAATATACGTATCACGGTACTTCCAGCAGGCCTGCCAGACCTGGTAAACATTCCCGTCCTGGTTAACCGTCCGGTTTCCTCCCGGCTCAATGCATTCCGTCGTGGTCTGCTTGCCTTCATCTTTACTGAACGGACAGAACTCGACCCATTTCACGTCCGGAACCCATTTTTTTTCCGTCACACGCATGGTCAGCGTGACACTCATCCAGGCCTCTGAGCCACCCTGTAACCAGTTCAGTGTCTTACGGGCATATTCCTGGCAACGACTCTGCTTGCCATTAAGGCAGTTTTTGTTGAGGATGACACCTTGTGGAGAGGCGCCCCCCTCGGTCAGATAGGCGCCAGTCGCCCCGGGAAGTGACCAACTGTTATCTCTCTTTGCAACCGAGTCCTCATTTACTCCCCACCAGGTCATGCGGTAGTACATATTTTTGTCATTAAAATGCAGCGCTGCTGATGCACTCAGGACCGTTCCCGTGGCCGGAGCGCGGAATGTCAGCATCACACTTTTGTTACCGTCATAGCTGTAGCTGAACTGGTTATTCGGCACGGTATACGTTTTGATAACCGTGGTTTCCTCATAGTGTCCGGTTATCGTGGCGGTTCGTGTACAGTACTGCTCAACCTGCAGGTCACGTTCACAGGTGTAGTTTTTAAATTCACTCCGGTTAACGATTTCCGCCTTACACTCCTGTCCGGTATTGCCGATGATAGTGTCGGATCTTGATTCAATATCTTTGGCGTTCTGGATAAACGGGGCGTCCGGAGAGATGCTGTCCGGAGGCCGGTTGGTAAATGACTCGGTAATACTTTGTCCGACTTCACTCCCGGCCCACTGGGAAGCAGAGTCATTTTTCAGTGAGCTGTCGCCGCTGGCTGTCACGCCACCGTAGTATTTCTTTTGCCCGGGATTTTTCGTATACCCCGGCAGATTCTGCTCGCCATTGAAGTTTTTCAGGGCATCAAGGCCGCCCCCCTGTACCTGTTTTGCAAAGTCAGAACCTGCTCTGTAATCCGTGTTACTGTCCGCGCAGGCTGGTCCTGCAAACCAGATAAATGTCCCCAGAACCAGGGCATGAACAAAGAGAATGGCCGGAAGTGTTCTCATTGGTTACCTCCCAGCATATTACGGGCGATATCCGCACAGTCCCCTTTCTCCGCCACCTTTTCCAGCGCCTGTTTCAGCCGGATATTGCCCCGAACCACATCAAACCCCGCTTTGCAGCGCACCACGAGGGCGGGCACGCTGCGAATGTTGTATTGTGAGTAAAGCGTCGGGTCGATCTGGACGCCGTCTGTCACACCATCCTTAACCAGCCGCATCACCGCATCGGTGGTTGCCTTCATGTCGTTATTGACCAGTCCGCGCAACGTGGCCGGAATACCATACTGGCGGGTTTCATGCAGCATGCGTTTCAGACCTTCCTCCGGCACAGAAAACGACACGAAGTACAGCGCACCTTCAGAGGGTTTTCCCTGTGCTGACGCCCTTTGCTGGCTGGCCAGATTATCGATGTACTGGCGATCGGCTTTCGCCAGGGGGTTACGGTTAATCTGCGCTTCCAGTTCCTGCTGCAGCTGCTTGTCCGGGTGCTGGCGTAACTGCTCGCTGAAGTCTTCCTGGTGCTTCAGCCACTCCCGGTCAGCCGTTGTCGGACTCCCCGGACTGCCAGCTGCAACAGCGGTACCGGTGAGTAAAAGCGTGAGGATAAAAATATTTAGTCGTGTCACAGAAGACTCCTTTCAGAGGAAAACACAGTTACGTTTGCGCCACATGAGGTAACCAAAATTCTTCCGGGTATTAGGCGGGTTGCGACCGGCCTCCCAGCGCATCACACTGCGCCCGAGGGGATGGCACTGTCCGCTGTCCGGATACATATTCACCATCTGATAGCGCCAGCGCTCTTTAGGGATAATCGGCGACGGATATTCGTAACAGACTGCGGTATCAGCGCCGACCGTTTCCATAATCTGGCCCTGTCGGTGAAGCTTGTAGGCCATACGCTCACTGAGCAGAACCGAGGATTGCAGCGGGCTGGATTCGTTACTGGCCCATCCACTGAAGGGATACATAGAGCCCTGCGAGCCTGCACACCAGAACAACGGGTCAAGTGGTAAGTGGAAAGCACTTGCAATGGCATCGGCAGCACAGGCCCCCTGAGCGATCGGGTTGGCAAACAGTACGGCTTCCGGATTCAGGATCGTGGTCAGACTGCTGTCCACCCAGGTCGGGTCAATCTCCGAGAGATAGGCGATGTCCATATCTCCGCCTTCAAGGCAACCAGCTGACGTAATGATGTTCAGCCAGTACGTCAGCGGGTACTTGTACCAGTGCACGTGATAGAACGCCCCGTTGACCTGTTTGTCGTCCTTTTTGGCCGTCCCCATCCCTGTTTTACCGAGATTGATACTGAAGCCCCCCAGATTAACCATGCAGCCAGGTGATCGGCTGACGTCGGTCATGGCCATCGGTTCCCAGTACCCGATAGCCAGACCAATGCGTACAAAGATTGGGGGTGGGGCCGGGCAATACTGTATCGGGCTGCCGGGATTAGGCGTGTCAGGCTGATCTCCTTTCCCCACCTGCACACTCCCCAGCGATAAGGGGAAAATGCAACGCCAGCAGACATCGGTAATGGGGTTTACAAATCGTCCTTCACACGACGGGTCTGCAGCGGCATTCATACTGTGGCTCCAGAGCAGGCTGGCCGCGATGAAAAGCAAAATACGTTTCACAGAAACATCCTTATCGCGTGGGTGGAAAGTATTCGATGTTCAGCCGCTCTCCCGAGGGGGCCGGGGTGATCCGCGCGGGTACTGACGTCAGCCCAAAGCGCTGGCTCAACACGCCGTTCTGGTCGAAATAAATCCGGCTGTCGAGCGCCGCCGATGTATCGGGGATGCTGCCTTTAACGAGGATAATCTTGCTGATTAACGTCTCAGGTACCTGGCGTTTCATCCAGGCCACCTGGTCCGGATCATCACCGTCAATGAAGTAAAGCGTCTGCATAAAAGGAACGGTTTTAAGCG
Source organism: Klebsiella sp. CN_Kp097 (assembly GCF_040064495.1). Classification (NCBI taxonomy): domain Bacteria; kingdom Pseudomonadati; phylum Pseudomonadota; class Gammaproteobacteria; order Enterobacterales; family Enterobacteriaceae; genus Klebsiella; species Klebsiella sp. CN_Kp097. The sequence continues at coordinate 13,875 of NZ_JBEAIL010000026.1, read as the reverse complement.
GATTAAGAACCTGGCCCTTCCGGGCGAACAGCACGCCGTTCTGGTCCTTCAGGTCTTCAGTTAATTTGATGCTGGGATCAAACCAGCGCTGCTCATATTTATCCGCTTTCTTTATCCCCTCGACGGGGGCCGGGCGCTGGCTGTTGGTCTTCACCCGCTCCTTAAAGGCCTCCATCTCCTGCCCCCACCGCCCGGACTTCTCCAGCGCTTCAAGTCGCTGGGTTATCAGCGATAACATATCCTGCTCTTGTATTGGCCACAGGTCGCCCCATGTACCCAGATCAGCTGCCCGGGTAAGCGGGGAGACCAGACATACTGCAAAGAGCGCCCCGCGGATCATTTTCATTCCCTGCCTCCCTGCATCCGCTTCGCAATATCACGCTGAATGCTGAGCGTGACGTCCGGCGCCCCATTAACCACAGCAGGAGAAACAAGGATCAGCACATGGTTTTTCTGTTGCCAGTCATCCAGACTTTTTTCCAGCGCCTCGTTAAAACGGTCCGACAGTGCCTTAGACTGGCTTTCCGTCAGTTGCTTACGGCTGACACTGTCCATGAAGTTATCGAGCGTTTTCTTCATATCAAACGCGACAACACGAGGCGTGCTGTGCGTTATCATGACCCGGGTCACCACGGCATTGGCGGCAAGAATGGTAATCGCCAGCCCACCAGTGATAAGGGCACGTCGGGTAAACAGACGATTTCTGATATTTTTTTCCATCAGGCAGCACTCCTTGTATTATTCATGGCCACCCGGGCCTCCAGGTCTGCCATTTCATCCGGGAAGTTACGGCAGGCCAGTTCGTACACGGCATCGTGAATACTCACCCCGGCGCGTTTTCGTTGTGTGATGTACTCAAAGTCAGCACCACTGGATGAATACATGGCGCGGCTGAGTGGATCGACAAACAACCGGTGCCACGATGAATGCGCCTCCACCGACAGCATGAAGGAGGAGAACCACTGGTCTTTAGCCGAACCAAAACGGTTAATCATGTCGCGCTGCAGCTGCGTGAACTGGTCGGGGTAAAGCTGGTTGTACTTGGCAAACTCTTTTGCTGACTGTTTAAGGATGATTTTGTATGAGGAGTTCCCCCAGGCAGCACGTGCGGCACTGGAAGCCGTATCTGAGTCAAAATCAACGATGTTCTGTGTGATAGTGATATACGAACCCAGGTGACGGCGTGCGGTACGGTAGCCCTTCTCGATAAAGGTACCGACCTTCTCATTTTTGAAGTCCAGCAGGCGCCAGCCTTCATCAATGACGTTCAGTTTTTTCAGGTTACGGGGTGTCTGGTACATGCGGTTCTCGATATAAATAATCAGCGAGAACATCACAGCAACCAGCAGAGATGGACGTGACTCCAGCCCCCCCAGCTCCAGCACAACCATACGGGCGTCATCATTGAGTGACGGTTCATCAGAGTTGAAGTAGCTGCCGTAAATCCCGTTCACCGTGTACTGGTCGAGCAGAATAATCATTTCGTCCAGACGGCTGCGGATCGTCGGTGAGTCTGCATAGGTTTCGCTGTCTTTGGCTTCCTGCAGGAAATCCACCACATCGTCAATCCGGGCTTTGTTATGCTTGGTCAGCCAGGCCGCTTTGACCGCCTGAAGCAGCAGGCCTTCATGGACTTCATCAAGATTCCCGTTGGGACTGGCCATTACGGAAAGCTGGTCACGGATACGCTCTGCAGATGCATCGAAGTTATTGTCATCGAGCACGTTCGCAAACGGGTTAAATTTCAGCGTATCGCCATCGAGATACACACCCCCCATGTTTTCGCACAGTGATTTGTAGCCATCCCCCATATCGAATACCCAGGAATAACCACCGGCATCAATGACGCTACGGATAAGCGGCTGTATCAGGCCCGTTTTCCCCGCACCGGAAGTCCCGCATACCGCCATGTTAAAGTTGGTGTTATTCATGCCGGTATAGAAGAGATCGATAAAGGCCAGTTGGTTACGATATGTCGGCGCCAGCAGGCCGGAAGGTGCCAGTGGGCTGTCGGCCACCACCGGCATCAGGTTCGCCACATTAAAGCTTTCAGCACGGCGAACTACCCCCGCCGCCTGCAGTTCCTTGAATATCCCCTCTCCCGCCTTAAAAGGCAGAATCGACAGGAAATTACGCATCTGCTGATAGCGAGCGGCGATGAGTTCAAAGCCCCCCTTACGGAAACTGTTCAGTATTTCCTGTTCAGTGGCCAGTGCCGCTTCTGGGTCGTTTTCGGTATAGGCAGTAACGTTGAAAAAATAGGACACCAGTGAAGAGGAATTGGAAGACAGTCGCTGGCGAATATCCCCCCACTCCTTAACTTCTTTCTCAACCGAGGGAAAATACTTCGCGTATGATGTTTTGCTCTTTTTCTCCAGGTCGAGAAACTTCAGGTTCGCTTCGTTCTGTGATTTAACCTGGTCTTCCACCATCAGGGTAAGCGTAATGACAAAGGGACAGGAAACAGACAATTCCGGGTTCAGCAGGTTGGCGTAGTTGTCTGCACTGGTCCACAAAAACGCAATTTCCGGATCGCGTGCAAGATGATAGTTAAGCACCCGTGTATGACGTTCCACCCCATTTTTGTCCAGCAAGCCAATGTTGAGATGATTCGCCATCACTTCCATATCAAAGCTGTCATCCACACACTGGTAATTCAGCTCCTGGTAAGGGTCCAGCTTTTTAGGCCTCCGGTACATCTCACCTGGATTTGGATTAATCAGTTCACTGATGATTTCCACAAGGCCGGGGGCATCCAGCGCTTTCGTTGGTATTTGCGCCCCCTGTAATGAGGCCCGGATTATCTTGACCTGGTTCTGGAGCTCGATGATTTGCGCATTCGAATTTTTCTTACGCGGCACGCTGCAGGAGATAAATACACGGTAGTTTCTGAGCGTCAGCGGTAAATCCATTCCAGGTGGCAGCGCAAAATGCTTCTCAGCTGCACGCACATAATAGGCTCGCGTAATGGCGTTAAACTTTTCTGCCTGAGGACCACTCCAGCTGAACTCACGGAGGCCATATTCGATATCATCGCCAACCAGCTTGCTGGAAACCAGATTAATGGTGACCGGAACATTACGCGGTAATTTCGTTCTCAGCAGGTTCTCAAGCGAACCTACAATATGCTCATTGGCGCCTGGTAGAGGCCTGGCTTCCAGAATAAAACCGACTGTCTTCTGGTTAATAAACAACCCTGTTTCACTGTCGTAATCCTTATATGGCAGAACGCGACTGAATTGAGGGAAATCCATACTGGCCAGTATATCATTTGCTTTTGCAGATTCATCAGGTAGCTTCAGCGCTGTGAGTAATGTATTAACTGCTTTGGCTACCGACTCAATAGGGTTCAGACTCACAGGTTAACTCCTTTTTGAGGAACAAAAATAGATTTTCATATTTTTTTGAGGGGGAAAAATTCAAGATGCACGACATTTATCTTTCCCGATAATAAAATAAAGTAAACGGCATAAAGAAAAGAATTATTTTTGCCGCCATCAACTGTGCAAATATCACCTCACCAATCACAATCTTTCCATTCCAGAGTGATACCAGAAGCGTGATAATGAGCAATGCACTATGAATAATCAGTGTTGATAAGATACCGAGACGAAGAACTTCATAATAACCCGTTACCGACACACACAAGAAATAATACACACCAAGGCTACATATAATAAAAACCAACTCGCGACGCAAAGCGGTATGAAACTCCTCTGTACTTTGATCTGGAGATTTAGTTAACAAATACCTTAAAGTGAGATAAACAAACCAGTACATTAGAGGATAAATTAGAAAGCCGTATCTTTTCAGGAAAGCCATTTTATTCTCCACCTTTTTTCTTTTGTAATAACTGCCACTGTTCAGTGTAGGTTTCATAGGCATTCACCGGAACATTAACAATAACACCCTCACACCTTAATTTATTGACGGCGTCATTCAAAAAACCGGTCTGCACATTTGCTTCAATAAGTGAGCACTCTGTTTTCCAGTGCCGGCCAGCATCGATCTCGCTGGCACTATAGGTTAACCTCACCATAACGAAACAGATTGCAATGCCAGTCAGCGCAGTGAACGCACCGGCCAGAAAAAGATTTCCCCTGAATTGATATTGTTCGGGAAGAATAAGTGCTAAGAACACCCCAATGATTCCTGCAACTAATATTACTAGATCAATGACTAAAACCCACCACACATCCATACCGTTTATGTAAGCATGCATACTCTTACTCCTTTTTATCAGAAAGGCTTTGAATGCCCTTATCCCGGTACTTAACCCCCAGATAGCGGGTAATGTCATCAGGGCAACGCCAGGCATCTTTTGCACTGGTAAATGGTGTTTCTGGTTGCGCGTTAAATGCCGATACTGTGCAGTGTTGTAATGTATATTCAGTATTTTGCTTATTGATTAATATTGCTTTGTACTTACTTTCTGGTTGGAGCAATGCGAGCGCTCCAACTGAAACTATCATAATAATCATTAACGACAGCAAGCGCTTCATTCTGTTTTTAATCCGCAATACACCCGGCAATAACAGTGCTGCAAGCCCCCCAAAAAGAGCAATACTCAAAATAATATATGATGAATCTTCTTTCATCAGTAAATACAGATACTTTATAAAATCAATATTTAACACCATGAACTGAAATCCCTGACATCACAAACACGCTACCGCCCATCCCTTTCAACGCAGAGGGCACTCGTTTTAATCCAGCAGTTACATTCCAGCAGCGCCAGTCATGGCGCTGGTAATTAATTAAGACGAGGTTGCCCCCAGGCTGATGGCGTCACCACAAATAACACTGTCGTTGGTTGATGATAAACATCATCGGAATCCACATAGGGAGCGATCCATAATGATGTTATCTGCTCACCTTTTCTTAATGGTCTCGGATATTGGCCCGGTACAGTTTGAGGCGATGTAAATGTTGATACTGTCACCGGACGCATAACCTGGGGTGTAACGGGTTGTATATACCGAGGCTTATTTACCGAACCCCTGTCATTTAATAATGACGGGGTACTTTTATTTACTACTACAGCCGCTGGGGCTTTCGCCTGTACTAAATCAGGTTGTGGCGGCAACGGGTATGAATTTACTGACGTTGTTCTGAAATTACCGTCAGCCAGTCGAGGCAACCCGGCCGCAACCGGCTTTGCCTCACTGCGTTCCTCTTTCGCCTTAGCTTTTTCATTGGCCTGCTCCATCGTCATACAGGTATCCGATGTTGTTGCGTTACATTGAAAATCAGTCTCCGTACCTGCGCACCCGGTTAAAAGCAATGCGCTGCCCAGAGGAATTAACAGAATTAATCCCTTCATAATATTCTCCGCCAGTTATTAGCTCTTTTTCAGGTTCATCCTGAATAGGGTGTTAGCTTTAATTTTCTGAGTAAATCTGTCTCTCTCTTCCGGACTCATGGCACCATAAACATTCTCCAGTTGGTTTGTATCTGACAAGGCAAATACCATCTTCGACATAATGGTTGTTTTGCCGGCCCCCGTATCTCCAACAGGAACGGTATGACCAGACGTATCCGGGAGCGGATTACTTTTCTCCATTTTCTGCCTAGCCATTGTTGTTCCCCTCTGACATGGCACCAGGTGAAAACTGGTGGGGATCTAATTTCCCGAGTTGTTTCAGCATCTGGTCAGTACTGAAGCCGTTCAGGGATACACCTGCCTGTTGAGGTTGTTGCGGCTGCTGTTCCTGATTTTGTTCCTGCTGCTTACCATTTTTCTCTGCATCCAGTTCTTCAATCGTTTTCAACTGGAAGCCATCCTGGAACACAACGGTCACCTCGTTACCGGCACCAATTGGAATGACAGGGTGATACTGTTCTGCACGTTTGATGTAATACTCACTTAGCGTCTGCGCAGCTTTGGATGCCCCTCCGCCAACGCCCATTTTGAGCACATCACCAGCACCCACTGATGCCGTCGCACCAATTCCAACAGATGGTTGTGCAGCACGTTCCATCCCCTGACCAATACCATCAACAAAACCAGCTCCCCACGCCCAGCCGAGGATTTTTCCGTTACGCATCACGACTTCGCCTTTCACACCGTTTTTCCCCATAAAGGAAACGTGGCCTGAAATTGGCTGATCGATAGTCTTATCACCTTTGATGCAGCTGATATTTCGGGTACGGACAATCGCGCGCTCACTTGAAACGTCACCATAAGCTTCGAGGCCAACAAAACAGCCAGTCAGGTCATAAGTTTTGCTGTTAGGCATTTCCACACGGCCGACCAGACGAACCTGCATCGGAACCGTAGATTCATTACCGGTGACAGAGGCATTCGCATCCGCCCCTTCAATCAGAATGCTTTTCGCAAAACTACCTGAAGGAATGTACGGCAGTGTTTTTGCCTTCTTACCTTTGTCATAACTGAATGTACGTCGTTGGATCTGGTTAGGGGCCGGTACAGATTGATAACTGACCTGTGGCGCCGGTGTAGTCCCGTTACCTGGATAGAATGACGTGGGTGGTGGGACAGCACCTGCAGGTTGCGGCGGGAAATTCGCCGGTTGCGGCTCACCCTCCGGTCCCGGTGCAGGGATCGGTGGTTTCGGAACAGGCTCACCACTGGTCGTGGTCGGCTTCACACCCAGCTTGTTTAACTGGTCCTGCATTGCCTGGTTTTCCGTAGTGAGTTGCTCAATACGCTTCTGATCCTCACCGCGACCTTTATTCAACAGGTTCACTTCGTTCTGAAGTGCATCAAAACGCTTTGTCAGATCCGCTGCTGTTGCCTGCATTTCAGTTGTCGCATGTTGCTGAACTTTGGTATCGAAACGACTGTCCACTACCCCCGTCATGTCCGGCGCAGGTTCGTTCTGCGTCTGGGCGGCATCATCGGAACCAACCTCGAGATCAGAGAGATACATACCGCCACCGATAACGGCGACAGCAGATACGGCGATGACACCCAGCCACATAAACTGTTTGTTCTTGACCAGCTTATTAATGTTGGCCATCAGCGATCTCCCTCTGCTGTGGTGACCCAGACCTGCAGGCGTCCGCCACTCAACAGGGGACCCGCTGTCCCACTGATCATGATGGCGCGCGTACCTGGCTGCCAGAAATCACTTTCTTTGACCATACGTGGAGAAAGCGACACGTTATCCACGGCATAACGAACCACTTTCAGGTGATGCCCTGTCCACACTTTTTCTGCCTTTGCACTCAGCCCTGCCGGAACGGTTAAGGTTTCCGACGTGACAGGAACGGGCTGGTACCCTTCAGGCATTCCACCCTGACGAACGGCACGATTCAGTGATACCAGGAGGCTTTCATACGGTGAAGACTCTTCCCAGGACTTCGCCGGGCCGGGAGTACCAGCCAGCTCGGAGACCAGCTGAATGGTCCGGCCTGCCCCCGCGCGCGGAACGGCACGAATTGAGAAATTCAGTCCGCGTTCTGTCTCAACAATGAAAGTGAATGGTTTTTTACTGACGGTTGCCAGGATGGCTCCGCCACTGTCTGTTTGCTCCTGGTTCGTCAGACCGCCATCCAGACTGTTAATGGCGGTGATGCGATCGCCCGGAACCATAAACAGATTAGGATCCGTGTTGCTGACAGCGATGTTTGCCTGACCACCATTTGTCAGTGGTACCACTGTGGGTGCAAGCGTTCCGTTTACCGTGGCAGACATTGCCGGTGTCATCAGACAAAGGCTCAGGCAGGCGGATACACACAGGGGTTTAACGATTTTCATCAGTCACCTCTCCAAAACGTGTCAGCCAGCTGATCCCATCTAAACGGTTAAACTGAATAACATAATGTTTAATTTCTGAATAAGGCCTGGAATCCCCGATCCAGGTCTTCAGTTCCCCTCGAATTTCAACACGGTTTTCTACCGGGTAGGCACGGACAAACGTCCAGTAAAAACTGGAATTAACGTTATTGTCCTTAATCCGTTTTGCATCCTCAGCAAGCTGAATTTTCAGGTTGTTCTGCGATGCCGGGTACACATACTTCAGCAGTTGTTCGTGTTGAGCATCCACGGTTTCAGGGGTGACATTCAGGCGCAATGAAACAAAACTCAGGCCCATCTGTTCCAGATAGGATGCATCAGACTGGTTCTGTGATACCGCGAAAGGGGCGTTATATAACATGGGCGTCACCGCAACCTTTTGCTCATTTTGCAGGCGGTAGTTATTGATGCCCTGAATAACATTGGTGGCCAGGCTCAGTACTGTGACGGTACCGAGACAGATAAACCCCAGACCAATGACACGGGTGGTACTGAGACGTGCGCCGTGTTCCATGTTAGTTACTCCGTACTATTATTTAATCCACTGCCGGAAACAGGAGTCCGGGACATCATGGAAAATCCCTTTAAGAAGGGACGTAGGCAGATACCAGTAAATCAAATCGCGTAACCAGGCACTGCCCCGCCCTTTTTTCAGTTTTTTGATGCCCAGGAAAACCAGAATTGCCGCTACCAGACCGAACAAAAACTTACTGGTCCAGAAACCCCAGCCGAGACAGATTACGGCCGGGATTAGTTCATCGAGATACAGACCGAACCAACGGGACTGGTTCGTCAATGTTTCCGGGAAACGGTACTTTTTGAGTTCGTCCCCGGTCATCATTCACGCCCTCTTAGTAACCAGCGACAGACATTCCGACGGTGACAAAAACCGACAGAATGGCGAAGCCGGCCAGGAACTTAACGTTTTTGGTCATCATGTACATGATGCCGCCAACGATAACTTCCGCCAGGATCACCCACTTGACGACACTTGACCCTTTACCAAAGGTGGCTTTAACCGTACCGTCGCCTGACTTCATCAGATCGGTACCGGTGGTGGTGGCCATCGCTACTTCAGGGAAAGCTGCCGCAAGAACAGCTACAGGGAGAACGGCTTTTGCCGCCTTCAGCATTTTGGTCTTGCTGAAGAGACGGGTACGCAGAGATGGCTTAACACCCTTACTCATTTCAGCACTCTGAATGGATAATGCTGTAGTCATGTAAAAATCCTTCTTTAATAACGAGTGGTATTACATCTGCCGGAGAACGACAGACAGGGGAAAATCTGCCGCAGGAAAATTAATATCCAGCAACAGACATGCCGACGGTAACGAATACCGACAGGATGGCAAAACCGGCCAGGAACTTAACGTTTTTGGTCATCATGTACATGATGCCGCCGACAATAACCTCAGCCAGAATCACCCATTTCACGACACTGGAACCTGAACCAAAAGTTGCTTTTACAGTGCCATCACCGGTCTTCATTAAATCCGTACCGGTAGTAGTGGCCAGTGCTGCTTGTGGGAATACAGCTGCCAGAACGGCAAGAGGCAAAATTCCTTTAGCAGCTTTCAGCACATTCTTTTTATTAAAGATGCGCGAAAGAATAGACTTTTTGTTTTCAACAGCTACAGAGCTACCCTGCACAGTTAATACAGTATTCATGTTTATACCCAATGAATAAAATGGATTTAAATATCAGACATAACCTGTTTAGAACAGTCCATTGATTTTAATAAAACTTTATTGTGCTTTTTTTCCCTCCACAGTTTCAGAATTATAGAAGTCTGGAAACCTCTCTAAATGGTCTCTAAGACGCATGTAAGCTTCTGCAGTCTTACTTCTTGAACTTCTGTCTTTTGCTTTTATTAAAAGACGATTTGTATCTTCATCAAGACGAAGAAGCACATGAAGCCCTGGTGCTGGTCTTGAGTTACTCCTAACCGCTCTTGCCAATCATGCCTCCCATAGAAATATTAATATCACGTAATAAATCTTTACATTACGAACTACTAAAGTAAACAAATAATGCAGGGAATGTGAGTAAATTATTTTTACATTCCCTTACCGGAAATGTCCCTGTCACTTTAACAAATCATTAACACAGAGCTTTAATATATCCATGATGTTCATTGCCAGCCTGTGATAACTTACAGAATAAAATAACGAGAGTATAAGGTTATCTCTGCTATCAAAAGCAAATTCTTTATTAAAATCGCTCACAACGTTTCTAGATGTTTTTTCGGATACGCCAGTGATAGCAGAAATTTTTGAATGTGTTAAACCTATGGCATACAAATTGAGTATTTTCCATTTATCATCCTTTCTTGAAGACAAACTGGAGATATACTTTTCAATTTTTCTCCCCACGTCTGCAAAGGGGTTAGAAATAAATCCAACATCGTAGGTTTCCCTGACAAAGACCCATTTACTGTAGAACTCATTATTAACTGACAGGCTTTCTATAAAAACATCCCATACGTAGCCATCGATGCGAACGTCTCTAACAATGCAAGCAGAACGTTCTGATAAAACATTAATCTCTGACTTTACCAACTCCATGCCTGTTTCAAGTGGAAGAGAGGAAAACCATGAGTCAACATTGGTACGTGTTAAGAAAACTTTGTCAAAAAGTGGGCTGGTGTGAATTAACTCACCACGGGCATTACGAATAAATGACAGGGAAGATGAAATGTTAAGCATCTCACCTAAAGAATGAATGGAATCCGTTTGACTGACAAACGCATTTTGACTACGATCCTTCGCACACATAGGCGCCTCCACTAAAGGACACTATGGATAGTTGGCGTCTGGGGGGGCAAACCCCAGGCGCTAACGCTTCAACAAATTTTAATCACTGCACTAATTCCATTTTATAACTCCTGACTCTTCGTGTCACTTCCAGCACCTAGATCATTATTCTTTTTTATTAACTTTAGACAGGCACAAACACTAAAGTTTATTAGTCTCTATACAGAGACTGGAAAAATCTTATTCCTCCTCATCCTGTGATGGGAAAAATCTTTCCACAACCTCTCTGGCATCGTCTCGTATATTCATAACCATTGATTTGAAATCAAAACGATCATCGCCCTTTATATGTGGGCTAAGTGAATCCATCGCCAGTACTTTCGAAATAGTAAACTGAGTTTTCATAACATTCTCAAGCAATACTTTATTGAACTCCGCCTGATTAAATCCGGACTCCTTCCGTTCCATCTGGGCTTCATAAACCCTGAGACCAAGTTCAAGGAGCATTGTGGCCACACTGGAAAAACTAATATCTTTTTCCTTCGCACCCTCAGTTCTTCTCTTTTCAACTATGGCATTGATTTTTTCGACTACCTCATCACTGGGATATGCCTGAACCCTAGCCATATGAACTCCTTTTTTAATATGGTGACAAGAACAATATTCGCCACAACGATATCGTGAACATTCAATTAAAACAACTCTAAACTTAAGTCTAGAGTTCAGGCAACTTGCAATACAACTCACTCAACAACTTAAGTCCCGACTTAAGTCTGGTTAACCCACTGATTTTTAATAGACGAGTTGTAGGCGAGTTTTATATGACTCATACAAAACTCACCGATAAGTCTTTGACGACTTGTATATATATAACAAAATATAACACTGCATAATATAACTAACCATAACAAACTGAAACTAAAGAACAATCTGCAAAATTTTAATTTTGCGTGGGGTGTGGTGATTTTGTGGTGAGGAGTGCATATTTGTTGAGTCTGGGCCTGGGATGGGTTAACGTATTTCCGGTAATTGGCCTCGGAGGGAAAATCATGAAGGGAATGGCGCTGGCGATCACACTTTTATTATTTTCGGATATTACTTCTGCTTCAGACTGTTTTGACATGGCTGGAAGGGATTACAAAATTGATCCTGATTTACTACGCGCAATTTCCTGGCAGGAGTCGCATTTCAAAATTGACGCGATCGGCCGCAATCCTGTCTCAGGTTATGGGTCAGGTCTTATGCAAATTGATTCACAACATTTCAACGAACTGTCGCGCTATGGAATTAAACCCGATCACCTTCTCACCGATGCATGCTTGAATATCTATACCGGGGCTTATTATCTTGCGCAGGCGTTCAATAAGTGGGGTGTTTCATGGGTAGCTGTGGGGGCTTACAATGCCGGGTTCAGAAAGACACCACGTCAGGCAGCCAGGCGCTATGAGTATGCAAAAAGGATCCACCGTTACTACTCAGCAATAAAAGCGAGTAAACAGCAAAGGGCTAATGAGCAGAAAACAGCGATGAACTAAAAAGCCTTCTCGCAAGAGAAGGCTTTTATTTTTCAAAAGTCTACAGATTCAATACCTGGGTAATAATCTGCATCACTGTCGAAATGGAAAAGAAGATACCCTCTTTCCTGATTCATCCGAATGAGATTTTTACGTAATAGTCTTGATACGCCACCTCTCTTTAGCGCCAGAATATGCCGTTTAAAATCATACATTCTGATTACACAACCATACGGTGTATCGTGAATCCACTCATTATAACTATCGTAAGAATGGTTATTAGATGAGAGCACCTGAAGTACCCTGATGTCACTTTCTTCCATATGACTAATACTGATACATACGCCGGAAAACTCGAACATATAGATTCTGCCTGTGTTACCAGATGAGATAACCCGGGTAAAACTTACCCGGGCCCTATTGCTATTTACCCTTTAAACGCCCTGAACTGTTCAGCAATCAGCCACAATGCTTTATTCAGTTTTACGTCTCCATCGATTCCTTGTACGGGTCGTGTTGTCGTTCTCTTCCCTTTCTGGGTGCGACCAGGCAATCCACCTTTTATCATATTTTCCTGAACACGTTGATATGTTGTCCAGATATCATCCTGTTTATCTTCATAACGACGCGGGTGAATGATTTGTTCAATACTCACAGGCGCTTTAGTTTCGTCATCATACTTATATGTCAGAGCAGCCTGGCCAAAAAGTCGTTGTTCTTCTTTTGTTAAGTTAATGGATTTCATCACATCAACACTTTCCGCGACTTTATCAAAAATACCAAGAACCTCATAAGCACCTTCGATAACCTGCCCGACAACGTCACCTTTATGAGGCACGCGGATTTCTCCGAAGGATGTTCCGCATACAAGACCATTGGTACACACAAAACGAAACATCCCAGGGATCATTTGGTAGCTTGATGACCCATCATGAGAGTTAAGCAGAATAATTTCGGGTACTTCTTTTCCTTTGCTTCCGCCTTCCCGGCGTAAACGTACCATGTGTTTTGTATGTCCCCGTTTATCCTCGTCCCTTACTCTTGACTGGCAAGCAAAGAACGGTTGAAAACCTTCATCCCTTAATTTATCCAGCAATGTGATTGTTGGGATATAGGTGTAACGTTCACTACGAGAGTTGTGTTTTGCTTCAGAAAAAATAGAAGGCACGACCTGGATCAGTTCATCATTTGTTAACGGACGTTCCTGGCGAATTGAATTAGTACGACCAAAACGAGAAGCCAAACGCATAATAATTTCCTTATCTATTTTCAGTTACTGTTTAATAAAAAAGCGCCAAAAAATAACTTCTGGTAATTGGCATTAACGATTTCCAGCTTTTAAAACCATCACCCGTTGAGTTGCCGGGGCCGCGGTTTTGACGTTTTGCGGGGACCTGCTGAACCTGCCCCCTGGTTGTTACCTTCACCCGTTTGAGAGCCGTTCGCCGCAAGGGCGTAAACGAGCACGGCCCGACGCAGATGTCCGGGGTGAGCGGGAAATTTTTTTCGGTCTAATGAAGCGCAGCGGAATGGCCGGGAAAAATTTATTGCGAAAGGCAGAGCCGTCCCTGGACAGCCAGGCGGGTTGTGCTTGTCTCAGCCCCGGCGAAAGGACTCAAATGGGTGATACGGCACCAGGGTGGATATGAGCAGGAACCCGCCGCAACGACGGAACGCGCGGGCGCGAAACGGCGTTGCCCTTCAGAGTGACGGCAGCTGTATCGCCGGCACGGTGAAAGCGGCGTGGCCGGAACGGCCGCAGCAAGCGCGCCGTTGACCTCAGCCATCAGACCCTAGCCGTATGGCCCGAAACCCGAAGGGGTTCGGCGGAGCCCGGCAGGTGCG
>NZ_JBEAIL010000025.1:0-95721 GCF_040064495.1 Klebsiella sp. CN_Kp097 | reverse complement strand
GCCTTCCTCCTCGCTGAAAGTACTTTACAACCCGAAGGCCTTCTTCATACACGCGGCATGGCTGCATCAGGCTTGCGCCCATTGTGCAATATTCCCCACTGCTGCCTCCCGTAGGAGTCTGGACCGTGTCTCAGTTCCAGTGTGGCTGGTCATCCTCTCAGACCAGCTAGGGATCGTCGCCTAGGTGAGCCATTACCCCACCTACTAGCTAATCCCATCTGGGCACATCTGATGGCATGAGGCCCGAAGGTCCCCCACTTTGGTCTTGCGACGTTATGCGGTATTAGCTACCGTTTCCAGTAGTTATCCCCCTCCATCAGGCAGTTTCCCAGACATTACTCACCCGTCCGCCGCTCGTCACCCGAGAGCAAGCTCTCTGTGTTACCGCTCGACTTGCATGTGTTAGGCCTGCCGCCAGCGTTCAATCTGAGCCATGATCAAACTCTTCAATTTAAGTTTGATGCTCGTGAATTAAACTTCGTAATGAATTACGCATGTTCACTCAGAGACTTGGTATTCATTTTTCGTCCGAGGACGTTAAGAATCCATGTCACTTTGAGTGCCCACACAGATTGTCTGATAAATTGTTAAAGAGCAGTTGCGACGCGCTTTAGCGCTCTGTCGCGAGGTGGCGTATATTACGCTTTCCTCTTTCAGAGTCAACCCTGAATTTCAGAATTTTTCTCTTCAACCGAACCGGCTGTTTGTGTGAAGTGATTCACATCCGCCGTGTCGATGGAGGCGCATTATAGGGAGCCCGCCGGGAATGACAAGCGGAAAAATACATTTTTATTTCAACCGCTCATCTTTTATACGTAACGCTTATTTTTGCCGCTTTTTGATAGCCGCAGGCAGGTCCGCCAGGCTATTTAGCACCCAATCCGCTGCACTTTCCGCTTCTTCGGTAACCGGCTTACCGGTACGCACCAGCACTTTCGTTCCGACATTCGCCGCCGCAGCCGCCTGCATGTCTTCGAGTTTATCACCCACCATATAAGAAGCGGCCATATCAATATGCAGGAAATCGCGTGCGGAAATGAGCATCCCCGGATGCGGCTTACGGCAATCGCAGGTCTGGCGGAACTCTTCAACGCTCCCCTGCGGGTGATGCGGACAATAATAGATACCGTCGAGATCCACGCCGCGGTCTGCCAGCGACCAATCCATCCATTCGGTGAGGGTCTCAAATTGCGCTTCCGTGAATTTACCGCGCGCGATACCTGACTGGTTGGTCACCAGCACTAACGCAAATTCCATTGCCTTTAGTTCACGCATGGCATCAATGACGCCGTCGATAAACTCAAAGTTGTCGATTTCGTGGACATAACCATGATCGATATTAATCGTGCCGTCACGGTCGAGAAAAATTGCGGGTACAGACTTTGCCACCGGTTTGCTCCTGATAAAGGCTAATGCCGTTAGTATCGCATGTTTCGGCATGCAAGAAAGTGCTCATTATAAAGAGTCAGATTGATTTAGACGTCTGGATGCCTTAACATCCATTTCATTGACAGGCATCGCCTGCACACGGCAGAAGAAAATGCCACGGCAAACGGCTAAACGATAATAAATAACTGATGATTAAACTTTCGAATATTACCAAAGTGTTCCAGCAGGGGAACCGCACCATACAGGCGCTGAACAATGTCAGCCTGCATGTCCCTGCCGGGCAAATTTACGGCGTGATCGGCGCTTCCGGCGCAGGTAAAAGTACGCTGATTCGCTGCGTTAACCTGCTGGAACGCCCAACCGAAGGCAGCGTGCAGGTAGATAACCAGGAACTCACCGCGCTGACTGAAAAAGAACTGACTCGCGCGCGCCGTCAGATTGGCATGATCTTCCAGCACTTTAATCTGCTCGCTTCACGTACCGTTTTCGGCAACGTGGCGCTGCCGCTTGAGCTGGATAACACACCGCCGGCGGAAATCAAACGCCGTGTTAATGAACTGCTTGACCTGGTTGGTCTTGGCGATAAGCATGACAGCTATCCGGCGAACCTCTCCGGCGGCCAGAAACAGCGTGTGGCGATTGCCCGCGCGCTGGCCAGCAATCCAAAGGTGCTGCTGTGCGATGAAGCCACCAGCGCGCTGGACCCGGCAACGACCCGTTCGATCCTCGAACTGCTGAAAGACATTAACCGTCGTCTGGGGCTGACCATTCTGTTGATCACCCATGAAATGGACGTAGTTAAACGTATCTGCGACTGTGTGGCGGTCATTAGCAATGGTCAACTGATCGAGCAGGACACCGTGAGCGAAGTCTTCTCCCATCCAAAGACGCCGCTGGCCCAACAGTTTATTCAATCTACCCTGCATCTGGATATTCCGGATGACTATCAGGCGCGCCTGAAGCCCACGCCGCTGCCTGACAGCGTGCCGATGCTGCGTATGGAGTTTACCGGCCATTCCGTCGATGCGCCGCTGCTGTCGGAAACCGCCCGCCGCTTTAATGTGAATAACAACATTATTAGCGCGCAGATGGATTACGCCGGCGGAGTGAAGTTCGGCATCATGCTGACCGAAATGCACGGCACACAGGAAGATACCCAGGCGGCGATCGCCTGGCTGCAGGAACATCATGTAAAAGTAGAGGTACTGGGATATGTCTGAACCAATGATCTGGCTGCTGGTTCGCGGCGTGTGGGAAACGCTGGCTATGACGTTTGTCTCCGGCTTCTTTGGCTTTGTGCTCGGCCTGCCGGTCGGCGTGCTGCTGTACGTTACCCGTCCGGGGCAGATTGCCGCCAGCGCCCGGCTGTATCGTACGCTATCGGCGCTGGTTAATATCTTCCGCTCGATTCCATTTATTATTCTGCTGGTGTGGATGATTCCATTTACCCGCGTGATCGTCGGTACCTCTATCGGCCTGCAGGCAGCGATTGTGCCATTAACGGTTGGCGCCGCGCCGTTTATCGCACGTATGGTGGAAAACGCGCTGTTGGAGATCCCGACCGGGCTTATCGAAGCCTCACGCGCGATGGGCGCAACGCCAATGCAGATCGTGCGTAAAGTCCTGCTCCCTGAAGCGCTGCCGGGTCTGGTGAACGCCGCCACCATTACGCTCATCACCCTGGTGGGTTATTCCGCAATGGGCGGTGCGGTCGGTGCCGGTGGCTTGGGTCAGATTGGCTATCAGTACGGCTACATCGGCTATAACGCGACGGTAATGAACACCGTACTGGTATTGCTGGTTATTCTGGTTTATTTAATTCAATTCTCTGGCGATCGTATCGTCCGGGCTGTGACTCACAAATAACGTTATTGACACACAACACTAATTCTTACAGGAAGGAAATAACATGGCCTTTAATTTCAAAACCTTTGCGGCAGTTGGCGCATTAATCGGTTCTCTGGCTCTGGTGGGTTGCGGTCAGGATGAAAAAGATCCTAACCATATTAAAGTCGGCGTGATCGTCGGTGCGGAACAGCAGGTTGCTGAAGTTGCGCAGAAAGTGGCAAAAGAGAAGTATGGCCTTGACGTTGAGCTGGTGACCTTCAACGACTACGTGTTGCCGAACGAAGCGCTGAGCAAAGGCGACATCGACGTTAACGCCTTCCAGCACAAACCGTATCTCGACCAGCAGATTAAGGACCGCGGTTATAAGCTGGTTTCCGTCGGCAACACCTTCGTCTATCCGATTGCAGGCTACTCGAAGAAAATCAAATCTCTGGACGAACTGCAGCCGGGCTCACAGATTGCCGTACCGAACGATCCGACCAACCTCGGCCGTTCCCTGCTGCTGCTGCAGCAAGTGGGTCTGATTAAACTGAAAGAAGGCGTAGGTCTGCTGCCGACGTCTCTGGATGTGGTTGAGAACCCGAAAAACCTGAAGATCGTTGAGCTGGAAGCACCGCAGCTGCCGCGTTCTCTGGACGACGCGCAGATCGCTCTGGCAGTCATCAACACCACCTACGCCAGCCAGATTGGCCTGACGCCGGCGAAAGACGGTATCTTCGTTGAAGACAAAAACTCGCCGTACGTAAACCTGATCGTCGCCCGCGAAGATAATAAAGACGCGGAAAATGTTAAGAAATTTGTTCAGGCTTACCAAAGCGATGAAGTTTACGAAGCCGCTAACAAAATCTTTAACGGCGGCGCAGTGAAAGGCTGGTAATCTGCTTTCAGCGTAATATCATTCAGGACGGGCTTTATGCCCGTCTTGTCATTTTTGCAAGCACCTGATTCAATAGCGCCCTGTTTTATAATTCATTGAGGAAATACTATGCGTGCTTTACCGGTCTGTTTGTTAGCACTCATGTTAAGCGGTTGTTCTATGCTAAGCAGATCCCCCGTTGAGCCTGTTAAAAGCACCGCAACCACGCCAGTCCAGACGGAAACGGCTAAACCAAAAGTCTCACGTCCCGCGCCGGTCAGAATCTATACCGATGCCGCCGCGCTGGTTGGGAAACCCTTCCGCGATCTGGGTGAAGTGAGCGGCGAATCATTCCAGGCTTCAAACCAGGACTCCCCACCGAACATCCCGACCGCCCGTAAACGCATGCAAATCAACGCGGCCAAAATGAAGGCCAACGCCGTGCTGCTGCACAGCTGCGAAGTGACCAGCGGTACGCCAGGCTGCTACCGTCAGGCCGTTTGCCTGGGTTCAGCGCTTAACGTCTCGGCGCAATGAGTGCATTTCAGTTCGCGCAAATAGGCGTCATCCGCTCGCCGTATAAAGAGAAGTTTGCCGTTCCTCGCCAGCCTGGTCTGGTTGAACACGGCGGCGGAGAACTCCATCTGCTCGCGCCCTATAACCAGGCTGACGCCGTGCGTGGACTGGAAAACTTCAGCCATCTGTGGGTGCTGTTCGTCTTTCATCAGACCATGGCTGGCGGCTGGCGCCCGACCGTGCGCCCTCCCCGCCTTGGCGGCAACGCGCGCATGGGCGTCTTCGCGACCCGCTCGACATTTCGCCCCAACCCTATCGGCATGTCGCTGGTTGAACTGAAAGGCGTTCGCTGCCAGAAGGATCAGGTAATACTGGAACTTGGCAGCCTCGATCTCGTTGACGGCACGCCGGTGGTTGATATCAAACCTTATCTTCCCTTTGCCGAAGCCCTGCCTGATGCCAGCGCCAGCTATGCGCAACAGGCGCCGCTGGCAGGCATGAATGTCAGCTTTACGCCGGAAATAGAAGCACAGTTACTGACGCTGGAAAAACGCTACCCGCATATCAAAGCGTTTATCCGTGAAGTACTGGCGCAGGATCCGCGCCCGGCTTATCGCAAAGAGGAAGAAGCAGGAAAAACCTACGCCGTCTGGTTGCTCGATTTCAACGTGCGCTGGCGGGTAATCCCCTCCGGTTTTGAAGTCTTTTCTCTCGAACCGCGCTAATTTTATTTTCCTCTCTTTTGGCATCTTTGCCACACTGGTAAACTAAACCACTTTTTTTGTTTCAGGCTGGCTCTCCAGCCTGTTCCGATCGTCCAAATGGAACCGTAACAACATGCGTACTAGCCAATATCTGCTCTCCACTCTGAAGGAGACACCTGCCGACGCCGAAGTCATCAGCCATCAGCTGATGCTGCGCGCCGGGATGATCCGCAAGCTGGCCTCAGGGTTGTACACCTGGCTGCCGACCGGCGTGCGCGTTCTGAAAAAAGTCGAGAACATCGTGCGTGAAGAGATGAACAACGCCGGTGCTATCGAGGTGTTAATGCCGGTAGTTCAGCCTTCTGAACTGTGGCAGGAGAGCGGCCGCTGGGAACAATATGGCCCTGAGCTGCTGCGCATTGCCGATCGTGGCGATCGTCCGTTCGTTCTCGGGCCGACTCACGAAGAGGTTATTACCGACCTGATTCGAAATGAGCTGAACTCGTATAAACAGCTGCCGCTGAACTTTTATCAGATTCAGACCAAGTTCCGCGATGAAGTTCGCCCGCGTTTCGGCGTGATGCGCTCCCGTGAGTTCCTGATGAAAGATGCTTACTCTTTCCATACCTCTCAGGAATCGCTGCAGGAAACCTACGACGCGATGTATACCGCTTACAGCAAAATCTTCAGCCGTATGGGGCTGGATTTCCGCGCGGTACAGGCTGACACCGGTTCGATCGGCGGTAGCGCTTCCCATGAGTTCCAGGTACTGGCGCAGAGCGGCGAAGATGACGTGATCTTCTCTGACAGCTCCGACTACGCGGCGAACATTGAGTTTGCCGAAGCCGTCGCGCCGAAAGAGCCGCGCGCAGCCGCGACGCAAGAAATGACGCTGGTAGACACGCCGAACGCGAAAACCATCGCCGAGCTGGTTGAGCAGTTCAATCTGCCAATCGAAAAAACCGTTAAGACCCTGCTGGTGAAAGCGGTAGAAGATAGCAGCTACCCGCTGGTCGCCCTGCTGGTACGCGGCGATCACGAACTCAACGAAGTAAAAGCGGAAAAACTGCCGCAGGTCGCCAGCCCGCTGACCTTCGCCAGCGAAGAAGAGATCCGCGCTATCGTTAACGCCGGCCCGGGTTCTCTCGGTCCGGTAAACATGCCGATTCCGGTGGTTATCGACCGTACCGTCGCGGCCATGAGCGATTTCGCCGCCGGCGCCAACATCGATGGCAAACACTATTTCGGCATTAACTGGGATCGCGATGTCGCGACTCCGGAAGTTGCTGATATTCGTAACGTCGTTGCCGGCGATCCGAGCCCGGATGGTAAAGGTACTCTGCTTATCAAGCGTGGTATCGAAGTCGGCCACATCTTCCAGTTGGGCACCAAGTACTCCCAGGCGATGAATGCCGCGGTACAGGGTGAAGACGGCCGCAACCAGGTCCTGACCATGGGCTGCTACGGTATTGGGGTGACCCGCGTAGTGGCCGCAGCCATTGAGCAGAACTTTGACGATCGCGGGATTATCTGGCCGGACGCCATCGCGCCGTTCCAGGTCGCTATTCTGCCGATGAACATGCACAAGTCCTATCGCGTGCAGGAGCTGGCCGAGAAGCTGTACGCCGAGCTGCGTGCGCATGGCATCGACGTGCTGATGGACGACCGTAAAGAGCGTCCGGGCGTGATGTTCGCCGATATGGAGCTGATCGGCATCCCGCACACCATCGTGCTGGGCGACCGTAACCTCGACAACGATGATATCGAATACAAACATCGTCGCAACGGCGAGAAGCAGCTGATTAAGACCGGGGATATCGTGAACTACCTGGTGCAGCAAATTAAGGGGTAATTTCCCCTTAAAAGCTAAAAGGCCTCGCAATAGCGAGGCCTTTTTTATAGCAACTGCAAGAATTAATTACCGCAGTCTTTACCCGGAATAAATTTGCTGTCTTTATCCGTCATTAGCGTTTTCATCATCTCGCCGGTATCGGGATTCGCTTCAAGCGTGAAGTGTCCTTCAACCACCAGCAATACCGGACGAGTATCCGTCCCGCGCGCAGCGGCATAATCTCGCTCAAGCTGGGCATTATTGGCAACCGCCACCGTTTTACCTGTGACGCAATCGGTAAAGGTTGCCGCATCCGCCATGTAGAAATACATCCCGCGCATCGCCATCGGCGTCGTCGGCAGGCTGGCCTTCACCGACTCCAGCGTATAGTTAAGCGCAGAGTTAATCGGGTTGCCGTCGCGATCGAGCATCTCAAGCTTATCGCCTTTCGCCCGATAGTAAGATTTCTCGCCTTTACTGTTGGTCAGCACTAGCTTATCAGCGGTACGCGCCCAGGTGCCATACGAAGCGAAAGATGACGGCTCGCGGCTAACGCCCTGATAACGTTCGTTCATTACCCAGGTGCCGTCTTTCTCAAGAAATAACGAGGTCT
Organism: Klebsiella sp. CN_Kp097; assembly: GCF_040064495.1. Lineage (NCBI taxonomy): Bacteria > Pseudomonadati > Pseudomonadota > Gammaproteobacteria > Enterobacterales > Enterobacteriaceae > Klebsiella > Klebsiella sp. CN_Kp097. Next base: position 87,964 of record NZ_JBEAIL010000025.1, on the reverse strand, counting down.
CAATCCCTTCGCAATCCGCGCAAGGCAAAATACCGCGCCAGCTTTGCTGCATCGGCTTCAGTTCTTCCATCGCCGTCGGCTGTACCGTCTCCACCTCAGCGCGATGGTTACAGCCAAACAGCGCAAAGAGCGAACAGGCCGCTGCGAGCGAAAATACAATTTTCTTCACTGTGAATTCCTTATAATCCATTCCACCCGTCCGCCACGCCTCTCAATGGCGAACTTTCCCACGCAGCGCTTTGACTGAGGACTTTTGCGCCTTGGAGGCAAGTCGTCGCTCTTTTGACGCCCGAGTCGGTCGCGTCTCCCGGCGGCTTTTTTGCACTGCGGTTAATTCTTTTATTAACGCAACCAGCCGCGAGATCGCCGCTTCGCGGTTCATCTCCTGGCTGCGATATTCCTGAGCCTTAATGATAACCACACCGTCAGCAGAAATTAAGTGGTGACTGGCGGCAAGCAGGCGCTCTTTATAAAACTCCGGCAGGCTCGATGCTTTAATATCAAAACGTAAGTGAATCGCCGTCGAAGCCTTATTCACGTGCTGACCGCCCGCCCCCTGTGCGCGGACCCCGGTAAGCGAAATCTCCTCATCCGGGATGGAAACGCTGCGGCTAATCATGATCATGCCGGCTGCTGCCAGGCCGTTAAATGAATTTCCAGATTATTCCGATCGTCGGATAACCAGATGCCGCCGTCCTGCAGGGTTGCCTGCAGCGTCATGGTGCGATCGGCAAAAGCGCTCAGCTGCGCCAGTTGCGCATCATCAAGATACCAGATGGTCAGCTTCGGATACGCCGCAAGCTTATTCTGATTCTGCTGCCACCAGATTTCAGCCGCCCGGCTATTATAGGCGAATAGCGCCACCTCCTGCGCCCGCGAGCAGGCTTTCTTGAGGCGCTTCTCGTCCGGCAGCCCCAGCTCAATCCACAGATCGATGCCCAAATGGTCGTTTAACTGCCATAGCTCCGGTTCATCATCCGAGGACAGCCCGCGGGTGAACTGCAGGCGCTCGTTGGCATATTTTATCCACGCCAGCAGGCGCAGCATCATACGCTCCTGGGTTTCGGAAGGATGTTGCGCCAGCGTCAGGTTAGCATCCAGAAACTGGTTGCGATCCAAATCGGCAACGTTAACCACAGCTTTATAAATCGTCGCTTTCAGCGCCATGAATAAACTCCTGAAAAAAATGGCATACATTGTAGCGAAACTAGCGACAAAAGGCTGTCGTCAATCGCGGGTCCTCCTTTCATCCTGCTGATATTGCTTAGATGACTATGGTATAGTCACCTTGCTAAACAGAGTTTATCTTCGTAGGCTTAAACTTGCATCCCACGGTTAAGTCAGAACGCTGACAGGAGGGCATGTGGATCAATATTGTGAGTTAATACGCAAGCGGTATGCGGAAATAGCCAGCGGAGACTTAGGGTATATCCCGGATGCGCTGGGCTGCGTGTTGAAAGTATTAAATGAGGTTGCGGCGGATCAGGCCCTTTCGGAGTCAGTCAGGGAAAAGGCCGCTTATGCGGCAGCAAACTTATTGGTGAGCGATTATGTCAATGAATGATACTTATCAACCCATTAACTGCGATGATTATGACAACCTCGAGCTTGCCTGCCAGCATCACCTGGTGCTGGCGCTGGCCCTGAAAGATGGTGAACAGCTGCAGGCCAAAGCAAACGATCTTATCTCGCGTAAAAATGTCGAGTATCTGGTGGTAGAACTTGGCGGTAACGTCCGTGAGCTACGTCTGGATAAAATCGCCAGTTTCAGCCATCCTGAAATCGGCACCGTGGTGGTCAGCGAATCCTGAAGCCCATCGGGCGGCTTAGCCGCCCGTTTTCCGCCATACCAGCTGTAACCCCTCGCCTTCCTGTACTTGCCCCTCTCTGGTGACAAACAGCCCATCGGCCGCCGCGATCAACGTTTCGCCATAAAACAATAGTGGCGTGGTATCGCGACGCCAGGGCGCGACCGCCATTTCCTGCCAGATTTTCTTAAGCTTACGCCCGCCCGGACGCCCGACGATGTGCAGATTACCGCTGGCGCGAAAACGTATCGATACCGGTTCATCCGCGCGTGGCGCGCGTAGCGGCCCACCGGGCTGCAACGCCAGTTCTCCCAGCGTTTCCGGTAGTGTCAGCGCTTTAGTCGCATCACCCCATGGTATTTCCCGTTCCGTCAGGCTTGCCAGATGCTTTACCCAAAACAGGCGCTGCTGGTAGCGCCGGACGGCAAAACCGCCTAACCGCAGACAAGGCGCGGCGTCTTCACGCGCCAGCGCCACTTCCTGCCAGATGCGCTCCGGCATTTCGCGCGACGGCATCGGCGCCTGTTGGGATGCCAGCCAGCGGCGCAGCAGCGCCGCACGACGCGGCGCGCTCATCGCGCTCAGCGGTTCTATCGCCAGCGAACCACGCTCATCAACCAGCGCGGCAAGCTCCGCCGACAGCATTTCATCAAGCAACTGTTCCTGTTCGCCACATAAGCTGGCGCTACGGGCGACGGCCTCGGGAAAATGCGGCCAGCGATCGCTCAGCAGCGGCAGTACTCGCAGGCGCAGAAAGTTACGATCGTAGGCATCGTCCTGATTACTTTCGTCTTCAATCCACCGCAGTTGATGAGTCAGCGCCCATTGATGCAGGGATTCACGGCTCTCATTGAGCAGCGGACGTAGCAATTTTCCGCCGGCGAACTCGCTACTGGCGGCCATCGCCGACAAGCCGGTCGGGCCGCTACCGCGCTTAAGCGCCAGCAGGAAGGTCTCGCATTGGTCGTCGAGATGTTGTGCCGTCAATAACGCCTCGCCTGGCAGCAGCGCCTCACGGAAAGCCTGATAGCGCGCCTGGCGAGCATGCGCTTCGATCCCCAACCCCTCATCCGCCAGCGTCACGCGCACCACCTGTAACGGTACCTGCCATTGCTGGCAAATCTGTTCGCAATGCTCAACCCAATGGTCAGCGTTGGCGCTCAGGCCGTGGTGAATGTGAATCGCGCGCAGCTGAATCGCTGGCTCGCGCTGGCGCCAGCGTACCAGCCGGTGCAGCAGGACGGTTGAGTCCAGGCCGCCGCTGAAGGCCAGCAGAAACTGACGATGTGGTCGAAGCGATGAGGCAATATCCGGCGTCATGATCGTGCTTACGCAGCTAAGAAGAGATAGCCCGGCACGTTACGCGCCAGGGCTGGTTCTGGCAAGTATTACTGTTGGTAAATCTCCAGCGGCAGGCCGTCGGGATCGTTGAAGAAGGTGAAACGCTTATCGGTAAACGGATCGATGCGGATAGCTTCACAGGCGACGCCATGCGCCTGCAAATGCGCAACCGCGGCATCAATATCGTCGACGCTAAACGCCAGGTGGCGCAGACCACAGGCTTCCGGACGGCTTGGGCGCGCAGGAGGGAACGGGAACGAAAACAGCTCGATAACGTACTCGCCGTTCAGCGCCAGGTCGCCCTTCCACGAATCACGCTCGGCGCGGTAGAACTCGCTCTGCAGCGTAAACCCGAGGATGTCGCAATAGAACGCTTTGCTCTTCGCGTAGTCTGTCGCGATGATGGCAATATGGTGAACTCGTTTTAAACCCAGCATGGTTGTTCTCCTCCTGTTGAAGCCCAACACGTTACTCGCGCCGCCCGCCGCCGCGCAAGCCCCTAATTATTTTTTAAGACTCGTACACGGTAGACGCCGTCTTCATCGCGTTTGGCCCCGTGGATGTCGGTTTCAAAACCTGGATAGTGGCGACCGATCGAGCAGAGCATCAACAGGAAATCGAGCACCGCGCGGCTCTCTTCGGTGATCATCTCCCCCGGCATCAGCAGCGGCACGCCAGGCGGATACGGCAGGATCATGTTAGCCGAAATACGCCCCACCAGATTCTCCAGTTCGATGGTTTCGACTTCGCCCTTAATCTGCCGCTGCCAGGCCTGATGCGGGGTCATTTTCATCTCCGGCAGCACGTCAAAGGCCCGCAGCATCAGCTGTGAGAGCTGATGCTGACGGATCAGACGGTGGATCCCCTGCGCCAGATCCTGGATGCGCATATTGCGGTAGAAGTCCGGATCCTCGGCATAGAGATCCGGCAACATATTTTTCACCCGCAGGTTGAGATCGTAGGCGCGTTTAAACTCGGTCAGACCGCGCAGCAGGCCCATCGCCCGGGTTTTATCGATACCGATACTGAACAAGAACAGCAGATTGTAAGGCCCGGTTTTCTCCACCACCACGCCGCGCTCGTCGAGGAATTTCGCCACCAGCGCGGCCGGGATCCCCTCTTCCGCCATATTGCCCTGCTCGTCCATACCCGGCGTGAGAATGGTGACTTTTACTGGATCGAGGAACATATGGTCGTCATCGGCATCCTGGAATCCGTGCCACGCTTCTCCTGGGGAAACCGGCCAGCACTGCGCTTCTTCAACCTCTTCTGGTTGCCAGATGTCAAAGAACCAGCCGTCGGCCTCTTCACGCAAGCGCTGCACCTCCTTACGGAAATGTAGCGCGCGTTCGATGGAGCGCTGAATCAGGCGTTTTCCGGAGTTACCGCGCAGCATCGCCGCCGCGGTTTCTATCGAGGCGACGATCGGATAGCTCGGTGAGGTAGAGGTATGCATCATAAAGGCTTCATTGAAGGTATCTTCATCGTAGCTGCCTTTAATATGGATCAACGAAGCCTGCGACAACGCCGCCAGCATTTTATGCGTCGACTGGGTTTCGAAGATCACTTTCCCCGGTACGCGATCGCCGCTCATGCCGCTTTTCCCCTGATAAATCGGGTGGAAGTGGGTATAAGGCACCCAGGCGGAATCGAAGTGGATCGACGGCACGTCAAGGGTCTGTTTAATCCAGGTGGTGTTATACAACAGCCCGTCATAGGTGGAGTTGGTGATCACCGCATGCACCGGCCACTGCGCGCCACAAGTTGTCTCTACTTTGTGCTGGACGCTATCGCGGGTAAATTCCCGTTTCGGAATGCCGCCGAGGATCCCCAGCGCGTTACGCGTCGGTTTTAACCACAGCGGCACGATATCGCTCATCATCAGCAGATGCGCCAGCGATTTATGGCAGTTACGGTCGATCAGCAACGTACTGCCAGCGGGCGCCGAATACATGCCGACAATTTTATTCGACGTCGAGGTGCCGTTGGTCACCATGTAGCTCTGCTCGGCGCCAAAGGCGCGAGCGATATACTCTTCCGCTTCCAGATGCGGGCCGGTATGGTCCAGCAGCGACCCCAGTTCGGTAACAGAGATAGAAACATCGGCTTTCAGCGTATTACCGCCGAAGAAATCATAAAACAGGCAGCCGACCGGGCTTTTCTGATAGGCGGTTCCCGCCATGTGTCCGGGTGTACAAAAGGTATATTTTCCCTCCTGCACATAGTTAAATAACGCTTTGGTAAATGGCGGCGTGATGTTGTCCAGATACTCGTTGGTATACTGACGAATACGAGTAGCGATATCTTCCGCCAGCCCCAGCGCATATTCAAAGAACCATAGCGCCATGCGCAGGTCCTGGCTGCTGACGTCCATCGTCGAGTGCGTATTGATAAAAGCATACAGTGGGAGATATTCATTCAGGCGATTGATATCGCTGCATAAATCAACGCTGTACTCGTCCCAGTCGAAGATCACGCCGCAGATACGCGGGTTGTGCTCGATAAACTGCAGCAGGTCGGCGCTGTTTTGCGGCCAGATAGTCTGGAATCCTTGCTTCTGCAGAGCGGCTTCCAGCTCTTTGATCGGTTCGTCTTTATGGTAGACGCCGTGGGGCCCCATGATGGCGATGATATTCACGCTTTCCTCCTGGATTTACCTAAGGTAAGCATAATATCAATCGCGCCAGTGCTTAGCACTGGCGGATTTATCTTAGTCCTGAGTCATAGCAAAGCGATGATTACAGCGCTTTCCAGGCATCACCCCAGGCCAGACCTGCGCCCGGTTCGTAGTAGGTTGGCGCCACGTTGCACCATGCCCCTTCCGGCAGCGGTTTACACTGGAAAAGCGCGCCGTGGTTATTGACGATGTCACCTGGTTTCCAGCTCTGGCTGGCGCTCCATGCCGGATAGCTGATAGCGCCGCTATCGCCTGCCGGCTCCTCCTTCGCGTCATCCGCCGCCGCCTTCGCCTTCACATTCAGAGTATAGGTGGCCGTGCTGGATAAGCTGCCATCGCTAACGGTCAGGCTAACGACATACTGGGCATCTTTGTCGCTCTGCGGAGCGCTAAAATTGATCACCGCCTTATCCGCGCCACTTAACGTCTGGCCATCCTGCGACATCCAGCTATAGCTCAGCTTATCACCGTTGGCATCGGTAGAGGCTTCCGCGCTCAGCGACACCAGGCTACCGGCTTCGACTGCGCCGACCGGGCCGGCAATACGCGCCACCGGCGCGACGTTTACCTGTGGAGCAGGCGTAACGTCATCCGTCTTATCAGACGCGCCATCGCTACCCGCATCATCAACCACGGTTACGTTGAAGTAGTGCTGCACGCATTTGCTGTAATCCCCCTCTTTAAACGCGCTGTACGGCGTCTGATAGCTCACCAGCTGGCAGGCATTGGTTTTACCGTCCGCGGTGTTCGGATCCCATCCCCAATCCTGTTCCCAGTAGATTGGCAGCGCGCCGGCTCCGCCTTCATCAAACTGCTTCATGTTCTTACAGCCCAGCACTTCATCATCGGCAATAGGTACTTTGAGGTAGTTGGCGAACTCTTTGTAATAGGCAATACGGTTAAGCGATTGGGCGTTTTCCGTTGCGCCGCCGCACTCGACGCCGCCGTTGATGATCTGGATGCTCACGCCAAACCCTGGCACCAGGCCATTGCTCTTATCGCGATCGTTGGGCTGCCAGGTACCGTCGATAACGTGCAGCATGGAAGGTTTCGGCGGCTGCGGATAGACAAAGAAGAACACGGCGCTGGCGAGGTTCATCCATGAATCGGCCACCAACTGTGGTTTATCCAACAGCGGGCGAACGTCGCCATACATCGCCTCTGAGAACGGGCCGTAGTTGTAGTTATAAGAGAGCTGTTTAGCGCCGCGGCCAAAATAGCTGAGGAAATCGCCATCAGCATCTTTACCGCAAGGCCAGGTCTGCCCCTGCCAGACATCCGGGTTACATTCGCCGTTATAACCGCCCTTTTGACCTTCGGTCCAGCCGACTTCGCGCAGATAGACCAGCGCCTGGCGCCATTCCGGAATATCGCGCCAGCTTTCGTGGCCGCCGGTTTCCTGAGCAAAGTGGGCAAACATCGTCGCCAGCGATTTACGGCAGATAGCATCGCTATCGCGACCATCGGTATAGGTACCGCATACCGCCGGGAATTTACCGATCGCCTTCAGGAAATTGCTGTAGGTATATTCCGGCGCGCGCATCGGGAACAGATAATCCCAATCCTGCTCGCTAAGCATGCCTTCAACGCGCTTAACGTTCTCCGGATTCGCCGCCCTACCGGGTTCAATCTGCTCGACCACGGCATTATCGAGGGTGCGAATAGAGGATTTAACTGCTTCCATCAGCGGAAAGTCGGTTAGCGCTTTTTCTTTTGCCGCCAGTTCGCTGGCGGTCATGGTGGTTGTTTCAGTGGCGCTGAGCAGCGGCGCCGCCTGTGCGGCCCCCAGACTTAACATGATCCCTGCGGCCACGGCGCTTAAGGCGACGGTTTTATGAATTGCCATAATATTATTCTCCTTTTCCTTATGAACGATCTGCCCAGGCGTTGTCCCCGGCAGTGAGCGCAGTGTCACGGGAAAAAGACATCATCGGCTAATCACATCACCTCATTGACGTATCATCTTACCTCAGTGAAAAAATGATAAAAAAAGGGCCGGAAATCCGGCCCCTTAGAGAATTGTGATGCGCTGATAAATCAGGCGTAGCCGTAGCTCATCAGACGCTGATAGCGGCGATTACGCAGCTCTTCTTCGCTGAGAGTATCCAGGTCAGCCAGGTCGGCCAACAGCTGTGCCTTCAGGCTCGCCGCCATCGCTTCAGGGTTACGATGAGCGCCGCCCAGCGGTTCTGGAACGATGGAATCAATCAGCTTCAGCTCTTTGAGGCGTGGCGCGATGATACCCATAGCTTCCGCGGCCAGCGGCGCTTTATCCGCGCTTTTCCACAGAATGGACGCACAGCCTTCCGGCGAGATAACTGAATAGGTGCTGTACTGCAGCATGTTGACTTTATCACCTACGCCGATCGCCAGCGCGCCGCCGGAGCCGCCTTCGCCAATCACGGTGCAGATAACCGGCACGCTCAGACGCGACATTTCACGCAGGTTGCGGGCAATCGCTTCCGACTGGCCGCGCTCTTCCGCGCCAACGCCCGGATAGGCGCCAGGGGTGTCGATGAAGGTAATGATCGGCATTTTGAAACGCTCAGCCATTTCCATCAGGCGCAGCGCTTTGCGGTAGCCTTCCGGCGCCGGCATACCAAAGTTACGACGGATCTTCTCTTTGGTTTCACGGCCTTTCTGATGACCGATGATCATCACCGGGCGACCATCAAGACGCGCAATACCGCCGACGATAGCTTTATCGTCAGCATAGGCGCGATCGCCTGCCAGCTCGTCAAATTCGTCGAAAGCCAGGCGGACATAATCCAGGGTATAGGGACGACGTGGATGACGCGCCAGCTGGGCTACCTGCCATGCGCCAAGATCGGCGAAGATTTTGCGCGTCAGCTCTACGCTTTTTTCGCGCAGACGATGCACTTCTTCATCGATGTTAATATCCAGTTTCTCATCCTGACGGCTTACAGCAGTCAGGGAATCGATTTTCGCTTCCAGCTCTGCGATAGGCTGTTCAAAATCTAGGAAATTCAGACTCATAGTATTCCTGTATTAGTCAAACTCCAGTTCCACCTGCTCCGAGCCGATAAGGCCACGCAGATCGTTGAGTAAACGATCGCTCGGAGAGACGCGCCATGTTGCGCCAAAACGCAACCGCGCGCGCGCATCCGCCCTCTGATAATAGAGGTGTACTGGAATGGTTCCCGAACGGTGGGGTTCCAGAGACTGACGGAGTCGGTTTAAAAGCTGGTCATCAATTTGCCTGTCCGTCAGCGAGATAGCAAGCCCGCGAGCATATTTTTCCCGGGCTTCGTCAATATCCATGACTTCACGGGCGGTCATTTTAAGGCCCCCGCTGAAGTCATCAAAGCTGACCTGTCCGCTGACGATAAGTATGCGGTCTTTTTCCAGCAACTGCTGGTATTTATCCAGCGCGTCGGTGAATAACATCACCTCCAGACGCCCGGAACGGTCATCCAGCGTACAGATGCCGATACGATTGCCGCGCTTGGTGACCATTACCCGCGCAGCAATAACCAGCCCCGCCGCCGTGGTCACTTTACCACGATCGGTTGGGTGCATGTCTTTGAGTCTCACGCCGCCAACGTAGCGTTCGATCTCTTTTAGATATTGGTTAATCGGGTGGCCGGTCAGATATAGCCCCAGCGTTTCCCTTTCACCATCCAGCACCACCTGCTCTGGCCACGGCTGGCAGCTGGCGTAGGATTGCTCGATTTGTTCCGGCTCTTCCGCCAGCACGCCGAACATATCCGCCTGACCGATGGCTTCGGCTTTGGCGTGCTGATCGGCGGCTTTCAGCGCATCGTTCAGCGAGTTCATCAGCGCCGCACGATGCGGGCCGAGGCGGTCGAACGCCCCGGACATAATCAGTTTTTCCAACACCCGGCGATTGAGTTTTTTAATATCGGTACGGGCGCACAGGTCAAACAGCTCGCGGAAGTAACCGCCATTGTTACGCGCTTCAATGATGGCTTCAATCGGGCCTTCGCCGACGCCTTTAATGGCGCCGATACCATACACGATTTCCCCATCATCGTTGACGTGGAAATGATACAGGCCGGAGTTAATGTCCGGCGGCAGGATTTTCAGCCCCATGCGCCAGCACTCATCGACCAGGCCCACCACCTTCTCGGTGTTATCCATATCGGCAGTCATCACCGCCGCCATAAACTCGGCCGGATAGTGGGCTTTCAGCCACAGCGTCTGGTAGGAGACCAGCGCATAGGCGGCGGAGTGGGATTTGTTAAATCCATAACCGGCGAATTTCTCCACCAGGTCAAAGATTTTCATCGCCAGTTCGCCGTCAACGCCATTTTTCTTCGCACCTTCTTCGAAGACAGAACGCTGCTTGGCCATCTCTTCCGGCTTTTTCTTACCCATCGCACGACGCAGCATATCCGCGCCGCCGAGGGTATAACCAGAGAGCTCCTGGGCTATCTGCATGACCTGTTCCTGGTACAGAATGATGCCGTAAGTCGGCTCCAGTACAGGTTTCAGACATTCATGCTGCCACTGCACGTCCGGGTAGGAAATCTCTTCACGGCCATGCTTACGGTCGATAAAGTTATCTACCATCCCCGACTGCAGCGGGCCCGGACGGAACAGGGCCACCAGTGCGATCATGTCTTCGAAGCAGTCAGGCTGCAGGCGCTTAATCAGATCTTTCATGCCGCGCGATTCAAGCTGGAATACCGCGGTGGTTTCCGAGCGCTGCAGCATGTCGAAGCTTTTCTTGTCATCCAGCGGTATCGCGGCGATATCCAGCGGCCCTTCGCCGTTCTTCGCCCGGCGCTTGTTGATCATCTCCAGCGCCCAGTTGATGATGGTCAGCGTACGCAGGCCGAGGAAGTCGAATTTTACCAGCCCGGCATATTCAACGTCGTTCTTATCAAACTGGGTAACCGGGTGCAGCCCCTGCTCATCGCAGTACAGCGGCGCGAAATCGGTGATTTTGGTCGGCGCGATAACCACGCCGCCCGCGTGCTTACCGGCGTTACGCGTTACGCCTTCAAGCTTACGCGCCATATCGATCAGCGCTTTAACTTCTTCGTCCGCTTCGTAGATTTCCGGCAGCTGTGGTTCCGCTTCAAAGGCTTTCGCCAGCGTCATGCCAGGATCCGGCGGCACCAGCTTAGAGATTCGGTCAACAAAGCCGTAAGGGTGGCCCAGCACGCGGCCCACGTCGCGAATAACCGCCTTCGCCGCCATGGTACCGAAGGTGATGATCTGCGATACCGCGTCGCGGCCATACATATCCGCCACGTGCTCAATCACCTGGTCGCGTTTCTCCATGCAGAAATCGACGTCGAAGTCGGGCATCGAAACACGTTCCGGGTTGAGGAAACGTTCGAACAGCAGGTCGAACTCCAGCGGGTCAAGGTCGGTGATTTTCAACGCGTAGGCCACCAGCGAGCCGGCGCCGGAACCTCGCCCCGGCCCTACCGGCACGCCGTTATCCTTGGACCACTGGATAAATTCCATGACGATCAGGAAGTAGCCAGGGAACCCCATCTGGTTGATAACCTGCAGTTCCACATCCAGACGTTGGTCATATTCCGGGCGACGCTTAGCGCGCTCTTCGGGATCCGGGAACAGGAATTCGAGACGCTCTTCCAGCCCCTCTTTCGACTTCATCACCAGAAAATCTTCGGTAGTCATGTCGCCGGTCGGGAACTGCGGCAGGAAGTATTCGCCAAGGCGCACGGTGACGTTGCAGCGTTTGGCGATCTCAACGGTGTTTTCCAGCGCTTCCGGGATGTCAGCAAATAGCTCGCACATCTCCTCCTCGCTGCGCATATATTGCTGCGGCGAGTAGTTGCGCGGACGCTTCGGATCGTCGAGGGTGAAGCCATCGTGAATGGCGACGCGGATTTCATGAGCGTCGAAGTCGCCGGTTTCCAGGAAGCGCACATCGTTGGTCGCCACTACCGGCAAACCATGCTCTTCCGCCAGTTGAACCGCGGCGTGAAGATAGCTTTCTTCGTCCTGACGACCGGTACGGATCAGCTCCAGATAGTAGCGATCCGGAAAATGTTGTTGATAGAAGGCGAGACACTGCTCTACCAGCGGCATGTTTCCGCGGATCAGGCTGACGCCAACGTCGCCTTTACGCCCGCCGGACAGCAGAATCAGCCCTTCCTGATGTTCAACCAGCCAGTCGCGATCGATCCATGGCCCCAGCGCGCCATAGCCGCGCTGATAGGCACGAGAAATGAGCAGAGTCAGGTTCTGATAGCCGGTATTGTTGGCCGCTAAAACCGTCAGCTCGGTGAATTCATCGCCAAGCAGATCGCACTGAACATGGAAGTCAGCGCCGACAATTGGTTTAATCCCGGCGCCATGGCCCGTTCCGTAGAACTTAACCAGACCGCAGAGGTTGGTGAAATCGGTGATCGCCAGCGCAGGCATGCCCAAAGCGGCCGCCTTTTTCACCAGCGGCCCGGTTTTCGCCAGCCCATCGATCATGGAATAGTCGCTGTGCACCCGCAGGTGTACGAAACGTGGTTCAGACATCTTTAGATCCCAGTGACTTAGTTGGACGCCAGGCCCAGCGCGCGTTTCACCGGGCCGAAACTACGCCGGTGGTGCTCTGTTGCGCCGTGTTCCTGCAGTTTTTGCAGATGTACAACGGTAGGATAGCCTTTGTGCTGGGCAAAACCGTATTGCGGAAATGCAATATCCAGCGTAGCCATTTCGGCGTCGCGAGTGACTTTAGCCAGAATAGACGCTGCGCTGATTTCCGCCACCCGGCTATCGCCTTTCACTACCGCCTGCGACGGCATCGGTAGCGATGGGCAGCGGTTGCCGTCGATAAGCACGAACTCAGGGGTAATACTCAGGCCAGCGACGGCGCGCTGCATCGCCAGCATCGTGGCATGCAGGATGTTTAGCTCGTCGATTTCATGCGGCTCGGCGCGCCCCAGGCTCCAGCACAGCGCTTTGTCTTTGATTTCATCAAACAGCGCCAGGCGGCGCTTTTCGCTTAATTTTTTAGAGTCGTTGAGGCCTACGATCGGCTTACGCGGATCAAGGATTACCGCGGCAGTGACCACCGCGCCGACCAGCGGCCCGCGGCCGACCTCATCGACACCGGCGACCAGATGGGTATGTGGATAAACGAACTCCATCATTTTGCTAACTCCAGTACTGCGTCCGCCGCCTGCTCGTCCGCGTTGCAGCGGATCTGCTGATGCAGCGCGCGGAAAGTATCATGCATATCGTGGCTGGTTTTGCCGTCGGCCAGCAGCGGCTTCAGAGCGGCGGCCAGCGCCTGCGGCTCGCATTCATCCTGCAGCAGCTCTTTCACCAACTCGCGCCCGGCTAGCAGATTTGGTAAGGAGACATAATCGGTTTTCACCAACCGCTTCGCCAGCCAGAAGGTAAACGGCTTCATGCGGTAGCCAACGACCATCGGGCATTTCGCCAGCATGCACTCCAGCGCCGCCGTCCCCGAGGCCAGCAGCGCGGCATCACTGGCGATCATCGCATCGCGCGCCTGACCATCCAGCATATGTACCGTCATATCCGGCGCCGTCTCAGCTTTGATTCGCTCAAACTGTTCCCGCCGTTTGGCATTGACCAGCGGCACCACAACCTGCAGGTCGGGATAGGTACCACGCAGAAGCTGCGCGGTTTTCAGGAAGTCGGCGCTGAGCATTTCGACCTCCGCGCCGCGGCTACCGGGCAGCAACGCCAGGCAGTGAACATCATGCGGAATACCCAGACGGTCACGTGCCGCGCCCTTGTCAGGATCCAGCGGCATGGCATCCGCCATGGTGTGGCCGATGAAACGGCAGGGAACGTTAAATCTGTCGTAAAACGCTTTTTCGAAAGGCAGGAATGCCAGGACCAGATCGGTGGATCTGCCAATTTTGAAAACGCGTTTTTGTCGCCATGCCCAAACGGACGGGCTGACGTAATGAATGGTTTTGATGCCCTGCTTTTTCAGGTTACCTTCGAGGGTAATATTGAAATCAGGGGCGTCGATGCCAACGAAGACATCGGGACGCAGTTCACCGAAGCGGCGCGTTAAATCGGCGCGAATATGCAGTAAGCGGCGCAGTCGACCAAGCACTTCAACAATGCCCATCACGGCCAGCTCTTCCATTTCGTACCAGGCTTCGCATCCTTCCGCCTGCATCAGCGGCCCCGCCACGCCGACAAAGCGCGCATCAGGGACGCGAGCTTTGAGGGCGCGGATGAGACCGGCGCCAAGAATATCGCCGGAGGTTTCTCCGGCGACCAGGGCAATCGTCAGGGGACGCTGTTCGACCATTAACGAATCAAGCCGCGAGTTGAACGGGCAAAGAAATCGACAAATGGCTGAACTTCAGGATGCTGAGCCGCCAGTTCGGCGATTTCCGGCTTGGCTTCGTCCAGCGTTTTGCCGCTGCGGTACAGCAGTTTATAGGCGTTACGAATCGCGGTAATCGCTTCACGGCTAAAGCCGCGGCGTTTCAGACCTTCGATGTTGACGCCAAACGGCGTGGCGTGGTTGCCCTGGGCAATCACGAACGGCGGAACGTCCTGAGCGACGCCGGAGCAGCCGCCTACCATAACGTGCGCGCCGATGATGCAGAACTGATGTACTGCAGTCATGCCGCCGATGATGACGAAATCATCCAGAGACACGTGACCGGCCAGCGTCGCGTTGTTGGCCAGGATGCAGCGGTCGCCAAGCGTACAATCGTGCGCCACGTGGGCGTTGATCATCAGCAGGTTATCGCTGCCCACCTTCGTTAATCCACCGCCCTGTACTGTGCCGCGATGAATGGTGACGCTTTCGCGAATGCGGTTGCGATCGCCAATTTCCACTCGAGTCGGCTCGCCAGCATATTTCAGATCCTGGTTAACTTCACCGATCGAAGCGAACTGGTAGATCTCATTGTCGCGGCCAATTTTAGTGTGGCCATTCACAACGACATGAGACTTCAGTACGGTGCCCTCGCCAATTTCGACGTTGGCGCCCACAATACAAAACGGACCAATGTGGACATTAGCGCCAATGACGGCGCCTTCTTCTACAATGGCGGTAGGATGAATAAAGGCGGTTTTATCAATCACGTATCAGGCCTCCCGGCTACGCGCACACATCATCGTCGCTTCGCAAACCACTTTACCGTCAACCAGCGCAACGCCTTTGAAACGGGTCAGTCCGCGGCGGGTTTTCTCGAAAGTGACTTCCATAATCATCTGGTCGCCTGGCACTACCGGACGTTTGAAACGCGCTTCATCGATACCCGCGAAGTAGTACAGTTCGCCCGGCTCAAGTTTTCCAACGCTTTTGAAAGCCAGAATGCCGGTGGCCTGCGCCATCGCTTCCAGAATCAGCACGCCAGGTAAAATCGGCTTACCAGGGAAATGCCCCTGGAAAAACGGCTCGTTTACGGAAACATTTTTTACTGCGCGCAGAAAACGACCTTCTTCAAAATCCAGCACGCGGTCTACCAGCAGGAACGGGTAACGGTGAGGCAGAAGTTCCAGAATCTCTTCAATGTGCAGAGTATGAGTGTCAGTAGTCAAAATACTCTTCCTGTCTAAATATACTAAAAGGCAATAATAACACGGCCTGCGGCAATCTTATTAACGAATGCAACAGGCCGGGAATGTAACGTGACCGAATGATGAATTTAGTCTTGTTGATTAACCTTGCGCTCAACCGCTTTCAGGCGCTTGCTCATCTCGTCAATATTCATCACCAGCGCCGCAGTTTTACGCCACGCCTTGTTCGGCTGCAGCGGAATACCTGAGGAATAGACGCCAGGTTCAGAGATAGGACGCATAACCATCCCCATCCCGGTTACGGTGACTTTATCGCAGATTTCCATATGGCCGTTAATCACGCTGGCGCCGCCAATCATGCAGTAACGCCCAATTTTCAGGCTGCCGGCCATAATCACGCCGCCAGCGACGGCGGTATTGTCGCCAATCACCACGTTGTGCGCAATCTGGCACTGGTTATCAATGATAACGCCATTGCCGATCACGGTATCGTCCAGCGCGCCGCGATCGATGGTGGTACAGGCGCCGATCTCCACACGATCGCCAATAATAACGCGACCAAGCTGCGGGATCTTCACCCAGTTACCGCGATCGTTAGCGTAACCGAAACCGTCCGCGCCGATCACCGTACTGGACTGGATCAGGCAATTTTCACCGATCTCAATCTCGTGGTAAATGGTAACGTTGGCCCATAAACGCGAGCCGGCGCCGATTTTGCTATTTTTGCCAACGAAACAGCCAGCGCCGATAACCACGTTATCGCCCAGCACCACGCCGGATTCGATAACGGCATTCGCGCCGACGGAGACGTTGTTACCCAGCTTCGCCGTTGGGTCGATCGCCGCGCTTGCGGCGATGTCTTGCGCCGGCTGCGGCGTGGTATCTAAAATTTGAGCCATGCGCGCGTAGGTCAGGTAGGGATTACGCACTACCAGCGCGGCGCTATGGGCAAACGGTAAATCGTCCGGCGTCATGACAACGGCGGAGGCCTGGCAAGCGGCCAGGTGTTCACGGTATTTAGGATTTACCATGAAAGTAATTTGGCCTGCTTTAGCGCTCTGCATGGACGCAACGCCGGTGATGACGATATCGCCATCACCGTGTAATTCTGCATCCAACTGCTGTGCTAAGTCAGCCAGTCGAATTGAAGGCATTACTTATTTAACCTGTTTCAGTACATCAGCGGTGATGTCTTTAACATCGCTGCTGTTGTATGCCACGGCATTAGAGTCAACAACCAGATCGATGCTCTGATCTTTCGCTACGCTCTGAACGGCAGTCTGGATACGGGTAACCAGTTTGCCACGTTCTTCATTGGAACGACGTGCGCGATCCTGCTCAAAAGCCTGTGCTTTCTGAGAGAAGGTCTGACGCTGAGACATCACGTCTTTTTCCAGTTTGGTACGATCTGCGCCCGGTTTCATGGACTGCAGACGCTGCATTTTAGACTGCAGATCGCCTTCCATACGCTGCAGTTCGCTAGCGCGGCCTTTGAACTCGTTCTCCAGCGTTTTGGAAACGCCAGTTTTCTGAGCAACCTGCTGGAACAGGTTATTCATGTTAACCAGAGCAATTTTATCTGCCGCCTGAGCGGAAGTTACCATTGCTAAACCCAGACCTGCAGCTAATAACCACTTTTTCACAATTGACTCCTTACCATCCCATGAGTACCCAGGGGTACCGTTATTTGCGTGGCCAGGCGATAGCATCCGCCATCGCCTACAGTCAGCGCTATACTGCACTTACATTCCGTTGTCGCCGACAATTACCAGGTTTTACCAATGTTAAACTGGAACTGCTCGGCTTTGTCTCCATCGTACTTTTTAAACGGTTGGGCGTAGGAGAAGACCAACGGCCCCAACGGCGACATCCACTGTACCGCGATACCCGCAGACATACGAATGTTGCTTGGATCGCTGTAATCAGGGTAGCCACCGTACTTCGTGGAATCCCAGTTAGTATCCCAGACGGTCCCCATATCCATAAACACGGAAGTACGCACCGAGTTAGCGTATTTATCGCTAATAAACGGCGTTGGGGTAATCAGCTCAAGGCTGGCGACCGCCATGGCGTTACCGCCCACCGCATCGTCCGATTTACAAGGCGCGCTTTCAGTGCTCGCACATTCCGTATCATAGTCATCACGACTGGTAGTTGAAGGGAGATAAACCGCTTTCGGACCAATCGTATTCGACTGGAAGCCGCGAACGGTACTTGAACCACCGGCATAGAAGTTCTCATAGAACGGCATCTCTTTGCCGCCGAGTCCATCACCGTAACCGAAGCGCGTACGACCAAGCACGACCCACTGATGATCGTCATCGATCGGTACATAGGTCGCAGTATCCAGCGTCACTTTGTAGTATTCGTTATCAGAGCCCGGAATAGTGACTTTACCGTTCAGGTTGACACGCGAACCTTCAGTCGGGAAGTAGCCGCGGTCGAGGCGGTTGTACGTCCAACCATAGTTGAAGGTGAAGTCGTCGGCGCTAAACGAGTTATTGTCGTTGGTGGTATCCGGGTACTGCCCCATCGAATTCAGGTAACGCCACATCGCCACCTGCGGCTGCATATTGGACAGGGAGTTATGAACGTAACCTAAACCTGCGCGCAGCGAGTTGTATTCGTTGATCGGGAAGCCGAGAGTAACGTCTGTACCATAGCTTTTGTTGGTATAGTCAGACAGATCCGCGTCGTTCGCATCGAAGTCGTTATAGAAGATGCGGCCGCCGAGGCTCACGCCATCTACGGTGAAATACGGGTTGGTGACCGACAGTTCAGCATAGGTCTGGTAGTCGTTCTTGGTCCCGTTAATGCCAACAGAGTAGCCGGTGCCTAACCAGTTATCCTGCTGAACGCCTGCCTGGAAGCTGACGCCGCTTTCGGTACCGTAACCGATACCGAAGTTCAGGCTACCGGTGTTACGCTCTTTCACCTTGTAAACAACATCGACCTGATCCGGACTACCCGGCACGCGCTGGGTATCGGTATCGACGGTTTCGAAATAACCTAAACGGTTAAGACGGTCTTTACCCTGATCGACCAGATCGCTGCCCAGCCACGCCCCTTCCATCTGGCGCATTTCGCGGCGCAGGACGGAATCTTTGGAGGTGTCGTTACCTTCGAAGCGAATTTTACGCACGTAGTAACGGTTACCGGCATCAACGTTGATATGCAGCTTCACGGTTTTATCCGTGTCGTTGATTTCCGGCTGCGACTGGACGCGCGGATAGGCGTAGCCATAGCGACCGAGGAGTTTCTTAATGTCATTCTCCATTTTGGTCACTTTGGTGCCGTTATACAGCTCGCCCGGCTCAATTTTGGTCAGCGATTCGATTTCCGCGGAATGGCCCGCCAGATCGCCCGTAATCTGCACGCCGGAGAGCTTGTACTGCTCGCCTTCGGTGATGTTTACGGTGATATAGATGCCTTTCTTGTCCGGCGTCAGGCTAACCTGCGTCGAATCGATGTTGAAACGCGCGTAGCCGCGATCCAGATAGTAACTGCGCAGGGTTTCAAGGTCGCCCGCCAGTTTCTGTTTCTGGTATTTACGATCGCCGACAACGTTCCACCACGGCACTTCATCGCGCAGTTGGAAGTGAGAAATCAGTTCGTCAGTGGTGAAAGCGTGGTTACCGACAATGTTAATCTGCTGGATTTTCGCCGAGACGCCTTCCTGGAAAACCAGTTTCAGGTCGACGCGGTTACGCGGCAGCGGCGTCACGACAGCTTTAACGCTGGCGCTATATTTACCGACGCTGTAGTAGAAATCTTCCAGCCCTTTTTCGATATCGGCAAGCTTAGTGCGATCGAGAGATTCCCCAACGCGAACGCCGGATGCCTCAAGGTTTTGCTTGAGCATGTCATCCTTCACCGACTTGTTGCCGGAGAAGGTAATGCTCGCAATTGTTGGGCGCTCTTTCACCTGCACCAGCAGGGTATCACCATCGCGCAGGACGCGGACGTCCTCAAAGTTGCCAGTGGCAAACAGAGCGCGAATGGTGTTACTGATATCATCATCGGTCACCGTATCGCCAGGACGCACTGGCATGCTGAGGAGGGCCGCACCAACAGCGACACGCTGCAAGCCTTCGAAATGAATGTCCTTCACCACGAACCCTTCAGCACCGTATACAGTCGCGCTGCTAAACAGCAGCGACGCTATGAGCAACTTTTTCATCGCCATCGTTATTATGCGTTCTTCCTAACAAACTCTCTTACAACCGAGAGAAATCATTGAAAAGTGCAAGCCCCATTAACAGCACCAGCAGTATTGAGCCAATGCGATAACTAAAGTCTTGAACTCGCTCGGATACCGGTCCGCCCTTCAGCTTTTCAATCGCCAAAAACAGCAGATGCCCCCCGTCGAGGACGGGTAGCGGGAACAAGTTGATTATTCCAAGGTTCACGCTAATCAGCGCAAGGAACATCAGATAGTAAATCAACCCAAATTCCGCTGACATTCCAGCCCCCTGAGCGATAGAAATCGGCCCACTGAGGTTGTTCAGTTTGACATCACCGGTTATCAATTTGCCCAGCATCCTGACCGTTAACGACATCAGTTGCCAGGTTTTATCCGTGGCTTCGGCGATGGCGGCAAACGGCCCGTACTGACGCACTGTCTTGTATTCATCAGGCAGCGGGATAACCTTTGGCACTACCCCTGCAAACCCTTCAGCCTTGCCTTTCACCGACTTCGTATCCGGAGTCAAAGTCAACGACAGCGGCGTACCTTGTCTGTCGACCTCCAGAGCCAGCGCCTTGCCCGGATTATCGCGCACCAGATTAACAAACGTCATCCACTGCGTTAACGGTTGACCATCGACTTTAACGATCCTGTCTCCCGCTTGCAAACCTGCTTTCTGCGCGGCCGACTGAGGTTGTACCTCAGCCAGGGCGGTATCAATCTGCGCGCTACGCGGCTTGATGCCCAGCGAGGCCACCGGATCTTGTTTATCCGGCTCAAACGCCCAGTGACGCAGATCGAGGATTTTATCCTGACGTTGGTTCGTCCCGAAAGGGGCGACGGTAAGTATTGTTTGTTGGTCGCCGATCTTCGCGACTAACGCCATACGAACTGCATCCCAATCAGGCGTTTCGATGCCATCTATCGCTTTAAGTTCCATTCCTTTTGCAATTTGTGCTTGCGCAGCGATGGAATTGGGCGATATTTCATCAACAACCGGACGTACGCCAGGGACGCCGATGATAAACACCAGCCAGTAAGCAAAGATGGCAAAAATGAAGTTGGCGATAGGGCCTGCGGCAATGATGGCCGCACGCTGACCGACGGTTTTATTGTTGAACGCGTAATGGCGTATTTCCGGCGCCACTGGCTCAACGCGTTCGTCGAGCATCTTCACATAGCCGCCGAGTGGGATCAGCGCGATAACGAACTCGGTACCCTGCTTATCCACACGGCGCCACAACGCTTTACCAAAACCAATGGAAAAACGTTCAACACGCACGCCGCAGCGACGAGCCACCCAGAAATGGCCGAACTCGTGCACGGTGATCAGTACGCCAAGCGCAATAATAAAAGCGGCCAAATTCCAGAGAACGCTCAGCATAAAACCTTCCGTCAAATCGTCCTGAAGACTAACAACAGCAGACAAGCGAACACCGGCACCGCAGCCGTCAGGCTATCAATGCGATCTAAAATACCGCCATGTCCAGGGATCAGATGCCCGCTATCCTTGATGCCGGCTTCACGCTTAAACATACTTTCCGTCAAATCGCCCAGCACTGAAGCCAGCGCCGCCACCACCGAGCAAATCAGCAACACGGTTGGGGTGACATCCAGATGAGCCCACATGCCGTAAGCCCAGGAGATGATCGCGGCCGTCAGCAGGCCACCGAAGAAACCCTGCCAGGTTTTCCCCGGGGAAACCTTTGGCGCCAGCTTATGCTTGCCGAACATTTTACCGAACATGTAGGCGCCGGAATCCGCACCCCACACCAGAATCATGACGTACAGCAGCCACACCGCGCCGCTATAGTGGTTATCGGCATAATGCCAGGCCCGCAGCGCCAGCATGCCCCAGAAAAACGGGACAATAGTCAGCACGCCGAAGATAAGACGCAGCGCTTTCGAATGACGCCACAACGCCGCCGAAGCCGGATAAGAGAGCACCAGCACCAACGCGACAATCCACCAGCCAAACGAAGCCCATAACGATCCCTCAACCATCGGTTGATGAGCGTCATAGTGATATTCGGGCAACATAAAGAGCATTAGCGCCAGCAGCAGGCCACAAAGCACCGCCAGCCACACGCGCTGCGTCGTTGAGGTGAAACCGCTTAATTGCCCCCACTCCCACGCGGCGAGCATACAAACGACCAGTGTGACAATAGCAAAGCCCGCGGGCGGCAATAGAAAAAGCGCCGCAATAACGACGGGAATTAAAACGAAAGCGGAAATCAGGCGATACTTCAGCAAAAGTGACCCCCATCAGGCATGACTGCCACCCGGCTCTTCTGTGCCGCCAAAACGACGCTCTCGACTAACGAATGCATGGAGTGCACCTTCAAAGTCCTGTTCAGCAAAATCGGGCCAAAGAACATCCGTAAAGTAAAGTTCGGCATAGGCAATTTGCCAAATCAAAAAGTTACTTATTCGGTGCTCTCCCCCGGTCCTAATAACTAAATCAACGGGAGCCAGTTCATGCATACACACTTGCTGGCTCAGCAACTCTTCCGTGATCTCTTCAGGTTTTAGCAACCCGTTTTGTACCTGTTCGGCCAGTTGACGCGCCCCCTGGACAATATCCCAGCGGCCGCCGTAATTAGCAGCGATATTCAGCGTTAACCCCGTATTGTTTGCCGTTAACGCCTCCGCCTTACGGATGCGCTCCTGCAGTCGGGCATTAAAGCGCGTCGTCTCGCCGATAATCCGCAGGCGGACATTGTGACGATGCAGGCTTTTTACTTCGCTATCCAGGGCCCAGACAAACAGTTCCATCAGCGCGCTCACTTCCTGCGCCGGACGATTCCAGTTTTCACTACTGAATGCGTAAAGCGTTAATGCTTCAATACCATTATTCGCCGCGAAGGAGACCGCGCGACGAACAGATTTCGCTCCAGCTTTATGGCCAAAGGCGCGAATTTTACCTTGTTGTTTCGCCCAACGACCGTTGCCGTCCATGATAATGGCGACATGGCGACAACCATGCGCAGGCGACATTTTGCTGACAGTTTGATTAGCAGACAACATAACGCGTTTTAAGTCCATAATAAGGATTAGCTAAGCCACAACACACACGCCGCCGGGCAGCGCTGAATACGCATTTTTATCCGGCGCCGGAGCTACAGCCAATCGCAGAGAACAACCAAAAGCTTTACGCAAAAAAGCCGTGTCTTGCCACGGCCACCGTAATCTTTCACAACAAAATGCAACGATCGGGTGGCGCAGACTATATCACCGAAGCCCAGCGCCCACAAATATCACAACGCGTTACAGGGGCTCCCCTACGCCATGTGTTATCGGAGTTGTCGCTGTGCGGCGACGCGCGCTTCGGCATCAATCGCAACCACTTCATCAATACTTTGCGGTTCATTGAGCGCCATACTATCCAGCACCGCCTGGTTAACCGCCGCAATATCGGTAAAGCGGATTTCGCTATTCAGAAACGCCGCCACCGAAACTTCGTTTGCGGCATTCAACGCCGTCGTCGCGGCCTGGCCGACATCAAAAGCGTCCATTGCCAGCTTCAGGCACGGATAGCGATCGTAATCCGGCGCAGAGAAACTCAGGTTGCTCAATTGACAGAAGTCCAACGGTTTAACGCCGGAGTTCAGGCGCTGCGGCCACCCCATGGTATGGGCGATCGGCGTGCGCATATCCGGCTCGCCTAATTGCGCCAGCACGCTGCCGTCCTGATAGCGAACCATGGAGTGAATCACCGATTGCGGATGAATAATGACTTCCATCTGCTGAGCAGAGGCATTAAACAGCCAGCGGGCTTCGATGTACTCCAGCCCTTTATTCATCATCGTGGCGGAATCAACGGAAATTTTGCGTCCCATTGACCAGTTCGGATGGCGGCAGGCCTGATCCGGCGTCATTGCCGCCAGCTCAGAAATAGCCGTTTCCCGGAAAGGTCCACCGGAACCGGTCAGCAGAATCGACGAGACGCCGTTCTGCGTCAGGTCAGCGTATCCCAGATGGTTTTGAATTGTTTCCGGCAAACTCTGAAAAATCGCGTTATGTTCGCTATCAACCGGCAACAGGCGAGCGCCATACTGCTGAACCGCGTCCATAAACAGGCGGCCGCAGGTCACCAGCGACTCTTTATTCGCTAACAACACCGTTTTGCCGGCGCGAATGGCCGCCAGCGTCGGCGCCAGACCGGCCGCGCCAACGATGGCCGCCATCACCTGATCGACTTCATCCAGCGCCGCGACGTCGGCCGCCGCCTGCTTACCGCTCAGCACTTCCGTGCGGCAGCCCTGTTCACGTAGCAGCGTACGCAAACGCTCAGCGCTTTGCGCATCATCCATCACCGCGAAGCGGGGGGAAAATTCCAGACATTGTTCAACCATACGGTCGACATTTTTCCCCGCGACCAGCGCGGCGATGGAAAAGCTTTCGGGATTATGGCGCACCACGTCCAGCGTGCTGCAGCCGATTGAACCGGTCGAACCGAGAACGGTTAATTGCTTCATGAGACGTCCAGAAGAATTGTGACAGGATAAAAAGCAAAACGCCGCCAGCAAGCCCTTTATGCATCAATCCTCGGGGCTAAAACGGCGGCGAATGACCTTCGGTATAGAACGGAAGGCTACAAGGCCAGCTATTTTAACGCAATCCCAAATATTGAGCGTACGGTCTTCTGTACGGCGTTTCAGACTTTACGCAGCCCCGAATATCCCGGGCCCGCGTAACGGCAGAAAATCAGAACTGCATCAGTTCCGCTTCTTTCTCTGCCAGCGCCGCATCAACTTTCTTAATGGCGGCGTCAGTCATTTTCTGCACGTCGTCCTGAGAACGGCGATCGTCATCTTCGCTGATCTCTTTCTCTTTGAGCAGAGCTTTAACTTTGTCGTTCGCGTCACGGCGAACGTTACGCACGGCGACACGCGCCTGCTCAGCTTCGCCACGCACGATCTTGGTCAGATCTTTACGACGTTCTTCTGTCAGCGGCGGCAGCGGAACGCGGATATCGCTACCCGCAGAGCTTGGGTTCAGACCCAGGTCAGACGCCATAATCGCTTTTTCAACGGCCGGGCTCATAGAGCGGTCGAAGACGTTGATTTTCAGCGTACGGGAATCTTCTACCGTAACGCTTGCCAGCTGACGCAGCGGAGTCGGCGTACCGTAGTATTCTACAATGATGCCATCCAGCAGGCTTGGAGAAGCACGACCCGTGCGAATTTTGCTGATTTGGTTTTTGAATGCTTCAACGCATTTTTCCATGCGTACTTCAGCATCTTTTCTGATATCGCTAATCACGTTACGAATCCTTGAAAACTTGTCTCAGACAGACCACACGGTCGCTCACCGCAAAAGTGAGCTAAGTATAGTCCGGATTAATTCAATTAACCGGGCAACTTCCCCGCTAAAGTAAAGCGGAATATTACCCGGAATTAGCGCCGACGGGAATTATTCCGTAATCAATGTGCCTTCTTTTTCGCCCATCACCACACGACGCAGCGCGCCAGGCTTGTTCATGTTAAATACGCGAATCGGCAGTTTGTGGTCGCGCGCCAGGGTGAAGGCGGCAAGATCCATCACTTTCAGCTCTTTATCCAGCACTTCGCTGTAGGTCAGCTGATCGTACATGGTGGCGGAAGGATCTTTCGCCGGGTCAGCGGTAAACACGCCGTCAACCTTGGTCGCTTTCAGTACCACGTCGGCTTCGATTTCAATACCGCGCAGGCAGGCTGCGGAGTCGGTAGTAAAGAATGGGTTGCCGGTACCTGCGGAGAGGATCACCACGCGATTGTTACGCAGCAGGCTAATCGCTTCCGCCCAGCTGTAGTTGTCACACACGCCGTTCAGCGGGATTGCGGACATCAGGCGAGCGTTCACATAGGCGCGATGGAGCGCATCACGCATTGCCAGGCCGTTCATGACCGTTGCCAGCATGCCCATGTGGTCGCCCACAACGCGGTTCATACCCGCTTTCGCCAGACCAGCACCACGGAACAGGTTACCGCCACCAATCACTACGCCAACCTGAATACCCAGTTCAACCAGTTCTTTGATTTCCTGAGCCATACGGTCAAGTATGCTTGCATCAATACCGAAGCCTTCTGAACCCTGCAGAGCTTCGCCACTTAACTTCAGCAGAATACGTTTGTAGACGGGTTTTGCATTGGTAGCCATGTTTCTTTCCTGAGACTGTCAACGATTGAGATGAGTTAATTCTGACGACATTGTATGTCATCGTTCAGCGCAGTCACTATAAGCGATTGGCTGATTTTACAAGAGAGGCGCAAAAAGAAGCCGCCCTCAGGCGGCTCCTTTTTTTAAAAATTAAGACTGCTTGGACATCGCAGCAACTTCTGCTGCAAAGTCAGTCTCAACTTTCTCGATGCCTTCGCCCACTTCAAAGCGGATGAAGCCAGTAACGTCGGCGTTGTGCTCTTTCAGCAGCTGACCAACAGATTTGCTCGGTTCCATAACGAAAGGCTGACCAGTCAGAGAAACTTCGCCGGTGAATTTCTTCATACGGCCTTCAACCATTTTCTCTGCGATTTCTTTCGGCTTACCGGACTGCATCGCGATGTCCAGCTGAACCTGGTACTCTTTTTCTACTACTTCAGCAGAAACGTCTTCCGGCTTAACGAATTCCGGCTTGCTTGCAGCAACGTGCATTGCCAGCTGCTTAACCAGCTCTTCGTCAGCGCCTTTAGCGGCAACCAGAACGCCGATGCGCGCACCGTGCTGGTAGCTGCCCAGAACGTCGCCTTCCAGGATAGCGATACGACGGATGTTGATGTTCTCGCCGATTTTAGCAACCAGGGCAACACGTTCTTCTTCGAACTGCGCTTTCAGAACTTCAACGTCGGAGATTTTACCAGCAACAGCGGCGTCCAGTACTTTGTCAGCAAATGCCTGGAAACCACCATCTTTAGCAACGAAGTCAGTCTGGCAGTTAACTTCCAGAATGTAACCGTAGTTGCCGTCGATTTTGGTTTTGATCACGCCGTCAGCAGCAACGTTGCCTGCTTTTTTCGCCGCTTTGATCGCGCCGGATTTACGCATGTTTTCGATTGCCAGCTCGATGTCGCCATTAGCTTCAGTCAGTGCTTTTTTGCAATCCATCATGCCTGCGCCAGTACGTTCGCGCAGCTCTTTTACCAGGGAAGCGGTAATTTCAGCCATTCTAAAATCCTCGGGAGATGTGGAAACTGCCCGGCCTGCGGCCAAACAGCATAAATTGAAAAAAGGGGCCTAAAATTGGCCCCTATTCATACACGGTACTAATAAGGGCTTAAACCTTATTATTCAGCTTCTACGAAGCTTTCTTCCGCCTGAGAAGCCAGGTCCTGAGAGCGACCTTCACGAACGGTAGCTGCAACAGCGCCCAGGTACAGGCTAACTGCGCGGATTGCATCGTCGTTACCCGGGATAACGAAGTCTACGCCGTCCGGATCAGAGTTGGTATCAACGATAGCAAATACCGGGATACCCAGGTTGTTTGCTTCTTTGATAGCGATGTGCTCGTGGTCAGCGTCGATAACGAACAGTGCGTCCGGCAGGCCGCCCATGTCTTTGATACCGCCCAGGCTGTTTTCCAGCTTGTCCAGCTCACGAGTGCGCATCAGCGCTTCTTTCTTGGTCAGCTTCTCGAAAGTACCGTCCTGGGACTGAGTTTCCAGGTCTTTCAGACGTTTGATGGACTGACGAACGGTTTTCCAGTTAGTCAGCATACCGCCCAGCCAGCGATGGTTCACGAAGAACTGGTCGCAGCTGTTAGCAGCTTCTTTTACCGCTTCGCTTGCAGCGCGCTTAGTACCAACGAACAGGATCTTGCCTTTACGGGCAGAGATTTTGTTCAGCTCAGCCAGAGCTTCGTTGAACATCGGTACAGTTTTCTCAAGGTTGATGATGTGAACTTTGTTACGCGCGCCGAAGATGAAAGGCTTCATTTTCGGGTTCCAGTAACGGGTCTGGTGACCGAAGTGAACACCAGCCTTGAGCATGTCGCGCATGGAAACAGTTGCCATGTTTAAAACCTCTATAGATTAAATTGGGGTTATGCCTCCACGTATCCCATATTACCGACCCCAAAGGGCACCCCGGAATATGTGCCGATACGTGTGTGTTATTTACACAATATGAGTATGTCGCTTACGCCCATCCTTGTGTATCTGAGATGGAACGGAAGTCCGGCGCGCTTTATACCACAAAACCTGGCCAGACACCAACTCTTGTTGACGTCTCGTGCTGTTAATGATTCTCAATTTGGCACCAGCGTACCCGGACTGTTACCATTGACAGGACTTAATCTATTATTGTCGAAAAAATCGACACTGCTGGACATATTCCATGGCTATCTCTATCAAGACATCTGAAGACATCGAAAAAATGCGCGTTGCCGGCCGCCTGGCCGCCGAAGTGCTGGAAATGATCGAACCCTACGTCAAACCGGGCGTCAGCACCGGCGAGCTGGATCGCATCTGCAACGACTACATTGTTAATGAACAGAAAGCGGTCTCCGCCTGCCTCGGCTATCACGGCTTCCCGAAATCGGTCTGTATCTCTATTAATGAAGTGGTGTGCCACGGCATCCCGGATGACGGCAAACTGCTGAAAGACGGCGACATCGTCAATATCGACGTGACCGTGATTAAAGATGAGTTCCACGGCGATACCTCAAAAATGTTCATCGTCGGTAAACCGACTATCCTCGGCGAGCGCCTGTGCCGCATCACCCAGGAAAGCCTCTATCTGGCGCTGAAGATGGTTAAACCGGGGATCAACCTGCGCGCGATCGGCGCGGCGATCCAGAAATTCGTTGAAGCGGAAGGTTTTTCCGTGGTGCGCGAGTACTGCGGGCACGGTATCGGCCGCGGCTTCCACGAAGAACCGCAGGTACTGCACTATGATTCGCCGGAAACCGACGTGGTGCTCAAGCCTGGTATGACCTTCACCATCGAACCGATGGTCAACGCCGGTAAGAAAGAGATCCGCAGCATGAAGGACGGCTGGACGGTGAAAACCAAAGACCGTAGCTTGTCTGCGCAGTACGAGCATACTATTGTGGTAACCGATAACGGCTGCGAAATTCTGACGCTACGCAAGGATGACACCATCCCGGCGATAATCTCGCACGACGAATAATGAAAAGCCGGCGCCCGCCGGCTTTTTTATTAGATAGTTTTTTCTTATGGTGACGCGATGAGCAACTCTTTACCTGACACAGCCTCCCCTCTTCTGCCCATCCCGCCGGAACATCCGGTGAACTGGCCGCAGGGCGATCTGAACTGTGCCGCAATCAAGGCGCACATCGATACCTTCCAGCACTGGCTCGGAGAGGCATTTGATAACGGCATCGCCGCAGAGCAGCTCATCGCGGCGCGCACCGAGTTTATCGACCAGCTGCTGCAGCGGCTGTGGGTCGACTATGGTTTTGAATCCGTCTGCGACCTGGCGCTAGTGGCCGTTGGCGGCTATGGCCGCGGCGAGCTGCACCCGCTCTCCGACGTCGACCTGCTGATTCTGAGCCGTAAAAAGCTGCCGGACGAGCAGGCGCAAAAGGTCGGCGAGCTCCTGACCCTGCTGTGGGACGTTAAGCTCGAAGTCGGCCACAGCGTGCGTACCCTCGAAGAGTGTTTGCTCGAAGGGCTTTCAGATCTTACCGTCGCCACCAACTTAATTGAATCCCGCCTACTCATCGGCGATGTCGCGCTGTTTCTTGAACTGCAAAAACATATTTTCAGCGACGGCTTCTGGCCGTCGGAAAAGTTCTTCGCCGCCAAGGTTGAAGAGCAGAATGTTCGCCACCAGCGCTACCATGGCACCAGTTACAACCTGGAGCCGGACGTCAAAAGCAGCCCCGGCGGCCTGCGCGATATACATACCCTGCAGTGGGTGGCCCGCCGCCACTTCGGCGCCACCTCGCTTGATGAAATGGTCGGCTTCGGCTTCCTCACCGAAGCCGAACGCAACGAGCTTAACGAGTGCCTGCACCAGCTCTGGCGCATCCGTTTTGCTTTGCACCTTGAAGTTAATCGCTACGATAACCGCCTGCTTTTCGATCGTCAGCTGAATGTCGCCCACCGCCTCGGCTATGAAGGCGAAGGTAATCAGCCGATCGAACACATGATGAAAGATTTCTTCCGCGTCACGCGTCGGGTGAGTGAACTCAATAACATGCTACTGCAGTTGTTTGACGAGGCGATCCTCGCGCTAACCGAGAACGAAAAGCCGCGGCCTATTGATGATGATTTCCAACTGCGCGGCACCCTGATAGACCTGCGTGACGACACCCTGTTTATGCGCGAGCCGCAGGCAATTCTGCGGATGTTCTTTATTATGGTACGCAACAGCAGCATCACCGGCATTTACTCCACTACTCTGCGTCACCTGCGCCACGCGCGCCGCCACCTGACGCAGCCGCTGTGCTATATCCCGGAGGCGCGAACTCTCTTCCTCAGCATGCTGCGCCATCAGGGCGCGGTGAGTCGCGGCCTGCTGCCGATGCATCGCCACAGCGTGCTGTGGGCCTATATGCCGCAGTGGTCGCATATTGTCGGTCAGATGCAGTTCGACCTGTTTCACGCCTATACCGTCGACGAACACACCATACGCGTCTTGTTAAAGCTGGAAAGCTTCGCGAAAGAAGAGACCCGCAGCCGCCATCCGCTGTGCGTTGAGCTGTGGCCGCGGCTGGCCCATCCTGAACTTATCCTCATCGCCGCCCTGTTTCACGATATCGCTAAAGGCCGCGGCGGCGATCACTCGATTCTCGGCGCCGAAGACGTGCTGAAATTCGCCGAGCTCCACGGGCTCAATTCGCGGGAGACGCAGCTGGTCGCCTGGCTGGTACGCCAGCATCTATTGATGTCGGTAACCGCCCAGCGCCGCGACATTCAGGACCCGGAGGTGATTAAACAGTTCGCCGAAGAGGTACAGACGGAAAATCGCCTGCGCTATCTGGTATGCCTGACCGTCGCCGATATCTGCGCCACCAACGAAACGCTGTGGAACAGCTGGAAGCAAAGCCTGCTACGCGAGCTCTATTTCGCCACCGAAAAACAGCTGCGCCGCGGTATGCAGAGCACGCCGGATATGCGTGAACGGGTACGCCACCATCAGCTGCAGGCGCTGGCGCTGTTGCGCATGGACAATATCAATGAAGAGGCGCTGCACCAGATTTGGAACCGCTGCCGGGCGAACTACTTTGTGCGGCATACGCCGAACCAGCTCGCCTGGCACGCCCGCAACCTGCTGAAGCACGATCTCAGTAAACCGATGATCCTGCTGAGTTCGCGGGCCACCCGCGGCGGCACCGAGATCTTCATCTGGAGCCCGGACCGCCCTTACCTGTTCGCCGCCGTCTGCGGCGAACTGGATCGGCGCAACCTCAGCGTTCACGATGCGCAGATCTTCACCACCCGCGACGGCATGGCGATGGATACCTTTATCGTCCTTGAACCCGACGGCAGCCCGCTTTCCGCCGATCGCCACGAGGCGATTCGCCACGGTCTTGAGCAGACAATAACTCAACGCAGTTGGGAGCCGCCGGCCCCGCGTCGCCAGGCGGCTAAACTACGTCATTTTTCCGTCGCCACTGAGGTGAATTTTCTGCCGACCCATACCGACCGGAAATCATTTCTTGAGCTCATTGCGCTCGATCAGCCAGGGCTGCTCGCCCGCGTCGGTCAGGTGTTCGCCGACCTCGGGATTTCGCTTCACGGAGCCCGAATTACGACAATTGGCGAGCGAGTAGAAGATTTATTTATAATCGCCACCGCCGACCGGCGTGCCCTTAATAATGAGCTGCAACAAGAAGTGCAACAACGGTTGACAGAGGCCCTCAATCCAAACGATAAAGGGTAACGTATTTTTTTTAAGTGAATGGAAAGAAACAATGCAGCAGTTACAGAACGTTATTGAGTCCGCCTTTGAGCGTCGCGCCGACATCACGCCGGCAAATGTGGATACCGTCACCCGCGAAGCGGTTAACCAGGTTATTGCCCTGCTGGATTCCGGTGCGCTGCGCGTCGCTGAGAAGATCGACGGTCAGTGGGTGACGCATCAATGGCTGAAGAAAGCGGTACTGCTCTCTTTCCGTATTAACGATAACCAGGTTATCGATGGTGCGGAAAGCCGCTACTTCGATAAAGTTCCAATGAAATTCGCCGACTACGATGAAGCACGCTTCCAGAAAGAAGGCTTCCGCGTAGTGCCGCCGGCGGCAGTCCGCCAGGGCGCGTTCATCGCGCGTAATACCGTGCTGATGCCGTCCTACGTCAACATCGGCGCTTATGTTGATGAAGGCACCATGGTTGATACCTGGGCCACCGTCGGCTCTTGCGCGCAGATCGGTAAAAACGTTCACCTGTCCGGTGGCGTCGGTATCGGCGGCGTTCTCGAGCCGCTGCAGGCTAACCCGACCATCATCGAAGATAACTGCTTCATCGGCGCGCGCTCTGAAATCGTTGAAGGCGTTATCGTTGAAGAAGGCGCGGTGATCTCCATGGGCGTGTACATCGGCCAGAGCACCAAAATTTACGATCGCGAAACCGGCGAAGTCCATTACGGCCGCGTGCCGGCGGGCTCGGTTGTCGTTTCCGGCAACCTGCCGTCGAAAGATGGCAAATACAGCCTGTACTGTGCGGTGATCGTGAAAAAGGTTGATGCGAAGACCCGCGGTAAGGTCGGTATCAACGAACTGCTGCGTACCATCGACTAAGCAGAACAAAAAGCGGGAGGTATCCCGCTTTTTTTATATCTGACGCTGGCGAAGATGAATTTTTTCGTTAATTATTCAATGGTTATGATGATATCAAAGGTACCGTTATGTACGATAATCTGAAAAGTCTTGGCATTACCAATCCTGATGAAATCGATCGCTATAGCCTGCGCCAGGAAGCTAACAACGACATCCTGAAGATCTATTTCCAGAAAGATAAAGGCGAATTCTTCGCTAAAAGCGTGAAGTTTAAATACCCACGCCAGCGTAAAACCGTGGTCGCCGACGGCGTCGGTCAGGGCTACAAAGAAGTGCAGGAGATTAGTCCGAACCTGCGTTATGTCATCGACGAACTGGATCAGCTCTGCCAGCGCGATCGTACTGAAATCGACCTCAAGCGTAAGATCCTTGACGATTTACGCCATCTGGAAAGCGTCGTCACCAATAAGATCAGTGAAATTGAAGCCGATCTGGAAAAACTGACGCGCAAATAAATCCGCCTGCTACGGGCCAGCTACTGGCCCTCTTCCCCGACTCCATCCTCAATTTTGTCACCCGTAGATCATCTTCGCTAACAGCAAAACTCAGTTATCCCTCACTAACATCATTTCCCATCATCAACGTATCTATATGAATTACTTATTTTTTTAAATTCATTTATGTTCAATTTCCACCTAAAAGGAGGTCAAGCTATGACACAGGAAATTGAACAAAAATGTTACACCCTACAATCCGCCACCTGGCTGGATAAGGCGGGTTTTGAGAAAGGACGAAAACACGATCGTCAGGCGCTGGGCTTTATTCTGCCCGCCAATACGGTGCTGAAAATTCGGCAAACCGATCTCAGCAACGGCATCTCGACCCTGCGCCTGATGTGTGATGATAGCGCAGTGGAAAAATCCAGCGCTCTGACCACCAACTGGACAACGATTAGCACCACCGTCGATTCTGTGCCGTTTGTCGATACGTTGTTTACCGACAGCCCCTGCGAGTTCTCCGTGATTTACCAACAACCCGCGGCGACGAAACCGCTCCCCAGCTGGAAATCAGGACAGTCTGAAGAGACGTTTTTCCTGGATTGGGAGAATAATAAATCGTCTTTCGCGCTGGTGGATCTGGATGTTATCAATCTGCTGTTGCCCTACGCCGACCGCGACAACGCGATGAAAGCGGGATTAGCGTCGTTACACCGTTTTTATAACCACCTTTTCACCAGCTATAACGATTGGGCCGGACTAAGCGAAAATCCCGATTCGCAATGGAATCAGAACGTTGCCAACCGCTACTTTTTGCGGGCGGATAAACATGGCGTCGGTTCGGCTTATTATAATACCAACTGGTGCGCGCAGACCGCCGCCACGGTTGGCGAAGGCTGGCTGGATAACGTCGCCACGCAGTGGGTTATCCTGCATGAAATCGGCCACGGCTATCAGGGTAAATTTATGCAGGATCCCACGCTTTC
Organism: Klebsiella sp. CN_Kp097; assembly: GCF_040064495.1. Lineage (NCBI taxonomy): Bacteria > Pseudomonadati > Pseudomonadota > Gammaproteobacteria > Enterobacterales > Enterobacteriaceae > Klebsiella > Klebsiella sp. CN_Kp097. Next base: position 54,328 of record NZ_JBEAIL010000025.1, on the reverse strand, counting down.
CGTCAGCGAAGTGTGGAACAATATTTACGCTTCCTTCTATCAACAGCTCACGCTGAGTCAGGATAATCATCTGTATACCGATGGCTGGCTATACAACTACGGTAAGCTGGCCGCGCAGGAAGCACAGTTGGTTAACTATATTACCGACAAGACGCCGGTCACCAGTTGGGGTTTGCGTTCTCGCCTGCAATTCCTGATGCTGATGTTATTCAAAGCAGGTATCGCATCCTTCCGCACCTTTAATCAGAACTATCGCCAACTTGCCAATAGCGAGAGCTTCCAGCAGTCGGATCATCAGCTTGCCGATATGCTGGCAACCGCCATCGCTACCTCCGCGGGATATGATGTGACGCCGTTTATCGAGCTCTGCGGTTTAACGCTGAAAAACGCCACCCGGGAAAATATCGTCTCGCTGGCGACAAAACCGCTCTATCCGCTGTATCGTTTTCTACCGCAAAGCGAATGGGATAGCGCGCGCCAACAGTTAGGGCTGGATTCCTTCTTCTGGCTGGTGGATAACAGCGAACTGGCAATATTAGGCAAAACGGGGGCGCTGACCCTGACGCTGAATATCGATCGCCCGGAGCAAATTTACGGTCAGACGCTGGCTATCAAGGATAATTGCGGCAACCATTATTCACTGGTGATTAATAGTGACGTCCTGACCCTGAAGGACATGCCAATCGGCGTGTATCAGATCGAACTGCCTAAAGGCCGCTCGCAAAAATATCGCCCGGATATCAGCTATATCACCGTAAAAGAAGGCGCCAATACGGTCACCGTCAACTACGTTCAGCAAAACGATACCAGCGAACGTAACGTGACGATCTCCTTTTTAGGTTATAGCGATGCGCCTTTTGCCCACCTGGATGTTGATTACGAAAACCAGCAGCTTATTCTCAATGTGACCAGCGCCACCCCGCACAGCTACTACCCCGGGACATTGTATGCCGCAGTCAGTGTACTCTCCGCCAACGGTGAAAAAGTGTTTGAGCGTAAGATGACCGGCACCAACTGCGCGACGGGTAAAGTGATTATTCCATTCAGCCCTCACTATCACTTATATATCACCCACATGGAGCCGGGACGGCTGAAAACCTCACCGGGATATTTAACCCTGGTTGCGCGTGAGAAATACCAACTGATACGCATTGATGATAATGGTCTGTATAACTTTATTCTCGGCAATAGTCCGGCGGATGACTTAGAGGCGATTTTCGAGCATAACGCTCAGGCTATCCGTACTCAGCCCTCGCTGGTAGCGCAGGAAGAGTGCGTCTGTAAAAACGATCTTTGGCTGATGCTCCCCCATATTGAAGAACCCCGGCGCAGTGAACTGCTTAAAGCGTATGCCGATGTCCTGCCTCAGGATAATAACGATCCGGGCGAGCTAACGGGCAAAAGCGTGACGCTCGATCTCCGCGGTCAGGGCAATAACGAGTTTTGCCAGATCGTTATCGATAATAAACAACGCGCAATGACGGTCGCGACACGGGCCGGCACACCGCACTCGTATTACACCACCCATACCTATGCCAGCATTACGGTTACTGGCGAGGACGATACGTTTGTTTATCAACGCAGCTACGCCGGTGCTACCAACAATCTGGCAAACAGCGAAACGATTACCCTCGCGGAAGGGATGATCATCGAGATTTTCCATGATGAACCATACCGCTCCAGCGCCACTAATGGCACGACCCAAAACGCCGTCACGCTGAAACAGCATAACCGCTGGCGCGTGGTGAAAACGGGCCTCCAAGTCTATGCGCTCGCGCCTGATGAACCGGATGAGGAAACCACTGATACAGAAGAGGAAACTCAGGAGACCACCGCACTGTATGGCGATCGCTTCAGTTGGCAACTGCTTGGCGATGATGATGTTTGCTTTGCCGGGATGGAGATGGATATTGGCAGCGGCGCGTTGACCTTTAGCGCCAATGCGGTGGTACCGAATAAGCACTTTACGACCACTTACGCCACGGTCAATGTCTACAATACGCGTGGTTCGGTGGTGTATCGCCAGTCGATTAAAGGATCATCGCAGCTTGGCGACTATGTTGATACCGCCATCCTGGATGAGGGCTATACCATTGAAGTCTTCCATGCCGAAGCGGGAAATCGTTCCGTTATTATTAATCCACTCAATGGCAATAGCTGGCAACAACCCAATACCGTCACCTGGCAAGTGACCCCCCGCGGGCTGCAGCGCCTGTAATCCGTCATTTCCACTCCCGCCTGAGGCGGGAGTGTGTCAGCGTTGCTCATCCAGCTGCAATGCAATGTACAGTAGCAGACGGTCGTCAAAACTTCCCAGGTCCAATCCGGTTAGTTCCGAAATGCGATTGAGCCGATACTCCAGGGTATTACGATGAATAAACAGCGCCTTTGAGGTGGCCAACGGCTGCACGTTATGACGAAACCATGCCTGCAAGGTGCGGCGCAACAGGCCGTTGTTATCCATCGCCTTCAGCCGCGTCAGCGGGCGCGCCAGCTCATTGGCCTGCCAGCCGCCGCGCAGGCTATCCAGCAGCACCGGCAGCATCAGATCCTGATAAAAGTAGCTGCGGCTTTCCGGCATCCGCTGCTTCCCTACCATCATCGTCGTACGCGCGGTCCGATAAGAGCGTGCGATACTGCCCGGACCAGTAAAGAAATTACCTAACGCAACGCGGAACTGTAGCTGGCCGTTCTCTTTCATACGGGTAATCAGCTGCTCAACGCGCTTGCAGTGGTCGTCGGCGTCCCAGCGGCCAAAGGCATTTAACGCGGGTTTCAATACCACCATCTCGGTCAACGAGACAATCGCCACCAGGTTGTTGCGATCCGGCGTGGTCAGCGCTGTCTGCAACTGCTGTAGTTCCGCCATCGCGCTATCGACGCCAAGCTGGCCGCTATCAACTTCAATCATCGCCACCACCCGTGGTTGATTGAGGTCGATGCCCAGTCTCTGCGCCCATTCGTTAAGCGCCGGGGTATTTTCTTCCGCCTGAATCAGGTTCATGACCAGTTCTTCACGCAGGCGGCTGTCCTGCGCCAGCAGATGCATCAGCCGCGACTGTTCGAGCATCATCTCCGCGGTCATACACACCAGCTCACCATACTTACGCAGCGATTCGGGCTCGCCGGTTAATCCGATAACGCCGACGATTTCCCCTTCAAGACGCAGCGGCAGGTTAATCCCCTGACGCACGCCGTGCAGATGGCGAGCGACCGCATCATCGATATCAACCACCCGCCCCTGCGACAACACCAGAAGCGCGCCTTCGTGCAATTCACCAATACGCTCACGATCGCCGCTGCCAATAATGCGCCCGCGGGCATCCATTACGTTAATATTGGTATCAATGATGCGCATCGTTCGCGCCACGATATCCTGCGCCATTTTGGTATCAAGATGCCAGCCAGCCATGTAACCCTCCCCTGAGCAGGGCATCAGCATAAAAGAGTGTCTGAAACTACGCACTGTGCATATGCACAAAGCGTGACAGAGAAGTATGGAGTTGTGGGGGGAATCACAGAACTTGCGGGCAGAATAAAAAAAGCCCCTTTCCCGGCACGGGAAAGGGGCTTATGCGCGCTGATAGATTATTGCATCAGCAGGTAGATAGAGGTATCACCACGCTGAATATTCAGCGCCAGTACGGACGGTTTTGCATCGAAGATTTTGCGCAGGTCAGCGATGTTTTTCACCGGCTGCTGGTTAGCGCCGACAATGATGTCGCCTTTCTTCAGACCAATCTGCGCCGCTGGCGTGCCCGCTTTCACGTTGCTCACCACCACACCTTTGTCCTGGCCCTTGTTGCTCATTTCCGCGCCTTGAATGCCGTTAAAGATGCTGCTGGAGTCAACCTGGTTCTGATTGCTCTGCTGCAGTTCAACGGTAACGTTGACCGGCTTGCCGTCGCGCAGCAGGCCCAGCTCGACTTTGCTGCCGATAGGCATCGTACCGACCTGCGCACGCAGCGCCGCGAAACTGCTGATCGGCTTGCCGTTCAGGGTGGTAATCACGTCGCCAGCTTTAATACCCGCTTTCGCCGCCGCAGAGCCCGGCATCACCTGGCTTACAAACGCGCCGCGCTGGGCATCAACTTTCATTGCCTTCGCCAGCTCGGAGTTCAGCTCGGTACCCATGATCCCCAGTTCGCCGCGTTTCACCTGGCCAAACTTGACCATCTGCTCGGTCAGGTTTTTCACCATGTTGCTCGGAATAGCAAAGCCGATACCGATGTTGCCGCCGTCCGGAGCAAGGATTGCGGTGTTGATACCGATCAGTTCACCGTTGAGATTCACCAGCGCGCCGCCGGAGTTACCGCGGTTAATAGCCGCATCGGTCTGGATAAAGTTTTCATAGTTTTCCACGTTCAGGCCGCTGCGGCCCAATGCGGAGACGATACCGGAAGTCACGGTTTCGCCGAGGCCGAACGGGTTACCGATCGCCACGGTGTAGTCGCCGACGCGCAGCGCGTCAGAGTCGGCAAGCTTAATCGCCGTCAGGTTTTTCGGATCCTGAATTTGAATCAGCGCGATGTCGGAGCGCGGATCTTTACCGACGACTTTCGCATCGAACTTACGGCCATCGCTCAGCTGAACTTTAATCGTGGTGGCATTATCGACCACGTGGTTATTGGTCACCACGTAGCCTTTGGCCGCATCAATAATTACCCCGGAACCGAGCGCCATAAATTTCTGCTGCTGCGCGTTATCGCCAGGGGCGCCCTGACCGCCGCCCTGGCAGAATGGAGAGCTCTGGAATGGCGAACCATCCTGGCAAAACGGCGAGTTGTCACCGAAGAATTGCTGGAAGTTACGCGGCATCCGCGGCGTGTTAACAGTCGTGCTGCCCTCAACGTTGATGCTCACCACAGACGGCATCACTTTTTCCAGCATCGGCGCCAGGCTCGGCATCTGCTGCGCAGTGGTCGCCGAGGAAGCCGTTTCAGCCGCGCTCGCAGAGAGCGGGGACAACGCCAGACCTAAACTCAGAGCCAGAGCACTCATTGCTAACGTGGTTTTTTTCATAGGTTTCAATCTCAATTTCAAATTTCGGATAACGAAAAAGTTGCTGTGTACGCACTCTCAGAGTCATTTTATAGCGCGAAGTTCCAGAGTTAAGTTTCGGTAAAAGTAAAAATTTATTGTCCGTCTTTACAAAACTCAGACTTATTCCACCGCCATCAGACGGCGATATTCATCCCACGCATACAAATCCGTCATTCCGCTGATATAGTCCTGAATCAATCGACAGCGGTAATAATACTCCAGCACGGGATATTCTTCGGTATCGCGCGAAAGCTTATTTACCGCCTCCACATAAGCCAACCGATGTCGGGTCGAAAGTTTCTGGAACAACCTCGAAGCAATAGGCAAACTGCGTACCCGATCTTGTTCCACCAATTGGCTGAACTCCTCCAGCGATAATTTCAGTAACGGCTCGTAGATATCCAGCAGTCCGCTGATAACCCGGTAGCCCTGCAATTCCAGCTGTTCAACATCAGGATGACTAAACACCTGTTTTATGGCGACGTTTTTATAAAGTTCAAGTAGCTGACTACAATCGCTATCGTCCTCTAACAGCGCATGATTAAAATCGCCGCTAAAAATAGCCGGTAAGTTTTCGATAAACCGATGCGCCGCATAAGGCACCAGTTTATTCAACGTATTAACCCGTAAATACATAAAGAACTGATCTTCAGTGCTGCGGCTCAGTGAATTTGCGCGCGATTTCTCCCACGCGTTTTCTACAACTTGCGCGAACAATGATCCTTTTTCATGAGTGCCCCACGCGTCATAGAGATGTTGATACAATTGCTCCGCGCTGAATATTCGTTTTTCTACCGCATCTTCGAGGTCAGCAACGCAATATGAGATATCATCGGCAGCTTCCATAATCCACGTTAATGGAAAACGATTGTAAGGCGCCAGATCCAATTCTTTACGCAGCCGCGCGATATACTCTTCTTCGGCTAAATAATAACCAGGTTTTTTCATTAAGTAGCTATGGCTGGCAAGCGTCTCTCCCCGCCACCACGCCGGCCGCGTATATTTCAGAATGCAGCCGACCTGGGTCCAGGTCAGGTTCATACGCATCAGCGTGTGCACCAGACGGATGCCCTGAGCATTGCCTTCAAAGCAGCACAAATCCTGACGCACCTTACGCCGTAGTTCGTTGAGCACCCCTTCGCCGTCGTGCAGACGCAGCGCGCCAACCTGGCAGCGATCCTGGCTTAACGGCTGGCTGGCGGCATCTTTCGGCGCCAGCCGTTTGCTGAACCAATCGTTAATTGCCGCCTCGCCAAAATGGCCAAATGGCGGATTGCCGATATCGTGCATCAGGCAGGCCATCTCCACCACGCTTTCAAACGGGCCGCTCAGTTCATCCAGACCGTAACATTCCAGCAGCTTTTGCTCTTTCAGGCGGCTTAGCACCTCTTTGGCGATGTAGCGCCCGACCTGCTGGACTTCGAGCGAATGGGTGAGCCGGGTGCGGACCGCCGCGTTACGCTCAAGTGGAAAGACCTGGGTTTTTTGCTGCAGGCGGCGGATGGCCGGTGAATTGATAATGCGCCCGCGATCGCTTTCAAACACCCGCAGGATCTCGCGTTCCGTCTCTACACCCTGCGGCGAACGGTAGCGCCGACGCCAGTGAATCTTGTTGCGAAAATCAATATTTGCCATAGCCTCTCCCGCGCGAGCAATACGCTTCCCCTTAAGCGCATGATAGACTATGCAGCTAATCCTGACACATCGCGAGTAAATCTATGAAAATTGGCATTATTGGCGCCATGGAAGAAGAAGTTACCCTTCTGCGCGACAAAATCGAGAACCGCCAGACTATCTCTATCGGCGGTAGCGAAATCTATACCGGCCAACTTCACGGTACCGAGGTTGCTCTGCTGAAATCCGGCATTGGTAAAGTGGCAGCCGCCATGGGCGCCACCCTGTTGCTGGAGCGCTGCAAGCCGGATGTGATTATCAATACCGGTTCCGCGGGCGGTCTGGCGCCGACGCTGAAAGTCGGCGACATCGTGGTCTCTGACGAAGCGCGTTATCATGATGCCGACGTCACCGCGTTCGGCTACGAATACGGCCAACTACCTGGCTGTCCGGCGGGTTTCAAAGCTGATGACAAACTGATTGCCGCCGCGGAAACCTGCATTAAGGCGCTGAATCTCAACGCCGTTCGTGGGCTGATCGTCAGCGGCGACGCATTCATCAACGGCTCGGTAGGGCTGGCGAAAATCCGCCACAACTTCCCGCAGGCCGTTGCCGTAGAGATGGAAGCGACCGCCATCGCCCACGTCTGCCATAACTTCAGCATTCCCTTTGTGGTGGTGCGCGCAATCTCTGACGTCGCTGACCAGCAGTCGCATCTCAGCTTCGACGAGTTCCTCGCCGTCGCCGCCAAGCAGTCCACCCTGATGGTGGAAAACCTGGTGCAGAACCTGGCGCGTGGCTAAGTCGCTACAGAAAGCGTTAACCGCCCTGCTGTTACTCGCCCCGGCGTGGCTTTTCGCCGCGCCGCGGGTGGTGACGCTCTCCCCGGCCAACACCGAATTGGCCTTTGCTGCCGGCATTACGCCGGTCGGCGTCAGCAGTTATTCCGACTACCCTCCCGCCGCGGCGAAAATCGAACAAGTCGCCAGTTGGCAGGGAATGAACCTTGAACGTATTGTCGCTCTGAAGCCCGATCTGGTGCTGGCGTGGCGCGGCGGCAATGCCGAACGCCAGGTGAATCAGCTCAGTTCGCTGGGAATCAAGGTTATCTGGGTTGAAACGGGTTCGATTGAGCAAATCATCAGCGCTCTGCGGATGCTGGCGCCGTGGAGCCCGCAGCCGGAAACAGCTCGTCAGGCTGCCCAGAAGATGCAAGACGATTACCTTGCGCTAAAAGCCCGCTATGCCAACGCGCCGAAAAAACGCGTATTTCTGCAGTTTGGCGCCAACCCGCTGTTCACCAGCAACAGCGCCTCGATCCAGAATCAAGTATTGAGCCTGTGCGGTGGGGAAAATATTTTTGCCGCCAGCCGCGTTCCCTGGCCGCAGGTCAGCCGCGAACAGGTGCTGTCACGGCATCCGCAGGCGATCGTCATCACCGGCGACGCCCGTAAAATTCCCGCCGTGGACCGCTATTGGCAAAATCAGCTCACAATTTCGCTCATCGCCTTACATAGCGACTGGTTTGAACGCGCGGGCCCACGTATTATCCTTGCCGCAAAACAACTCTGTACTGCGCTTGAGCAGGTAAAATAACCGCCTGGCAGCAGGCTTTTAGCGGGAACTGACGATGCTTGTCTATTGGCTGGATATTATTGGCACAGCCGTATTTGCTATCTCCGGCGTATTGCTGGCAGGAAAATTACGCATGGACCCTTTCGGTGTGCTGGTATTAGGCGTGGTTACCGCCGTGGGCGGCGGAACCATCCGCGATATGGCGCTGGCCAATGGCCCGGTGTTCTGGGTTAAGGATCCGACCGATCTGGTGGTAGCGATGGTCACCAGTATGTTAACGATTCTACTGGTCCGCCAGCCGCGGCGCATGCCGAAATGGGTACTGCCGGTGCTGGATGCCGTCGGCCTGGCGGTGTTTGTCGGCATCGGCGTGAATAAAGCCTTTATTGCCCATACCGGCCCGCTGGTAGCGATCTGCATGGGCGTGGTCACCGGCGTCGGCGGCGGGATTATCCGCGACGTGCTGGCGCGAGAAGTTCCGATGATTCTGCGCACCGAAATCTACGCCACCGCCTGCATTGTCGGCGGTATCGTGCACGCGACGGCGCACTATACCTTTCAGCTGTCGCTGGAAAACTCGGCGATGTTAGGCATGATGGTGACGCTGGTAATACGCCTGGCGGCGATTCGCTGGCACCTGAAGCTACCGACCTTTGCGTTGGATGATAACGGACGTTCATAAAAGCAAAACGGTAACCTTGAGGTTACCGTTTTTCGTGTTTGCCGCTCTCTTTGTGGGAGAGAGCTGGATTCGCTTGCGTTAAACGCTGAACGAGGAGCCGCAGCCGCAGGTGCTTTTCGCGTTCGGGTTAGTCACGATGAAACGTGAACCTTCCAGGCCTTCGGTATAGTCGACGGCGCCGCCAACCAGATACTGCAGGCTCATCGGGTCAACCACCAGGCCGACGCCCTGTTTCTCGATGGTCATATCGCCTTCGTTGATCTGATCGTCAAAGGTGAAGCCATACTGGAAACCGCTGCAACCGCCGCCGGTGATGTACACGCGCAGTTTCAGGTTCGGATTATCTTCATCCGCAATCAGATGTTTTACTTTGTTCGCTGCGGCTTCGGTGAACTCCAGCGGCAACGCTACGTCATCACTCATTTTTTGCTCCCATTGATACTTCCGGCCGATTAAAGAATAACCGGGCCTTTTGAGCCATTATCTAATACCCTGGTAAATCGTTCAAGTATTCTCCCGGGGTACCTGCTGCGCTTTCGCCGCCTCTTCGGCCTTCTGTTTCGCCAGGGTACGCTGCAGAATGGTCGAATACAAAGGCTTACCTCCGAGGAACTGCGCCAATAGTGTTGCCCCAAGGCAGGTAATAATCATTGGCAAAATGAGCTGATAGTTATCGGTCATCTCCAGCACCAGCACAATTCCGGTGAGCGGCGCGCGTACCGAAGCCGCCAGCAACGCCCCCATCCCGGCGATAGCGAAGGTACCAGCATCCAGATGATAGGAGGGAAACAGCGGGATGGCAGCCATGCCGAATGCCGTTCCCAGCAGCGTCCCCAGCGCCAGCATCGGGGCGAAAATCCCCCCCGGCGCGCCGGAAGAGAAGCACAGCAGCGTGGTAATGACGCGAGCAATAAAGATGAACAGCAGCAGCCCAACCGAGAAGTTACCGGCAGCAGCGATGGGGATCAGATTAAAGCCGCCGCCTACCGCCGTGGGCTGCATCAGGCCCAGCAGGCCGCAAAGGCCGCCGATAAGCCCGCCAATCAACACCCATTTTTTGATATTGCCGCCGTGGAAGCGCTGGAACATATCCTGCGTCCGCAGCACCAGAGCATTAAACAATGGCCCGAAACAGCCAAAGATCATGCCCAGCACCAGATACAGCCACAGGGTATTCACCGGCGCATTGCTTAACTTGCCGACTTCGATAATCGCCCCTTCGCCGTTAAAAATACGAAACACGATGCTCGACATGATCACGCCGGTAAATACGGCTTTAATCGAAATCAGATTGTAGCGGAACTGCGGGCGCATCTCTTCGATGATAAACAGGATGCCCGCCAGCGGCGCGTTGAAGGCCGCGGAGAGGCCTGATGCCGCGCCGGTGGCCAACAGCGTGTGCCGCGTTTCCGGGCTGCGCAGACGAAACACATCCACCACCATGCGCCCGATATTGCCGCCAAGCTGCACCATCGGCCCTTCGCGCCCCAGCACCATCCCGGCGCCCAGCGTCCCCATACCACCGATGAATTTTACCGGTAGCACGCGCCACCAGCGTACCGGGCGCAACTCTTCCAGCGCGCCTTCGATTTCCGGGATCCCGGAACCGCCGGCCTCCGGCGCAAAGCGGCGCACCAGAAAATAGCCAACCATCGCCAGCAGCCCCGACAGAATGAAGGCCAGCGGCCAGACGAGGTACCAGTGGTCCGCCACCTGCACCAGGGCGCCAATTCGCTGGTTCTGCACCCAGTTCACGCTCTTTTCAAACGCCACGCCCACCAGCCCGGCCAGCGTGCCGACCACCGCCGCCATCAACAATACCGCCAACGGCGTTTTGTCGCGTTGAATCAAACGGCGGACCGCATCACTACGGCGCACGCGAACAAACTGATGTGCTTCAAAAGAGGGAGTTTCTGCTTTCATGCCATTATCATTTATTGGTAATACAAATGAGAAGAGAGGCATTCTAGCCGCCTCCGCGCCGCGCGTCGCCAAAAAATTGTTTCGTCCGCTTAATGTTTCAATTGGGCAAAACTTTCATAACCTTCATGGAATAACTTAGAATAGCCCGATAACTTTATTCACGAACCAGGATCCTGGCCATGAGCAAATCTGAAAATCTGTATAACGCCGCCCGCGAACTTATCCCCGGCGGCGTCAACTCGCCGGTCCGCGCCTTTACTGGCGTCGGCGGCACCCCGCTGTTTATTGAACGTGCGGATGGCGCCTACCTGTACGATGTCGATGGTAAAGCTTATATCGATTATGTCGGTTCCTGGGGCCCAATGGTGCTGGGTCACAACCATCCGGCCATTCGTAACGCGGTGATTGAAGCGGCAGAGCGCGGGTTAAGCTTCGGCGCGCCAACCGAAATGGAAGTCAAAATGGCGGAACTGGTTACTGAACTGGTGCCGACCATGGATATGGTGCGCATGGTAAACTCCGGCACCGAAGCCACCATGAGCGCCATTCGCCTGGCACGCGGCTTCACCGGCCGCGACAAAATCATCAAGTTCGAAGGATGCTACCACGGTCACGCCGACTGCCTGCTGGTGAAAGCCGGCTCCGGCGCACTGACTCTCGGCCAGCCGAACTCGCCGGGCGTACCGGCGGATTTTGCGAAGCATACCCTGACCTGCACCTATAACGATCTTGCCTCGGTACGCGCGGCGTTTGAGCAGTATCCGCAGGATATCGCCTGTATCATCGTCGAACCGGTGGCCGGTAATATGAACTGCATTCCGCCGCAGCCGGAGTTCCTGCCGGGCCTGCGCGCACTGTGCGACGAGTTTGGCGCGTTGCTGATTATTGACGAAGTGATGACCGGCTTCCGCGTCGCGCTGGCGGGCGCCCAGTCTTATTACGGCGTGGAGCCGGATCTGACCTGTCTGGGTAAAATCATCGGCGGCGGTATGCCGGTGGGCGCTTTCGGCGGTCGCCGCGAGGTCATGGACGCGCTGGCGCCGACCGGTCCGGTATACCAGGCCGGTACGCTGTCAGGCAACCCTATCGCCATGGCCGCAGGCTTCGCCTGCTTAAGCGAAGTGGCGCAGCCGGGCGTGCATGAAACCCTGACCGAGCTGACCAATCAACTGGCGGATGGCCTGCTGAACGCGGCGCGCGAAACCGGGATCCCGCTGGTGGTGAATAATGTCGGCGGCATGTTCGGTATCTTCTTTACCGATGCCGAAACCGTCACCTGCTATCAGGATGTGGTGAAGTGCGATGTTGAACGTTTCAAGCGTTTCTTCCACCTGATGCTGGAAGAAGGGGTTTACCTCGCCCCGTCGGCGTTTGAAGCCGGCTTTATGTCCGTCGCCCATAGCGAAGCGGATATCAACAACACTATCGATGCCGCGCGTCGGGTGTTTGCCAAACTGTAAGGTACTTGAATGCCTGGTGGCGCAGGGATTTTCCCGGAGGCGGTGCATTGCGCCTTATCCGGGCTACCAAATTGCACAGCGCTGTAGCCCCGGTAAGCACTAGCGCCACCGGGGATGTTTTGGCCATCGGGATCGTTAGCGGCTCTGCTTTCTTAATAAATAGATAAAATACGGCGCGCCGATAAACGTCGATAACAGCCCTGCCGGGATTTGGTAGGGGAACATTATCATTCGCCCGCACCAGTCGGCGAACACCAGCAGCATCCCGCCAATCAGCCCGGAAATGACCATATGCGGCATCGTCCGGCGAAAGCCCATCATCCTCGCAATGTGCGGCGCCATCAGGCCAACAAAACTTAACGGCCCAATGGTTAGCGTCGCCGTTGCCGTCAGGCTCGCCGCCAGCAGCAGCAACCCAATACGCGATGGCGTCAATGCCATCCCTACCGCTCGCGCCGCCTCGCCGCCGAGCGGCAGGATGGTCAGCCAGCGGCGACAGAGCGGCGCCAGCGCCAATAGCGCCAGCATTACCACGCCGCTACGCAGCACCATCTCAGGTGTCGCGCTATAGGTCGAACCGGACATCCACGTCAGGATCTGCGCCATTCGCGGATCGCCGCTGGCCTGTAGCATCATCAATAGCATGGTGAAGGCGGTACTTAGCGCCATCCCCGCCAGCAGCATCCGGTGCGGCGAGAATCCGCCGCGCCCGGCGGCGACCAGGATGACCAGCAGCGTCGCCGCCGCGCCAAGACTGCCGGCTGGCAGCAGCCAGACAAAAGCGTTGCCCGGCACGAAGAACAGCATCAACACCACGCCGAACGCCGCGCCAGAGCTGATACCCAGCACTTCCGGGCTGGCCATCGGGTTACCGGTCAGGCGTTGAATGATACACCCCGCGACGGCCAGCATCACCCCGGCAAACAGCGCCGAGAATACCCGCGGCCAGCGCCAGGGCATCAATTGCTCCAGCAGATCGCCGCTGGCCCATTGCCACCCCTGCGCATCGCGGCCAAAGGTCAGCGCGGCGGTTACCGCCAACAACATCAGCGCCAGTCCGCCCAGCGCGAACCACTGCACGTTGCGGCGTTCAATCAGCGCTTTATCGCCGCCATTCATCACCGGCGCGCTGATGCTACGCAGCCGCGGCAGCAGCCACAGTAATAAAGGCGCGCCAATCAGCGCGGTGACTGACCCGGTAGACACTTCTCGCCATATCCGGCTGAGCCAGAGAATAATTTGGTCGGAAAGCCACAGGATCAGCGCGCCAAGAAGCGCCGCCAGCACCAGCCGCGATAGCAGGCGGCGGGCGCCGAGCATTTTCGCCAGTAGCGGCGCGAACAGACCGATAAAGCCGATAATACCGACCGCGTTGACCAGCAGCGCGCTTATTACTATCGCCAGGGTCAAGACGCCAAGGCGCGCCAGAGAGAGCGCCAGCCCGAGATTCCGCGCCACGCCATCATCCAGCCCCATCAACGTTAACGGGCGTAACAACAGCAGCGTCAACATCGCGCCGCCAAGCAGCTGCGGCCACAGGCGCTGCGCCACGCTCCAGTCGGTCTGCGTCAGCGTACCGGTACTCCACAGGAACATACTTTGCAGCTGGTCGTGATGGAAAATCACCATCAGCTGATTGACCGCGCCGCAATAGAGACTCACCACCAGACCGGCCAGAATCAGCGTCACCGGCGATAGACGTTTGCCCCACGAGACGCCGAACACCAGCGCGCCGACCAGGCAAGCGCCAGCCAGCGCGGCAAACTGCGACGCCAGCACACCGGGGATCGCCCATAGCGTCGTCACCGTCATTCCGAGCTGCGCGCCGGTGGCGACGCCGAGCGTGGTCGGCTCCGCCAGCGGGTTACGCAGTACCTGCTGGAACAGTACGCCAACGAGCCCCAGTCCGGCGCCGACCAGCAGCGATACAGCCAGCCTCGGCAGCAGGCTGTAATGGAACAGCATCTGGGCGATATTATCGCTATCCGGCTGCCACAGCGCCTGACGCCACTGCGCGTAAGGTAAAGCCACCTGAAGGTTAACGATGCTCAGCGCGAAAGCGGCAACCAGCAGTACGGCCAGCAGGATCATAGCTAACGGCGAGAAACGTGCGTTCATACTGCCCTCCCCTGCGTATCAGCCAGTACGCGAGCGAAATGCATCGCCGACAGCGTCGCGCCATAGAACCACACCGCCGGAAGACGCTGGAAACGCCCCGCACGCACGAAAGGCATCGCCTGCCACAGCGGGGTCGCCATCAGTTGGGCCATCTCCCGATCGTTACCATGATCGAAACAGATGACATCGGCTTCTTTAAATTCCGCCAGCCGATCGATGCCTACGGTGATACTGCCCCAGAATGCCGCTTCGCCGTGCCAGGCGTTTTTGATGCCAAAGCGATCGAGCACTTCCTGGAACAGGCAGTTCTCACCGAATACCAGTACATGGCGAGCATCAAGTAGCGAAATCATCAGCAGCGGACGATCGTCACGGTCGACAAATCGTGGACGCAGGCTTTCCATCAACGCGTCGAACTCCGCCAGATGGCGCTTCGCCTGCTGTTGCTTACCCAGCAGGTCGGCCATTTCCTGCAGCGAACGCTGGGCCATCGCCAGCGGCCGTTTGCCGTCGCTGAAGGTGAAACCGCGACCGGGCGCGATACGCGCCAGCTTTTCCGGCGACGGGCCATAGCCTGCTGACCAGACGATAAACGACGGTTTCATCTGTGTCAGCAACTCAAGATTGGGTTCAGTGCGCAGGCCGACATCTATCACCGAGGCGGGCAACGCCGGTTCATTCACCCACAGGTTATAGTTGGGAATGTCGGCCACGCCGTAGGGCGTAACGCCGAGCGCCAGCAGCAGTTCGGCCGGCAGCCACTCCAGCGCGACGACGCGCTGCGGATCAACGTTCGCCGCCTGCGCGCCGCGCATCTGCCACAGCAGCGGCGACAGCGCCATTGCCGTCAACAGGCGTCGACGTGAGAAGAAGTTCGAATTTTCCATTAATAGACAAAACTTACCGGCGCTGCGCCCGCCGGATGCGGCAGGATCCCCATCGGGATGCCGTAGATTTGCTCCAGCGTTTCGCTGCGCATCAGTTCCGCCGGCGTCCCCTGGGCGATCATTTCGCCGCCGCGCAGCGCCACCAGATAATCGCAATAGCGGGCGGCCATATTAATATCGTGCAGGACCGCGATCACCGTCAGGCCACGCTGCTGGCTGAGACGATGCACCAGCGCCAGCACATCGACCTGATGGGCGATATCCAGCGCCGACGTCGGTTCATCGAGCAGCAAACAGCGGCTATCCTGCGCCACCAGCATGGCGATCCACGCGCGCTGGCGTTCGCCGCCGGAAAGACTGTCCACCAGCCGATGCGCCAGCGGTTTCAACCCCACCAGCGCAATGGCCTCTTCTACTTTTTCGCGATCCGCCGCGCCGAAGCGCCCCAGCGCGCCGTGCCACGGATAGCGACCAATCGCCACCAGTTCGCGCACCGTCATCCCTTCCGCCGCCGGCAGTTGCTGCGGCAGATAGGCCACTTTGCGGGCAAACGCCTTACTGCTCCAGCTGTCCAGCGGCTGGCCGTCAAGCAGCACATCGCCCTCGGAAGGCGGCTGATGGCGGCCAAGCATTTTCAGTAACGTGGATTTGCCGGAACCGTTATGGCCTATCAGGCCAGTGACTTTTCCTGCCGGGAAGGTCAACGAAAGGGGATGAAGCAGCGTGCGGCCAGGCACGCGAAAGGTCACGCGATTTAACGCAAACGTCGTTTCAGAGTGCGGAGTCTGTTCCTGCATAGCAACAACCTGATATTGGGCGCGGCGAACCGCGCCCGTGAGTAGTTAGAAGCGGAAGGTTGCGGTAGCAACAACCTGACGTTCTGCGCCCCAGAAACAACCATATGTTTCAAAGCAGCTGGCAACATATTCACGATCGAGCAAATTATTAACGTTCACCGCGATATTTGAACCAGCCATACCAAAGCGCGCCAGATCATATTTGACAACAGCATCCATCACCGCAGCACTTCCTACCTTAAAGGTATTTGCTGGATCTCCATAACTGGAGCCGATAAAACGACCACCAGTACCAAGGGTTAAGCCAGACAAGGGCCCATCGTAGAAGGTGTAATCCCCCCACAACGAAGCCATGTGTTTAGGTACTTGAACAACCGTATTTCCTTTCAGATTAGTATCTTTGGTATAGATAGCATCCGTGTAGGTATATGAAGCGGTCATATTGATATTGGCATTCAAAGCCGCTTTCGCCTCTAGCTCAACACCCCGAGAACGAATTTCACCTGCCGGAACCTGATTAAGTGCATTGTTAGGATCCGCCATCAATGTATCTGACTTAGTTAGCTGGTAAACGGCACCAGTAACAACAACGGGCATATCTTTCGGCACATATTTCACCCCCGCTTCATACTGCTCACCTTTAGAAGGCTCATAGGCAACACGTGGAGTACTATACAAGCTAAAAGCATTCGGTTCGAAGGACTGGCTGTAACTAACGTACGGAGATATTCCGTTATCAAACAGATAGTTGATTCCCCCACGCCAGGTAAATTGGTGGTCATTACGCTCAATATAACCATTGTCACTACGTACGGTGGTCGCTTGTTTAGACCAATCGTAGCGCCCGCCCAACGTCAAAACCCATTTATTCCACTCGGCTTGGTCCTGAAGATAAATCCCTGTCTGCTTACTTTCATTCATTTGATAAGGAACAGCATCACCAAAATCAACGCTGCTCATAGACGGTAAATTATTAAGATCAAGTGACGGTGCATTACCAAACAGGGCACTAATATCGTTACGCATACGCATATAGTCGACACCAGTCAGCAAAATATGATCGACGTTCCCTGTTGAAAAATTGCTTTGCAGCTGGGTATCAACACTAAAATTCTGTAAACGCTCGTTATCAACGACTGTACCTCGTCCTAAATAATGAGCCTGCTGCTCTGGAGTCAGTGATTGGCAATAGGAGTTGAAGGCATTCATACTGTTGTTGCACAGCCCGGTACCATAGGCGCTTTTCTGCGCAACCTTCATTTCAGAGAAACGTAAATTCTGGCGTACTGTGAAGGTATCGTTAAAACCATGCTCGAAACTATAACCCACCATCTTTTGATTACGTGAATAGGTATTATTAGTCGCGCCTTCGTTAAAGCTGGTTGGTAGATGGCCGCCATTAGGGAGTGGCTGAACAGTACCTTCTTTCGGCAACCAACCGTAATAACCCGTTTCCGGCTCATTTTGGAAATAGGATAAGAAAGTAAAGTTCGTCTTATCGTCAGGACGCCATGAAAAAGAAGGCGCTATCGCATAGCGCTGCTGCTCCGCATTCTGTTGCTGTTCATTATTAGAGCGAGCAACCCCCGTCAAACGGTACGAAAACACACCATCCTCATCCAGTGCGTCACTAAAATCAAAACCTGTCTGGAACAGGTTATCTGTTCCCATCTTAAACTGAACTTCTTTTAGTGGCTCAGTCGTAGGCCGTTTACTAACCATACTGACAATGCCACCGGGATTACTTTTCCCATAAAGTACCGATGTTGGCCCGCGCATTACCTCAACGCGCTCCAGCATGTACGGATCAACGACAGCATCGTTGTAAAAATCGCCTTGTAACTTCAACCCGTCTAGATAGTTATTCTGGTTCAAGCCTACTGACGAGAACCCCCGGATGATAACAAAATCATAAGTGTTCGATGCACCCCGGCTGCTAACCGTCACCCCAGGCGTATATCCAAGTGCTTCCTTAACGGATTGGAATTGATGCATTTGCATCTCTTCATTTGTCACCACGGAGATAGATTGCGGCGTTTTTTCAATGGGAGTATCGGTTTTGGTCGCCGTGGCGGAACGCTTCGCCGCGATAGTCGGGGCCGGCCCCCAGGCGCTTTCCTGGCTGGCGGGCGCCGCGGTAACGACGAGGGTTTCTTCTTTCGGTTGTTCCGCAGCCTGTGCATAAACAGACATGCCGCTAACCGCCGTGGCTACTACGACTGCGATTTTACGCAGCGAGTGATTTGGCTGAGCAGTTTTAAGACGCGCCATTGGTATATCTCTGATGAAAGTGAATGATAACGTAAACGAGAATTATTATTATGACGGGTGACATAATAGGCGAAACGCGGAATCTAAGGCAAGCGCTATGCCGGGCAGGAAGCGCCAAGGGATTAATAAATAACCAGACGGTTATTAAGGAGTTATCACGGTGTTACGCAGATGCCTGCAATAAAAAAGCCCCCTAATACCTTCGTATTAAGGGGCTGTTCAGACGTTCGGCTTAAACGGTTTTAGTTGCCGCCAAACATATCTTTAATCCAACCGGCAACGCCATCGCTCTTCTCCTGCTTCGCAGGTTGCTGCTGTTGCTGCTGCGGTTGGTTAGCAGGCTGCTGCTGCCCGGACTGGTTGAACGGGTTATTGGCTTCCTGTTGTTGCTGCTGCTGTTGCTGCAGGGCTTCGCCCTGACGGCACAGCGCATCCGGCGAGGTGGTCCACACCGGCAGCGTACGCATACCGCCGCTGCACTGGAAGTAACCATTGCTGTCCACGCCCATATCCACCACGTCTTCCGGCGGCGTCAGCGCCAGCGGCGTCGGGGTCTGGTTAGCCAGGTAGCGCTGATAAATCGACATCGCGCCGCTGGCCCCGTACAGCTTGGTCGGCTGGTTGTTATCGCGGCCAACCCAGGTAATCGTCACCTGGCTGCCATCGATACCGGCAAACCAGGTATCCACGTTGTTGTTGGTGGTCCCGGTTTTACCCGCCAGATGCAGGCCAGGATATTTGGCGCCAAGCTGACGGCCGGTACCGCGCTGCACCACCTGCTGCATGGTCCACAGGGTCATATAGGCCGCCTGCGCCGGAACGGCGCGTTCCGCCTGCGGGTAGCTCTGGTACAGCACCGTACCATCTTCAGCAATCACGGAACGCAGCGCCGACAGCGTCGCGCGGTTACCGCCGCTGGCGATGGTCTGGAATGCCTGCGCCACTTCGATTGGCGTCAGGTTAAGGGCGCCGAGGATCATCGCTGGAACCGCATTCAACTGGTCTTTCGGCACGCCCAGCTTCTGCCAGGTATCGGTGATCGCCGGCAGCCCCAGCGACATCCCGAGGTTAACCGTCGGCACGTTCATCGAACGGGTCAGGGCATCCACCAGCATCACCTGACCGCTAAAGCGGCGATCGTCGTTCTGCGGCGACCAGGTCTGGCCGTTCGACAAGCGAATCGTCACCGGCGCATCGGCAATCCACGTATTCAGGCGATACTGGTTCGGCTGGCTCAGCGCGGTCAGATAAGTGGCCGGTTTTGCCAACGAACCAATCGAACGACGCGCCTGCATCGCGCGGTTGTAGCCGGCAAATTGCGGCTCCGCGCCGCCGACCATCGCCCGGACTTCACCGGTAAAGCGATCGACCACCACCATGGCGGTTTCCAGATCCGGCAGCTTACGCTGTTTCTTCAGCACCGGGATCCCTTCAATGGCCGCTTTTTCCGCCGCATCCTGAGCCACCGGGTCAAAGGTGGTAAAGATCTTCACGCCGGAGAGATCTTTCACTTTATCGCCCAGTTTCGCCTGCAGTTCCTGGCGCACCATCTGCATGAACGCCGGCTGCGGTGAAATCACTCCGCCGCGCGGCTGCACGCCCAGCGGACGCGCGCTCAGCATATCGTACAGCTCCTGGTCGATAATATTCTGCTGCTGCAGCAGACGCAGCACCAGGTTACGCCGCTCCAGCGCCAGTTTCGGGTTACGCCACGGGTTATAGATTGACGCCCCTTTGACCATCCCGACCAGCAGCGCCTGCTGATCGAGGCTCAGCTCTTCTACCGGACGGCCAAAGTAGTACAGGCTCGCCAGCGGGAAGCCGCGGATTTCATTATCGCCGCTCTGACCGAGGTACACCTCGTTCATATACAGCTCAAGGATACGATCCTTGCTGTAACGGGCGTCAACAATCAGCGCCATATAGGCTTCGTTGGCCTTACGCCAGTAGGAACGCTCGCTGGACAGGAACAGGTTCTTCACCAGCTGCTGGGTCAGGGTACTCGCCCCCTGCACCGTACGCCCCGCCGTCAGGTTCGCCAGCACCGCGCGGCCCATTGAGTACAGGCTGATGCCGTCATGCTCATAGAAGTGGCGGTCTTCGGTCGCCAGCAGGGTATCCACCAGCAGATCCGGGAAACCGCTGCGCTTCACGAACAGGCGCTGCTCGCCGTTCGCCGACTGCAGCATGGTGATCAGGCGCGGGTCGAGACGGAAGAAACCGAACTGACGGTTGTTATCCATATTCTCGATGGTATCCAGATGATCGCCATCGAAGGTCAGACGCGCGCGCACCTGCCCCTCTTTGCTATCCGGGAAATCGAACGGACGGCGGATCATTTCGATGCTGTTAGCCTGTACGGTGTATTCGCCAGGACGCGTCATTGCGCTGACCTGACGGTACTGGGTCGCATTAAGCAGGCGCACCATCTCGTTTTTGCTGATCTGCATATCCGGCTCAAGGTTGACCATCCGGCCATACACTGCCGCCGGCAGTTCCCAGACTTTACCGTCAATACGGCTGCGAATTTTCTGGTCGAGGTAGACGCCATAGGCGGCAATAATTACCGCAAAGACAATCCCCAGCTTAACCAGCAGCCACAGCCAGCTGCGCTTACGACGAGGCTTATTGCCTTTGCCCTTTCCTTTCTTCGGCATTGGTCGTTCATCCTCATAATCGTCATCGTAATCATCGTCGTAGTCCTCTTCCCGGACCCGGCGACGGGTGACTTTTTGTTTTGCCGGGCGTGAAGGTCTCCCTTTACGTCCGATAGGCTCGCGGTCATCTCCCGCCATGCTTTTTCTCCGCAACTTTCAGGCGTAAAGGCCTGATTCTCAATACTTCCCCCTGCAGGAGGAAGAAGATATCTCTCAATTTCACACCCGCCGCACTGCCGCGGCCGACGTCTTTCATATCATCTTCGAAGAATAATTCATTAAACAAATCATATAATTATCTGTTTAAGCTGAAGAATATCTCCGGACATAGCACGAATTGTCCAGGCCACAGAGAATAGCACTAATCCGCGCCATTCTTAACCAGCATTTTACAACCGTAAAACGCGATAAACGGTAAAATATGATGTTTTTTAATAACATAAATATTGCGCCGCGTGACTGCGGCCAGCGATTTTCAGAACCACGCCCACAGCAAGGGCGCGGCGCCTCAGGAGTATTTTTTCGTCCGCCGGGTCGGCGCGGTATTCGCCGGGTCATCCGGCCAGACATGTTTCGGATAGCGCCCTTTCATCTCTTTTTGCACCTCGCGGTACGCCCCCTGCCAGAAGGCGCTCAAATCCCGGGTAATTTGTAATGGTCGCTGCGCCGGCGAGAGTAACTCCAGCACCAGAGGAACCCGCCCTTCGGCAATGCGCGGCGTCATCGCCTCGCCAAACATCTCCTGCATCCGTACCGCCAGCGCCGGCGGGTTATCTTCATGATAGCGAATAGCGATACGGCTGCCGGTCGGCACCGTGTAATGGGTCGGCAGCTCGCTATCCAGCTTCTGGCGTAACGTCCACGGCAGCCAGTTTTGCAGCGCCTGCCGCAGGTCTACCGCCTTGAGCGACCGAAGCGAATGCACCCCGGTCATCTGCGGCAACAGCCACGCCTCCAGCGAAGCTAACAGCGATGCGTCATCAACGGCGGGCCAGTCCGCTTCCGGCAGCCACTGCGCGGCGCAGTGCAGCCGCAGGCGCAGTTGTTCAGCCTCCGGCGTCCAGTTCAATACCCCGAGCCCCTTATCGCGAATACCGTTGAGCATTGCCTGATGCAGCTCCGCTTCCGACGGTTTCGCCAACGGCTGAGTTTTTATCACCAGCTGGCCAATGCAGCTACGCCGCCAGGCTTTTAGCGTCCCCTGCGCTTCATCCCACTCCACGGTATCGGAGCGTTGTATCAGCTCAGGACGCTGCGCCACCAGTTGATCAATATCCAGCGGCAGCGCCAGCAAAATTCGCGCATCGGGTGCCGAACTGCCCTGTAGTAGCAGCGGCGCAATTAGCCATTCGTGACGCCCGAGCGCGTCATCGGCATCCAGCATCGCCCCCATGCCGTTAGCCAACTGATAGCGCCCTTCCTGGCCGCGTCGACGGGCAATCCGGTCGGCAAACGCTGGGGCCAGCAACGCCGCCATCCGCTCAGCATCAGGCTGACCGCCGCGGCTGGCCAGTCGCTTCAATAACTGCTGCGTCCGCTGCTGCCAGTTGCCCTGCTGGCGCGCAAACGCGGCGCCTAAATCGCTGCTGCCGCCGCGCGGCGGCTCCTCAAGAATAGCGGCGAGTTTCGCCGCCGTCGCCGCGTCATCCGCGGAATCGGCCGCTGTCAGCATGGCCGCCAGACGAGGGTCGTTACCCAGCGTCGCCATTTTGCGCCCGTGAGCCGAAAGGCGTTCGCCCTCCAACGCCGATAACGCCGTCAACAGACGCCGCGCCGCCGCCAGATTGATCGCCGGCGGTAGATCCAGCCAGCGAAGCTCGGCCGGATCGCGGCAGCCCCACTGCAGCAACTCCAGCAGCAGCCCCGACAGATCGCTTTGCAGAATTTCCGGCTCGCTCTGCGCCGCCGCGCGCTCCGCCTGCTCTTTCGCCAGCAGATGCAGGCAGATCCCCGGCTCCAGACGCCCGGCTCGACCGGCGCGCTGGGTCATTGACGCCTGGCTTATCCGCTGGGTGATTAGCCGGGTCAGGCCGGTGCGCGGATCGAAGCGCGCGACCCGTTCCTGAGCGCTGTCGACCACCAGGCGAATGCCTTCGATCGTCAAACTGGTTTCAGCGATATTAGTCGCCAGCACCACTTTGCGCATCCCGGCAGGCGCCGGGAGAATCGCTTTGCGCTGTTCGCTCAGCGGCAGCGCACCGTATAACGGACATAACAGCACATCGCTGGCTACACGCTCGCTCAATTGTTCCTGTACGCGCTGAATTTCGCCAACGCCGGGCAGGAATAACAGCATCGAGCCCTGCTCCTCACGCAGCAGATCCGCGGCGGCGATCGCTACCGCTTCGGCAAAACGCTGATGGCTCGCCAGCGGCGCAAAGCGACGTTCAACCGGGAACGCGCGCCCTTCGGAAACCACCACCGGCGCCTCCGGCAACAGACGCTGCAGACGATCGTTATCCAACGTCGCCGACATGATCAGCAACTTGAGATCGTCACGCAGCCCCTGCTGGACGTCCAGCAACAACGCCAGCGCCAAATCAGCCTGCAGGCTACGTTCATGAAATTCATCGAGGATCACTAGCCCCACGCCGGAAAGTTCCGGATCGTGCTGCAAAGTGCGGGTTAAGATCCCTTCGGTGACCACTTCCAGGCGGGTATTTGGCCCTACGCAGCTTTCAGCGCGCATCCGGTAGCCTATCGTTTCTCCCGGTTTTTCTCCCAGTAGCTCCGCCAGACGCTGAGCGACGTTACGTGCCGCCAGCCGCCGCGGCTCCAGCAGTATAATCCGGCCATCAATGTTGCCGTCGGCGAGGATCTGTAACGGCAGCCAGGTGGATTTACCCGCGCCGGTAGGCGCATTAAGCAACACCTGCGGCGCCTGCTGCAGGGCGGAAAGAAGTTCGGGAAGAATTGCGGCAACCGGCAATGAGGACACGAAGGGCTCCGGAGGTTAACATTCGAGGGCAAGCATTGTAGCATCCCCGTAGTTCATTACCGAGTCTCTATCATGTCCGAGCCGAAACGGCTGTTTTTCGCTCTTGAACTGCCGAAAGCGATACAGAAACAGATTATTCATTGGCGCGCCGCCCATTTTGCCGACGATGCCGGAAGGCCGGTCGCCGCCGATAACCTGCATCTGACGCTGGCGTTTCTCGGCGACGTCAGCGCTGAAAAACAGCGCGCGCTGTCGGCGATGGCCGGACGCATTCAGCAACCGCCCTTTACCCTGACGCTCGACGACGCCGGCCAGTGGCTGCGTTCGCGCGTAGTCTGGCTCGGTACCCGCCAGCCGCCGCGCGGCATGCTGCAACTGGCAAATATGTTGCGCGCCCAGGCGGCGCGGAGCGGCTGCTATCAAAGCCCGCAGCCGTTTCATCCGCATATCACCCTCCTGCGCGACGCCCGCCACGCGGTGCCGATCCCGCCGCCGGGTTTTTGCTGGCAGGTGCCGGTCAACGAATTCGTGCTTTATGAGTCCAGCTTTATCCGCGGGCGCACCCGCTACAACGCGCTGGAACGTTATCCATTTACCAGGGAACTCTGATGCTGTTCACTCCGCCTTTGCAGTCCGCCACTTTGCTTAAACGTTACAAACGGTTTCTGGCCGATGTCATCACGCCGGAGGGCCAGGCGCTGACGCTGCACTGCCCGAATACCGGCGCCATGACCGGCTGCGCCGCGCCGGGAGATACCGTCTGGTATTCCACTTCCGATAATCCTAAACGTAAATATGCGCATACCTGGGAATTAACTGAAACCCGGCAGGGGGCCGTCATATGCGTTAACACCTTGCGGGCAAATACCCTGGCGAAGGAAGCGGTACTCGCCGGAAATATCCCTGAGCTTGCCGGGTATAACATTCTGAAAAGCGAAGTAAAATATGGTGAAGAAAATAGCCGAATCGACCTTATGTTACAGGCAGAAGACCGCCGTAACTGCTATATTGAAGTGAAATCGGTTACGTTGGCGGAAAAAGAGTACGGTTATTTTCCCGATGCCGTTACCGCACGCGGTCAGAAGCACCTGCGGGAACTCATGAGCGTCGCTGCCGCGGGCCATCGGGCCGTGATTTTATTCGCCGTGCTGCATTCGGCGATAGACCGTTTCTCACCCGCGCATCATATTGATGCCAAATACGCACAGCTGTTGATAGAGGCGCAGGAAAAGGGGGTAGAAATTCTCGCCTGGAAAGCGGAACTTTCTACCAAAATGATGACTCTGAATAAGCCGATCGCCGTGGCGTTAACCCCCGGTAATTAAAAGGCTAAATTGTGTCCGGTTCGCGAGCGCAAATACGCTTTTCTTCACAGCGTTGTCAAGTGTAACGTTTAGATAATTGCTATCCGGAAAAGCATCTGCTATTTATAGCGGCCTGATTTTTCCCCCACATGGGGATCGATAGTGCGTGTTAAGGAGAAGCAACATGCAAGAAGGGCAAAACCGTAAAACATCGTCCCTGAGTATTCTCGCCATCGCTGGGGTGGAGCCGTACCAAGAGAAGCCGGGCGAAGAGTATATGAACGAAGCCCAGCTGGCGCACTTCAAGCGCATTCTTGAAGCATGGCGTAATCAACTCAGGGATGAAGTGGATCGCACCGTAACGCATATGCAGGATGAAGCTGCTAACTTCCCGGACCCGGTCGACCGTGCCGCGCAGGAAGAAGAGTTCAGCCTGGAGCTGCGTAACCGCGACCGCGAACGTAAACTCATCAAGAAGATTGAGAAAACACTGAAAAAAGTCGAAGACGAAGACTTCGGCTTCTGCGAATCCTGTGGCGTGGAGATTGGCATTCGCCGTCTGGAAGCGCGTCCAACAGCTGACCTGTGCATCGACTGCAAGACGCTGGCGGAAATTCGCGAAAAACAGATGGCGGGTTAATTCCCAGCTACCTCACTCTCTGGCGGGAGTTTCTCCCGCCTGATTCCCCTTGTGTTTAACATGACCGATTCAGACTATATAGGGCGCTTTGCTCCCTCACCTTCCGGCGAACTCCACTTCGGCTCATTAATCGCCGCCCTTGGCAGCTATCTACAGGCGCGGGCGAAAGGCGGTATCTGGCGCGTACGCATTGAAGATATCGACCCGCCGCGGGAAGTTCCCGGCGCCGCCGACACCATTTTGCGACAGCTCGATCGCTACGGTCTACACTGGGACGGCGAGGTACTGTGGCAGTCCCAGCGGCACGATGCCTATCGCGAGCGCCTCGCCTGGCTGCGCGATCGGGATCTCTGCTACTACTGCACCTGCACCCGCGCGCGCATTCACAGCGTCGGCGGGATCTACGACGGTCACTGTCGCGATTTGCGCCTTGGCGCCGAAAACGCCGCGCTGCGCCTGCGCCAGACCCGTCCGGTACTGGAATTTTATGACCAGTTGCGCGGGACCCTCGTCGCCGACGAACCGCTGGCGCGGGAAGATTTCATCATCCATCGTCGCGATGGGCTGTTCGCCTATAACCTGGCGGTAGTGGTTGACGACCATTTTCAGGGGGTCAGCGAAATCGTCCGCGGCGCCGATCTCATCGAGCCAACGGTACGACAAATTTCGCTGTATCAACACTTTGGCTGGCCTGTACCAGATTACGTACACCTGCCGCTGGCGCTGAATGCCGAAGGTAATAAGCTCTCAAAACAGAACCACGCCCCGGCCTTGCCGGAGGGCGATCCGCGCCCGGAAATTGTGCGGGCATTAACATTTTTGAATCAGGATGTCGTTGAGGATTGGCAAGCCCTGAGTATTGACGATTTACTCAAACAAGCGATAGCCAACTGGCAGCCAGCAAAAATCCAGCATTCTCAAATGGCTCCCGCTGAGCTATGATTAGCCGCTATTTTTGCTCGTCGCCCTTCAGGTTGCCCCTGAATTTGCCGTTTAAATGCAACCTGAAGCCCATAGAGTAATGTTTTATCCGAAGTTCGTCTGACACTACGAGGTGCACCATTTTTACCCGAGTCGCTAATTTTTGCCGCAAGGTGCTAAGCCGTGAAGAGCGCGAGGCAGAGGCTGCCGCCGTCGAACAAACGCATATGACGGTGATCCCGCGTGAACAGCATGCAATTTCCCGCAAAGATATCAGTGAAAACGCGCTCAAGGTGCTCTATCGACTGAACAAGGCGGGCTACGAAGCTTACCTGGTCGGCGGCGGCGTTCGCGACCTGCTGCTGGGCAAGAAACCAAAAGATTTTGACGTCACCACCAGCGCGACCCCGGACCAGGTACGTAAACTGTTCCGCAACTGCCGCCTGGTGGGCCGTCGCTTCCGCCTGGCGCACGTGATGTTCGGGCCGGAAATCATTGAGGTCGCCACCTTCCGCGGCCATCACGAAGGCCACACCAACGACCGCGTCACCTCCCAGCGCGGCCAGAACGGCATGCTGCTGCGCGATAACATCTTCGGCTCTATCGAAGAGGATGCCCAGCGCCGCGACTTCACCATCAATAGCCTTTATTACAGCGTGGCGGACTTCACCGTACGTGACTACGTTGGTGGAATGCGCGATCTGCAGGAAGGGGTGATACGCCTGATTGGCGACCCGGAAACCCGTTACCGTGAGGATCCGGTGCGCATGCTGCGCGCGGTTCGTTTCGCCGCCAAACTGCATATGCGTATCAGCGCCGAAAGCGCCGAGCCAATCCCACGTCTGGCTACCCTGCTGCACGACGTACCGCCGGCGCGTCTGTTTGAAGAAGTGCTGAAACTGCTGCAGGCGGGTTATGGTTATGAAACCTACCAGCTGCTGCGCGAATACAGCCTGTTCCAGCCGCTGTTCCCGACGATCACCCGCTACTTCACCGAGCGCGGCGATAGCCCGATGGAACGCATCATCATTCAGGTGCTGAAGAACACCGATAACCGCCTGCATAACGATATGCGCGTTAACCCGGCATTCCTGTTCGCGGTCATGTTCTGGTATCCGCTGCTGGAAATGGCGCAGAAAATCGCGCAGGAGAGCGGGCTGGCCTATTACGACGCCTTCGCGCTGGCAATGAATGACGTGCTGGATGAAGCCTGCCGGACGCTGGCGATCCCTAAACGCATCACCACCCTGGTGCGCGACATCTGGCAGTTGCAGCTTCGTATGTCCCGCCGTCAGGGCAAACGCGCGTGGAAACTCATGGAGCATCCGAAGTTCCGCGCCGCCTATGACCTGCTTGAACTGCGCGCAGGCGCCGAGAACAACCACGAACTGCAGCGCCTGGCCAAATGGTGGGGCGAGTTCCAGGTGGCCGCGCCGCCGGAACAGAAAGATATGCTCAACGACCTCGGCGACGATCCGGCTCCGCGCCGCCGCCATCGCCGCCCGCGTAAACGCGCGCCGCGTCAGGGTAACGCATGACCCTGGTCTATATCGCCATTGGCAGTAATCTCGCCTCGCCGCTCGAACAAGTGAATGCGGCTATCCGCGCGCTGGCCGACATTCCGGACAGCCGCGTGGTGAGCGTATCTTCACTGTACCGTACGCCACCGCTGGGGCCGCAGGATCAGCCTGACTATCTCAATGCCGCCGTCGCGCTTGAAACCTCGCTCGCGCCAGAAGCGCTGCTCGATCACACTCAGCGCATCGAACTGCAGCAGGGGCGGGTGCGCAAAGCCGAACGCTGGGGGCCGCGTACGCTGGACCTCGACATCATGCTGTTTGGCGACGCAATCATTAACAGCGAGCGCCTGACGGTGCCGCACTACGATATGAAAAATCGCGGTTTTATGCTCTGGCCACTGTTTGAAATCGCCCCGCAGCTCCACTTCCCCGATGGCCTCGCCCTTCGCGTCGCGCTGGAAAATCTGGGCGCCGAAAAGCCTGCCATCTGGTAACCCCTACTCCCTTTTTTAGCATTTACGGCGATAGTGGTAATCGGTTGCCCAAAATCATTGCCCCCCTGAATGCTGCTGTTAGAATGCCGGTTAATATGACTTTCATCATCAGGAAACGTTATGAAACCGACCACCATTGCCCTGCTGCAGAAATGCAAACAGGAGAAAAAGCGCTTCGCCACTATCACCGCCTACGACTACAGTTTCGCTAAGCTTTTTGCCGACGAAGGCATTAACGTCCTGCTGGTGGGCGATTCGCTGGGGATGACGGTACAGGGACACGATTCCACGCTGCCGGTGACCGTTGACGATATCGCTTACCATACCCGTGCTGTGCGCCGCGGCGCGCCGAACAGCCTGCTGCTCGCCGACCTGCCGTTCATGGCCTACGCCACGCCGGAGCAAACCTTCGAAAATGCCGCCGTCGTGATGCGTGCCGGCGCCAATATGGTCAAACTTGAAGGCGGCGCCTGGCTGGCTGATACCGTCAGGATGCTGGCGGAGCGCGCGGTACCGGTTTGCGGCCACCTCGGCCTGACGCCGCAGTCGGTCAACGTGTTCGGCGGCTATAAAGTTCAGGGCCGCGGCGATGCGGCGCAGGCGCTGTTTGATGACGCGTTAGCGCTGGAAGCGGCCGGCGCGCTGCTGCTGGTGCTGGAGTGCGTGCCGGTAGAGCTGGCAAAACGCATCACCGAAGCGCTGACGATCCCGGTTATCGGCATCGGCGCAGGTAACGTGACCGACGGGCAAATTCTGGTAATGCATGACGCTTTCGGGATCACCGGCGGCCACATTCCTAAATTCGCCAAGAATTTCCTCGCAGAAGCGGGCGACATCCGCGCCGCGGTACGGCAGTATATTGCCGAAGTCGAATCCGGGGCCTATCCGGGCGAAGAACATAGTTTCCATTAAGGAGTCTTGTTGTGCTGATAATTGAAACCCTGCCGCTGCTGCGCCAGCATATCCGTCGTTTACGCCAGGAAGGCAAGCGCATTGCGCTGGTTCCCACCATGGGCAACCTGCACGATGGCCATATGAAGCTGGTCGATGAAGCCAAAGCCTGCGCGGATGTCGTGGTGGTCAGTATCTTCGTGAATCCGATGCAATTTGACCGCCCGGACGATCTGGCGCGCTATCCGCGCACCCTGCAGGAGGATTGCGAAAAGCTGAACAAGCGCAAGGTCGACTTTGTCTTTGCTCCGGCGCCGGCGGAAATTTATCCGCAGGGTACTGAAGGACAGACTTTCGTTGACGTTCCTGGCCTGTCGACCATGCTGGAAGGCGCCAGCCGCCCTGGCCACTTCCGCGGCGTCTCGACCATTGTCAGCAAACTGTTCAACCTGGTGCAGCCGGATGTCGCCTGCTTCGGCGAGAAAGATTTCCAGCAGCTGGCGCTGATCCGCAAAATGGTCGCCGATATGGGCTACGACATTGAGATCGTCGGCGTGCCGATCATCCGCGCTAAAGACGGCCTGGCGCTGAGCTCGCGTAACGGTTATCTGACTGCCGAGCAGCGTAAAATCGCCCCCGGTCTGTACAAAGTGCTGAGTACGGTAGCGGGCAAACTTGCCACAGGCGAGCGTAACCTTGAGGAAATCATTGCCATCGCCGAGCAGGAGCTCAATGAATCAGGTTTTCGTGCCGACGATATCCAGATCCGCGATGCCGACACTCTGCTGGAGCTAACGGAAGCCAGCAAACGCGCGGTGATCCTGATGGCGGCATGGCTGGGCCAGGCGCGCCTGATTGATAACAAAATCGTCGAGCTGGGCCAGTAGCCTGGAATGAAAAATCGGGTTATTTTCTCAAAGCGGATGCCGTGTCCGCTTTGCTACATAAAGGTTGGAAGGTAGAAGTTATGATGCGTAATATGCTGCAGGGCAAGCTCCATCGCGTTAAAGTCACGCAGGCTGACCTGCATTACGAAGGTTCCTGCGCCATTGACCAGGATTTCCTCGAAGCGGCCGGTATTCTGGAAAATGAAGCCATTCATCTGTGGAACGTGACCAACGGTAACCGTTTCTCAACTTATGCGATCGCCGCCGAGCGTGGTTCGAAGATTATCTCCGTCAACGGCGCTGCGGCGCACTGCGCAAGCGTCGGCGATATCCTCATTATCGCCAGCTTCGTGACCATGTCTGACGAAGAAGCCCGCACCTGGCAGCCGAAAGTCGCCTATTTCGAAGGCGATAACGAAATGAAGCGCCAGGCGAAAGCTATTCCGGTGCAGGTCGCCTGATTCTTACGGCGCTGCGCTCAGCCGCAGCGCCGGTTTACCCTTGCGGCTGATTGCTGATAAGCCGCGACATCGTCTCCAGCGAATCGGTACGTAAGATATACAACCGCTTCAGCAGGAACGGATTATCCCCCGGTTTCACCTTCCCTCTCACCGTCGTTACCGCCAGATGAAAACCGGCATCGTTCGCCGCCTTGACCGCCGTGGCGTTATAGCCGCCGAACGGATACGAAAGATACAGCACGTGCGGATTAAACTGACTCAGCGCCCGCCGGGAACGCTCGAAATCAAAGAGAATGTTGTGATAATTCCGGCTGAGCAATATCGGGTGACGGGCGGCATCGACCCGGTGCAGAAAATGGGTATGCGACTGCACATCAAACACGTCCTGAATCTGCCTGAGCTCAGAGATACTCATAAACTGCAGCGATTTCGGATCCCACTTTTGCGGATGACGTTTGATCCGCGACGAGATAATAAACGCCGTCGCGTGGAAGCCGTACTGCTTGAGGATCGGATAAGCGTAGCGATTCACCGACTTGAGGCCATCATCAAAGGTAATCACCACCGAGCGTGCAGGCAGATTCACCTTGTTACGCAGATACCCTTCCAGTTGATACATCGTCAGGGTGGTATAACCCTGGTCACGCAACCAGGTCATCTGGTTACTGAAAGCGCGCACCGAAGTGGTGGTGGAGGTATGGCGAAAACGGCTATTTTCTTCATCACGCAGAATATGGTGATAAGTCAGTAGCGGAATGCCGTTATCCTCCTGCGCATCCAGACTACTCACCCACGCCAGCCGGTTGCCGATACGAATCTGATACCAGGTCTGATTAAGGCGATCTTTCAGCTTGCTGATAATGGGATAGCGCAGGTTATTCGCTAATGTACCAAACGGCGGGCTGCCCACTGATGGCGCATCGTATACCGGCGTATCTTTCCAGGTCAGCAGGTTCTGGTTGCTCAATGGCTGGCGTAAATCGCCCAGGCTATCCTCAACCCGTTTTGCGCCCTGCACCGCCCCCAGATGTCCTTTATCAATAAAACCGGTACCGAAGCCGAAATTGAATTCATAATAGTCTGCCGTGGTCGGCACCACGGCAAGGATCTGCCCGGCGCGAACGTTGCCGACGCTCACCACATGGTTGCCGACCTGCGCCCAGATATCGGCATCTTCCGTGACTTGCATATAGCGTGCGGGAACGCCCTGCTGGCTGAGCAGACTGGCGGAAACGCTGGCAGATGCCAGAAAAAGGAACAATGTAATGACTCGGGCAAACATGCGCATCGAACCGGTAAACCTGAATGCCGCCATTGTAACAAAAGCGGCATCAATGCTAATGCCTAATTTCCGAACGTATCATGCAGGAGACGAAAAGGCGGGTTCTTTTGCTGCTGATGCCACAGGCTGCTCACCGTGGGGCCTCCGGCGCTAACGATAGCATTACGGAAGGCGTCACTGCTGAGGGTATAGCGCTGTAAATACATTTCCTCCAGCAATGGATAGCGAATGCCGGAAATGACTTCACAGTGGGTATGTTTGTGACTCATCAGCGCAGCGGCGCGATACGGCGCGGCGCCGGTTTTATCGGTGAGAAAAATCACCCCATCGCCGCAGTCGGTGGCATGCAGCGCGTCGCACATCATGCGGCTCAGCATATTGACGCTCAGATTACGCCAGTAATTCACCGCCCGGCATTGCGCCAGCGGGCCAAACTTTTTCTCCAGACGATCCAGCATCTCCTGCGCCAGCTCATCATGACAGGTAATTACCCAACCTAACATCGCCTACCTCCTTAGCAGGCAAACAATTTAGCAGGGCAAGCGTTGAGATGGGGTGATGGGTATCAAAAATTACCGCTTAGCGCCCCGCCACAGTGAAATTAGCGGGGGCGCTAACAGAGAGGATTAGCTACGCAGGCCGCGCCCGCGCTGGATCAGATACCAGCACAGAATATAGAAGGCCACGATAAACACCACCAGTACGCCAAAGGTGGTCGCCAGCGGGACGTCATGAATGCCGAGGAAGCCAAAACGGAAGCCGCTAATCATGTAGACGATCGGGTTGAGATGCGACAGCGCCTGCCAGAACGGCGGCAACAGCGTCAGCGAATAGAACACCCCGCCAAGATAGGTCAGCGGCGTCAGCACGAAAGTCGGGATCAGGCTGATGTCGTCGAAGGTTTTCGCAAATACCGCATTGAGCAGGCCCGCCAGCGAGAACAGGATTGCCGTCAAAATCAGCGTCAGGGCGACGAACAGCCAGGAATGAACCTGGAACGGGACGAAGAACAGCGAGATAGCCGTAACCAGAATCCCGACGCACAGCCCGCGCGCCACCCCGCCGCCGACGTAACCGGCGATCACCACGTGGGTTGGCACCGGCGCCACCAGCAGTTCCTCAATGTTGCGCTGAAACTTGGCGCTGAAGAACGACGAGGCGACGTTGGCGTAGGCATTGGTGATCACCGCCATCATAATCAGCCCCGGCACGATAAACTGCATGTAGGTAAAACCGTGCATCTCGCCGATCCGTGAGCCGATCAGATTGCCAAAGATGACGAAATAGAGGGTCATAGTGATCACCGGCGGCACCAGCGTCTGGACCCAGATACGCATAAACCGGTGGATCTCTTTGGTCCAGATGCTTTTCAGCGCGACCCAGTAAAGCTGCATCATGCTGATTCTCCTTTTTTGTCGTGCACCAGCGTGACAAACAGCTCTTCCAGACGGTTGGCCTTGTTACGCATACTTAATACCTGCACGCCCTGGGCGCTTAGCTGGGCGAAAACGCTGTTAATCCCCTGCTCGCGCAGGACTTCAACTTCCAGCGTCGAGGTATCAACCAGCCGGTATTGATATCCATCGAGGGTCGGCAGCGGGCTTTTCGGCGCCAGATCGAGGATAAAGGTTTCCGATTTCAGCTTTGCCAGCAGCGCCTTCATTGAGGTGTTTTCCACCAACTCGCCGCTCTGGATAATGCCGATATTGCGGCACAACATTTCCGCTTCTTCCAGATAGTGGGTCGTGAGGATAATGGTGGTGCCTTTATCGTTGAGATCTTTGAGGAACCCCCACATCGAGCGACGTAGTTCGATATCAACGCCAGCGGTGGGTTCATCAAGAATGAGCAGCTTCGGCTCATGCATCAGCGCGCGGGCAATCATCAGGCGGCGCTTCATCCCACCGGAGAGCATACGCGCGCGTTCATTGCGCTTTTCCCACAGATCGAGCTGTTTCAGATACTTTTCGCTACGCAAGATCGCTTCTTTACGCTCAACGCCGTAGTAACCCGCCTGGTTAACCACGATTTGCTGTACGGTTTCGAACGGGTTGAAGTTGAACTCCTGCGGCACCAGCCCGAGCTGGCGTTTGGCGTTCACCACATCTTTTTCCAGGTCGTAACCAAATACATTAACCTGACCGGAGGTTTTATTGACCAGCGAACTAATGATGCCGATAGTCGTGGATTTCCCCGCGCCGTTCGGGCCCAGCAGCGCATAAAAGTCGCCGGCTTCAACCTGCAGGTCAATGCCTTTCAGCGCCTGAACCCCGCCGGGATAGGTTTTCTTGAGCTGTTTTAATTCCAGAGCAATGGTCATTAAATATCTCTTCTCGTGTCTTCACATCTAATTTACCCAAATAATTCATGTTGCAGGAAGGCGGCAAATGAGCGAATCCCCAGGAGCTTACATAAGTAAGTGACTGGGGTGAACGAGTGCAGCCAACGCACCTGCAGCATGAAGTATGACGGGTAAAGATTGTTTTCAAAAAGGTGAGCTTACCCTATATTAGCGCAACGCACTTACTTGGTTACAGGCCGTAAACGTCCATGAATGATATAGATACACTCATCAGCAATAATGCACTATGGTCAAAAATGCTGGTGGAAGAGGACCCCGGCTTCTTTGCGAAATTGTCGCAGGCGCAGAAACCGCGTTTTCTGTGGATTGGCTGTTCCGATAGCCGCGTCCCCGCAGAGCGCTTAACCGGCCTGGAACCCGGTGAGTTGTTCGTGCACCGTAACGTTGCCAATCTGGTGATCCACACCGACCTGAACTGTCTGTCGGTAGTGCAATACGCCGTTGACGTGCTGGAAGTCGAACACATTATTATCTGCGGCCACTACGGCTGCGGCGGTGTACAAGCGGCGGTCGAAAACCCGGAATTGGGGCTTATTGATAACTGGCTGCTACACATTCGCGATATCTGGTTTAAACACAGTTCGCTGCTCGGTGAAATGCCGGAAGAGCGGCGTCTGGATACACTTTGCGAACTGAACGTGATGGAGCAGGTATACAACCTGGGACACTCGACGATCATGCAGTCGGCGTGGAAACGTGGACAAAAAGTGACGATCCACGGTTGGGCTTATGGTATTCACGACGGACTACTGCGCGATCTTGATGTCACCGCCGTCAGCCGGGAAACCCTCGAGCAGCGCTATCGCCACGGGATTTCCAATCTCAAGAGCAAGCACGCCAACCATAAATAGCCGCCGCCCTCACCGCCCCGGATAAAGCGCTCGCCTTATCCGGGACCGCAACAATAATTACTCGTCCAGCAGGATCACTTTGCCGACGTACGGCAGATGACGATAGCGCTGAGCGTAGTCGATACCGTAGCCCACCACGAACTCATCCGGAATCGCAAAACCGACAAACTCCACCGGGACGTTCACTTCACGACGGCTTGGTTTATCCAGCAGCGTACAGATAGCCAGCGATTTCGGCTCGCGCAGGCTGAGGATTTCGCGCACTTTAGACAGGGTGTTGCCGGAATCGATGATGTCTTCGACGATCAATACGTCTTTACCGCGAATATCTTCATCCAGGTCTTTAAGGATTTTGACATCGCGGGTGGTGGACATGCCGCTGCCATAGCTGGAGGCGGTCATAAAGTCGACTTCATGCGGCACCTGAACCTCACGGCACAGGTCAGCCATAAACATAAATGAACCGCGCAGCAGACCCACCAGCACCATTTCACTGCCGCTGTCTTTGTAGCGTTCATTAATTTGACGACCCAGTTCGGCGATACGCGCTTTGATCTCGGCTTCCGGGATCATCACTTCTACAGTATGTTTCATTAAACTAACCATTTGATTCTTAGGATAAATCTTCAAAGCCGTTGCTTTCACATCGACGTTGACCGGCAAGCGATACAGTATACCAGCAAAACGAAATCTTCGGTGCAGTGAATAATAAAGCCATATTTGTGATTCCGATCACAGTTGTTAAATCCTATAATTAATTGCAGTTAAAAAATTAACAACTGAAGAGTGTCTTTCTATGGCAGAAACAAAATCTCAACAATCACGGCTACTTGTCACGCTGACGGCGCTGTTTGCCGCCTTCTGTGGCCTGTATCTGTTAATCGGTGGGGTATGGCTGGCCGCTATCGGCGGTTCCTGGTACTACCCTATCGCAGGCCTGGTGATGCTGGCCGTCACCGTTATGCTGTTCCGCGGCAAGCGCGCTGCGCTGTGGCTGTACGCCGCCCTGCTGCTGGCAACCATGATTTGGGGGGTATGGGAAGTCGGTTTCGACTTCTGGGCGCTGACGCCGCGTAGCGACATCCTGGTCTTCTTCGGCATCTGGCTGATTCTGCCATTTGTCTGGCGCCGTCTGCCGGTCCCTTCCGCCGGTGCCGTTGGCGGTCTGGTTATCGCCCTGCTGATTAGCGGCGGGATCCTGACCTGGGCCGGTTTCAACGACCCGCAGGAAGTGAACGGTACGCTGAGCGCTGACGCGACGCCGGCCGCGCCGATTTCTACCGTCGCCGATAGCGACTGGCCGGCCTATGGTCGCAACCAGGAAGGCCAGCGTTATTCACCGCTGAAGCAAATTAATACCGATAACGTGAAGAACCTGAAGGAAGCCTGGGTATTCCGCACCGGCGACCTGAAGCAGCCGAACGATCCGGGTGAAATCACTAACGAAGTGACGCCGATTAAAGTTGGCGACATGCTGTATCTGTGTACCGCGCACCAGCGTCTGTTCGCGCTTGACGCGGCCACCGGTAAAGAGAAGTGGCATTTTGACCCGCAGCTGAACGCCGATCCGTCGTTCCAGCACGTGACCTGCCGTGGCGTTTCCTATCATGAAGCCAAAGCAGATAACGCGCCTGCCGACGTCGTCGCCGACTGCCCGCGCCGTATTATTCTGCCGGTCAACGATGGCCGTCTGTTCGCGGTGAACGCCGACAACGGTAAGCTGTGCGAAACCTTTGCCAACAAAGGCATTCTCAACCTGCAAACCAATATGCCGGTAACCACGCCGGGTATGTATGAACCGACGTCGCCGCCGATTATCACCGATAAGACTATCGTCATTGCCGGCGCGGTAACCGATAACTTCTCAACCCGCGAGCCATCAGGCGTAATCCGCGGCTTTGATGTGAATACCGGTAAACTGCTGTGGGCCTTCGACCCGGGTGCGAAAGACCCTAATGCGATCCCGAGCGATGAGCATCACTTCACACTCAATTCACCTAACTCCTGGGCGCCTGCCGCCTATGACGCGAAGCTGGATTTAGTCTATCTGCCGATGGGCGTTACCACGCCGGATATCTGGGGCGGCAATCGCACGCCGGAACAGGAACGTTACGCCAGCTCTATCGTAGCGCTGAACGCAACCACCGGGAAACTGGCATGGAGCTACCAAACCGTACACCACGATCTGTGGGATATGGATATGCCGTCGCAGCCGACGCTGGCCGACATTGATGTGAACGGTAAAACCGTACCGGTGATTTACGCTCCGGCCAAAACCGGCAACATCTTCGTGCTGGATCGCCGTAATGGCGAGCTGGTGGTCCCGGCGCCGGAAAAACCGGTTCCGCAAGGTGCGGCGAAAGGCGATTATGTTGCTAAAACCCAGCCGTTCTCCGAGCTGAGCTTCCGTCCGAAGAAAGACCTGACCGGCGCAGATATGTGGGGCGCCACCATGTTTGACCAACTGGTGTGCCGCGTTATCTTCCATCAGATGCGCTATGAAGGTATCTTCACTCCGCCGTCTGAACAGGGCACGCTGGTCTTCCCGGGGAACCTGGGGATGTTTGAATGGGGCGGTATCTCCGTCGATCCAAACCGTCAGGTGGCTATCGCCAACCCGATGGCGCTGCCGTTCGTCTCTAAACTGATCCCACGCGGCCCGGGCAACCCGATGGAACCGCCAAAAGACGCGAAAGGCTCTGGTACCGAGTCCGGCGTTCAGCCGCAGTATGGCGTCCCGTTCGGCGTCACGCTGAACCCGTTCCTGTCGCCGTTTGGCCTGCCGTGTAAACAACCGGCATGGGGTTATATCTCGGCGCTGGATCTGAAGACCAACGAAGTAGTGTGGAAAAAACGCATCGGTACGCCGCAGGATAGTCTGCCGTTCCCGCTGCCTGTCCCGCTGCCATTCAATATGGGTATGCCGATGCTGGGCGGACCGATCTCAACCGCCGGTAACGTGCTGTTTATCGCCGCCACCGCCGATAAC
Organism: Klebsiella sp. CN_Kp097; assembly: GCF_040064495.1. Taxonomy (NCBI): domain Bacteria; kingdom Pseudomonadati; phylum Pseudomonadota; class Gammaproteobacteria; order Enterobacterales; family Enterobacteriaceae; genus Klebsiella; species Klebsiella sp. CN_Kp097. Next base: position 15,761 of record NZ_JBEAIL010000025.1, on the reverse strand, counting down.
TACCTGCGCGCTTACAACATGAGTAATGGTGAAAAACTGTGGCAGGCGCGTCTGCCTGCAGGTGGCCAGGCGACGCCGATGACCTATGAAGTGAATGGCAAGCAGTACGTTGTCATCTCTGCCGGCGGTCATGGCTCGTTCGGTACTAAAATGGGCGACTACATCGTTGCCTATGCGTTACCGGATGACGCGAAATAAAACGCAAAACGGCAACGAAAGTTGCCGTTTTTTTGTTTGCCCCCTTCCCTATGGGAGAAGGCGGCAGCCCGCACAGTCCTAAACGGTGAACCCCAACATCATCCCGGTGTCTTCATGCTCCAGTAGATGACAGTGTGCCATATAGGCAAACTCCTTGGGCGCCTGATGATCGAACTTCACCAGCACTTCACTCACCCCGCCCTCCACTCTTACCGTATCCTTCCAGCCGCGACGATGCGCCGCTGGCGCCTGGCCATTTTCACTCAGAATGCGGAATTGCGTGCCATGAATATGGAAAGGATGCAGCATCATGTCGCCCTTGCCGGAGATCAGCCAGCGCTCGTACTGCCCCCTAGCCGCAGCGAACATCGGCACATTCATATCAAAGGCTTTACCGTTGATACGGCTGGCGTTATGGAAATCGAATCCCTTATCAGATGAAGCGCCATGTCCCATTCCGCCACCATGGTTCATATTCTTCATCTGACCGTGATTCATATTGCCCATGTCGCCATGATCCATCATCATCCCATGGCTCATACCGGACATCGCCTGGTCGCCATATTTATTCATCAGCGCCTGCATTCCCATCATATCGAGCATCGGATCCATCGACAGCTGTAGCGTGCGCTGCGTCAGCCCCTCCAGTGACGGCAGCGCGGGCATCGCCGCCAAAGTATCGGGTAGCTTACCGGATGCCGGGATCAATAGCGGCTGTATACGGAGCACCGGCTGCGGCTTATCAAATGGCGCAATCGCCATCCCCATCTGGCTCACCGGCAGCGTCAGGAGATCAAATGCCTTTCCGTCGCGGGTATCAATCAATACCTCAAAGCGCTCGCCCATCAGTACCGGCAGTTCGCTCACTTTGACCGGTTCCGCCAACAGGCCGCCGTCGCTTGCTACTACATACATTGGGCGGCGATCGCTGGTAGCGAAATTCAGCGAGCGGGCATTACAACCATTAAGCAGACGCAGGCGCAGCCAACCGCGCGGTGGAGCGTGTTCGGGATACAGCGCGCCGTTAGTCAACAGGGTATCGCCAAACCAGCCAACGGCGGCGCTCATGATATCGAGCTGATAATCTATTTCTCCATTGGCATTGAATCTTTTGTCCTGCACGATCACCGGAATATCATCAATTCCCCACTGCTTCGGCAACAGTAATTGCCCGCTCTCGACATCTTCAATCAGCACCAAACCCGCCAGCCCCATCGCGACCTGACGGCCGGTTTTACCATGCTGATGGGGATGGAACCAGCAGGTCGCCGCTCGCTGCGTCGGCGTAAAACTCACCGTCCTTGAGGCTCCTGCGGCGATGACGCCCTGCGGGCCGCCATCGACTTCGCCAGGCACTTCCAGCCCATGCCAGTGGACCGTGGTCTCCTCCGCCAGGCGGTTATGAATATCTACCGTCACCGCTTCACCTTGCTTCAGCTTCAACGCAGGCCCGAGGAGGTTGCCGTTATAACCCCAAGTCGTCGCAAGATGCGGGCCAAACTGCGTCTTTCCGGCTTGAATCGTCAGCGTAATGCGATTGCGCGCGTCGGCGGTCAATAAATCCGGGACCGGCAAAGCCGGACGGCCAGCAGCGAATACCGAACGGCTCCAGAGCGGTAAGGCGCTGACCGCGCCAAGCGCGGCGCTTAATTTGATAAACTCACGACGTTGCATTTTCACATCCTTTTATTCTGCTGGTGAATATTTAAGCTTAAACCCTCCCGCAACGGGAAGGTCAAGCAGAAGCTTGTGAATAAAGCTCTGCGTGGTGTAAAGAAGTATGCTAACTTTGATTGTCCGTGTTTCAATGGTAGAAAAAATGAAGACGTTTTTCAGAACAATGCTGTTTGGCAGCCTGCTCGCCCTCTCCGCCAATAGCTATGCATTAAGTGAATCCGAAGCGGAAGATATGGCTGATTTAACGGCGGTATTTGTATTCCTGAAAAACGATTGCGGCTATCAAAATTTGCCAAATACGCAAATTCGCCGCGCGTTGGTCTTTTTTGCCCAGCAAAACCAATGGGACCTCAGCAACTACGACAGCTTTAATATGAAAGCATTAGGTGAGGATAGCTATCGCGATCTCAGCGGTATCAAAATCCCAACAGCCAAAAAATGCAAAGCTCTGGCCCGAGACTCCCTCAGCCTGCTGGCCTATGTAAAGTAAGCCTATCTGCAGCCGCGGCGATGCGGCTGCATCTGTGTAATCACGCCTCCCCCTCTCCACCAGCATTGACGAAATATGAATTCATTAACCGGCATTTATATTTGACGCCCCCTGATACTATTTAGTTTTATTAATTAACCGTTAGCTTAATTTATCAGTAAAAATCACATTCAAGAGCAAACAATTCAACTTGTCATTTATTGCAAAGGCCATCAAGAAAATTAAAATCGCCAGTAACCTCTCTTATTGCAATGGAATGACATTTTGAATATCTCACCTTTTTTTCGCTTACTTCCGTTCGCGTTTATCATGCTAGTTGGCTGCCAGGCACATCGTCAGGCTAACACACCCATAACGCCACCAATCGCCATCGCCACCGATGCGCAACAGAATGAAAAGCTGCGGCTGGCCGCTGAACAGGAGCGGCTTAATGCCTGTCGCCAGGCTTTAGATTCGTTAAAAGAGGTTAATCCGAAAGAAGCCTCAAGACTGGGTAGTGAATTCACCGCGCTGATCGGTGCGGCGTCGCAATATAATTCAGTGCGTACGAAAGTCGCCGATTCCACCCGTCAGGGCATCGATTCCATGTATCAATTTAAATCCATCAAGCTTTGCGCCGATATTGAAAAGTCGCTGATCGATAGTCTGGTCATGCGCGGCGATAATGCGGTGAAGTGACAGGCGCTATGATAATTCGCCTTAATATAATGACGCTGGCCTTCCTTTTGCTGGCGTCCCTTTTTATTGGTCATGCGCAAGCGGATGACGGTGCGCCTGCGTTTCTCAACTATGTCCAGCAGCAGGAGAAAAAAGAGAAGAAAGAAATACCTCCGGCGCCGGAGGCCAGTAAACCCGTCAGGGCCCGCGACAACAACATGGCAGCGCTGCAAAAAAAACTGGCCGCGCAAAAAAGTCTCATTGCCGACAAAGATAAGACCATCCGCCAGCTGCAGGCACAGCTAAAATCACCATCTCCCGCCGTCACGCCAGCGCCGGTAGATAATTCAGCGTTGAATAAAACCATCGCACAGCTTCAGGGCCGGATAACCGCGCTGGACACGGAAAACAAGCGGCTTGTTCAGCAAGCCCGCACCTTCCAGCAGGAAAAAGCCGAGTGCGCAGATAATCTCAAACGCTCTGCCGCCGCTCTGCAGGCGCAAACGGTAAAGCTCAACGCGCTGGAGACAGACAAGCAGGCCCTGAGCGATAAGCTGGCTGCGGCAATGGCGGAGAAGCAGAAGCTGAGCGCCGAACTCGCCGCAGTAAAAACCACCACCGCGGCAACCAAATCACCCGCGCTAAACCTCAGTAATGCCCCACAGCAGCAGGCATACTCCGTCGGTGTATCAATAGGGCAAGATGCGCTTAAAACGCTGTCCAGTCAGGCAGCGAAAGGGTTAAATCTGCAACAGGAGACCGTTATTAAGGGCATTAACGATGTTTTTGCCGGTAAGCTGGCGCTGGATGAACAAGCGCGCAATAAGGCGCTTTTCGACGTGTCGCAGAGGTTATACAAAAACATTGATAAAATTGAGCAGCAAACCCTCCGCGAAGGTAAAAAGTATCAGCAGCAATTTGCCGCGCAGAAAGGCGTTCTACTCAAAGGCGGGATCTATAGCCGCATTGACTACCCCGGCAAAGGTGAAATTGATGATAACGATATCGTCACCGTCGTTATCAAAGAAAGCTTGATCGACGGTACCGTGATAAACGATATGGAAGCCGAAGATAAGGTCTGGTCACAGGCGCTAAGTCAGTATCCCGTGACCTTCCGTGAACCGCTTAAACGCCTGAATAACCATGGCGCCATCACTATCGTGGTTCCATCGGAGCGCGCCTACGGCAGCAAAGGGATCCCTGGAAAAATTCCGCCGGGCGCGACGATGGTGTATACCGTCCGAATTGTTGACGTCAGGCCCAACAGCGATCAACAACCCAAAACACCTGCGCCGAAAACCTCACGCTAGCGAGAGTTCAGCCAAACAGTAGAAGGTTCACTATTCGCCATATCAATCTCTATCTATAGTTGGCTATGATGGGGTGCCCGCTTTGTGGGCACCACAGAAGTTAACAAAGGAGGAGTAAGCCATGGCCGAGAGTAATCAGTGGCATGAGACGCTGCACGACCATTTTGGTCAATATTTTACCGTTGATAACGTGCTGTACCATGAGAAGACCGATCATCAGGATTTAATCATCTTCGAAAATGCGGCATTTGGCCGCGTGATGGCGCTTGATGGCGTGGTGCAAACCACCGAGCGCGATGAGTTTATTTACCATGAAATGATGACCCACGTTCCGCTGCTGGCCCATGGTCACGCAAAGCACGTGCTGATCATCGGCGGCGGCGATGGCGCGATGCTGCGTGAAGTCTCCCGCCACCAACATATCGAAACCATTACCATGGTGGAAATCGACGCCGGAGTGGTATCGTTCTGCCGCCAGTACCTTCCAAACCATAACGCCGGCGCCTATGACGACCCGCGCTTTACGCTGGTGATTGATGACGGCGTGAACTTCGTCAACCAAACGTCACAAACTTTTGATGTCATTATCTCCGACTGTACTGACCCGATCGGCCCCGGTGAGAGCCTGTTTACCTCGGCGTTTTATGCTGGCTGTAAACGTTGCCTGAACCCCGGCGGAATTTTCGTTGCCCAGAACGGCGTAAGCTTCCTGCAGCAGGATGAAGCGGTAGGCAGCCATCGCAAACTCAGCCACTATTTCACCGATGTCAGCTTCTACCAGGCGGCGATCCCGACCTACTATGGCGGTATCATGACCTTTGCCTGGGCGACCGATAATGAAGCCCTGCGTCATTTGTCGACGGAAATTATTCAGGCCCGCTTCCATAGCGCCGGGCTGCAATGCCGTTATTACAACCCGGCAATTCATACCGCGGCTTTCGCGCTACCGCAATACCTGCTGGATGCGCTGACCGCCAGCTAACCTGAAACGAGGAGGTGAACCAAATTGAAAAAGCTTAAGCTGCACGGCTTCAACAACCTGACTAAAAGCCTGAGTTTTTGTATTTACGATATCTGCTACGCTAAAACCGCCGAAGAGCGCGATGGCTATATCGCCTATATCGATGAACTCTATAATGCCAACCGCCTGACGGAAATCCTCTCCGAGACCTGTTCAATCATTGGCGCCAACATACTCAACATCGCACGCCAGGATTATGAACCGCAGGGCGCAAGCGTCACCATTTTGGTTAGCGAAGAGCCTATCGATCCGCAGCTTATCGATCAGAGCGAGCATCCGGGCCCGCTGCCTGAGACCGTGGTCGCACATCTCGATAAAAGCCACATCTGCGTGCATACCTATCCGGAAAGCCATCCGGAAGGCGGTCTGTGCACCTTCCGCGCCGATATTGAAGTCTCCACCTGTGGAGTGATTTCACCGCTGAAAGCGTTGAACTACCTGATTCACCAGCTGGAATCCGATATCGTAACCATTGATTATCGCGTGCGTGGTTTCACCCGTGATATCAACGGCATGAAGCATTTTATCGATCATGAAATCAACTCTATTCAGAACTTCATGTCAGAAGATATGAAGTCGCTCTATGACATGGTGGACGTGAACGTCTATCAGGAAAATATGTTCCATACCAAAATGATGCTGAAAGAGTTCGATCTGAAACACTACATGTTCCACACCAAACCGGAAGAGTTAAGCGAACAAGAGCGCAAGGTGATTACCGACCTGCTGTGGAAAGAGATGCGGGAAATTTATTACGCCCGCAATATCCCTGCGGTGTAATGACTGAAATGCCCGGCGGCGCTTTTGCTTGCCGGGCCTACGGGGTTCCGCGCCGCCCGGCACCGAACGAATGATTAACGCTGCTGCATAAATTCACGGTATGCGGCAACCACCTGCAGGAAATCCTCCACGCCGCAAAGAGAGAGGCTCTCTTCGTCGTAGTAATTCATCCCCTCTTCCATTTCATCGCCGGAAAATTCCAGTTGGTTGGCGCGGATCATCACTTCTTCGCCATCCAGCCACAACGTATATTCATGGCCGGCCCGCTGCCAGGAACGTTCACTGCCTTTCACGGTGCGCGCTGCCTGTTCCACTTCATCCAGAAGGGCCAGGTTATCTTTCACCTCTTCGTTGAACCAGTGACCAATCGCCTCGTGGTCCATCGACATTCGCACCTTTACCACACCGGTAATATCGCGCAGAAATTCGTAATCCATAATCTTTTCCTCTGCAAGGGCAATGCGTCACCGCTGCACTGTACCCATAACCTAATTATCGCAGCAGACAGGAAGAAAAAAAGCGCAACGGGTGGGAGGTTTAAAAATAAAAATGCCCGCTGATGCAATGTTCAGCGGGCATTGGAGAGTTTGTAGCCAAACGGTCAGCCGGGCTGACCGAACGGATTACACGGCGGTCTGGAAGATCACGCCGTCAGCTTTTTCAGTGTACTGATCCAGCTGGTTAAAGTTCAGGTAGCGATAGGTATCTTCCGCCGTCTTATCAACCTGAGCGACGAAGGTCTGATACTCTTCCGGCGTCGGCAGTTTGCCCAGCAGAGAAGCGACCGCCGCCAGTTCGGCAGAGGCCAGATAGACGTTGGCGCCGGTACCTAAACGGTTCGGGAAGTTACGGGTAGAGGTCGACACGACCGTCGCGCCGTCAGCCACGCGCGCCTGGTTGCCCATACACAGGGAACAGCCAGGGATTTCGATACGCGCGCCGCTCTTACCAAACACGCTGTAGTAGCCTTCTTCAGTCAACTGCGCGGCATCCATACGGGTTGGCGGCGCCACCCACAGGCGAGTCGGCAGTTGGCCTTTGTGGCTGTCCAGCAGTTTACCGGCAGCACGGAAGTGGCCAATGTTGGTCATGCAGGAACCGATAAACACTTCGTCGATCTTCTCGCCCTGCACGTCTGACAGCAGACGCGCATCGTCCGGATCGTTCGGCGCGCACAGGATTGGCTCTTTGATATCCGCCAGATCGATGTCGATCACTGCCGCGTATTCCGCATCAGCGTCGGCTTCCAGCAGTTGCGGATCCGCCAGCCATTTTTCCATGCCCTGGATACGGCGCTCCAGCGTACGACGATCGCCGTAACCTTCCGCGATCATCCACTTCAGCAGGACGATGTTGGAGTTCAGATACTCGACGATCGGCTCTTTGTTCAGCTTGATGGTACAACCAGCAGCAGAACGCTCGGCAGAAGCATCGGTCAGTTCAAATGCCTGCTCGACTTTCAGATCCGGCAGACCTTCGATTTCAAGGATGCGGCCAGAGAAGATGTTTTTCTTCCCTTTCTTCTCAACGGTCAGCAGGCCTTGCTTGATAGCATACAGCGGGATGGCGTGAACCAGGTCGCGCAGGGTAATGCCCGGCTGCATTTTACCTTTGAAGCGCACCAGTACTGATTCCGGCATATCCAGCGGCATCACGCCGGTCGCGGCGGCGAAGGCCACCAGACCTGAGCCCGCCGGGAAGGAGATACCAATCGGGAAACGGGTATGGGAGTCGCCGCCGGTACCTACGGTATCAGGCAGCAGCATACGGTTCAGCCAGGAGTGGATAACGCCATCGCCCGGACGCAGTGAAACACCGCCGCGGTTCATGATGAAGTCCGGCAGAGTGTGGTGCGTGGTGACGTCAACCGGCTTCGGATAGGCTGCGGTGTGACAGAAGGACTGCATCACCAGGTCAGCGGAGAAGCCCAGGCACGCCAGGTCTTTCAGCTCATCGCGGGTCATTGGACCGGTGGTGTCCTGAGAACCGACGGAGGTCATTTTCGGCTCGCAATAAGCGCCCGGACGGATACCGGCAACGCCGCAGGCGCGGCCAACCATTTTCTGCGCCAGAGAGAAGCCGCGGTTGCTTTCCGCCACATCTTTCGCATGACGGAAGACGTCGCTGTGCGGCAGACCCAGCGCTTCGCGCGCTTTGGTCGTCAGGCCGCGACCGATGATCAGCGGAATACGGCCACCGGCGCGCACTTCGTCGATCAGTACATCGGTTTTCAGTTCGAAGCTTGCCAACAGCTCGTTGGTTTCGTGGTTACGCACTTCGCCTTTGAACGGGTAAACGTCAATGACGTCGCCCATGTTCAGGTTGCTCACGTCCACTTCAATAGGCAGCGCTCCCGCATCTTCCATGGTATTGAAGAAGATAGGCGCAATTTTGCCGCCCAGGCACAGGCCGCCGCCGCGCTTGTTCGGTACGTTCGGGATATCGTCGCCCATGAACCACAGCACCGAGTTGGTGGCGGATTTACGCGAAGAACCGGTACCGACAACGTCGCCAACGTAGGCCAGCGGGAAGCCTTTCTGCTGCAGCGCTTCAATTTGTTTAATCGGACCGACTGCGCCCGGCTGATCCGGCTCAATACCTTCACGCGCGTTTTTCAGCATCGCCAGAGCGTGCAGTGGGATATCCGGACGGGACCAGGCATCAGGTGCCGGAGACAAGTCATCGGTATTGGTTTCGCCGGTAACTTTGAAGACGGTAACGGTAATTTTTTCCGCCAGTTGCGGACGGTTCAGGAACCACTCGGCGTCAGCCCAGGATTGCATAACCTGTTTAGCATATTCATTACCCGCTTTGGCTTTCTCTTCTACGTCATAGAAGTTATCGAACATCAGCAGGGTATGGGACAGCGCTTTCGCCGCAATCGGCGCCAGTTTGGCATCGTCCAGCGCTTCAATCAGGGGATGAATATTGTAACCGCCCTGCATGGTGCCCAGCAGTTCAACGGCTTTTTCAGGGGTAACCAGTGGGGAGGTCGCTTCGCCTTTGGCGATAGCGGCAAGGAATCCGGCTTTAACATAGGCGGCTTCATCGACGCCCGGCGGTACACGGTTGGTAAGCAGATCTAACAGGAATTCATCTTCACCCGCTGGCGGGTTTTTCAGCAGTTCTACCAGCGCGGCCATTTGGGTTGCGTCTAAGGGTTTGGCAACAATCCCCATGGCGGCACGCTCAGCTACGTGCTTACGGTATTCTTCTAGCACGACGGTTCTCCTCGCTCTCATTGTAAAATGCGGTAGGCGATTTTCTTCACGCTCCTGTGAGACAGCAGTTTGTAGGGTAAATGCCCGATACCGCGAGGGCAGCATAGCAGGATTTTTGAAGGGTGTTAATCTGTTTACAAAAAAGCAACATTAAAATTTAGCTGAATCGTTAAGGGCAGGATATTGCAGGCTTTCTGTGCGAATGCTGGTAGATAAATTTATTTCTGTTACAGATTTAATGTCAGGATCCCAACAAAAATCAAAAAAAACAATATCGTCTTCATATACTCCCGTAACGTACCGTTTTCGCCGATACTTGAGCGAGATGGGTAACATTTCTGTGTCAGGAGCTTCCATGTCACTACCGTTCAAACCCCATATTATCGCCCTGCTCTGCAGCGCCGGCTTACTCGCGGCGGCGGGAACGCTATATGTTAAAAGTCGTACCCCAGAGACTATCGCTGAAGCGCCGGTGACGGCGCAGCCTGTGCCAACGTCAGCACCAGCGACTGCGCCAGCGCAACCTGTCGCCGCCACCTATACCCAGGCGCAAATCGACCAATGGGTCGCGCCAATCGCGCTCTACCCGGACAGTTTACTCTCGCAGGTACTGATGGCCTCCACCTATCCGGACAACGTCATGCAGGCGGTGCAGTGGTCGCAGGATAACCCGTCGATGAAAGGCGACGCTGCCGTGCAGGCCGTTGCCAACCAGCCGTGGGATCCGAGCGTTAAATCCCTCGTCGCTTTTCCCGCCCTGCTGGCAATGATGGGCGAAAACCCGCCGTGGGTAGAAAACCTTGGCGATGCATTTTTAGCCCAGCCGCACGACGTGATGGATTCCGTACAGCGCCTGCGCGCTATTGCCCAACAAACCGGAACATTAAAATCCACACCGCAACAAAAGGTGACCGTCACGGCCGCCGCGCCGGCCTCTTCGAGGTCATCGAATAGCAGCACGGTATCAACCTCAACAACCTCAACAACCTCAACGCCATCGCCAGCGCCTTCGCAGATCATCAAAATTGAACCGACCAATCCGCAGGTGGTATACGTTCCAAGCTATAACCCTTCGACCGTCTACGGCAGTTGGCCGAATAGCGCCTATCCCCCGGTCTATCTGCCGCCGCCTCCTGGAGAGCAGTTCACCGATAGCTTCGTCAAAGGTTTTGGTTACAGCCTTGGCGTCGCCACCACCTGGGCGCTCTTCAGCAGCATCGACTGGGATGATGACGATGATTACCATCATCATGATGACGATTACCATCACGGCGGTTACCAGCACAATGGCGATAACATCAATATTAATGTGAATAATTTCAACCGCATTACCGGGCAGAATCTGCCGGGTAACCATGTTAACTGGCAGCACAACCCCGCCTATCGCGGCAACGTGCCTTATCCGAATAATAATGTCGCCCAGCGCTATCATCAGACCAATGTGCCCGGCGGACTCAGCGCAACCCAGCATGCGCCGGTCGATCGCAATGCTCAACGGCAAGCGGCGATGACGCAGCTCCAGCATCCCAACGCCCCTGCCGCCAGCGCAGGCAAACTGGCGGCCACTAGCGCCTCGCGCGATGCGCAGCGTCAGGCAGCCTCTCAACAATTGAAGCAGGCCACCCAGCGCAGCAGCTACCGTGGCTACGACAGCACGCCGACGCCTGCCAAACAGCAGCGTCGCGAAGCGGCGAAAACGCAGCTGCAACACCCAACGCCACAGCAGCAACAGCATCGCGAGGCCGTGAAGAGCCACGTGCAGAATCCAACGCCTCAGCAACAACAGCGCCGTCAGCAGATTCACTCCGCGACGCCGGCCCAACGTCAGCAAGCGGTGAGCACGGTACGCGCCAATGCCTTAAGCGGCAACGAAAGTCGCTCCCCCTCCTGGCAATCACAGCAGGCGCGCGGGCTGCAAAGCCGTAATATTTCCGGCTTGAGCAGCGAACAGCGCGGCGCCGCCAGAGAGCGTCTTTCCGAACATCATGAATTGCGTCGTCGCTGAGGATGAGCAGATGAGAAAACCATTACAGATCGCCCTATTAACGCTAATGCTGTCGCCGCTTGCCGCCTTCGCCCAGCAACCGTTCCCCACGCCGGAGAAAGCCGCAAGCGCGCTGGCCGATGCGCTCAATCATCGTGATAAAGCCGCGCTCAATAATCTGCTCGGCGATAACTGGCAGCAGTTTTTACCCACCGATGGTATTGATCCCAATGCCGTCGACCGCTTTCAGCGCGACTGGCAGGTGAAACACGTCATTGTCCAGCAGGGTAATAGCGCCTGGCTTGATGTCGGTAGTGAAGCGTGGCGGTTGCCGATTCCCATTGTCAAAGATGAACAGGGCTGGCGTTTTGATATGGCGGCCGGAGAAGATGAAATTCTCACACGCGCCATCGGCCGCAATGAACTGTCGGCTATTGCCGCCATGCACGCCTACGTTGATGCCCAGCAGGATTACTATCAAATGAATCATCGCTGGGCGCAAAAAATCATCAGCAGCGAAGGCAAAAAAGATGGCCTGTACTGGCCAACCTCGCCGGGCGAAACGCCCAGCCCGCTGGGGCCGGCCTTTAGCCCGACGGAGCCCGGCGCCGGTTATCATGGCTACCGCTTCCGCATTATCGCCGATAACGATAACCAAGGCGTCGCCTTACTGGCCTGGCCGGTGGAATGGGGAGAAACCGGGGTGATGAGCTTCATGATCGATCAGAATGATCAAGTCTGGCAGGCGAACCTGGGCGAAGAGAGCGCGACGAAAGCGCAGGCAATTACGCATTTTGCCCCCGATTCAGCAGCGGGATGGCAGCCGGTCAATCAATAAAAAAATGCCCGGTTGCGCGATAGCAACCGGGCACTCTCTTATGCTTAGCCCTGGTGCGGCATCAGCTCCGGATAACCGGCAAAAGCAGGTTTCTGACTGGTCAGCGCCGCTTCATCCGAGCTGATGCTCCCGGAATTTGCCGCCCACACCCCTTCATTCGTCTTCGTCACCAATTGATGCTGCGCATTCAGATCCTGGCCCATCGCCGCAATATGGGTACTTTCGGTACCGCCGCTGTTCGCCGCCCATGGAATGGTTACATCAGCCGCGCAGGCCATACCGGATACGAACATCGTGGCTAACAGCGCCGTGGTCAATAAGCGTTTCATCTCACACCTCAGATACATAATTAACTACCTATTAGTTTACTGGGTGACTATTTTCAAAGTATGTATGAGGTGTAGCGGTTTGTGAACAGGGACATAGTTCTAAACATTAGCGATAAAAAAAGCGGCTCTTAGAGCCGCTTATGCATTTTAGCTGAAAGAAAAAGTTACTTTTTCTTCGCTTTCGCGTTTGGCAGGTCGGTAATGCTACCTTCGAAGACTTCTGCCGCCAGGCCAACGGACTCATGCAGAGTCGGGTGAGCGTGGATAGTCAGCGCGATGTCTTCAGCGTCGCAGCCCATTTCGATAGCCAGACCGATTTCACCCAGCAGCTCGCCGCCGTTGGTGCCGACAATCGCGCCGCCGATAACACGGTGGGTCTCTTTGTCGAAGATCAGTTTGGTCATACCGTCTGCGCAGTCGGAAGCGATAGCACGGCCGGAAGCAGCCCACGGGAAGGTGGCGGTTTCGTAGCTGATGCCTTTCTCTTTCGCTTCTTTCTCAGTCAGGCCAACCCATGCCACTTCTGGCTCGGTGTAGGCGATGGACGGGATCACTTTCGGATCGAAGTAGTGTTTCAGGCCGGAGATAACTTCTGCGGCAACGTGACCTTCGTGTACGCCTTTGTGCGCCAGCATCGGCTGACCGACGATATCGCCGATAGCAAAGATGTGCGGCACGTTGGTGCGCATTTGTTTGTCAACGCGAATGAAGCCGCGATCGTCAACTTCCACGCCGGCTTTGCCTGCGTCGAGGTTTTTACCATTCGGCACGCGGCCGATAGCTACCAGCACCGCGTCGTAACGCTGCGCTTCCGCCGGGGCTTTTTTGCCTTCCATGGAAACGTAAATACCGTCTTCTTTTGCTTCAACGGCAGTCACTTTGGTTTCCAGCATCAGGTTGAATTTCTTGCTGATACGCTTGGTGAAGACTTTAACCACGTCTTTGTCGGCAGCCGGGATAACCTGGTCGAACATTTCAACCACGTCAATCTCTGAACCCAGCGCATGGTATACGGTACCCATTTCCAGACCGATGATACCGCCGCCCATAACCAGCATGCGTTTCGGTACAGATTTCAGTTCCAGAGCGTCGGTGGAATCCCAAACGCGCGGATCTTCATGCGGGATAAACGGCAGTTGAATCGGACGGGAGCCCGCCGCGATGATCGCATTGTCGAAGTTAATCACGGTTTTGCCGTTTTCGCCTTCAACTTCCAGGGTGTTAGCGCCGGTGAATTTACCCAGACCGTTAACCACCTTCACTTTACGACCTTTGGCCATGCCAGCCAGACCACCGGTCAGCTGAGTGATAACTTTTTCTTTCCAGGTGCGGATCTTGTCAATGTCGGTTTTCGGTTCGCCGAAAACGATGCCGTGTTCGGCCAGCGCTTTCGCTTCTTCGATAACTTTAGCAACGTGCAGCAGTGCTTTAGAAGGGATACAACCCACGTTCAGGCAAACACCGCCCAGGGAGCTGTAACGTTCTACGATGACGGTTTCCAGACCTAAATCAGCGCAACGGAAGGCTGCAGAGTAGCCTGCAGGACCTGCCCCAAGTACCACGACCTGAGTTTTGATTTCAGTACTCATCATGACCTCTGTAATTTATATCCGGCGGGTCTGACGCTTTTATTATTACGCCCAAGTCCACCGGGACGTTCTATCCGCGTGTATTTTACAAAATTGTTAACAATTTTTAAACAACAAACGGCAAACGATTTTGTCCTTTGTTGCTGATAATCCTCAACAGCCTGAGGTTATCAGAAAAAAGCCGGCCGTCAGGCCGGCTTTTTCGCTTACATCACCAGGCGGCGAATGTCGCTCAAGGTGTTGTTAATGATGGTAATGAAGCGGGCACCATCAGCACCGTCGATGACGCGGTGGTCGAAGGACAGAGAGATCGGCAGCATCAGACGCGGAACGAACTCTTTACCATTCCATACCGGCTCCATCGCGGACTTAGACACGCCCAGGATGGCCACTTCCGGCGCGTTAACAATCGGCGCGAAGTGGGTAGTACCCAGGCCGCCGATGCTGGAGATGGTGAAGCAACCGCCCTGCATTTCGCCAGCAGTCAGCTTGCCATCGCGCGCTTTCTTCGAGATGGTGGTCAGCTCGCGAGACAGCTCGGTGATGCTCTTCTTGTTCACGTCTTTAAAGACCGGAACCACCAGACCGTTCGGAGTATCAACCGCCACACCGATGTTGATGTATTTCTTCAGCGTCAGGCGCTGACCGTCTTCGGACAGCGAGCTGTTGAAGCGCGGCATCTGCTCAAGCGCAGCGGCAACGGCTTTCATGATGAAGACCACTGGGGTGAATTTCACGTCCAGTTTGCGCTTCTCAGCTTCGGCATTCTGCTGCTTGCGGAACGCTTCCAGATCGGTGATATCGGTTTTGTCGAAGTGCGTAACGTGCGGGATCATCACCCAGTTACGGCTCAGGTTAGCGCCAGAGATTTTCTGGATACGACCCAGTTCCACTTCTTCGATTTCGCCAAACTTGCTGAAGTCAACTTTCGGCCATGGCAGCATGCCCGGCAGACCGCCGCCTGCGGCAGCAGCCGGTGCGGATTCAGCGCGTTTAACCGCTTCTTTCACGTAAGCCTGAACGTCTTCGCGCAGGATACGACCTTTACGGCCGGTCCCTTTCACTTTCGCCAGGTTTACGCCGAACTCGCGCGCCAGGCGGCGAATCAGCGGAGTCGCGTGAACGTAAGCTTCGTTTTCAGCGAATTCGGTTTTACCTTCTGCTTTCGCAGCCGGCGCGGCAGCTTTCTGAGCCGGTGCAGGTGCAGCAGCCGGTGCCGGTGCCGCGGCCTGAGCCGGAGCAGCAGCAGGCGCGGCGCCTTCCACTTCGAAGACCATGATCAGAGAGCCGGTGGATACTTTGTCGCCGGTGCTGATTTTGATCTCTTTAACGGTACCCGCGAACGGCGCCGGAACTTCCATAGAAGCTTTGTCGCCTTCGACGGTGATCAGTGACTGCTCAGCAGCCACTTTATCGCCAACTTTTACCATCACTTCGGTAACTTCAACTTCGTCGCCGCCGATATCCGGTACGTTAACGTCTTTCACGCCAGCCGCTGCAGCTGGTGCCGCGGCAGCCGGAGCGGCAGCCTGTGCCGGAGCGGCTGCAGGCGCAGCGCCCGCCACTTCGAAGATCATGATCAGGGAGCCGGTGGACACTTTGTCGCCGGTGTTGATTTTGATCTCTTTAACGGTACCCGCGAACGGCGCCGGAACTTCCATAGAAGC
>NZ_JBEAIL010000024.1:0-106536 GCF_040064495.1 Klebsiella sp. CN_Kp097 | reverse complement strand
TCAGGTGTTAGTGTCCTTACGGACGTGGGGGTTCAAGTCCCCCCCCTCGCACCAATATTCTTACCCTTCTCTGTTTTATCCCATCAGCTTCAAATTCAACATGATCAGCATTATTCCACTGACCAGCGCTACGCTTGACGGCAACAGTACGAAATGACGTAACTGACGGTGCCAGATCATTGCCGCCGATAGTAGTAACCCCAGCACAATCATCACGCGCCAGGCTTCCACCGGCAGGCCAATCATGCCTAACGCCATCACCAGTACGCCCGGCAGCAGAATTCCCCAACCACTCCCTAAAGCTCGCTGCAACATGGTTTCGCCTCTCACAACGATAATGATAACCAATATCATATGATAACTTTTATCATTTGTCATGCCAGAGAGTTTAACTTTTATTACTCTTGCATTCAGGAGTAATGACATACATTCATTGGGATGATAAATTAAGCAAATTAAATCTATATATTACATTGTCTGATCATTTGCGCAGATAGCCTTATATTACGTGTTGTTTTATATTTTTCCCCTTTGGCAGCCATCATCTTGAAACTTAACTACTAATAATGATAGTACCAATATGACTGCACAAACCTGGCGGGCTCATTACGAGCAAAAATATCAGTATTCCTTACGACTTTTTTTATTACTTAATTGTGTTTCTGCCGCTCTGTCGCTGCTCAGTCCGCTGTTTACCATTGTCACCGTCACGCTGCCGAGTTCGCTGATCTGTGCCGCCAGCCTGGGGTTCTTGTTATGGAATTGGAAATTTCCAAAACAGAAAATAAATATTCCTGTTATTTCTCTGTTATTTGGCATGCTATGGGCCTGGCACATCGTAATAAAAGCCTCATTGTTACCACCTCCACATTTTAACTTTCTGGTTATTGCCTTATTAAGCATCCTGTTTATTGGAACTATCGCTTTTTCTAACAATATCATTGCCTTTACTCTACATTCGCTACCGACTTTTATGGTGTGTCTGGTACTGGCCGGCGGCGAACAGTGGATGCGGATGTTTTACTGCTTTGTCCTGCCAGTTGCTGGAATTA
The DNA here is from genome assembly GCF_040064495.1 of Klebsiella sp. CN_Kp097. Classification (NCBI taxonomy): domain Bacteria; kingdom Pseudomonadati; phylum Pseudomonadota; class Gammaproteobacteria; order Enterobacterales; family Enterobacteriaceae; genus Klebsiella; species Klebsiella sp. CN_Kp097. Next base: position 105,484 of record NZ_JBEAIL010000024.1, on the reverse strand, counting down.
CGTTGCAAAACATTATGCAAAAGCGCAGCGATAATTTTACCCAAGGGCTAATGGATAAACTGTTGCAAGAGCGTAACACCCTGAACGATCTCAGTATGCTTGATCCATTAACCGGCCTGTATAACCGCCGTGGCCTGCAAAACCGGATGGATAACATCCTGGCAGTGGATACCTGCGAACATTTCATCCTGCTTTTGGATATTGACCATTTCAAAGCCTACAACGATAACTATGGCCATATGATGGGCGACCAGGCGCTAATCCAGGTATCCGCGGCGATTCGTAATTCCGTGCGTTCACGCGATATCGTCGCTCGCTTTGGCGGTGAAGAGTTTATGGTGGTGCTGACCAGCAGCTCGGCGGAATCCGCCTTCCAGACAGCAGAGCGTATTCGCCAACGGGTTTACGATTTAAAAATCGCGCATCGTTTTAACGAAAGCGTCGCCACTCATGTCACTATCAGTATCGGGATGACCCCTCTGGTGAGTGGCGACATCGACAGTGCGATAAAACGCGCCGATAGCGCGCTATATGAAGCCAAAAACCAGGGACGTAATATCATTCTCGTCAACTAACGCTTCCAGCCCGCCGCGAAGGATATGCGGCGCTGACAAATCGCTTGCGCTCCCTGCAACGAACAACTAGTATCAGCAATCATTATCATTTAGATTTGTATCTGGAAATCTGATGGCTTACCGTACCTTCTCCTTCAGCGATGACATCATCTGGCGTGCGCCGCTTGCGCCCGTCGAGCATGCATTAGCGAATGCGGTACGGGAAAAGATCGCTGCGGTACGCCCGCATCTACTGGATTTCCTGCGTCTGGATGAAGAAGCTCCCCCGTTTGCTCTAACCCTCGCGGAATGGTCACGACCAACGTCCCTTAGTTCATTACTGTCCACCTATTCCGACCATATTTATCGCCATCAGCCCAGCCAACCGCGCGAACAAAAACCCCTGCTTTCACTGTGGGCGCAGTGGTATATCGGCCTGCTGGTGCCGCCGCTAATGCTGGCGTTGCTTACGGAAGAACAGGCAATTAGCCTTGAACCGGAGCATTTTCGCGTTGAATTCCATGAAAGCGGGCGCGCGGCTTGCTTCTGGATTGACGTGCATGCCGACCATGATGCGTTGATGCTTCCCGCGCAAGCGCGTATGGATATGTTGGTCAATAAAGCCCTGAAACCGGTGGTGGAAGCGCTGGAAGCTACCGGCGACATTAACGGTAAGCTTATCTGGAGCAATACCGGCTATCTGATTAACTGGTATCTCGGTGAAATGAAAAATCTGCTTGGCGACGAGCAGGTGAACGCGCTACGTCAACACTGTTTTTTTGCAAAACAGCAGGCCAGTGGCGAGGATAACCCGCTGTGGCGAACGGTAGTCCTGCGCGAAGGGCTGCTGGTACGTCGAACTTGCTGTCAGCGTTATCGCCTGCCGGACGTTCAACAATGCGGCGACTGCACGTTAAAGTAATTACCTGACGGGCGGCAATATGCCGCCCGTTGTCATTTTATGCGGTCTGCTCATTCTCCTGCGCCGCGCGCTGCGCCTCTTCAGCTTCCTGCGCCAGCAGTTGCTTTTCGTACACTTTAAAGAACGGGAAGTAGATGATAGCCGATACGCAAGCGAGGACAACGACCAGAATCGCCGCGCGGAAATCCCATCCCAACGCCCATGCGCCGCCAATCGGCGCCGGCGCCGTCCACGGCACAACGGAGATAACACGACCGATCAGATCCAACTTCATGGCCGCCCAGGCAATCACCGCGTTAACCATCGGCGCCAGCAGGAACGGAATAAAGAATACCGGGTTCATCACGATAGGCGTGCCAAAAATAACCGGCTCGTTAATGTTAAACAGGCTTGGCACCACGCTTAAACGGCCGATAGAGCGCAAATGTGCGGAACGGCTGCGCAGATAGCAGAACACCAGCCCCATGGTTGCGCCGGAACCGCCGACAACGATGAAGAACGTCCAGAACGCTTCCATAAAAATATGCGGCAGCGGCGCGCCCTGCGCCAGGGCCTGCTGGTTCATCCCCAGATTAGTGAGCCAGAACATCTGCAGCATGCCGGAGACAATCGCCGCCCCGTGAATCCCTGCGAACCACAGCAGGTGGCCAATCAACACTGCCAGCAGAATGGCCGGTAATGAATCTGCGGCAGAGACCAATGGCTTAAAGATAGCCATGATGGCCTGCGGGATCAGCATGTCGAAATGATGCTGGATAAACAGACTCAACGGATAGAGCGTCAGCACCACCACCAGGACCGGGATCAGCAAATCGAACGAGTTTTTGATCATCGGCGGCACCTGATCCGGCAGACGGATCCCGATATTGTGCGCCTTCAGGAATCGCATCATCTCCACGCAATAAATCGCCACCAGGATCGCGGTAAAGATCCCGGTGCCGCCAAGACTATCAACCGGCAAACTGCCATTGGTTTTTGGCGCAGCGATCAGCAGGAACGCCATGATCGACAGCATGGCGCACATGAAAGGATCGAGCTGGTGCGCCTTTTCATAATGCTTGCCCAGGTTGTAGGAAATCGCCGCGCAGATATAAATGGACATGATGCCCATGGTCATATCAAAAGGCGTCAGAATCCGTCCTTCGAACTCTTTAGCCAAATCCAGCCAGGCGCGGGCGAAGCCCCAGGTGGTATCCGGTGAAAAAGGCGGATAAGCGAAGACTAAGAGAAAGGAACCTACGATCATAAACGGCATGGCCGAGATAAATCCGTCACGAATAGCCATGACGTGGCGCTGCGAAGAAATGCGCCCGGCAACGGGACTTATATAGTTCTCTACAAAGCGAAATATCAGATTAAACGCAGCATGGTTAGCAGACATAGCAGCCCTCCTGACAGGCTATCGAAACAGGCCCAACAACGGTAATCTTGCCGCTATGCTGAAATTAACTGCGTATGGACAGTAGCTACCCGGGGTTTAAGGTCGCCATATTGTCAGCAGGAATATCTCACGCGCGGCTGTTAGTTATCTTTGCTACAGGGAGTTACCTTGTCAGTATTCATCGACGAAGGTCATACTGCAACCGGTTACAGTAACCGGTTGCAGTGATTGTGAAGAAGATCCAGAAATCAGAATAATTCCTGATTATCTATCGACAATATTTACAGATTTCCGACCTTGTGACAGATTTAAGCGGAAAACTATCAGGAGAACCCCATGAGTCTGCAGTCCGTGAGGCAGTTTTTTGCTGAACATGCCCCCGATATTGAAATCATCGAATTGAATCAAAGTACGGCGACCGTTGCGCTTGCCGCCGCCGCGCATCGGGTCGAGCCGGGGCAAATCGCTAAGACTTTATCTTTAAAAGTAAAAGACCGGATTATATTAATCGTCGCCAAAGGCGATGCACGGCTGGATAATAAAAAACTGAAAGACGCTTTCGGGGCAAAAGCGCGAATGCTCAGCAGCGATGAAGTCGTTACGCTCACCGGACACCCCGTCGGCGGCGTCTGCCCGTTTGGCCTGGAAAATCCGCTGCCGGTTTACTGCGATATCTCGCTCAAACAATATCCCGAAGTTCTGCCAGCAGCGGGGGCTATTCATAGCGCGGTACGAATTTCACCTGAACGTATGGCGCAACTGACAGAAGCCGACTGGGTCGACGTCTGCCTGTAGATTGCCAGTTATTGCGCCAGGCGCATTCCCCGGCCATCGTCATTATTAGCCGGCAGACACAGCAAAATGTCCGCCGCGCTCAGTAGGCCAATATCAGAGTTAACGCCCAGCTTGGTCATCGCGTTAAATTTATGCGCGCGGATGGTTTTGATATTTCGATCAAGCTGGGTGGCGATTTCGGGTAACGAATAGCCGTAAGTCATGTAACGCAGAATGGTATGTTCCGTTGGGCTAAGAATTTGCCCACAAGAGTTATAGCTGCGATTGAGAATGCTTTCTTTATCCAACGGCGCCTGTTCGATTAGCTGCAGTAAACGTTCCTGCAGGCGAGTAAGACAAGATGATTTATTGAGGATAGTTTGTGGGCTTGAGGGCGTCAGATGACTGATCAGACGCATTTCCGCCGTATTATCCGCTAGTACGATTCGCTGTATTTCAGGGCGAGTTTGCGCAATTTCGTGTAAAAAGAGCAGGCTTTCCAGGCGAATACGCCTGCTACCGGAAAGAGAAAAAATAACGGCGATAAAGTTTTTGGAAGCGAATTCGCGCTTTAAGGCCTGAGTATCTTTATAAAAATGGATGCTATATTTTTTACCCGCTTCATTACTTAAAATGTAACGAAGCGCCATTTCAGTCATTGCGCATTTTTCTACGATAGCGACACATCGTGTTGTGAGATTTTTTTCCATTCCGTGTTATCTCCATAGGCTGAATACAGATTCAGTTCCTTCATTCCTTGAGCGCTATTGATCCAGGCATACATTTCTGCATTACTGCGTAACGAAAGTCGGCGCATGGCGCTATTTTTCTGCGCGCTTATCGTTTTATTGCTTTTTTTCAACAAAGCGGCAATCTGATTAATTCCCCACCCTTTTGCCAGTAGCCGCAACACTTTGCGCTCAGAAAAGGTCAGGATGACCGCTTCGCTTGCTTCATCACCTAAGTTATCCATCTCAGGTGAAAAAAGCGTCTGGCTAATTCTCTCAGCGGAAAGTTTGCCGGCGCGGATGACTTCAATGAAACGTCTTACCGGCTCGCTATCAGAAATCAGCGAACTCTCCGGCCGCATGAGAAACTCGACTGCCAAAGGGAAGCAGGAGTGGCCAACCATAAAAATCCAGTGAATATCCCGGTATTGATTCATTAACGAATAATAATGCTCACAAATATCTCGCGGGCGTTCAATGTGTCCGGAGAGGTCAACGACGACCAGTACGGCGCGGCGAAGCTGCAGTAACGTGAGTTCATCCTGCGAGCCACAGAAACTCAGATCGTAATCAGGGAGATGCTCCCTCAAAATAGCCTTCAGGCCAGATTGCATAACTGGTATTCTACTGATGATGACGCCAAATTTACCTTGTCCTGGCAACATAAAACCTCCGCTTCCTGTCAAAGATTCACATCCAAAATAAATGATGGATGAATGGCTACTATAATATTATTTCACCTACTGAATCTTTATCGTCCCTGGTGGGCATAATGCACGCCCTGAAGTTAATTCCATAACCGTGAGGGATATATAACTATTACTCTCACCAACGATTTACCCTAACACAAAATGATGCCATCAATAAATTAGAAAAAATTAAAGCCCTCATTAGAAAAATTACCTTAAGAATTAAATAAATAACTTATTTAATTTCTTTCCTAAATGCTTTTGGCGAGACGCCATTATATCGCCGAAAGAATCTCGAAAAATAAGCAGCGTCAGTAAACCCTAAATAATCAGAAAGTTGTGTGATGGTCATGCTGGTATATTGCAGGTTACGCCGCGCTTCTAACATTAAGCGTCGATGTAAGACGCCTAATGCGCTGCAGCCATGAAATTCACGACACAAATAATTTAAATGCGTTGTGGAAAGCCCCACTAGCTTTGCATATTCAGCCAGCGGCAAATGTTCCCGGTAATGACTTTCAATCAGGCGGGAAAAATGGCGCATAACGCTACGTTTACGTTCGGCTTTGTCTTCTGCTATCGGTGTCGGCTGGCACTGACGATTCAACCATACCAATAACGCCCCCAGCAGCGAATGCAGCATCATTTCTCGCGCATCATGCTCCTCACAGTACTCTTCACGCAAAGCGGTAAACAGCGAGTGAATATGGCCGCGTGAGCGTTTTACCGCCACGCACTGCGGCTGTGATAGCACATCAAGCGTTCGACCAAACTGGCGTTCAAAGCGGCTCAGCAGCGGCAGTGAAAGCGACAGGACAAATCCCTGAGTACCGGGAGAAAAACGGAAGCCATGAATGCATAATGCCGGCACAACCTGAATACAGGCTTCGGTCATGACCCTCGTCGCGCCCTCAACTTCGATTTCAGCGCGCCCCTTGTGCAGATACAATAGCTGCACCATTTCGGCATGTTGATGCACGCGGATATGCCACTCATAAAGGCTGCTGCGCTGCAAAATGGATTCACAATGCAGCAGATCTGGCGTCGGCCAACCGCGCTCTTCGCCATATAATTTAAAAACAGGGATCGTACTTGCGGTCGACATGGCATCTCCGGTTTTCGTTAGCCGTTACGTTACCTGCTCCATCGGCAAACCCACATAATTTTCGGCAATCGTCGTCAGCCCTGCGCGAGACCCCAGATAGTAGCGGCGGTCGGCGGACTGCATTTTTTTATCGAAATCACTTTGTTCAGGGAAGTCATGCAGCAGGCGAGTCATAAACCAGCTGAATCTTTCACCTTTCCATACGCGGTCGAGAGCGAAGCGCGAATAGCTCGCAAGCAGGTCCGCACGGCCATGGCGATAATACTCGCGCAGGATCCGCCATAAATAATTGACATCCGACGCCGCCAGATTAAGCCCCTTCGCGCCGGTTGGCGGTACGATATGCGCAGCATCGCCGACCAGAAATAGCCGGCCATACTGCATCGGCTCGACGACATAGCTGCGCAGCGGCGCAATGCTTTTCTCAAGTGAGTGACCAGTCACTAACTTACTTGCCAGATCCTCCGGCAGACGCCGCTTTAACTCATTCCAGAAGCGTTCATCTGACCATGCTGAGACGTTATCGCTTAACGGCACCTGCAGATAATAGCGGCTGCGAGTGAGTGAGCGCTGACTACATAATACAAATCCCCGTTCGTGATGGGCGTAAATCAGCTCCGGATTTACCGGCGGCGTGTCCGCCAGCAAACCTAACCAGCCAAACGGCCACACGCTTTCATACTCTTTGAGAATGTCACGTGGAATGCTTTGCCGCGAAACGCCGTGGAAACCATCGCAACCGGCAATAAAATCGCACTCCAGGCGACACTTTTCGCCGCCGCTCACGTAAGAGACCACCGGTCGGTCGCTCTTAACATCCTCGATTGCCACCTCGCTAACGCCATAAATAATCGGCGCGCCGCTGTCGCGTCTTGCCGCCATCAGGTCACGGGTGACTTCGGTCTGGCCGTAGACCATCACGCTTTTACCGTCGGTCAACTCGCTGAGCGGTACCGGTACCCGCTGGCCTTCAAATAAAAACTCCACGCCATGATGAACCAGCCCTTCCGCATCCATCCGCTTTGCCACCCCCGCTTCGCGCAGTAGCTCGACGGTACCGTTTTCGAGGATCCCCGCCCGTATACGTCCCAGCACATATTCCGCGCTCTGACGCTCAAGGATGACGGTATGAATACCAGCGTTATGCAGCAGTTGGCCTAACAGTAGCCCCGAAGGGCCCGCGCCAATAATGGCAACCTGTGTTCTCATGGGGTACTCGCTCTCAAAGGTTAATTATTTGTTTATTTTTTGTTTACTAAAAGTTCATGGATGCATTTTTGATAACTCAAACGGGAAAAAGAAGGGATGAATGGCGGTAAAAATTGCACTTTCCAACGAAGTGACGAAAGTGTGGTGCGGTTCAAATTTCAGCCAACGCTATTGATGGAGCAATTTTTGCACATAGTTTGATCCCGCACGCCGCACACCGGGGTGAAGTTCAGGTACAAGTATCAATAGAGACGCGGACAGCAGGTACTTATGCAGGCAGATAAATCAGAGCAGCGCGCCGTCACCCGGTTGTGCATCCAGTGTGCCCTTTACTTACTCCAGCACGGTGCGGAAAGCGCGCTGGTTGAGGAGCTTTCTACCCGCCTCGGGCGGGCGTTAGGTATGGATAGCGTTGAAAGCGCTATCTCCTCCAACGCGATTGTGCTCACCACGATTAAAGACGGCGAATGTCTCACCTCCACGCGTAAAAACAGCGATCGCGGAATCAACATGCATGTGGTGACGGAGGTACAGCATATTGTGATCATGGCCGAACATAAGCTGTTGGATTACAAAGACGTCGAGAAGCGCTTCTCGCAGATCAAACCCTTACGCTACCCGCGCTGGCTACTGGTATTAATGGTCGGCCTCTCCTGCGCCTGCTTTTGTAAATTGAACAACGGCGGTTGGGATGGCGCGGTGGTTACCTTCTTCGCCAGTACCGTCGCCATGTATATTCGCCAGCTGCTAACCCACCGTTCCATGCATCCGCAGATTAATTTCTGCATTACCGCCTTCGTCGCCACCACCATTTCCGGGCTAATGCTGCGTCTGCCGGCATTTAGCGAGACGCCGACTATCGCCATGGCCGCTAGCGTGCTGTTGCTGGTTCCCGGCTTTCCGTTAATTAACGCCGTGGCCGATATGTTCAAGGGCCATATCAATACCGGGCTGGCTCGCTGGGCGATCGCCAGCCTGCTGACGCTGGCGACCTGTATCGGGGTGGTAATGGCAATGACCATGTGGGGGCTACGCGGATGGGCATAATCTCTTATCTTTTCGACCTGGCGCAGGATATGGCGCTGGCGGCCATCCCTGCTGTCGGCTTTGCGATGGTGTTCAACGTCCCACAGCGCGCGCTGCGTTGGTGCGCGTTACTGGGCGCTATCGGCCACGGCTCGCGGATGGTGATGATGAGCGCAGGCTTCAATATAGAATGGGCTACCTTTCTCGCCGCGTTACTGGTCGGCAGTATCGGCATTCAGTGGTCGCGCTGGTATCTGGCGCATCCGAAGATATTTACCGTCGCCGCGGTGATCCCAATGTTTCCGGGTATTTCGGCCTATACGGCGATGATCTCAGCCGTCAAAATCAGCCATTTTGGTTACTCCGAAGAGATGATGATTATGCTGTTGAGCAACTTTTTAAAAGCCTCCTCCATCGTCGGGGCGCTCTCTATCGGGCTGTCTATTCCCGGTCTGTGGCTCTATCGCAAACGCCCGCGCGTGTAACCGGCAGCGCTGCTTCCTGGCCTCGCACTATGCTACTATGTCAGCAATTCCCCCACTCTTTGCTGTTCAGAGTTGAGATAGCGTTATGTCTTCACGAATTTTAACCACCGACTTTTGCGGTCTTGACGATTTCGTCGAGAACCACGCGGCCAGGCTGCAAAAATCAGCCAGCGGCGCCGTCGCCGTATTTGCCAATAACGCCCCGGCGTTTTACGCGCTGACGCCGGAGCGCCTGGCGCAGCTGCTGGAGCTGGAAGCTAAACTGGCGCGCCCCACCAGCGATATCGCGCTGGATGCGCAGTTCTTTGACGAGCCGAGCGCCGCGCCCGTCGCCGTGCCGATGGGAAAATTCGCCATGTATGCCGGCTGGCAGCCGGATGCCGATTTTCAGCGTCTGGCGGCGCTGTGGGGTATCGCCCTGACGCAGCCGGTCACCCCGGAAGAACTGGCCGCCTTCGTCGCCTACTGGCAGGCGGAAGGCAAAGTTTTCCACCACGTGCAGTGGCAGCAGAAGCTGGCGCGTAGCGTGCAAATCGGCCGCGCCAGCAACGGCGGGCAGCCGAAGCGCGATGTGAACGCTATTAGCGAACCCGATAACCAGATCCCGCGAGGTTTCCGAGGATGAGCATGAAAAACGTTGGCGATCTCATGAAGCGCCTGCAAAAAATGATGCCAGCCCACGTGCAACCGGCGTTTAAAACCGGCGAAGAGCTGTTGGCCTGGCAAAAAGAGCAAGGTAGGCTGCGTTCAGAGGCGCTGGAGCGGGAAAATCGGGCGATGAAAATGCAGCGCACCTTTAATCGCTCCGGGATCCGTCCATTACATCAGAACTGTTCATTCGATAATTACCGGGTCGAAAACGATGGGCAGATGATCGCCCTATCCCGCGCCCGCCAGTACGTTGAAGAGTTTGACGGCAATATTGCGAGCTTCATCTTCTCCGGCAAGCCGGGCACCGGTAAAAATCATCTTGCCGCCGCTATCTGCAACGAGCTGCTGCTGCGCGGTAAATCGGTATTAATCATCACCGTCGCCGATATTATGTCGGCGATGAAAGATACCTTTGGTAATCGGGAAACCAGCGAAGAGCAACTGCTCAGCGACCTGAGCCGGGTCGATCTGCTGGTTATCGACGAAATCGGTATGCAAACCGAATCACGCTACGAGAAAGTGATTATCAACCAGATTGTCGATCGTCGCTCCTCCTCGAAACGCCCAACCGGCATGCTGACTAACAGTACCATGGATGAAATGAACAAACTGCTCGGCGAACGCGTTATGGATCGCATGCGCCTCGGCAATAGCCTGTGGGTGAATTTCACCTGGGATAGCTACCGCGATCGCGTTACCGGTAAAGAGTATTGAGAGATTTCCGAGCGCAAGCGGCGTTATACTGAAGAGATTCTTAAGTAACGACGAAGAGTACGTTTATGAAATCTTTGCAGACAGCTTTTTGCGCCGCTATCGCAGCCGGCGCGTTGATGGCGGCCCCTACCTACGCCGCCTCCTGGCAGGACTCGCTCAATAGCGCCGCCAGCCAGCTCGGCAGCAGTTCCCAGCAAAGCGGCGGCGGTATGTCGATGTCGTCCTTAACCAGCCTGCTCAACGGCGGCAACCAGGCGCTCACCTCCAGCAGCATGAACAATGCCGCCGGCGTTCTCTCTTATTGCGCGCAAAAAAAACTGACCTCGGTCACCAACGCCGACAACGTTAAAAACCAGGTACTGGATAAGCTTGGCCTGAGCACGCCGGAGAAACAGAAACAGGATACCGGTTATCTGGAAGGGCTACAGGGATTGCTGAGCAGTAATAACGGCCAGCAGTTGAATCTCAACACCCTGGGCAGCAGCCCGCTGGCTGAAAAAGTGAAGACCAAAGCCTGTGACCTGGTACTGAAACAGGGCGTTAACTTCCTCTCTTAAATTTCCCCGCCGATGCCGCGTTTGGCGCTTTAGCGTTGCCAGCGCGGCCGCAATCGCTATTTTTACTTTTCTGCTCCTGTTTTCCCCGGGACGACAGGATGAGACATCGTACAAAAAAGACGCTTTCTAAACCAATTCTGAATCACAGCACACTTTCATGACACTACAATTGCAGCAGAAAGGCGCTGCCATTACAGTGTAGCGTGAAAATCGATCTATCCGGCCAGCCCGCCGCTGGCGCATACGAGGGTTAGCTGTGTCAGAGTTGTTATCCATCGCCTTGTTTCTCGCCTCGGTGGTGATCTATGCCTGGAAAGCCGGTCGCAACACCTGGTGGTTCTCTGCCACCCTGGCGGTGTTGGGGCTGTTTGTTGTGCTTAATATCACCCTGTACGCCAGCGACTACTTCACCGGCGACGGTATTAACGATGCGGTACTCTATACCCTGACCAACAGCCTGACCGGCGCGGGCGTCAGTAAATATATTCTGCCGGGTATCGGTCTGGTGCTGGCGCTGGTCGCCGTATTTGGCGCTCTCGGCTGGATATTACGCCGTCGCCGGCATCATCCGCATCACTTTGGCTACAGCCTGATTGCGCTGGTACTGGCGCTGGCCTCCGTCGACGCCAGCCCGGCGTTCCGTCAAATCACCGAACTCGTGAAATCGCAATCCCGAGACGGCGATCCGGACTTCACGGCTTACTACAAAGAGCCGTCGAAAAGCATCAACAATCCGCAGCTGAATCTGGTCTATATCTACGGCGAGAGCCTGGAACGCACCTATTTCAATAACGAGGCTTTCCCCGAACTAACGCCGGAACTGGGTAAAATCAAAAGCGAAGGGCTGGATTTCAGCAACACCGCGCAGCTTCCCGGCACCGATTACACCATCGCCGGCATGGTCGCTTCCCAGTGCGGTATTCCGCTGTTCGCGCCGTTCGAAGGCAACGCTTCCGCGGCGGTATCCAGCTTCTTTCCGCAAAATATCTGTCTTGGCGATATCCTGAAAAACTCCGGTTACGAAAACTACTTTGTGCAGGGCGCCAACCTGCGTTTTGCTGGTAAAGACGTTTTCCTCAAATCTCACGGCTTCGATCACCTGTACGGCGCGGAAGAGCTGAAAACAACGGTGGCTGACCCGTCCTACCGCAACGACTGGGGCTTCTACGACGACACCGTGCTCGACGAAACGTGGAAAAAGTTCGAAGCGCTCTCCCAATCCGGCAAACGCTTTTCGCTGTTCGCTCTCACCGTCGATACCCACCACCCTGACGGCTTTATCTCACGCACCTGCGAGCGTAAACGCTATGACATGGATGGCAAAAAGAACCTCTCCTTCAGCGCCGTGGCCTGTAGCCAGGAGCACATCGCCGCGCTGATTGAAAAGATTAAGGCCTCGCCGTACTTCAAAAATACGGTCATCGTGGTTTCGTCCGATCATCTGGCGATGAAGAACACCGCCTGGGATTATCTGAACAAACAGGATCGCAGCAACCTGTTCTTTATCCTGCGCGGCGACCAGCCTCAACAGGATGTGCTGGCCGTGAAGCGTAATACCATGGATAACGGCGCAACGGTGTTGGATATTCTCGGCGGCGATAACTATATCGGCCTCGGCCGCAGCAGCCTTTCCGCAGAGTCGCTCTCCACTATCTTCATGAACATGAAAGAGAAAGTGCTGGCATGGAAACCAGATGTCATTCGTCTGTGGAATTTCCCGAAAGAGATTAAGAATTTCAGCATCGACTCGCAGAAGAACATGATCGCATTCTCCGGTAGCCACTTCCGTCTGCCGCTGCTGCTGCGGGTCTCTGATCAGCGCGTCGAGCCGATTCCGGAAAGCGAATATTCCGCGCCGCTACGCTTCCAACTGGCGGATTTCGCCCCGCGCGACAACTTCGTATGGGTCGACCGCTGCTACAAGATGGGCCAACTGTGGCGGCCGGAACTGGCGCTGTCCACCGACTGGTGCGTCTCTCAGGGTCAACTGGGCGGCGAACAAAAAGTACAGCATGTCGATAAGCCGCAGTGGCAGGGCAAAACCGCCTTTAAAGATACCGTCATTGATATGGAGCGCTATAAAGGCAACGTCGATACGTTGAAAATTGTCGATAACGATATTCGCTACAAAGCCGATAGCTTTGTGTTTAATGTCGCCGGCGCGCCGGAAGAGGTCAAACAGTTCAGCGGCATCTCGCGGCCTGAGCTGTGGGGACGCTGGTCTAATGCCCAACTCGGTGACGAGGTGAAGATTGAATATAAAGAACCGCTACCGGAAAAATTCGATCTGGTGATCACCGCCAAAGCCTTCGGCCCGAACGCCAACCAGCCAATACCGGTGCGCGTCGGGAAAAGCGAGCAAGTACTTACTTTAGCCAATGAAGTGACCACGACGACGCTGCATTTCGACAATCCGGCGCGCAGCAACACCTTAACAATCACTCCGCCGGAGCCGCAGTCCACCAACGAAGGCAATATTGTCGGCCACGCGCCGCGCCAGTTAGGCATTGGCATGGTGGATATTAAAATCGTCGGCCGCGAAGGCTAACACCTACGGCCCGGCTCCGCTGCCGGGCTAGTTCAACGGCAGGCACATCTCGTACTGCTGCAGCGCCAGCGGCGCATAGCCCGCCGATTTAAATAGCGGCGTGAAGGTTTCCGGGATGGTCACCGAAGTGCTTAATCCCGGAAATTGTTGAGCCAGCGCGAGCAGCATTTCCCGCCCCAGCCCGCGTCCGCGCGCCGCCGGCGTCAGCCATAAAAACTGTAGCTGCGGCTTACTGGCGGTGGTCGCCAGTACGGCGAAGGCCTGCTGATGCAGCGTCAACGCCCGACAGGGCAAGGTAATAAAGGTCAGCGGATCCAGCAGCCACGGCAGTTGCCCTTCCAGCTCCAGGCTTGCATGACGCAGCAGGCTCAGCAAATCATACTCATCCAGGCTGGATTCACGCGGCTCCGCTTGCCCCGCGCTGAGATAGCCGCACAGCCCGTGACGCACGGTAAAGCCCAATGACTGATACAGCGCCACCGCCCGGTGATTATCGCGGATCACCTCCAGCCACATTCGCTGTACGCCCTGAGCGCGTAAATCGGCGATAAGCGAGGTCATCAATTGTCGCCCTCGTCCTTTGCCGCGAAAGCCGGGATGAATAGCAAAAGCCGCCAGCCGCGCATCGCGCCCGCGGCGAGCGATGAGCCCGATAGCCGCCGGTTCATCTCCTGCCAGCCACACCTTAGACTGCAACAGGTTTAACCCTTCGGCGCTAAAGCGCTGTACAAACAGATCTACCGACATCGACACCGGCACCAGATAATCGGCAAAGCAGTCATTCAAAATCGTAGTCAACTGCGCGCCGCTAAACTGGACGGCAGGAACGGCGGTGAACTCCATGCATTTCTCCCTGAGGCTGCTATGCTGAGGCGATGAAAACTAACACTATAAACCCCACCATCACTTTTCGCCTGACTGAAGAAGGCGATCTGCCGCTGCTGCCCGCGCTGGAACGTTCGGCGGCACAATCCTTTGCGCGCATACCCGCTTTCGCCTGGCTGGCGGAAAGCCCGGTAATGAGCGTTGAACAGCACCGGCAATACCTGGAAACCGGCCATAGCCTGCTGGCGCTCGCTGACCACGGACCCGTCGGTTTCCTGCTGAGCGAGCCGCTGGACGATGCCCTGTTTATTGTAGAAATCTCTGTCCATCAGCAGTGGCAGGGCCAGGGTATTGGCCGCGCCCTGCTTAGCCAAACTATCGACAACGCCCGCCGCGACGGCTTCCCGGCGGTGACGCTCACCACCTTTCGCGAGGTGCCGTGGAACGCGCCATTTTATACCCGGCTGGGCTTCACCATCCTCAATGAACTGCACCTACCCGAAGGGCTGGCGGCGAAACGCGCGCTGGAAACGGAGCACGGCCTGACGGCGGAAACCCGCTGCGCGATGCGCCTTGATTTTTAGCGCCGCGAGAGGCGCCGCGCTGATTTTGTCACCGGCATATGGTACAAAGTACCATTCCCAATACATAACCTAATACATAACCTGATACCCGGAATGGCCTACTCGATCGATATCATCTCCTGCATCACCGACCGCTTTATGGCGCTGACCGCGACCGAAAAGCGTATTGCGCAGTTTATTCTCGACGACGTCGCCGCCGCGGCGGAAATGCCGATTGCCGAACTGGCGCGCCTGACCGACACCAGCCAGGCATCGGTGACGCGCTTTGCTCGTGCGCTGGGCTGTAAAGACGTACGCGAACTGAAAATGAAGCTCGCCCAGTCGCTGGCCATTGGTCAGCGCTTTATTCTCGATGTGCCGGATCTGGAAGGCGTACAGGGAATTTATGAATCGATCATCAGCGTACTGGAAACCAACCGCCGGGCGCTGGATCTTGCGGCGCTGAAACGCGCGGTGGAATGGATTAGCGACGCCCGTCAGGTGCTTGCGCTGGGTATGGGCGGCGGTTCGACCATCTGCGCGCAGGAGATCCAGTATCGCCTGTTCCGCCTCGGGTTGCCGGTAGTCAGCCAGAGCGACGGCCTTCTGGTACGCATGATGAGTTCGGCGGTGACGGCGAAAGATGTGGTGATTGTGCTGTCGCTCGGCGGCTATACCAAAGAGATGATTGAAAGCGCCGCCATCGCCCGGCAATACGGGGCGAAAATTGTCGCCATTACCCCGCCGGAAACGCCACTGGCGGCGCAGGCCGATATCGTGCTACCGCTGCTGGTGAGCGAAAACGACTATATTTTCAAGCCCAGCGCTTCACGCTATGCGATGTTGGCGATGGTAGATGTGCTGGCCACCGAACTGGCGATGGCCAATAAACCGCAGGCGAAAGACCGTCTGCGCCGCATTAAGCTGGCGCTCGACGACCACCGCGACGGCGTCGACCGACTGCCGCTCGGCGATTAATCGCCGCAGGCGGCGATAAAGCGTTGCGCCTGCTGGCGGGTACGCGCCAACGGCTGCCCGGCGCGGTAGAGATCGCTGCCTAACCCCGCCCCCGCGCAGCCCGCCTGACGCCAGCTGTGCAGGTTTTCCGGCGTCACGCCGCCGACCGCCAGCACCGGCACCTCCGGCGGCAACACCGCTTTCAGCGCGCGGATATAGTCCGGGCCGAATGCCGATGACGGAAAGATTTTCAGCCATTGCGCCCCGGCATCCAGCGCGCTAAACGCCTCGGAGGCCGTGGCACAGCCGGCGCACACCAGCATCCCCTTTTCTACCGCGCGGCGGATCACCGCCGGGGCCGTATTGGGCGTCACGATAAGTTTCGCCCCGGCTTCAGCCAGAAAATCAACCTGTTCAACCTTCAGCACCGTCCCCGCACCAATCACCGCCCGCTCGCCAAACTGGCGCACCATCGCCGGAATACTTTGCTGCCAGTCCGGCGAGTTAAGCGGAATTTCAATATAGCGAAAACCCGCCTCGATAAGTGCGGCGATATGCTCCGCCGCCTCACCAGGCTGAATACCGCGTAAAATCGCCACCAGTTTAACCTTGTCCATCAATCATCCTCGCTATACCCGAAAGAAACGCCGCCTCGCCGGAACAACAGGAAACGGCTAACCCGCGCGCCGCCATCGCCTGCTGATAACGGGCACTGAGCGAGTGCTCACCAACCAGCACCACGCGGCTGGCGCGATAGCGTTCGCTAAAGGTCGCCACCTCCGCGCCTATCAACAGCCCGGAGAGATAATCGCTCACCGAAGCCGCCGCCAATGCGCCTAACACCCGCGCGGCGCGGGCGCTAAAAAGCCCGGACAATAACGCCGGCTGATTTAACCCTTTTTCCATACCGAGGGCGAAAGCGGCTTCATCCGGCAACTGCGCAGGCAGTTGCTGACCGAGCAGCGAATGGTTAAGCAGCAGGTGATGCAGTTCGCCGGTCATCGCCGTGGCGAACTGGCGCACCACGCCGTTTTGCACCTGCACCCATTTGCAGTGGGTGCCGGGCATCACGTAACACTCCGCGGGCATCAGTTGCCAGGCGCCCAGCAGCTGCGTTTCTTCACCGCGCATCACGTCGTAATCTGCGGCCTGCGCCACTTTCAGCCCCGGCACGATCCACACGTTTTCCGCCACCTCATGTAACTGACCGTTGAGCGCCTCCAGCGCCAGCGGGCAGGCCAGATAAGGCACCGGTTGCCAACCGGCATCGCTGCCGATCATGCCCGCCATCACCACCGGCAGCGCGGGGTCGCCGCGCCACGGCGCCAGCTGCTGCTGAAATACCGCTTCGGCGCGCTGCCCGTTCAGGCGCGTGACGCCGCAGGGCAGCTTCAGCTTGTCGATGCATTCGCCATCACGCATCCGCCATGCCCGCAGCTGCGTAGAGCCCCAATCGACGGCAATATACTCGTTCATGATTGCCCCTTACCCGCGTGAGGTATGACGTTTGCCAATCGGCAGCGGCGGCGGCGTTGGGCGGCTTTCACGCTCGCGGGTAATCATCTCCAGCGCCTGCTCGCGGCTCATGCTGCTGGCCGGGGTCAGTAACGTCACCACCACCGAAGCCACCAGGCTCGTCAGTACCGCCGGAATACACGGGTTGCCCCAGAATGCCAGCCAGTCGCTATCCACCAGTACCGCAACCGATGCCCCGGCGCCGCCGGCCAGCGCGGCGACCGCGCCCTGCCAGTTAAAACGTTTCCAGAAGCGGCCAAGCATGGTGCAGATAAACATCCCGGACATAATCATCGAGATCATTTTGGTGATGTAGCTGATGATGTCGTTGGAGGTCAGGGCAAACAGCAGCGCCAGCGCAATCACCAGAACCAGGAAGATCCGCGACAGGCGAATCGCTTTCTCCGGCGCGGGCATATGGCCGGTCACCAGGGTGTAGAGGTCGCGCAGCATGATGGACACCGCGGCGATGGCATCAGAGCTGCCGGAAGACATATTGGCCGACATCCCGGCAATCAGGATCGCCATCGCCAGCACCGGCGGCAGCACCTGAGTGGCAAACAAGAAAGCGAAGCCGCTGTTTTCCAGCTGCGGGTTCATGGTCCATACCGCCATACCGATGATCGCCGGCAGGAAAGAGAAGCCCAGATACAGCAGGCCGGTAATGGTAAAGGACTGGCGCACCGAGGAGACGGTCTTCGCCGAGTAAATACGCTGGCGATAAGAAGGCGTCGCCAGCACGCCGACGCCGATCACCATCGCCAATGATAGCGCCGGCAACACGCCTAATTTATCGACCGCGAACAGGCTTTGCGCCGCCGGATCGACGGCCTGCTGAATATGGCTCCAGCCGCCAACGTGATGAACCGCCAGCACCGCCATTAAAATAAAGCCGACGAACAGCACGATCGATTGAATGGTATCGATCCACACCACCGCGGAATAGCCGCCGATACCGACATAAACCACAAAAGCCAGCGCGATAATAATTTTCGCGACATTAATATCAATGCCGCTGGCCCACGCCAGATATAATCCGCCGCCTAATATATGCGCTCCCAGCCAGCCGATAGAGGCAATAAAAATAAGTATCGCGACGAGGTTTTTAATAATTTTACTGCCGCCGGTGTAATACGACATTTCTTCACTCATGGTCATGAAGCGAAGTTTACGTACCGGTGCGAATAACCATGCCACCAGCAGGATCCCCACCGCGCCGCCAAGGCCGTAAAGCATCCCGGCCCAGCCGTTGCTGTAGCCAAAGCCGACGGCGCCGACGCTGGAGCCGGTCCCCACCATGGTGCCGACCGTCGAACCGAGAGTGAGGATCATCGGCAGCGAACGACCGCCAAGTAAAAAGTCTTCGCCGGTTTTCTGTTTGCGCGAAACGTACCAACCTAAAGTAATCATCGCGCAGGCATAAACGGAAAACCAAATCATAAATGACATATTATTCATGGCTCACATCCAGACGTAATAAATAATATTCGTGCCGCTGAATATTATGAGTTAACAGGAACCATGCCTGAAAAAAGGCATAGCGAACCCAGTGGCACCGATTTATTTATTCACTCTGGTGCCGATATCACATTTTTTTGATGATCCCTCCCGGAAAGGGAGGGAATTATTTTTTTGCCGTCAGGCGTTATTGTCGCGCAGCGTTAAAACAGGTCACATCCACTTCAACTTTGCAATCCACCACCAGGTCCGCCACGCAGCAAATGCGCGCTGGCGGATTATCGCCAAAGAACTCGCGAAATACCTTATTGAACGACTGGAAATAGCGCGCGTCGGTGAGGATCACTTTCACGTGTACCACGTCCGCCAGGCCATAACCGGCTTCGCTCATGATGTCGACGCAGTTCTGGATCGCCAGCCGCGATTGTTCGACGATGCCGCCTTCCACGACTTCGCCATTTTTCATCGGCGTCTGCCCGGAGACATATAGCCAGCCGCCGGCTTCCACCGCGCGGGCAAACGGCAGATGCTGACCGCCGGTGCCGGTACCGCCTTCTACGCCATAACGTTTGATACTCATACTCAACTCCTTAGTCCATCCGACGGCGCAGGAAACGCCCTGCCCGCCCGGTAATTTTCTTATCACTGCCGTAGCTCATCACGCCGTTGACCATCACCGCCTCAATGCCGTCCGCCGGTCGTTTCGGATCGGAGAAACTGGCGACATCGCGCACCGTCTGCGGGTCAAACAGCACCAGGTCGGCAAAGTAGCCAATTTTCACCAGCCCGCGATCCGCCAACTGGAAGCGCGCCGCCGACAGCCCGGTCATCTTGTGTACCGCGGTAGTCAGCGGGAATAGCTGCTCGTCGCGGCTATAGTGGCCGAGTACCCGCGGGAAGGCGCCCCACAGGCGCGGATGCGGCATCGGATCGTTCGGCAGCCCGTCAGAGCCAATCATGGTGACCGGATAGCGCATCACTCGCCGTACGTCCTGCTCATCCATGTTGTAGTAGATAGCGCCCGCCGGCATCAGCCGCGCCGCGGCGTCGTGCAGGCTCACCTGCCACTCATCGGCGATCTGCTGCAGCGTTTTCCCCGCCTGCTCCGGCTGCGCTTCGGACCAGGTGATCACGATATCAAACTCATCGGTCACCTGTTTCATATCCAGCGTCGACGAGCTGGCGGAGTAGGGATAACAGTCGCAGGCGATATCCTGCTGCTGGCGCATCTCATCGAAAAACGCCAGCGTTTCTTTGGTACGCCCCCAGTTTTTCGCCCCGGCGCACTTGTGGTGTGAAACCACCACCGGCACGTTGCCGTGGCGGCCGATGCGGAAGGCTTCATCCAACGCCTCGAGAATCGGCTCAAACTCTGAACGTAAATGGGTGGTATAGACGCCCTTCCCGGCTGCCAGCTCTTCCGCCAGCGCCATCACCTCTTCGGTAGTCGACTGGAAGGCGCTGGCGTAGGCCAGCCCGGTACTGAGCCCTAATGCACCCTGGCGCAGCGCATCGCGTAGCTGTACGCGCATGCCGGCGATTTCCGTCTCGCTCGCCGGACGAAACAGATCGTCCATATGGTTATTACGCAGCGCGGTGTGACCGATTAGCGTGCCGACGTTCAACGACGGTCGCGCCGCTTCCACCGCGTGGGCATAAGCCTCCACGGTGGGATAGATAAAGTGCTGCTGCTCGCCGAGGAGATTCATCGGGTCCGGCACTTCCCCGCGCATGGTGGCGGTTGCCGCGCTGATCCCGCAGTTGCCGACGATCACCGTCGTCACCCCCTGGCTGAGTTTCGGCAAGTACTCAGGCATACGGATAACGTTGATATCATCATGGGTATGCACATCAATAAAGCCCGGCGCCAGTACCCGCCCCTGGCCATCAATCACCTGCTCCGCCGCGACATCCAGCGCCGGGGCGATAGCCATTATTCGGTCGCCCTTCACCGCCACATCAGCACGGTATTGCGGCCCGCCGCTCCCGTCGATCACCGTGACGTTTTTGAAAAGCCAGTCAACTTTCATAGCAATTACTCCCTTTCGACATGCCGATAAGTTAACCATTTACAAGCGCAAAAAACAGTGGAAAACTACGCAAAACCCAGATCATTTTGTGATACTTTTATTCAAAACGAATAACATTTTTATATTAAAAATATATTTATCAAATAGTTATAAATGATACCAAGAGACTAACCGATTATAACCCCTGAAAGGATAGTGTTATGAAATACCATTCAGCACCGCTCATCCCGCACAAATCCGCCCTCATGTCCGCGCCGGCTAATCTGCTGGCGGAAGAGGTCTGTCTACCCGCCGCGCTGCTAAAAAAGTCGGCGCTGGAAAATAATATTTCATGGATGCAGCGTTACGCCGACGCCCGCGGGGTGTCGCTGGCGCCGCATGGCAAAACGACAATGACGCCATGGATTTTTCAGGCGCAGCAGCGAGCGGGAGCGTGGGGGATTGGCGTGGGTAGCGCCTGGCAGGCCAGCGCGGCGATGGCCAGCGGCATCCAACGCGTCCTGATGGTCAATCAGCTGGTCGGCAAGGCCAATATGCAGGTGGTCGCGCAGCTAAAAGCCCACTATCGGGCAGTGGATTTTATCTGCTGCGTCGATAGCGAGGCTAACGTACGCACCCTCTCCGCATTCTTCGCCGCCCAGGGACAAACGCTGGATGTGCTGATTGAACTTGGCGTGCCGGGCGGGCGCTGCGGCTGTCGTAGCGTTGATGACGCGCTGGCGCTGGCGCAGCGGGTAAGCGACCTGCCGGGGTTACGGCTACGCGGACTGGAATTGTATGAAGGAGTGCTGCACGGCGACGATCCACAACCGCAGGTGGAAGCGTTATTACAACAGGCCGCGGCGCTTGCCTGCCGCATGGAGCCGCTGGTTGACGGCGAATTTATTCTCACCGGCGCGGGCACCGTCTGGTATGACGTGGTGTGCAACATCTGGCTGGCGGCGGCAAAACCGCGCCGCTGCCGTATCGTCATCCGCCCTGGCTGTTATATCACCCACGATCGCGGGATCTACGATCTCGCACAACAAGAGCTGATCGCCCGCGATCCGATTGCCTGCGATCTCGCCGGCGATCTTACATCAGCGCTGGAGCTGATGGCGATGGTGCAATCGGTGCCTGAGGCGGATCGCGCGGTGGTAAACTTCGGCAAGCGCGACTGCGCCTTCGACGCCGGGCTGCCGCAGCCGATCGCCCATTATCGTAACGGCCAGCAGTTAGCGCTGCGCGCGGAGTCGATCGTCAGTATCGGCATCATGGATCAGCACTGCATGCTGCGCCTGGCGCCGGGCAGCGATGTGCAGGTCGGCGATATTCTGCTGTTCGGCACTTCGCACCCCTGTCTGACCTTTGATAAGTGGAAGACGTTGCTGCTGGTCGATGACGACTACAACGTGCTGGACGAGCTCGACACGCTGTTTTGACAGGCATCCCCGGTGGCGGCGCTTCGCGCCTTACCCGGGCTACACAACCCGCGACGTTCGGTAGCCGGCTAAGCGTAGCGCAAGCAGGGGGATGCCCCAGTGGCGGCGCTTCGCGCCTTACCCCGGCTACACAACCCGCGACGTTCGGTAGCCCGGCTAAGCGTAGCGCAAGCCGGGGGATGTCCCGGGTGGCGGCGCTTCGCGCCTTATCCACCCTGGCGCAAAGCGCAAATCTCATCATGCAATGAACGGCTGATGGCGACCCCCTGCCGCTCACTCTGCTGGCGGCAGGCGAAACGCCGCTCGCCCGGCAGCCGCGCGCCCTGATCCTGCATCGCATTGAACAGCGTTTCGGCGCGCTCCAGCTGCTCTTGTGCCTGCGCGCCGAGAAAGCGCTGCGGATCCAGCGCCAGGATAAGCTCGCCGCCGTAGGGGAGACCTCCCGCGCCGTTATCCCACGCCAGCGATTCGGCGCTGGTCATATCGCCAATAAGCGGCCCGGCCAGCAGCTCAACCATTGCCGCCAGCGCCGAGCCCTTATGGCCGCCAAAGGTTAACATCGCGCCGTTCAGCACCTCTGCGGCATCGGTCGTTGGCTGTCCCTGACTGTCGATCCCCCATCCTTGCGGTAGCGCTTTGCCGGCGCGCTGATGCAGCTGGATCTCGCCGCGCGCCGCGGCGCTGGTCGCCATATCAACAATAAACGGCGGTTTGTCCCGCCGCGGCCAGCCAAAAGCGATAGGATTGGTACCGAACAGCGGACGCGTGCCGCCCGCCGGGGCGACCCAGGCGTGGCTTGGCGTGCAGGCCAGCCCCACCAGCCCTGCCTCGGTCAACGGCTCAATATCGGCAAACAGCGCGGAAAAATGGACGCAGCGGTTAATCGCCAACGCCGCAATCCCGCTGTGCCGCGCCTTCTCCAGCAGTAACGGCAGCGCGCGCTCGTAGGCCAGCAGCGAAAAAGCGCCGCCGGCGTCCGCCCGCGCAATCGCCGGCGCCTGATCGTGGATTTGCGGCTCGGCATCAGGCGATACCTTACCTTTACGCAAGGTATCGACAATGCCCAACAGCCGCCACAGGCCGTGGGAAGCGCAGCCGTCGCGCTCCCCGGCGGCTACATTACGTGCAATGGCCGCCGCGTGGTCGGCGCTAAATCCATTGGCGCTGAGTACCTCCAGCGCCAGGTCATAAGCTTCAGGTAACGATAGAGTTACCGACTCCATACTGTTCTCCTTTACTCTTCTTCGTCTCCGCTAAAGTTAGCCTGCGGCAGGCAGCTGCGCGCCCCCCAGTAGTAAATCCCCAACGACATCGCCGCCACCAGCACCGTATCCCAGGGGTGACCGATAACATTAAGCCCGCCGAAGCTGCCCAGCCAGGAAAAGAGGATAATCAACGCATAAAAAACGATCAGCCACAGCGAAGACTTCACCTGCTGCGCCAGGCTCACGGTATGTTCCGGCACCTTACCTTTGCACATCACGTAGACGACAAACATCACGATTTGCAGCCCCAACAGCCACGAGAGCGTATTCCAGCCGGACCAGTAGACAATCAGCGCCGAGATCATAAACGATACCGGGCCGATGATGCCGAAGGCGCGCACGCGGAAAGGCCGCGGTAGATCCGGCGCGTTGCGGCGCAGCCCGGCGGCGGTCACCGGGGCGATGGCGTAGCTCAGCACCAGGGCTGCCGATACCACGCTAATGAGCTGTTCCCAGGAGGGGAACGGCAGCGTCCAGAAAATCGACAGCCCAAAGGTCAGCCATAGCGCCGGGCGCGGAATCCCGGACGCTTTATCAATATGGGTAAAGGCCTTAAAGAAAGTACCCGCCTTCGCCCAGCCGTAGATCACCCGCGGCGTCGCGTTCATATAGATATTGCCGGTGCCGCTCGGGGAGATAATCGCATCGCTTATCACCATAAAGGCCAGCCAACCCATGCCGAGGGTAATGGCGATATCGCGATACGGCAGCGAGAACTGTTTGCTCACCTCGGCCCAGCCGCCGTTCAGCATCTCGGTGGGGATACTGCCAAGGAACGCCAGCTGCAGCAGCACGTAGATAATCGTCGACAGCACCACTGATAAAATCAACGCAATAGGGATAGTGCGCTGCGGCTTTTGTACTTCGCTGGCTACCGAGATAATCGGCGTCAATCCCAGATAAGCGAAGATAATTCCCCCCGCGCTGATCGCCGCTTCCACCCCGGACATGCCGAATGGCGCAATCCCCTGAGCGTGCAGGTTCTCCGGTTTAAAGAAGGCGAACAGCGTCACCACCACCAGCAGCGGCACCAGAAACTTGAGCACGCTGATGAAGTTGTTCGATCGGGCGAAGGTCTTAACGCTGTAGTAGTTAAGCGCAAAGAAGAAACAGAGCAGCAGGAACTGCACCACCCACCCCAGCAGCGTCGGCGAACTGGAGCCCGGTTGGGTCAGCGCCGGAAACCAGGCGGCGGCATATTGCCGGGCGGCGACAATTTCAATCGAGATCAGGCTGGAGAAAGCGATCAGGGTGATGAACCCCAGCAGATAGCCCATCAGCTCACCGTGGGAAAAGACCGGGTAGCGAATAATGCCGCCGGCGCGCGGCAGCGCCGCCCCCAGCTCGCAGTAGACAATCCCCAGCAGCAGCACCGCAAAGCCGCCGATCACCCACGATGCGATCCCGGCCGGACCAGCGATGGATGCGACGTGACTGGCAGCGAATAACCATCCGGAGCCGAAAATTGCCCCCAGGCCGATAAAGGTGAGATCGGTTAGGGTCAGCTGTTTTTTAAACTTACCCGACTCTGCAACGCGGGTTTGACTGTTATGCGTAGAGTGAATGGTCATGGTGATGCCCTTGCGTCAATGAGAGGAGGAAATCGCTTCCCGGGTCCACTGGCCGTTGACCAGGCGCAGCAGGTTCAAAGGGTTCGCATCCTGCAGCGCCGGCGGTAACAGGGCGGCGGGCGCGTTCTGCAGACAGACCGGGCGCAGAAAGCGTTCAATCGCCCGGCTGCCGACCGAGGTCCCGCGTGCGTCGGTGGTCGCCGGCCACGGGCCGCCGTGGACCATCGCATCGCACACTTCCACGCCGGTGGGATAACCGTTAAACAGCACCCGTCCGGCCTTCTCACAAAGCAGCGGTAGAAGGCTCGCCGCCAGCGGGCCGTCATCCGCCTCGGCATGCAGCGTCGCGGTGAGCTGACCCTGCAGCGCTTTCACCACCGCCTGCAGCTGGGCCACGTCGTCCACTTCCACCAGTAGCGATAACGGGCCGAAAACTTCGGTCTGCAGCAGCGTATCCTGCGCCAACAGATCCTCGACCTGAGCCTGCCACAGCAGGGTCTGCGCCTGCCCGGCGCCGGCGGCGATGCCGCTCGCCAACTTCTCGATACGCGGGTGCGCCGCAAGCGCCGCCACGCCCTGACGGTAGTGCTGAAGGGTCGGCACATTGAGCAACACCTGCGGCGGGGAGCCCGCTACCGCCGCGCACAGCGCCGACTTAAAGCGTTCCAGCCCGGCGCCGCGCAGCGCCAGAATCAGCCCCGGACGGGTACAGAACTGGCCGCCGCCGAGGGTGAATGACGCCACCAGCTCGTTTGCCAGCGCCTCGGCCCGCGTCTGCAGCGCCTGCGGCAGAATAATCAATGGGTTAATCGCCGACATTTCAGCAAACAGCGGAATTGGCTGCGGGCGCTGCTGCGCCAGCTGATACAGCGCCTTACCGCCGGCCAACGAACCGGTAAAGCCAACGGCCTGAATCGCCGGATGACGGACCAATTCGGCGCCGATATCGGTCCCGAAAATCATATTGAATACGCCGCCGGGTAAACCGCACCGTACCACCGCCCTGACGATCGCCTCGGCGGTCAGCTCGGCGGTGGCCATATGGCCCGGATGGGCCTTCACCACCACCGGGCAGCCAGCCGCCAGCGCCGAGGCGGTATCGCCGCCAGCGGTAGAAAAGGCCAACGGAAAGTTGCTGGCGCCAAACACCGCCACCGGCCCTAACGCCTGCTGATACTGGCGCAGGTCCGGGCGCGGCAGCGGCTGACGGTCGGCTAAGGCGGTATCAATACGGGCGGCGAAGGTATCGCCGCGCAGGATCACGCCAGCAAACATCCGCAACTGGCCGCTGGTGCGCGCCCGTTCTCCCTGTAGCCGCGCCAGCGGCAGCGCGGTCTCCTGCCCGGCGATAGCAAAAAACGCCTCGCCCAGCGCATCCAGTTCATCAGCAATGGCGTTGAGAAAGCGCGCCCGCTGCTGCGGCGTGGTTTGTGAATAGACGGCAAAGGCCTCCTGCGCGGCTTCTGCGGCCTGAGCGGCTTCCTCACAGGAAGCCGGATAAAAGCGGTGGCCGGTGGCTTCGCCGTCCACCGCCCGCAGGCTCAATAGCGTCGCCTCACCGCTGGCAATACGGCGTCCGGCGATAAACTGCCGTCCCGCCATGGTCTGAGATGCATTCATATTGACTCCTGTGCTCAGAGGCCGACATCCGGCAGCGTCGGACGAGTGGCCAGCGCCTGTTCAACGATCGCCACCACCTGCTGGCGCGTTTCGCCTTCCAGCGCCAGACGCGGCGGACGGGTAATGGCGCTACCGCGGCCCAGCAACTCTTCACACAGCTTGATGCACTGCACCAGATCCGGACGCGCATCGAGATGCAGCAGCGGCATGAACCAGCGGTACAACGCCATCGCCTCTTCGTAACGCTGCTGGCGGGCGAGACGGAATAACGTTTCCCCTTCGCGCGGGAAGGCGTTGGACATTCCGGAGATCCAGCCTTCCGCGCCGACGGCAATACTTTCCACCACCACGTCATCCAGCCCGGCAAACAGCACGAAGCGGTCGCCAACGGTGTTACGCAGGTCGATAAAGCGGCGGGTATCGCCGGAGGAGTCTTTAAAGCAGACGATGTTGTCGCAGTCGGTCAGGGTGGCGAGAATGTCCGGCGTCACGTCGTTTTTGTAAATCGGCGGGTTGTTATAGACCATAATCGGCAGGTCGGTAGCGCTCGCCACGCTGCGGAAGTGGGCCGCGGTTTCATGCGGTTTTGAGGAGTAGACCAGCGCCGGCATCACCATGATCCCGTCGACGCCGACGCGCTCCGCCTCTTTCGCCATTTTCTGGGCAAAGGCGGTGGTGAACTCGGCCACCCCGGCGATAACCGGAATTTTGCCGCCGGCGGCATCCTTCGCCACCTCGATAATCTGTAGTTTTTCATCGGTGCTCAGCGAGGTGTTTTCACCCACGCTGCCGCACACCACCAGCCCGGAAACGCCATCTTTCACCAGGTTTTTCATCACCGCGTGAGTGGCATCTAAATCGAGGGAGTAATCGCTACGAAACTGCGTGCTGACCGCCGGGAATACGCCACTCCAGTGAATCGCTTTTTTGCTCATGCTCGGTTCCTTGTCGTCATTTTGTTAAGTCGAAGTGAATGAATGGTGAATATTCACTGACAGATTGACGTGTCGCGGAACCGGCGGCTTGTCGGTTTTCCCTCAATACGATGACGAAATTAGCACAGTCGGCAAAAGTGTGAGCCAGCGTTTATCCGAGCAGCGTGAGGCGAAAATCGCGCGGCGTCGAGCCGGTCATCGCCTTGAACTGGCGGCTAAAGGCGCTGTGATCGGTATACCCGCACTGCAGGGCGATATCGGTAATCGGCGTATCGCCAGCCAGCAGTTCGGTAGCTTTTTCCAGCCGCACTTTGTGGATCATTTGCCGCGGAGTGAGATGAAAGATCCGTTTGCAGTAGCGTTCGATCTGCGCAATCGACATTCCGCTTAAGGCAGTCAACTCTTCCATGGCGATCGGCCGGTGATAATGGCGGCGGATATGATCATCGACGATCGCCAGCCGCTGCCACGCCGGATGACGGGCGTGGGCCTCCTGCAGATCGTGCGAGATCCCGGCCATGCCGATCACCTGCCCGCTGATATCGCGTAGCGCCAGTTTCTGCGTCAGGCACCAGCCGCGCTCGCGACCATTGTAGAGATGCATTTCCAGCTGATCGCGCAGGGTCACGCCTTCGCGCAACACCCGAAGATCCTGCTCGGTATAACCCTGACCCAGCGCGGAAGGAAAGACATCAGCGGAGGTTTTGCCCAGCAGCGAGGAGACGCTTTTGAAACCACAGCGGCGGGCCAGCGTCAGGTTCGCCAGCAGATAGCGCGCCTGACGATCTTTGATAAAAAAGACCACATTAGGGATGGCATTGAGCAGGGGCGCAATCAGCGCCAGCGCATTCAGCAGCGCGGGCATATTTTCCGGCCGCTGGCGCGCCAGCCCTTCGCAGATCTGGCTTAGCTCATCGACGGCCAGCTCAGGTTGGTTAACCGCCCGCGGCGGCGGCGCATCAGAAACACCGATCATAAGGCCTCCTCATGGTAAGTGACCGAAGGATATTTATTCACTTTCCGTTAACACCTCAAGCAGCAACCGTCGGTTTTGCGATCCTGGATCCGCTTTACGCCTTCCCCTGGTTTAGCCACTGGCACAATGGTCGCTTTCGGTTTACCACAGCATTAAACAAATGATTAATAAGAAATAACTATGTGAAATAGAAATATACCGCGCTCATTACTGTGCAGATTTCGTCATTTTCTCTGACGAAAGCGCTCAAGCAGGTCGGGAAAGGTTGCGCCAGCATGATGAAACATGTTGTTAACTTCCGGAGAGTCTGATGACCGCGCCACGCCCCCCTATTACGTTGAGAGCTATTGATTCACACACCGGCGGCGAACCAACCCGCCTGATCGTTGACGGATTCCCCGATCTCGGCGGCGGCAGCATGGCGAAGCGCCGCGACCGCTTCGCCCGCGACTTCGACCATTGGCGTCAGGCGGCCATTCTCGAACCGCGTGGTAATGACGTACTGGTCGGCGCGCTGCTGTGCAAACCGGTCTCGGCGGCGGCTACCGCTGGCGTGATTTTCTTCAACAATGCCGGTTTTCTGAATATGTGCGGCCACGGCACAATCGGGCTTATCGCCTCGCTGGCCTGGCTTGGGCGTATCCAGCCCGGCGTACATCTGATTGAAACACCGGTCGGCGACGTAAGCGCCACGTTGCACGACGATGGCAGCGTATCGGTGCAAAACGTCCCGGCCCGCCGCTGGAAAAAACAGATCCGCGTTGAAACCGCGCTGGGTCCCGTCATCGGCGATATTGCCTGGGGCGGTAACTGGTTTTTCCTGATTAACGACCACCCGTTTGCCATTACCCCCGAACATATTCCACAGCTCACCGACTACGCCTGGGCAGTGCGCGAGGGGCTGGAAGCCGCGGGGATCCGCGGCGACGACGGAGGAGTTATCGATCATATTGAGCTGTTCGCTGATGACGATACCGCCGACAGCCGCAGCTTCGTACTCTGTCCGGGAAAGGCCTGGGATCGCTCGCCGTGCGGTACCGGCACCAGCGCCAAGCTGGCCTGCCTGGCGCAGGATGGCAAGTTGCAGCCGGGGGAAATCTGGCGGCAGGCCAGCATCATCGGTAGCCGGTTTACCGCCAGCTACCAGCGCACCGCTGAAGGCATCATCCCAACGATCCGAGGCGAAGCCTGGGTCTGCGGCGATAACCAATTGATCCTCAACCCTGACGATCCCTTCTGCTGGGGGATCGCGCCGTGAAGCAGTGCGACGTCATCGTGATCGGCGCCGGGATCATCGGCGCCGCCTGCGCGTGGCAGCTGGCGAAGCGGGGGCAGAGCGTGACGCTTATCGATGACGGTCAGCCTGGCGCGACGGCGGCCGGTATGGGCCATCTGGTGTGCATGGATGACGACCCCGCCGAGCTTGCATTATCGGCATGGTCGCTGGAACGCTGGCGCGCTATCACGCCACGGATGCCCGACAATTGCGCCTGGCGCGGCTGCGGTACGCTGTGGCTGGCGGAAAGCGAAGAAGAGATGGCCGTGGCTGGCGACAAACAGCGGCGGATGGCCGGCCATCAGGTGCACAGCGAACTCCAGACCCCGCAGCAGATCGCCGGGCGCGAGCCGCTGCTGCGCGGCGGGCTGGCCGGCGGCCTGTGGGTGCCAGGCGATGGCATCGTCTACGCGCCGAACGTCGCCCGCTGGCTGATTACCGATGCCGGAAACCATCTTACCTGCCTGCGCGATAGCGTACAGACGATTGACGAGCCGCAGGTGCTGCTCGCCAGCGGCCAACGGCTACAGGCGCGGGCGATCGTGGTGGCCTGCGGCCTTGAAGCTAACGCGCTGTTAGCGGAAAACTGGCTGCGACCGAAAAAAGGCCAACTGGCGATTACCGATCGCTATGGGCCGCAGGTGCATCACCAGCTGGTTGAGCTGGGTTACGGCGCCAGCGCCCACGGCGGCGGCACCTCGGTGGCGTTTAACCTTCAGCCGCGGCCAACCGGCCAGCTGCTAATTGGCTCTTCGCGTCAGTTTGATAACCGCGAGCGCGAGTTGGATCTGCCGTTGCTGGCGCAGATGCTCGATCGCGCCCGCCATTTCGTGCCGGCGCTGGCGACGTTGAATATCATCCGCTGCTGGAGCGGCCTGCGCGCCGCCTCGCCGGATGGCAATCCGTTGATCGGCCCGCACCCCACCCGCCGTGGTTTATGGCTAGCGCTGGGCCATGAAGGGCTGGGCGTCACCACTGCCCCGGCCTCGGCTGAACTGCTGGCGGCGCAGATCCTCGATGAACGCTGCCCATTGGCTCCCGACGCCTGGCTCCCGGCTCGTTTATCTCAACAGGAGGCGATTGCATGAATGCCACGCTCACTATCATCGTTGATGGCGAAGCACTGACGGTGCCGGAAGGGATCAGCGTGGCGGCGGCGCTGGCGTTGACCGGCGACCCCACCACCCGCCAGGGGGTTAACGGCGGCCTCCGCGCGCCGTTTTGCGGCATGGGCGTCTGCCAGGAGTGCCGGGTCACCGTCGATGGCCTACGGGTGCTGGCCTGCCAGACCCTGTGCCGGTCCGATATGCAAATAGAAAGGAGCCGCGATGAACACGCTGCGCTGTGACATTTTAATCCTCGGCGCCGGCCCCGCAGGGATGGCGGCCGCGCTCTCCGCCGCCGCCTGCAATAAACAGGTGATTATTCTCGACGATAATCCCGCCCCTGGCGGGCAAATCTGGCGTGCCGGTCCGCAGGCGACGCAGCCCGCCCTGGCCCGGCACTACCGCGACGCCATCGCCGCGTCTGCCGCCATCCGGTTAGTGAACGGCGCGCGGCTGATTGCCCGCCCCTCCGCGTACAGCGTGCTGTTTGAAACCGCCGACAGCGGTGGCGTGGTTTACTGGCAGAAACTGATCCTCTGCTGCGGCGCGCGCGAGCTGTCGCTGCCCTTTCCCGGCTGGACCTTACCCGGCGTGACCGGCGCGGGCGGCCTGCAGGCGCAAATCAAACAGGGCCTGGCGCTGAAAGGAGAAAAGGTGGTGATTGCCGGCAGCGGTCCGCTACTGCTGGCGGTGGCGGATACGGTGAACAAGGCCGGAGGCGAAGTGACGAATATCATTGAGCAAGCGCCGCTACCGGCACTGCTGCGCTTCGCCGGCGGGCTGTGGCGCTGGCCGCAGAAGCTGCGCCAGTTAGCGACGCTGGCTCCGAAAGGCTATCTTAGCGGCACGCAGGTGATCCGCGCTCACGGCACAACGCGGCTGGAAGCCGTTACGTTGCGCCAGCGCGGCGTCGAGCGAACTATCGCCTGCGATCGGCTGGCTATCGGCTACGGGCTGATACCCAATATCGAGACAGCGCTGCTGTTTGGCTGCGCCACGGCGCAGGAGGCGATACAGGTTAACCGCTGGCAGCAGACCAGCATCGCGGATATCTACGCCGCCGGCGAGTGCACCGGTTTCGGCGGTAGCGAACTGGCGCTGGCGGAGGGCGAAATCGCCGGTTTTGCCGCCGCCGGGGCCAGCCATCAAGCGCAGGCGTTATTTGCCCGCCGCGCCCGCTGGCAGCGCTTCGCCGACGCCATAAACCGCGCCTTCCGGCTGGCGGAATCTTTGAAAAACGCGGCGACGCCGGAGAGCCTGCTGTGCCGCTGCGAGGATGTGCGCTGCGGCGATGTGGCGGCAGCCGGAGGCTGGCCGCAGGCCAAACTTACCCAGCGCTGCGGAATGGGCGCCTGTCAGGGGCGCACCTGCGCCGCCAGCGCCCGCTGGTTATATGGCTGGCCGCTGCCGCAGCCGAGAGAACCGCTGGCCCCTGCCCGCGCGGAAACGCTTATTGCCCTCGCCAGGTTGAGCGCCGAGCCGTAACCGCTACTCTTCTTCATCACCGCGCCCGGCAGGGACGCCAAGCGCAATAAACTCCTCCAGCAGCGTGGTCAACTGACGCATCTTCTCCGCCGTAAACTGCGCTTCTATCTGCCGGTAGGCCTCTTCCACCTGCGCCTGGGCGCTCTCATACAGCGCCAGCCCGGCGGGCGTCAGCGACAGGTAGAGCTTGCGCTGATCGTTGACCGGTTTTAAACGCAACACTAAACCGTCGCGCTCCATGCGCGTCAGAATCCCGGTCAGGCTGGGGCGCAAAATGCAGGCGCGCCAGGCCAGGTCGTGGAAATCCATCGATGGGTTTTCCGCAAGGATACGCACAATACGCCACTGCTGTTCGGTCAGGTTGTGGCGTTTGACGATCGGCCGGAAATGGGCCATCGCCGCTTCCCGCGCCTGCAGCAGCGCAATGGTTAATGAATCATGCATGGTATCCCCTCAACAACGCTCACCAAAACTTATTAACAATTTAATAATTAGCCATAATCCTGCCATGTACAACCGGTTTCTGCACCTGAAAAGTACCAGTCGTCATTAAAAATAAATATATCTATATGATAAATAATAAATAAATAAAAAATATGTAAATATTGTGTTAATCCGATCACAAAACATTCACTTCTATTTGCCAAACCGGCGCGCAAAGAATAAAAGATGATTATTAACATATTAATGAAATTCCTTCGAATCGATAATCAGTACCAGAGGAGTGGTGAATGAAAGGTACCATCTTCGCCGTTGCGCTCAATCATCGCAGCCAGCTCGACGCCTGGCGCGAAGCGTTTCAACAGGCCCCCTACAAGACGCCGCCGAAAACCGCGGTCTGGTTCATCAAACCCCGTAATACCGTAATTGGCGATGGCGAAGCCATTCCCCATCCGCAGGGCGAGACCGTACAAAGCGGCGCGACGGTGGCGCTGATTGTCGGCAAAACCGCGCGTAAAGTGGCGGCGGAAGAGGCGGCGTACTATATCGCCGGCTACGCGCTGGCTAACGACGTTAGCCTGCCGGAAGAGAGTTTTTATCGCCCGGCGATCAAAGCCAAATGCCGGGATGGCTTCTGCCCCATCGGCGCGCTGTCGGCGGTGCGCAACGTCGATAACCTGACCATCATCACCGAAATCAACGGCCGCGAGGCGGATAGCTGGCATACCGGCGATCTGCAGCGTAACGCCACGCAGCTGCTTAGCGCCTTAAGCGAGTTCGCCACCCTCAATCCCGGCGACGCGATCCTTATCGGCACGCCCCACTCTCGCGTCACGCTGCGCCCCGGCGACCGCGTACGAATTCTCGCCGACGGTTTCCCGGCGCTCGAAAACCCGGTTGTCGCAGAAGGAGAGCTGGCATGAAACAGGCACGCATTGAATGGCAAGGACAGGTACGCGACGTGCTGGTCGATGAACGCGACCAGGTGCGCCTGCACGATGGCACGGTATTGAAAGAAGGCGAATTCCGCTGGCTGCCGCCCGCCGACGGCACGCTGTTCGCGCTGGGGCTGAATTACGCCGACCACGCCAGCGAGCTGGAGTTTAAACCGCCAACCGAGCCTTTGGTATTCATCAAAGCGCCAAACACCTTTATTGGCCACCAGCAGCAGTCGGTACGCCCGGATAACGTCGAATACATGCACTACGAAGCCGAACTGGTGGTAGTGATCGGGAAAACCGCGCGCCGCGTCAGCGAAGCCGAGGCCATGGATTATGTCGCTGGCTATACCGTATGCAACGACTACGCGATCCGCGACTATCTGGAAAACTACTACCGCCCGAACCTGCGGGTGAAAAGCCGCGATACCCTGACGCCGATTGGCCCGTGGATCGTCGCCAAAGAGGCGATCCCGGATCCGCATAATCTGGCCCTGCGCACCTGGGTCAACGGCGAACTGCGCCAGCAGGGCACCACCGCCGATCTGATCTTCAGCATCCCGTTCCTCATCGCTTATTTAAGCGAATTTATGACCCTGCAACCGGGCGACATGATCGCCACCGGCACGCCGAAAGGGCTATCCGATGTGGTGCCGGGCGACGAGGTGATCGTTGAAGTTGAGGGCGTGGGCCGCCTGGTCAACCATATCATCAGCCAGCAAGCGTATGAGGAGACACTGTCATGAAAAAGATTAACCATTGGATCAACGGTAAAAACGTTGCCGGCGCAGACTATTTTCATACCACCAACCCGGCCACCGGCGAGGTACTGGCTGAAGTCGCCTCCGGCGGCGAAGCCGAAATCAACCAGGCGGTAGCGGCGGCGAAAGAGGCCTTCCCGAAGTGGGCTAACCTGCCGATGAAAGAGCGCGCGCGCCTGATGCGCCGCCTGGGCGATTTGATCGATCAGAACGTCCCGGAGATCGCGGCGATGGAAACCGCCGATACCGGGCTGCCTATCCACCAGACCAAAAACGTGCTGATCCCGCGGGCGTCGCATAACTTCGAATTTTTCGCCGAAGTATGCCAGCAGATGAACGGCAAAACCTATCCGGTCGACGACAAGATGCTTAACTACACCCTCGTGCAGCCGGTTGGCGTCTGCGCGCTGGTGTCGCCGTGGAACGTGCCGTTTATGACCGCAACCTGGAAGGTGGCGCCGTGCCTGGCGCTGGGCAATACCGCGGTGCTGAAAATGTCCGAGCTGTCGCCGCTGACCGCCGATCGTCTGGGCGAACTGGCGCTGGAAGCCGGGATCCCGGCTGGCGTGCTCAACGTGGTGCAGGGCTATGGCGCCACCGCTGGCGACGCGCTGGTACGCCATCATGATGTGCGCGCCGTCTCCTTCACCGGCGGCACCGCCACTGGCCGCAACATTATGAAGAACGCCGGCCTGAAAAAGTACTCCATGGAGCTCGGCGGAAAATCGCCGGTGCTGATTTTTGAAGACGCCGATATTGAGCGCGCGCTCGACGCCGCGCTGTTCACCATTTTCTCGATCAACGGCGAACGCTGCACCGCCGGTTCACGCATTTTCATTCAGCAGAGTATTTATCCGGAGTTCGTCAAGCGCTTCGCCGAGCGCGCCAACCGCCTGCGCGTAGGCGATCCGACCGATCCGAATACCCAGGTCGGCGCGCTGATTAGCAAGCAGCACTGGGAGAAAGTGTCCGGCTACATTCGCCTCGGTATCGAAGAGGGGGCCACCCTGCTGGCCGGCGGCGCGGATAAGCCGTCCGACCTGCCGGCGCATCTGAAAGCCGGCAACTTCCTGCGCCCGACGGTACTGGCGGATGTCGACAACCGCATGCGCGTCGCCCAGGAAGAGATTTTTGGCCCGGTTGCCTGCCTGCTGCCGTTCAAAGATGAAGCGGAAGGGCTGCGCCTGGCCAACGATGTGGAGTACGGCCTGGCGTCGTACATCTGGACCCAGGACGTCAGCAAAGTGCTGCGTCTGGCGCGCGGTATTGAAGCCGGGATGGTGTTCGTCAATACCCAGAACGTGCGCGACCTGCGTCAGCCGTTCGGCGGCGTGAAGGCCTCCGGCACCGGCCGCGAAGGCGGCGAGTACAGCTTTGAAGTGTTCGCCGAAATGAAAAACGTCTGCATCTCGATGGGCGACCATCCGATCCCGAAATGGGGAGTCTGATATGGGTAAGTTAGCGTTAGCAGCAAAAATCACTCACGTGCCGTCGATGTATCTGTCTGAGCTGCCGGGGAAAAACCATGGCTGCCGTCAGGGCGCGATCGACGGACATAAAGAAATTGGCAAGCGCTGCCGTGAAATGGGCGTCGATACCATTATCGTGTTCGACACCCACTGGCTGGTCAACAGCGCCTACCACATCAACTGTGCCGACCATTTCCAGGGCGTCTACACCAGTAACGAACTGCCGCATTTTATTCGCGACATGACCTACGACTACGACGGCAACCCGGAACTGGGTCACCTGATTGCCGACGAGGCCGTCAAGCTTGGCGTACGCGCCAAGGCGCACAATATTCCGAGCCTGAAGCTGGAATACGGCACCCTGGTGCCGATGCGCTACATGAATAGCGATAAGCATTTCAAAGTGGTGTCCATTTCCGCCTTCTGTACCGTTCACGATTTTGCCGACAGCCGCAAGCTGGGCGAGGCCATCCTCAAGGCCATCGACAAATACGATGGCACCGTGGCGGTGCTGGCTAGCGGTTCGCTGTCGCATCGCTTTATCGACGACCAGCGCGCCGAAGAGGGGATGAACAGCTATACCCGCGAGTTTGACCATCAGATGGATGAGCGCGTGGTGAAGCTGTGGCGCGAAGGCAAATTCAAAGAGTTCTGCACCATGCTGCCGGAGTACGCCGACTACTGCTACGGCGAAGGCAACATGCACGACACGGTGATGCTGCTCGGCCTGCTGGGTTGGGATAAATACGACGGCAAGGTGGAGTTTATCACCGAGCTATTCGCCAGCTCCGGTACCGGCCAGGTTAACGCCGTGTTCCCGCTGCCGGCGCAGGCGTAAGGAGGCCCCATGCCGCATTTTATCGCCGAGTGTAGCGACAATATCCGCGAACAGGCCGATTTACCGGGGCTGTTCGCTAAAGTCAACGAGGCGCTGGCCGCCACCGGTATCTTTCCGATTGGCGGCATTCGTAGCCGCGCCCACTGGCTCGATACCTGGCAGATGGCCGACGGCAAGCATGATTACGCCTTCGTGCATATGACCCTGAAGATCGGCGCCGGGCGCAGCCTTGAGAGCCGTCAGGAGGTGGGCGAAATGCTTTTCGCGCTGATTAAAGCCCACTTTGCCGCGCTGATGGAGAGCCGTTATCTGGCGCTGTCGTTCGCCATGGAAGAACTCGACCCGACGCTGAACTACAAACAGAACAACGTGCACGCGTTATTTAAATAATGTGCAAATTGCCCGGTGGCGCTGCGCTTACCGGGCCTACAACGGCCATGAATTTGTAGGCCGGATAAGCAAAGCGCCATCCGGCAATGCAATGCCACAGGAATCTCTATGCTCGATAAACAGACCCGTACCCTGATTGCCCAGCGGCTGAACCAGGCCGAAAAACAGCGTGAACAGATCCGCGCGATCTCGCTGGATTATCCGTCGATCACCATTGAGGACGCCTACGCCGTCCAGCGCGAGTGGGTCGAGATGAAGATCGCCGAAGGCCGCGTGCTCAAAGGCCACAAGATCGGCCTGACCTCTAAAGCGATGCAGGCCAGTTCGCAGATCAGCGAGCCGGACTACGGCGCGCTGCTCGACGATATGTTCTTTCACGACGGCAGCGATATTCCCACCGACCGCTTTATCGTGCCGCGTATCGAAGTCGAGCTGGCCTTCGTGCTGGCCAAACCGCTGCGCGGCCCGAACTGCACGCTGTTTGATGTCTACAACGCCACCGACTACGTTATCCCGGCGCTGGAGCTTATCGACGCGCGTTGCCACAACATCGACCCGGAAACCCAGCGTCCGCGCAAAGTGTTCGACACTATCTCCGATAACGCCGCCAACGCCGGGGTGATCCTCGGTGGCCGGCCGATTAAACCAGACGAGCTCGACCTGCGCTGGATCTCCGCCCTGCTGTATCGCAACGGCGTGATTGAAGAGACCGGCGTCGCCGCGGGCGTACTCAATCATCCGGCCAACGGCGTGGCGTGGCTGGCCAACAAACTGGCGCCGTACGATGTCCAGCTCGAAGCCGGGCAGATTATCCTCGGCGGCTCCTTCACCCGTCCGGTCCCGGCGCACAAGGGCGATACCTTCCACGTCGACTACGGCAACATGGGCGCCATCAGCTGCCGCTTTGTTTGAGGAGAGCAACATGAACAACGCATTTAAAGAGGCGCTCAAGGCCGGGCGTCCGCAAATCGGCCTGTGGCTTGGGCTGTGCAGCAGCTACAGCGCCGAACTGCTGGCCGGCGCGGGCTTCGACTGGCTGCTGATCGACGGCGAACACGCGCCCAACAATGTACAAACGGTGCTGACCCAGCTTCAGGCCATTGCGCCCTACCCCAGCCAGCCGGTGGTGCGTCCGTCGTGGAACGATCCGGTACAAATTAAACAACTGCTGGACGTCGGCGCGCAAACCCTGCTGGTGCCGATGGTGCAGAACGCCGAAGAAGCGCGGCTGGCGGTCAGAGCCACCCGCTACCCGCCTGCCGGCATTCGCGGCGTCGGCAGCGCGCTGGCCCGCGCCTCGCGCTGGAATCGCGTCCCGGATTATATCCACCGGGCCAATGACGCCATGTGCGTACTGGTGCAGATTGAGACCCGCGAAGCGCTGAAAAATCTGCCGCAGATCCTCGATGTCGAAGGGGTGGATGGCGTGTTTATCGGCCCGGCGGATCTCAGCGCTGATATGGGCCACGGCGGCAACCCACAACACCCGGAAGTGCAGGCCGCCATTGAAGATGCCATCCAGCAAATCCGCCAGGCCGGAAAGGCGCCGGGGATCCTGATGGCCAATGAACAGCTGGCGAAACGCTATCTCGAACTGGGCGCGCTGTTCGTCGCCGTCGGCGTCGATACCACCCTGCTGGCCCGCGGCGCAGAAGCGCTGGCGGCCCGTTTTACCCACACCGCAACCACCACAACCGATAACAATAAATCCGTCTATTGAACGGATAATGTGGAGCGCAACATGACTACCTCTACCCTGCAACACAATGATAATAAAGCCGTTGAAGTAGAAAACCGGGTGATCAAAAAGCTGTTCCGCCGCCTGATCACCTTCCTGTTTGTTCTCTTTGTTTTCTCATTTTTGGATCGCATTAATATCGGCTTCGCCGGCCTGACGATGGGTAAAGATCTTGGCCTGACCTCCACCATGTTCGGCCTGGCGGCGACGCTGTTCTACGTCACCTACGTGCTGTGCGGGATCCCCAGCAATATCATGCTGGCGAAAGTTGGCGCGCGCCGCTGGATCGCCGGGATCATGGTGGTCTGGGGGATCGCCTCGACCTGCACCATGTTCGCCACCAGCCCGCATACGCTGTATATCCTGCGCATGCTGGTCGGCATCGCCGAAGCCGGTTTTCTGCCGGGGATCCTCGTCTATCTGACCTGGTGGTTCCCGGCCTACCATCGCGCCCGCGCCAACGCCCTGTTTATGATCGCCATGCCGGTAACCATGATGCTCGGCTCGATACTTTCCGGCTATATCCTGGCGCTCGACGGCCTGTGGAACCTGAAAGGCTGGCAGTGGCTATTTCTGCTGGAAGGCCTGCCGTCGGTGGTGCTCGGCGTCGTCACCTGGTTCTTCCTCAACGACACGCCGGATAAAGCCAACTGGCTGGACAACGAAGAGAAACAGGCGCTGAAGGCGATGATCGATCGCGAACGGGAACATGCGGCGATCGTCCCGGCTTCGCCGCGTTCCACGCTGCGCGAAGTACTGACGCCAGCGGTGCTGATGTATA
This sequence comes from Klebsiella sp. CN_Kp097, assembly GCF_040064495.1. Classification (NCBI taxonomy): domain Bacteria; kingdom Pseudomonadati; phylum Pseudomonadota; class Gammaproteobacteria; order Enterobacterales; family Enterobacteriaceae; genus Klebsiella; species Klebsiella sp. CN_Kp097. Next base: position 65,782 of record NZ_JBEAIL010000024.1, on the reverse strand, counting down.
CCCTCGCCTACTTCTGCCTGACCAATACCCTCAGCGCTATTAATATCTGGACGCCGCAGATCCTGCAGAGCTTCAACACCGGCAGTAGCAACATCATGATTGGCCTGCTGGCGGCGATCCCGCAGTTCTGCACCATTTTCGGCATGATCTGGTGGAGCCGCCGCTCCGACCGGCGCAAAGAGCGCAAGATGCATACCATCCTGCCCTACCTGTTCGCCGCGGCGGGTTGGCTGCTGGCTTCGGCAACGCACCACAGCCTGATCCAACTGATCGGCATTATTATGGCTTCGGTGGGATCCTTTACCGCGATGGCCATTTTCTGGACCACCCCGGATCGGGTGATCAGCCTGCAATCGCGCGCGGTGGCGCTGGCGGTGATCAACGCCATCGGCAACGTCGGCTCTGCCGTCAGCCCGCTGTTGATCGGCATTTTGCGCGATACCACCGGCAGCTTTAGCTCCGGGCTGTGGTTTGTCGCCGGGTTGTTGATCGTCGGCGCGCTGGTGCTCACCCGCATTCCGATGAGCCAGCGCGAGGACGCCGCCGCCGCGCCGGGCTTAGCGGCGCAAAAAGGCCACTAAGGAGCGGGTATGTGCCAGCATTCAATCGCCAACATCGACATCAATAAAGATTACGACGAGAGTCTGGGCACCGAAGAGGTGCACTATCAGTCGTTTGCCCGCATGGCGGCCTTTTTTGGCCGCGACATGCAGGCGCATCGCCACGACCGCTATTTTCAGATGCACTTTCTTGATACCGGACAGATTGAGCTGCAGCTTGATGACCACCGCTATTCGGTGCAGGCGCCGCTGTTTGTGATAACGCCGCCCTCGGTACCGCACGCCTTTATTACCGAGTCCGATAGCGATGGTCACGTGTTGACGGTGCACGAAGAACTCATCTGGCCGCTGCTGGAGGTGCTTTATCCCGGTACGCGGGAGACCTTCGGTCTGCCGGGGATCTGCCTGTCGCTGGCGGATAAACCCGACGAGCTGGCGGCGCTGGCGCACTACTGGCAGCTGATTCGCCGTGAATCCACCGCTCAGTTGCCGGGGCGCGAGCATACCCTGGCGCTGCTGGCGCAGGCGGTATTTACCCTGCTGCTGCGCAACGCCAGGCTCGACGATCATGCCGCCAGCGGCATGCGCGGCGAGCTGAAATTATTCCAGCGCTTTAACCAGATGATCGACAGCCACTTCCATCAACACTGGACGGTACCGGATTACGCCAGCGAGCTGCATCTGACCGAATCGCGGTTGACCGATATCTGCCGCCGCTTCGCCAACCGCCCGCCGAAGCGGCTGATATTCGACCGCCAGCTACGCGAGGCGAAGCGGCTGCTGCTGTTTTCCGATAGCGCGGTCAATGAGATAGCCTGGCAGCTGGGGTTTAAAGATCCCGCTTATTTTGCGCGCTTTTTTAGCCGCCAGGTCGGCTGCTCGCCAAGCAGTTACCGGGCGCAAAAAGTACCGGTGTCGTAATACCCCGGCGGCGCGGCGCTTGCCGGGGCTACAGACCACAGGGCCGGTCAGCGCCGCGCCGCCTGCCAAAAGCTGCAGAGATCACAAAATTCACTCCCGCCTGAAAAGTACCCGCCGTTGTCGCAAACGTCCCTTCACGACAAGCGCAATAACCGCTTCAATTAAACAACAAAAACAAAACATATATTTAACATCATTATTCCGATAAATACTGAAGAGGCCCCTATGAAACCTGAAGATTTCCGCGCCGACGCGAAACGCCCGTTAACTGGCGAAGAGTATTTAAAAAGCCTGCAGGATGGCCGCGAAATTTATATCTACGGCGAGCGCGTGAAGGATGTCACCACGCATCCGGCCTTCCGTAATGCCGCGGCTTCCGTCGCTCAGCTGTACGATGCGCTGCATAAACCGGAGATGCAGGATTCCCTGTGCTGGGGCACCGATACCGGTAGCGGCGGCTACACCCACAAATTCTTCCGCGTGGCGAAAAGCGCCGACGATCTGCGCCAGCAGCGCGACGCCATCGCCGAATGGTCGCGCTTAAGCTACGGCTGGATGGGCCGCACCCCGGACTACAAAGCCGCCTTCGGCTGCGCGCTGGGCGCCAACCCGGCGTTTTACGGCCAGTTCGAGCAGAACGCCCGCAACTGGTACACCCGCATTCAGGAAACCGGCCTGTACTTTAACCACGCTATCGTCAACCCGCCGATCGACCGCCACAAGCCGGCCGATGAAGTGAAGGATGTCTACATCAAGCTGGAAAAAGAGACCGATGCCGGGATCATCGTCAGCGGCGCGAAAGTGGTCGCCACCAACTCGGCGCTGACCCACTACAACATGATCGGCTTCGGCTCCGCGCAGGTGATGGGCGAGAACCCGGACTTCGCGCTGATGTTCGTCGCGCCGATGGATGCCGAAGGCGTCAAGCTTATCTCCCGCGCCTCCTATGAGATGGTCGCCGGCGCGACCGGATCGCCGTACGACTATCCGCTTTCCAGCCGTTTCGACGAGAACGACGCGATTCTGGTAATGGATAAGGTGCTGATCCCATGGGAGAACGTACTGATTTATCGCGACTTTGACCGCTGCCGCCGCTGGACCATGGAAGGTGGTTTCGCCCGCATGTACCCGCTGCAGGCCTGCGTGCGCCTGGCGGTAAAACTCGACTTTATCACCGCCCTGCTGAAGCGTTCTCTGGAATGTACCGGCACCCTCGAATTCCGCGGCGTACAGGCCGACCTTGGCGAAGTGGTGGCGTGGCGCAACATGTTCTGGGCGTTAAGCGATTCCATGTGCTCGGAAGCGACGCCGTGGGTCAACGGCGCATGGCTGCCGGATCACGCCGCGCTGCAGACCTATCGCGTGATGGCACCGATGGCCTACGCCAAGATCAAGAACATCATCGAGCGTAACGTCACCAGCGGCCTGATTTATCTGCCGTCCAGCGCCCGCGATCTGAACAACCCGCAGATCGATCAGTATCTGGCGAAGTACGTGCGCGGCTCCAACGGTATGGATCACGTTGAACGTATCAAGATCCTCAAACTGATGTGGGACGCCATCGGCAGCGAATTCGGCGGCCGCCATGAACTGTATGAGATCAACTACTCCGGTAGTCAGGATGAAATTCGCCTGCAGTGTCTGCGCCAGGCGCAGAGCTCCGGCAATATGGACAAAATGATGGCGATGGTCGACCGCTGCCTGTCCGAGTACGACCAGAACGGCTGGAGGGTGCCGCATCTGCACAATAACGCTGATATCAACATGTTGGATAAGCTGCTGAAGTAATTCACAGCGGGAGGTCATAATGCAATTAGATGAACAACGCCTGCGTTTTCGCGATGCCATGGCCAGCCTGTCGGCTGCGGTTAACGTTGTCACCACCGCAGGTGAAGCCGGCCGCTGCGGCATTACCGCCACGGCGGTTTGCTCGGTGACGGATATGCCGCCATCGGTGATGGTTTGTATCAACGCCAACAGCGCGATGAACCCGGTCTTTCAGGGCAACGGCAAGTTGTGCATCAACGTGCTGAACCACGAACAGGAAATCATGGCCCGTCATTTCGCCGGGATGACCGGGGTGACGATGGAAGAGCGGTTTGCCCTCAGCGGCTGGCAGCAGGGCGCGCTCGGACAGCCGGTGCTGAAGGGGTCGCTGGCCAGCCTCGAAGGCGAGATTAGCCAGGTGCAAACCATTGGTACCCACCTGGTGTATCTGGTGGAGATCCGCAATATCACCCTAAGCCCGCAAGGGCACGGCCTGATTTACTTTAAACGCCGTTTCCACCCGGTGATGATGGAAATGGAAGTCGCGGTGTAATGGCCTCACCTGCCTCTCCCCGGATAACGGGGAGGGGCTACACAGATTCGCGTTAGCGTTCCTGCCGGGCAAACGGTGTCAGCGCCGCGCCGCCTGCGCGTTCAGCTTGCCCTGCGTCACCGCCAGCTGGTTCTGCTCTTTCTTCTTGTCACATAGCGGGCTCATAATATTATGAACAAGCTTCTTCTGAACGTGAACTAGAATCCTTCAACCTTAAAAAGGCGCGAAAGAATAATTCCGATACCTAGTACCCCTCCTCCCACACTCCCGATTTTTATGCCTTGTAGGATATCATTCCATGACAATTGAAATTCATCACCCAGAATCCATAGCACTGTAACAAAAAAAAATTTTGCCAATAGCCCAGTAATAATTACAGAGAACATACAGACAAAAAATATGCAAAAACTAGCGATCATTTTTCTTTTTAAAAGAAAGATTGAACTACTCATTTCTTAACCTTATTGATAATTTCTTGAGTTTCAACACTGCCGTATTCTGTGCTAAAGGAACCAGTTATATTTCCTGTTGCTCCAGGAATTTTACTTGGCGACATTTCTTTCGATATTCCAATCAGCCCTTTTATTTCCGTATATTTTAATCTAACGGGATCAAATTTGGGGTCCCATCCACCAGTTATCCATTTACCGATTGTATTTGCAGTAGGCTTCACTACATAATGACCAACCCCATATCCTAATCCAGAGCCAACACTACTTGTTATAGCCCCAACCATGGGGTCATCTCCTTTAATATAACTTGATGTTGCTCCACCTGCCGCATTCCATCCCACAGTTCCTAACCAACCAGTTTTTGCGGTTGCTGCTCCAACCCAAGTCGCTATCAACGCATCTGTGTAATTCACTTCACGAGTCGTGGCATATTGTATTGCAGTATTGGCTCCGCCACTGATGGTTGCTGTTATCAGAGCCCCCTTTGGCAATATACCTAACCCAACAGTACCTGCCAGATGGGCTGATACTACTGCATTCCCTTTTGCCACATCTTCAGCAAGTTTTCCTTTACAGTCTGTATCGCAGTCTGGCGTCTGGCTGTGAATGATTTCCGCCACATACGGGCTCACTGCGCCACTCGTCGCCTGCGCAAGGTTGCCCCCGCCAGACCCTGCATCGCCGCCGTTACCGCCTGCGCCACCTTCTGGTACTTTCCGCCCGTATCGTAGTTTATTATATGGATAGGATCGCGGCACTGGCGCCGGGATCTTTTTAAATAGCTATATTAGTGGATATTAAATCGATGTTTAATCCATAAACCAATGATTATTACCCCGCTAACAAACGAGCCAATTTTTATACTCAAAAACAAATAATTAATAACTGAAACATTAATAGTTCCTGTTTCGAAATAAAAAATAATTGGCTTAATAAAAAGTGCAAGAAATGAACTCAAGCTCATGATTATCATCAGAACAGTGAAAACAGTGAGCCAACGGTAAAAATCATTTTTCATTTTCAGTTCTCTTCCACAAATTATTAGTAGTTTTAGAGCCACCTTGTCCTGTTGCTTCTGTAATGATTGATGATATAGCGTTCCCAGATATTCCAGGTATCGGTGATAAAGGTAATGGTTTGCTTATTCCCATCTCCAAATTAACCCACTCGTAATTTTTCCATGCAGGATTAACCCATTTATCTAATGAAATTTTGGCAACTTTACCTATTCCATAACCGATACCCGAAGCGGCACCACTTATTACGCCACCTTTAAATGGATCATCACCGTTCAGATAGCTGGATGTTGCACCACCTGCCGCATTCCAGCCCACGGTTCCCCAGGCTCCCGTATTTGCAGTAAATGCTCCAACATACGTCGCAATGAGCACATCCGTTGGATTAACTTCTCCATTCATAAGATACTGGATACCAGCATTTGCCGTTCCACCTATCGCGCCAGTAATCTGCATTCCTCCCGGCAGATAGATTAGCCCCGCTGAAGCCAACGCACCTGCATAAGCTTTATTTTCAGCAATTCCTCGCTGGCAGGCTTCACCAGACGGGTTATCTGCGCATGAGAGAACATCTGCGCCATGCTCTCTGGCTTTCTCACCCTGGCTCCATTCGTTCCCGCCCATCAGGTTATTCTCCACCGCATTCTTCCCGGCCTGCGCCCCCGCCACCGCATCCGCGCTGCTGCCTCCGCTAAGCCCCCCCATCAGTCCCGCCGCCAGCGTACTCAGCGCGCTTATCGTCGACTTCTGCTCATCCGACAGCTCTTCTGTCTTAACACCCGGATAATATTCCGCCGCTATCCAGCGCCCCAGCAGCTCGCCGCTCACTGCGCCTGCCGCTCCCGCCAGCGCGCTGTTATTTCCCGATGCCGCCGCTATCGCTCCCCACACCGCGTGCGCCATCGCATTGGCTTCCACATTCACCTTACCCGTCGCGCTGTCCGTCGTCTGGCTGTGAATGATTTCCGCCACATACGGACTCACTGCCCCGCTCGCCGCCTGCGCCAGGTTGCCGCCCGCCAGACCCTGCATCGCCGCCGTTACCGCCTGCGCCACCTTCTGGTACTTTCCGCCCGTATCGTAGTCCGCCGTCGCCGTCCGGCTCACCTGCGCGCTGATTTGTTCCTCGCTCGGACTGCCATTCCCTCCCGCTACCAGCTTCGCCCGCGCCGCTGCCCGCGCCGCCGGGTCGCTCTGCGCCGCCTGCGCGTTCAGCTTGCCCTGCGTCACCAGCACATCACTCACCTGGCGCCCGATTTCACCTATCTTCTGCGCCGTCGCCAGACGGTTCTGCTCTTTCTCCTTATCAAATATCGGACTCAGCGTCTGGTTCGCATGCGCCGCATCCCGGCTTAACCCCGTCACGTCCTGCTGCTGATTCGCGCCGTCGCGGATAACCGCCGATAACTCGATCCCGGCTCACTAGCCGAGATCTTTACTCAGGCTGGAATTTTAGCCAGCAACTCATTTACTTTTTCAGTATCTTCAGGATGTAACTGAATATACTTTTCACAGGCCAGACGGACATATTTAAAGCCTACAAATTCAGGAACTATAAGTTCTCCGTCCCATACCCCAAACATTATGCCCTCAAAATGACATTCTGGATCAGGGTCTTCAAAATCAGGGAATGAACAATATGTTTCGTTAACACCGCAGCCTATTTTATTTATAAGATACGGTAACATCCATATGAATTTACCCTGTAGATACATTGAATTAAAATAATCCCGAACAACCCATTCAGGATCGTTTTCATAATCTATGTTCTCAAAAATATATTCGTTCATTATTTAGTCACCGGATGAAAATTTTCTACCATTCCTGTCTTTTTATCCAAATAAACTTGGAATTTTATCCCGCCGGCGGTTGCCGTATATTCTCGTTGTCCAGATGCAATAGCTGCTTTGTAACCACTACTTGCAGCTTGCTGCCCCAATTCTAACATTTTTTGGTCAGTAAAGATCTTAGGGTCATAGATTGTTTTGGTAAATATTTTATCCTTATAACCTGTAATATTACCGGCGCGATCGTAAGCGGGTATTTTATATTGAACCTCAGTAATACCCTTCACGCTGCTTTGAGTTTCACCGACAATTTTCACATTTTTCTCACTTACTGTTGAATAGAAAGCATCAGCATTATGACCACCTGTAATACCTTTCTGTTGATTGTATTTTACAACAGAACCCATATGTTCCAGTTGGTCAATTTTAAAACTAATTCCAGATGGATAAGAGGTGTTCTTCGCAACAACCAAAAACGCCTTAGCTGCTACATATTGTACTAACTTCGCTTCACTGGTCGGCACGCCACTTGCCAAGATTTCCGCAGCTCGTTGCGGCGTCATTTCCCCATCCGCCGCCAACGCACTCACCGGAACCCCAAAGAATTCTGCCCAGGCAATCATCAGGCCTTTAGCTGCATTCTGTCCGTCCGGTATCTGTCCCTGTGAGTTCTTGATCAGCGCCGCCGTGAGTTCTTCTGGTGTGGCACCATTCTGGAGCATATGAACGCCGAGCGACTGCTGGGATAAACCCATGTCAGCCATGCCTTTACCGAAATCAATCGGACTCAAAGCATTATTCTCCACCGCGTTCTTCCCGGCCTGCGCACCCGCCACCGCATCCGCGCTGCTGCCTCCGCTAAGCCCCCCCATCAGTCCCGCCGCCAGCGTACTCAGCGCGCTTATCGTCGACTTCTGCTCATCCGACAGCTCTTCTGTCTTAACACCCGGATAATATTCCGCCGCTATCCAGCGCCCCAGCAGCTCGCCGCTCACCGCGCCTGCCGCTCCCGCCAGCGCGCTGTTATTTCCCGATGCCGCCGCTATCGCTCCCCACACCGCATGCGCCATCGCATTGGCTTCCACATTCACCTTACCCGTCGCGCTGTCCGTCGTCTGGCTGTGAATGATTTCCGCCACATACGGGCTCACTGCGCCACTCGCCGCCTGCGCCAGGTTACCCCCCGCCAGACCCTGCATCGCCGCCGTTACCGCCTGCGCCACCTTCTGGTACTTTCCGCCCGTATCGTAGTCCGCCGTCGCCGTCCGGCTCACCTGCGCGCTGATTTGCTCCTCGCTCGGGCTGGCATTCCCTCCCGCTACCAGCTTCGCCCGCGCCGCTGCCCGCGCCGCCGGGTCGCCCTGCGCCGCCTGCGCGTTCAGCTTGCCCTGCGTCACCAGCACATCACTCACCTGGCGCCCGATTTCACCTATCTTCTGCGCCGTCGCCAGACGGTTCTGCTCTTTCTCCTTATCAAATATCGGACTCAGCGTCTGGTTCGCATGCGCCGCATCCCGGCTTAACCCCGTCACGTCCTGCTGCTGATTCGCGCCGTCGCGGATAACGATACTGCCCTCGCTCACCGCCGCCCGCGTCAGCGAACTGTCGCTGCCGCTGCCGTTCGCCCCCATCAGCAGACCGCTGGCCGCATTCCCAAGGAACTGCCCCGCCACGCTACCGCTCGTGCTCACCCCCGCGCTCTGCTGCTCCACGCTGTACTCGGCATAGTTTTTAATATCCCGGAAACCCAGCGTCCCGGTATCCAGCCGGTTCAGCTCCGCCGCCGCCGTGCTCGCCAGCACGCTGCCGTTCAGCTGCGTATGCCCGCCCACCTTCACATCAAAACCGCCCTCGCCGGCAAAAATCCCCGTCTGCGCCTCCACCGACGCCCAGGTGCTGTGCATTTTGCTCTGGCTCAGGTTAAGAGACCCCGAACCGCCGCCCATGCTGCCGCTCGCCCCCACGCTGCCGCTACGCTGCTTCGAATCGTAGTTATCGCTGTCCTGCTCGCTGCTCAGCGTCAGGTTACGCCCGACGTCCATTGTCACCTGATGGCCGCTCACCTGCGCCCCGGTCAGCGTCGTATCGCGACCGCTGACGATAGTCACCCGCTCACCGGCGCTGAGGGTCGTTTCGTTATGCGTCAGGCTGTTGCCCTTCTCGTGGCCCTTCCCGGCGTTGGCGCTGGCGCTGACCGTCAGCCCGTTCGCGCCCTGACCGAAGTTAATACCGACGCCAAACGAACTCCCATGGCTCTCGTTTTTACCGCTCAGGGTGCTGGCGTTCTCCGCAGAGAATAAATTCACATCGCGCGCGGCATTGAGCAACGCGCTGCCGCCGGCCTGCAGCTGGCTGCCCTCAACGTTGATATCCGTCTCCGTGGCGATAATGCTGAGATTGTTGCCGGCCATCAGGCTGCTGCCGCGGCTGGTGTTCTGCGTTTGTCGCTGAGTGGATTTCGAGGACTGGCTACCCCAGGAAAGGTTGATCCCTATCATGCTCTCCGAACTGGAATCCGCAGTCTGCATCTGCGATGCCTGATACGCCTGTACGCCCGATAATGCCGACTGCAGCCCGCTCAGCGCGGCGAGACGGCCATTGCTCTCGGTGCTGGCCTGGTTGGCGCTGGAAACCGCGGTATTAATGGCGCTGCCCACCATCCCGGATAACGCCAGCGTCAGGCCGCTGGTTTTCTGCTCCACGGTATGGGTCTGGGTGCTCTGGTTTTCCGCTGCCAGAATATTCACGGTTTTACCGGTCAACGCCATATTGTTGCCGGCCACCAGGTCAGATCCCTGAACCGTCAATACATTACCGGCGCTCAGTCTAAGGTTGCCCTGTGAGCTTCCGACGGTACTGGCGGCGCTACTCAACGCCGTCGTCACATCGGTGGCTTTCAGCGACGAACTGCCGACGCTGAAGCCAACGCCGCCGGTGCCGGAAAAGCCGCTATGTTTCTCTTTACGTAGATGGTTTTCCTGGCGACGCTCCTCGGCGGTGGTGATGGTCAGGTTACGCCCCGCCACAAGGTTGACGTCCTGGGTGCCGGCAACACTGCTGCCGGACACCAGCAGGTCGCGCCCGGCCTGCATCACAATACTGTCACCGCTAAAATTGCTGCCGATGGCGTTCTGCGCCCACACTTCATCGTGAGTGGTGAGCGAGCGGCGAGCCAGCAGGCCGCTGCTGCTTTGATGGCTGTTTTCCGTCAGGTGCCATGAGGACTCGCCGCTGCTGAGGTTAATATCATTGCCGGCGGCAACCGTCAGGCTGCTGGTCGCCGTCACGCTGGCGGCGCGGGCATTCATATCGTGGCCGGCGGACAGCGCCACCGCGCCGCCGTTAATTTGCGTGCCGATATCGCTACGCTGGGTCAAGGAACGATCGTTGCCTTTCCCCCAGCTTCCGCTTTCGCTATGGGTGGTGGCGAGCGTCTGCAGGTTGAGATCGTTGCCGGCGATAATCTGCGTCTGGCTGCCCGCCGCGCTGTTACTCACCATACTTGCCGTCAGATTAATGTTATGTAACGCCTGCAGCCCCAGCTGGCCGTTTTCATTCTGGACATAAATCCCCGCAGGCCGATCGAGGCTGATGTTACCTGGGCCGCCGCCGAGGGTGCTGGCGCTGTTGATATCACGCCCGGCTTGCGCGATCAGGCTATCGCCGCCTTGCAGCGTTCCGCCAATATTGTTGATATCAGTACGCGCGTTTAGCGTAAGCTGGTTGCCGCCGATATAGCCGCTGTTATGAATGTTTTCCGCGGTTAGCTGGGTCACGCCGCGGCTGTGGATGTGCCCGCTGTTGGTCACATCACGGCTCACGCTGAATGCCACGTTTTCACCGCCAAGCAACGCGCCGCTGCCATCGAGATCGCCCGCTTTAACCCGCGCGTAAACCTGCGGCACCAGCACCTGCTGCACGGAGCCATCCGTTAGCGTGACCTCTCTGGCGACCAGCCAGACCATATCGCTGGTCAGCAGCGCCATCTGCGCTGGCGTCAGCGCCACCCCGACCATCAGGTTGTACTGTTTGGCGAAGGCGACGCCCGCGTCCATCAGCGCCCGGTACTGCTCTTCATCGTTACTGTAGCCCTGCAGGTAGCGCCCGCCGCTCAGCTTAACGATCTGCTCACGCACCAGCCGCTGTTCGTAATAGCCGTCGCCAAGCCGCTTCATCGCCTGATCAACGCCCAGCTGATTTTGCATGTAGTCGCTGGCGAGCCACGCTTTACCGTTGGTAAAACGCGGATCGGTTTCCACCAGATAGCCTGCTTTAGCCTGCGGATCGATCTGATACAGACTGCTGACAGGAAGCCGGGTATCCGGCGTGACGACGCGAATAACCGTTCCGTCAGCGTTAACCGGCGTCACTTCCACCAGTCGTCCGGCGGGTATTTCGCCTGTTTCATCGGCGCGATCGCGCGGATTAATCACACCGCTATGGCCATCAATTTGGGTATTGCCCTGCCACTCCATGGTTTGCAAATCGATGGTCTGAACCGTCGGCGTCGGTTCATATTCGCTGCTTTTTTTCCCCTGGCTGGTTTTGGTGCCGCCAAACGGGCGGCTGGTCTTTTTCTCATACCAACGGGTCTGGGTGCCGACGTCGGTGGTCACCCGTTTGCCGGTCGTGGCGACGTTGTTTAGTTCGCCAATCACGCCACCGAGCGCTCCTCCGGCGATAATCTGGCTATCGTAGTTATTCAGCTTATCGCTGTTGATGATGAGCCGGCCGCCGGAGAGGATTTTGCCAGGATCGCTTTCCACCACCTGCGTTTCCACAACGGTACGCTGGTACTGGTATTCATAGAACTCATCGCCGCGGCTACCGTCCGGCATGATGGCGTCGTGAACGCCATATTTGTTTTTATAGCTGGTATCGACCAGCGACCAGTCGAAGCGCTGTACCGATCCTTTCAGCGCCGCTTCATGGCGCCATGACTGCTCGACCACCACATCTTTCGTCACCAGATGATCGTTGTAGTTATTGATTTGTTGGATATCGAGCGCCATATCACCGGCGGACTCAAGCGTTGCGCTGTGGTTATTAAACACTCCCGCCCGGCCGCTGAGCGAACCGTCTTCAGCAAGCTGACCGCCAATGGCGAGCGTACCGTCGCTGTAGATTAGCGCGTGATCCTGGTTATTGAGCGTGCCGACGCCCATTGCCAGCGATGCCCGTGCGGCAATCGTCGCCGCCACGCCGTTCTCCGCGGCGTTAGTCAGCGTTGCCGCCTGCAGCGCGACGGCGTCGCCGTACAGGCGCCCGCTGCCGATATTGGTTAACGTCGTGGCGACAATATGGGTTAAACCACCGTCAATCAGCCCCCGGTTGACCAACTCGCCGTTGACCGTCAAATGGTTCTCGCCAGCGCTGATTTCACCTTCCTGACGGTTATCCAGCTTCGCCGCATAGAGATTGAGCGCCCAGCCGGCGCTGATAACCCCCTGATTAATCAGCCCCAGCCCGGAAAGATTCCACTGCAGGTTGCCGTTGGCGATGACCCTCCCGGCGTTATGAAACGCCTGACGCAACGTGAGCGACATATCGCCCTGAGAGAGCGCCTCGCCATCGCCGCTGAGGGAATCGGCATCGAGGCTAAGTTTGCTCGCGGCAAGTAACGTTCCGCCCGTATTAGCCAACGCCAGGTTGACGCCTGCTATTTCCAGAGCGGCGGCGGAGACGATCTGCCCCTGCCGGTTATCCAGCCCCCGGTTGTGAATGGTGATGTTGAGATTACCGCCGGACTGCAGTTCTCCCTGCCGGTTATCAACGGTGGCGCTCTGAATACCCAGGGCATCAAAGGCGGTAATAGTGCCCTGCTGGTTATCCAGTAAACCGCTCGTCGTCAGGTTGACGCTGCCCCGCTGCGCCGTGCCTATCTGCCCGTGACGATTATTAAGATTTTCAGCCTGGAGTTGGATATCGCCGCTGGCGATGATATTCCCCTGCGAGTTATCCACCCCATGGCGCGCAGTGAGCTGAATGTCGCCCTGCGCCGCGCTGATTTTTCCGCCATGGTTGGTAAGATTGTCGGCGTCAAGCTTGATATTGCCATTTGCGGCAAGAACGCCTTCGCGGTTATCCAGCCCTCCTTCAGCGCTCATGGCCAGGTCGCCCTGCGCCGCAATCACTTGCCCCTGCTGGTTCCGAAGGCTGGCCACTTGTAGAGAAAGGCTGCCGCCAGCAACGATATTCCCTTGCGAATTTTCCAGCTCGTGACGCGTAGTGAGCTGAGCATTGCCCTGCGTCGTGCTGATTTTACCGCTGCGATTATTAATGTTATCGGAGTGCAAAACGATATTGCCGTTAGCGGCAATAGTGCCTTCGCCATTGTCCAGCGCGCCTTCGCTGGTAATAGACATGCCGCCGCTGCCGGTATGCAGCAGCGTTCCGTTTTGATTGAGCAACTGGCTGGTGCTGAGCGTCAAAGCATGGCTGTTGCTGGCAATCTCACCGCCGCGGTTATCCAATCCCGCACGAAAATCAAGGCGTAGATCGTCCTCGCCCATCTGCTGGATTACGCCCTGTTGGTTATCCAGCGCCATTGCTTTCAGCTCAAGCTGGCTGGCCGTCAACAGGCCACTGTGGTTGTTGAGTTTGCCGCTGGTGGCCAACTGGAGTTTTTCGCTGGCCGCCACCACCGCATCTCGGGTGGTGATATCGCCGGACGCGGCGCTGACCACGATCCGCGCCCCCGAGGTTCGACTGTTATCAAGATCCACCGTCCTGCCCTGCGCCGTCAGCGTTCCTGCCGCCATATTGCGGCCATTCAGCGCCAGCGAGCTCTGGCTATTCAGCGTCAGCGCGCCGCTGCTGGCGGTAGAACCATCGCTATTTAATCCGGCGGCGAGCGTACTGTTTTGCGCGCTACGCAAAGCGTTGGCGGCAATCCGCGTATCGCCTTGCGCGGCGATCATGCCGTCATTGGTTAGCGTCGCGCTGGCCGTCACCACGCTATCTTTTCCGGCGTACAGCTGCCCCTGGTTGTGAAGATCGCCCTTAACGGACAGTTGTAGATTCTGCGCGGACTGAATCACGCCGCTGTTGCTGAGCGCGCCATCAGCGCTGATTGCTACATCCCCCGCCGCCGCGCCGATATTGCCGGCATTGTGAACGCCTACGCCGCGCTCGGTACCGACAAGACGAATTTTATGGGCGTACATCCCGCCCAGGGCGCTGACGTCTATCGCCACCGCTGGCGGCGCACTGCCGTCGGCTGATTTTGCCGTCGTTCGGCTGTGCGCCGCATCGATCTGATGACGCCCTGCGGTGACCTTTAGCTCCTGCGCCCAAACCCCGGCGTTGATTTTCACCGCGCGGGCGAGCAGGTCGGTACTGTCTACCGAGCTCGCATCAAGGCCGCCGCCCTGTACGATAATTTCGCCGCGATTGACATCATAACCACTAATCTGCCCGTTACCGTACTGCACCTGGCCTGTCGTCAGCGTCGCGCGGTTGGCATTGATGAACCCGCAGCCATCGCAGCTAATTCCGGCAGGGTTAGCGATAACCACCTGCGCTTTTTGTCCGGCAACCTCGATATAGCCATTCAGCCGGCTCGGATCGCGGGTATTCACCTCGTTGAGGATCACTCTGGCTTCCCCTTTCGCCAGATTCGGGTTGCCGGCGACCATCCCGGCCAGTTGGGTTGAAGTGTTAGCGTGGCTGTTATTCAGCACCACGCCGCGCCCATCGACATCAAACTGGCTGTAGACGTTGCGTGAAACGCCTGCGCCGCTCGGTGTCTGAATATTGACCTGCGGCGTGCCATTGGCGCTATTGGCGATCTGCGGTTGCTGGCCGCCGGGCGCATGGTTATCGGCGACAATCGCCGCCTGAGCCGGAGTGAGACAGGAAAAAGCGAGCAGAAAGCTAAAAGCCAGCGGCGCCAGGGAGGACGTCAGCGTCGACCCGGTTCGCGCGTCGGCGCCGGATTGCGGCGACACGCCCGCCCGATGAGAGCGGGTCGTTTCCGCCACCACCATCAGCATCCCGCGAGCCTTATTAAATACGATTCGATAAAAGCGTTTATTCATTGCCGTTACTCGTCATCCGTTGTCCACCGCGGCGCGGAAGATCGTCCATGTGCGCAGCACGCGCCGCCGGGCGGCGCGTGAGTAAAGTCAGTAGTTCCAGCTGACGCTGAAACCAAAAGTCGCCGGGTCGGTTTTAAAGCCATCTGGTTTGGCTAAAGGGATACCGGCGAACAGGTCGTAGCTGGCGCGCTGGTACTGGCCGCGCAGCCCTGCCACGCCCCCGGCGAGGTGTTTGCCCACCAGCGTTTCACTGCCTGCGCCGCCGACTTCGCCGTAATCCGCCCCCAGATAAAACTCCTGCCCCGGCAACGGAGTCGACCAGGCGATATCGTTACGTACGTACCAGCCGTGACTGGCGGTCAGGGTGCGCTCGCCGTCAAAGCCGCGTACCGTCCAGCGGTTGCCGATGGAAAACATATCCGGCGAAGTCAGCGGCGTGCTGCTCATCTGCCGCTGATAGCGGCTGGTAAAGCGAAAATTTTGCCCGCCCAGGGCAAAAGGCAAATTGAGCTGAGCATTGAATTGCAGGATTTTGCTGAGGGCGGTTGCTTCTCCCCACTGCTCTTCCGGCGCGGGCTGAGCGCCAAACCAGCGGGTACCGCGCTGATAGCTCGCTCCGGCATCGAGAGTGGCGTTGCCCAGGTAATGGCGATGCTGCAGACCAAGCTTCCAGGCCGCCGTCTGCCGCCGCTGAACGGCAATCTCGGTGTCGTTAATGAAGTTGCGCTGCTCGCGGGCTAACACATCGGCGCTAAGCGTGGTCTTCTGACTACCGCTACGGTGCAGTACGCGGCTCATCTGGAAATCAACGTTCTTGCTTTTACCGCTGTACTGGTAATCGCCGTTGGCCCCCGCCACGGTTTGCACATAATCGTACTGGCTGGCGGTTAATCCGAGCTGCCAGTAACCCAGCGGAATCGAATAGTGGCCGGTCAGGTTCTTTGAGGATTTACCGCCGTTGCCGTCGAGGTTATGTGAGCCGGAAAGGTAAAAAAGATCGCTTAAGGCTAGCGGGTTATCCAGTGACAGCGTCAGGTTCCCCTGATAGCGGCCGGTGGCATTAGAGCCGGAATCATCGAGCGAGGCGTCGACGCGCCAGAAGCGTTCCTGTCGGCGGTTAATGACAATATCGCTTTGCCCAGGCGTTTCGCCCGGAACAATTTCCATGCTGGCCTGTACCGTCGGCAGGCGCTGCAAGTTTTCCAGCCCCTGTTCAATATCGCGCAAATCCAGTAGTTTCCCGTCAGTCGCCGGAAATGCGCTCGCCAGCCACAGATAATCATCGCTGTCCTCCGTAAGCCTGGCTTCACGGATATAACCCGGCATCACCACCAGGCGTAAAACACCGCTTTTTAAATCCTGCTGCGGGGCAAGGATCCGGCTGGTGATATAACCGCGATCGATTAATATATTCTGCAACTGGGCCATCAATAGATTTATTCCCTTCCCACCCAGACAACGCCCAATCGCTTTATTTGTCTGGCGCTGGAGCGGAAGCCAATGCGGTAAGGCTTCAGCGCCCTGCAAAATAACCTGAGAAATAGCAAAGCAAGGTTGTTCCACGGGAAATAAACCATCATCGACATTTATTTCTTCCGCGGATAAATGAATATCCGGTGACGGAGGCGCGAGCTGACTTTCCAAGGCTTGCTGGCGCTGCTGCTGGTTGATGAACTGCTGCTCACGTTCGGTATCCCCAGGCGCGGCGTATCCCCACACTGGCAGCGCAGAGATAATAAAAACCTTATGAATTAAACTCCATTTATTCATTATTATTAAAGCCAAAGCCATCCATGTTGGATACAACGAAAAGTTATAACCTTTAAATACATTCAAACGTGTATAAATATCAACTCATATTAACAAGGCAATCACCGCAAAAATAATTCAGCGGGAATTTCATCAATGGCAGGCTATTTTCATCGGATCAGTGAATATATTTCAGTAACCGATGTAAAGTGTGAAGTCATTATGAAATGAGAAAAATGAGTTTAAATTGATATATTCTGACGCAGGTATGCCTCGCGACACACGACAATACCCCGTGATCTCAATCACATATTTCCCTCTTGCTCACTTCATAGCCAACCGCTTACCCCGGCTAGCGACCGCTTAACCCCGCATATAACCACTCACCGATTTACCCAACTTTACGCGCGCGGCGTTCTGGCAAGATCGGAGGCAGCCTAGCTAATCAATACCTCCACCAACCCAAACACAAAACCAGACGGCTTCGGCCAATTATTAATCTAATTAACGCCAGGTTTTACTATGGATACCAAAAAACTACTCAAGCACATACCCTGGGTGATTCTCGGAATCATCGGGGCATTTTGCCTCTCAGTCGTCGCGTTGCGCCGCGGTGAGCACGTCAGTGCCCTGTGGATCGTCGTCGCGTCGGTTTCCGTGTACCTCGTCGCCTACCGTTATTACAGCCTGTATATCGCGCAGAAGGTGATGAAGCTTGACCCAACGCGCGCGACGCCGGCGGTCATTAATAACGATGGCCTGAACTACGTGCCGACCAACCGCTACGTGCTGTTTGGCCACCACTTCGCCGCCATTGCCGGGGCCGGCCCGCTGGTTGGCCCGGTACTGGCCGCGCAGATGGGTTATCTGCCGGGCACCCTCTGGCTGCTGGCCGGTGTGGTGCTGGCGGGCGCGGTACAGGACTTCATGGTGCTGTTTATCTCCTCGCGGCGTAACGGCGCTTCGCTGGGCGAGATGATTAAACAGGAAATGGGGCCGGTACCGGGTTCTATCGCCCTGTTCGGCTGCTTCCTGATTATGATCATCATCCTCGCGGTACTGGCGCTCATCGTGGTGAAAGCGCTGGCGGAAAGCCCGTGGGGCGTCTTTACCGTCTGTTCGACGGTGCCTATCGCGCTGTTTATGGGTATCTACATGCGCTTCCTGCGTCCAGGGCGCGTGGGTGAAGTCTCGGTGATCGGTATCGTGCTGCTGGTGGCATCTATCTGGTTCGGCGGCATCATTGCCCACGACCCGTACTGGGGCCCGGCGTTGACCTTTAAAGATACCACTATCACCTTTACCCTGATTGGCTACGCGTTCATCTCCGCGCTGCTGCCGGTATGGCTGATTCTGGCGCCGCGCGATTATCTGGCCACCTTCCTGAAAATCGGCGTGATCGTCGGCCTGGCGCTGGGGATCGTTATCCTCAACCCGGACCTGAAAATGCCGGCAGTGACCCAGTACATTGATGGTACCGGCCCGCTGTGGAAAGGCGCGCTGTTCCCGTTCCTGTTTATTACCATCGCCTGCGGCGCGGTCTCCGGTTTCCACGCGCTGATCGCCTCCGGCACCACGCCGAAGCTGCTGGCCAACGAGACCGACGCCCGCTTTATCGGCTACGGCGCGATGCTGATGGAATCCTTTGTTGCAGTCATGGCGCTGGTTGCGGCCTCGATTATCGAACCGGGCCTCTACTTCGCGATGAACACCCCGCCGGCAGGCCTTGGCATCGTCATGCCAAACCTGCATGAAATGGGCGGTGAAAACGCGGCGATGATCGCAGCGCAGTTGAAAGAAGTCACCGTCCACGCGGCGGCGACCGTCAGCTCCTGGGGCTTCGTGATTTCACCTGAGCAGATCCTGCAGACGGCGAAAGATATCGGCGAACCTTCAGTCCTGAACCGCGCCGGCGGCGCGCCGACGCTGGCCGTCGGTATCGCCCATGTGTTCCATAAAATCATCCCGATGGCGGATATGGGCTTCTGGTACCACTTCGGTATCCTGTTTGAAGCGCTGTTTATCCTCACCGCGCTGGATGCGGGTACCCGCGCAGGCCGCTTTATGCTGCAGGATCTGCTGGGTAACTTCGTGCCGTTCCTGAAAAAAACCGACTCGCTGGTCGCCGGTATTATCGGTACCGCCGGCTGCGTCGGGCTGTGGGGCTACCTGCTGTATCAGGGCGTGGTCGACCCGCTGGGCGGCGTGAAGAGCCTGTGGCCGTTGTTCGGTATCTCTAACCAGATGCTGGCCGCGGTGGCGCTGGTGCTTGGCACCGTCGTGCTGGTCAAGATGCAGCGCACCAAATATATCTGGGTCACCGTTATCCCGGCTGCGTGGCTGCTGCTGTGTACCACCTGGGCGCTGGGCCTGAAGCTGTTCAGCAGCAACCCGCAGATGGAAGGCTTCTTCTTTATGGCTCAGCAGTATAAAGAGAAGATTGCCGCCGGCGGCGAGCTGACCGCACAGCAGATCGCCAACATGAACCATATCGTGGTCAACAACTACACCAACGCCGGCCTGAGCATTCTGTTCCTGGTGGTGGTGTATAGCATCATCTTCTACGGCATCAAAACCTGGCTCAATGTCCGCAACAATAAGGTGCGTACCGATAAAGAGACTCCGTACGTGCCGGTACCGGAAGGCGGCGTGAAGACCTCGTCACATCATTAATCCTGATGCCGGATAGCGCTACGCTTATCCGGCCTACAAAAAGCACATTAACGTAGGCCGGATAAGGCGCGAGTCGCCATCCGGCTTTATTCGTTATCTGGAACTTACAATGTTTGGTAACTTAGGTCAGGCAAAAAAATATCTCGGTCAGGCGGCGAAAATGCTGATCGGCATTCCGGATTACGACAACTACGTCACCCATATGCAAACCAACCATCCGGATCAGCCGTACATGACTTATGAAGAATTCTTCCGCGAACGCCAGCAGGCCCGCTACGGCGGCGACGGCAAAGGCGGCGTACGCTGCTGTTAATGGAGGCAATAATGGCACCGATTGCAGTCACCCTATTAACCGGTTTTCTCGGCGCAGGAAAAACCACCCTGTTGCGCCACATCCTTAATGAGCAGCACGGTTTCAAAATCGCCGTGATTGAAAATGAATTTGGCGAAGTTTCCGTTGACGATCAATTGATCGGCGACCGCGCCACGCAGATTAAAACCCTGACCAACGGCTGTATTTGCTGCACGCGCTCCAACGAACTGGAAGATGCCCTGCTCGATCTGCTCGACAGCCGCGATCGCGGCGAGATTGCCTTCGACCGACTGGTGATTGAATGCACCGGCATGGCCGACCCAGGGCCGATTATTCAGACCTTTTTCTCCCACGAGGTGCTTTGCGAACGCTATCTGCTGGACGGCGTGATTGCCCTGGTCGACGCCGTCCATGCCGACCAGCAGATGGATCAGTTTACCATTGCCCAGTCGCAGGTCGGCTACGCGGACCGGATTCTGTTAACCAAAACCGATGTCGCCGGCGACACCGAAAAGCTGCGTGAACGGCTGACGCGCATTAACGCGCGGGCGCCGATTTATACCGTCATCCACGGCGATATCGATTTAAGCCAGCTCTTTAATACCAGCGGTTTTATGCTGGAAGAGAAGGTTGTCAGCGCCACACCGCGCTTTCATTTTGTGGCAGAAAAACAGAACGACGTCTCGTCGATTGTGGTCGAGCTCGACTATCCGGTGGATATCAGTGAAGTTTCACGGGTGATGGAAAACCTGCTGCTCTCCTTCGCCGAACAACTGATGCGCTATAAAGGCATGCTGTGGATCGACGGCGAGCCAAATCGCCTGCTGTTCCAGGGCGTGCAGCGCCTCTACAGCGCCGACTGGGATCGCCCATGGGGCGATGAAACGCCGCACAGCACGCTGGTGTTTATCGGCATTCAACTGCCGGAAGAAGAAATCCGCGCCGCGTTTGCCGGGCTCCGTAAATAGCCGCCGCAAGGAAGAATCCCTCCCCCGATGGGAGAGGGATTCTTCATGATGGATGGTTTAGCGGCGAACGACCACCAGCTTCTGATTCACAAACTCTTTGATACCGAGGTCGGAAAGCTCACGGCCAAAGCCGGAGCGCTTCACGCCGCCAAAAGGCAGCTCCGGCGCGGTATCCGTTAACCAGTTGATATAGACCATGCCGGTTTCAATCCCCGAGGCCATACGCTTCGCCCGCTCAATGTCCTGACTAAACACCGCGCCGCCCAGGCCGTAGTGAGAGTCGTTGGCGAGCTCAATCGCCTCATCATCGTCTTTCACCACGTATATCTGCGCCACCGGGCCAAAGAACTCTTCGAAGTACGCCGGGTTCTCACGGGTAATTCCCGTCAGAATAGTGGGTTCGTAGAAATTACCTTCGCCGGAAACCGGCTTGCCGCCGAGGTGTAATTTGGCGCCATGCTTCACCGCCTCGTCGACCTGTTTACTTAAGGTTTCCAGCGCCTCTTTCGACGAGAGCGGGCCAAGGGTGGTGCTTTCATCGAGCGGATCACCGATCTTCACCTGGCGGAAGGCATCGCTAAACTTGCTCAGGAACGACTCGGCGATTTTTTCATGCAGAATGAAGCGTTTAGCGGCGGTGCAAACCTGCCCGGCGTTGTTCAGCCGCGCCTGTACGCCTATTTTCACCGCGCGTTCCAGGTCGGCATCGTCGAGTACCACAAACACATCATTGCCGCCCAGCTCCAGCGTCGCTTTCTTGATATGTTTCGCCGCCTGCGACGCCACGATGCCGCCCGCTTTTTCCGAGCCGGTCAGCGCCACCCCCTGCACCCGATCGTCAGCGATGATTTTCGCCACCTGCTCCTGAGAGATAAACAGGTTGGTCCACGCCCCTTCCGGCGCGCCAGCCTCGCGCACCAGATGCGCGAAGGTCTCGGCGCATTGCGGAACGATGCTGGCATGTTTAGCAATAACCGGATTACCGGCCGCCAGATTTGGCGCCAGCACGCGCATTAACTGGTAATAGGGGAAGTTCCACGGCTCCACCGCCATTAAGACGCCGATGGGATGGTGTTCAACCCAGGCTTCGCCAAGGTCGGAGGGATACTTCACCGGCGCCAGGAACCGTTCGGCGTTGTCGGCATAATAGCGGGCGATCTGCGCGCAGAGTTTGACCTCGCCGCGGCTCTGTTTAATGAGCTTGCCCATCTCCTGGCTGGCGATTTTCGCCAGCTCCTCCGTCCGGCTGTCGATAAGGTCGGCAAGCTTATGCAGCACCGGCAGACGCTGCGCAATATCGCCTTTCGCCCACGCAGAATGATAAAGCGCATCGGCCTGCCGCAGCGCCGCCTCCACGTCCGCATCGCTGTGTGCGGGATAGCTTTTAATAAGCTGGTTATTCGCAGGATTCACTGTCTGATAAGCCATATCGCATGTCTCCTTGTTATCGCTATTAACGCAGTCAAAAATGCCGCTAAGGATATTAAGGGTAGTCGAGATAGCTGACGACGCGGGTAAAGTTAGGTATATCCGGAATATTCCATGAGGGCAAACCGCGCTTTCACGAGCCGTGCCGAAAGCTATTTTCTGCTTGCTGCATACGTGACCTGACTTTGGCAGCCCACTCGCAAATTGACCCGCGCCTACAGGAAGTTGTGCCGATTTTTGCATGACCTTGCCGTCAGGTTATATGCTTAACCCTATGGAAAAACTCGCTGAATTAAAACGCGCCAAACTGCTGGCGCTGTCGCTGCTGCTCATTGCGGCGGCGCTGTTTATCACTACGCTGCTGCTACCGCCGACGCCGTGGGTCAGCGCGCTGAAGGCTATTTCCGAAGCGGCGATGGTCGGGGCGCTGGCCGACTGGTTTGCGGTGGTGGCCCTGTTTCGCCGAATTCCGCTGCCGTTTGTCGCCCGCCATACGGCGATCATCCCGCGCAATAAAGACCGTATCGCCGATAATCTTGGCCATTTCGTGCAGGAGAAGTTTCTTGATACTCCCTCACTGGTGGCGCTGATCCGCCGCTACGAACCGGCCTTGATGCTCGGTAACTGGTTTAGCCAGCCCGAAAACGCCCGCCGTGTGGGCCAACATCTGCTACAGGTGATGAGCGGTTTTCTCGAGCTCACCGATGATACCCGTATTCAGCGTCTGCTGCGGCGCGCGGTGCACAAGGCTATCGATAAGGTCGACCTGACGCAGACCAGCGCCATGATGCTGGAGGGGCTAACCCGCGACAACCGTCATCAAAAGCTGTTGGATTCACTAATAAGCCAGCTGATCGCCCTGCTACAGCGCGACAGCTCACGTGCCTTTATCGCCCGCGGTATCGTGCACTGGCTGGAGACCGAACACCCGCTGAAGGCCAAACTGTTACCCACCGAGTGGCTTGGCGAGCACAGCGCCGAAATGGTCACCGACGCGGTAAATACGCTGCTCGATGAGGTCACTCAGGACCGCAGCCACCAGATTCGCCAGGCCTTTGACCGCGCGGCGCAGAAGCTTATCGACAATCTGAAATCCGATCCGCAAATGGCGCAAAAAGCCGATAACATCAAAGCGTATCTGAAAAACGATGAGACCTTTAATCGCTATCTCGGCGAGGTGTGGGCGGATCTGCGCGGCTGGGTGAAAAACGATATCAGCAGTGACGATTCGCGCATCAAGCAACGGATCGCCGAGGCCGGTCAGTGGTTCGGCGAAACGCTGGTGCGCGACGACGCGCTGCGTGAATCGCTGAATGAGCATCTGGAGCAGGCGGCGCATCGGGTCGCGCCGGAATTCGCCGCCTTCCTGACTCGCCATATCAGCGATACGGTCAAAAGCTGGGACGCGCGCGATATGTCGCGACAGATCGAGCTCAACATCGGCAAGGACCTGCAGTTTATTCGCATCAACGGCACGCTGGTCGGCGGCACTATCGGCCTCGGCCTGTGGCTGTTATCGCAAATTCCGGCCCTGCTGCATCTGCATATCGGCTGACAATGGTAGCATCATAACCATTCTAACGATGAATACCCGACGGCAAGGAGACGGCTATGTCATGGATTTCGCGATTGAGCGCCCGCTACTGCGCATCGCTGTTCTTTCCGATGGCGCTGATCCTGTACGATTTTTCCGCCTACCTGACCACCGATCTCATCCAGCCGGGGATCCTGCACGTAGTGCGGGATTTTAACGCCGATGTGGCGCTGGCTCCGGCCTCGGTGAGCCTGTATATGGCCGGAGGAATGGCGCTACAGTGGCTGCTGGGGCCGCTTTCCGATCGTATTGGCCGCCGACCGGTACTGCTGAGCGGCGCGCTGATTTTTACCCTCGCCTGCTTCGCCACCCTGTGGACGACCTCAATGACCCAGTTCCTGATTGCCCGTTTTGTGCAGGGCACCAGCATCTGTTTTATCGCCACCGTCGGCTACGTCACCGTGCAGGAGGCCTATGACGAAAAGCGGTCGATCAAGCTGATGGCGGTGATTACCTCCATCGTGCTGGTGGCGCCGATCGTCGGTCCGCTTTCCGGGGCGGCGCTGATGCACTTTATCCACTGGAAAGCGCTGTTTGGCATTATCGCCGCAATGGGGCTGGTGGCCTGGCTGGGTTTACTGTTTAACATGCCGGAGACGGTGCGTCGCGGCGACGTGCCATTCAGCCCGCTCGGCGTGGTGCGCGATTTTCGCGACGTCTTCCGCAACCGCATCTTTTTACTCGGCGCCGCCACGCTGGCGCTGAGCTATATTCCGCTGATGAGTTGGGTGGCGGTATCGCCGGTGATTTTAATGGACGCCGGCGGGCTCACCACCAGCGAGTTTGCCTGGAGCCAGGTGCCGGTCTTCAGCGCGGTCATTATCGCTAATCTGTCGGTGGCGCGCTGGGTGAAAGACCCGACTCGCCCGCGCTTTGTGTTAAGCGCCGTGCCCATCCAGATGGTTGGTCTGGCGATCCTGATTATCGGTAATCTGACGTGGCCGCACGTCTGGCTGTGGTCGGTGCTCGGCACCTGCTTCTACGCCTTCGGTATCGGGCTGATTTTCCCGACGCTGTTCCGCTTTACCCTGTTTTCCAACGACTTGCCGAAAGGTACCGTGTCCGCCTCGCTGAATATCGTGATCCTTAGCGTCAGCGCATTGTCGATTGAAGGCGCGCGCTGGTTATGGTTCCATGGCGGCAGATTGCCGTTCCACCTGCTGGCGGTAGCTGCCGGGATCGTCGCCGCCTGCTGTCTGGCAGGGTTACTCCGTAATTTGCGCCAGCGTTCAGAGGCGGTCATCGAAGCCCGGCAATCCTGAATAACCTACAGAGAATAACCACGCATGAGCGATATTGAACTCAGCCCGGCACAGCGCGATCTGCTGCGCGAGCGGCTAAGCAAGTACTGCGAAGAGACCTTTAACCTGGAGCTGGAACAGTTCGACGCCGAGTTTTTTGTCGACTTTATCGCCAAAGCGCTGGGGCCTTTGTTTTACAACGCCGGTATTGAGGAAGCCATCCGCACCCATCTGGCATGGAGCGAGCGCATTCAGGAAGAGATGGATTTGAAGAAGGTCTATTAACGCCGTCAGGATGGGCGGGAGATCAACAAACACATACAAATAACATGGTTATAATGGCGACTCTTTCATCATCTCCCGTGTACGGGGAAGGAAAATCATGTCGCTTATCACCGATCTACCCGCCCTCTTCGATCAATTCTCAGAAGCTCGCCAGAAAGGCTTTCTCAGCGTAATGGAACTCAAAGAGCAGAACGTGCCGCTGGTCGGTACCTACTGCACTTTTATGCCCCAGGAGATAGCCATGGCGGCGGGCGCCGTGGTCGTCTCACTGTGTTCCACTTCTGATGAAACCATCGAAGAGGCGGAGAAAGACCTGCCGCGCAACCTCTGCCCGCTGATTAAAAGCAGCTACGGCTTCGGCAAAACCGATAAATGCCCCTACTTTTATTTCTCCGATCTGGTGGTCGGCGAAACCACCTGCGACGGCAAAAAGAAGATGTACGAGTACATGGCCGAATTCAAGGCGGTACACGTAATGCAACTGCCGAACAGCGCCAGCGACGCCGCCTCCCGCGCGTTATGGAAAGCGGAGATCAAGCGTCTGCAGCAGGTGATTGAAACCCGCTTCGCCACGCCCATTAGCGAAGCGGCGCTGCATGAAGCCATCGTACTGAAAAATCGCGAACGCCGCGCGCTGGCCAACTTCTATCGCCTCGGGCAACTCAATCCGCCGGCGCTTAGCGGCAGCGATATTCTAAAGGTGGTTTATGGCGCCACCTTTCGCTTCGACAAAACCGCGTTGATTGACGAACTCAATGCCATGGCGGAAAACATCCGCCGACAATGGCAGGAGGGAAACCGGTTAGCCTCCCGCCCGCGCATTCTGATCACCGGCTGCCCGATCGGCGGCACGGCGGAAAAAGTCGTCCGCGCTATCGAAGAAAACGGCGGCTGGGTGGTGGGCTACGAGAACTGTACCGGCGCGAAGGCCACCGAGCGCTGCGTGGCGGAAGATGGCGACGTCTACGATGCCTTAACCGATAAATATCTCGCCATCGGCTGCTCCTGTATTTCACCTAACGACCTGCGCCTGCAATTGCTAAGCCAGATGGTTGAGGAATACCAGGCCGACGGCGTGGTCGATGTCATTCTGCAGGCTTGCCATACCTACGCCGTGGAATCGCTGGCGATTAAGCGTCACGTTCGCCAGCGGCACGACATTCCTTATATCGCGATCGAGACCGATTATTCGACGGCGGACTTCGGCCAGCTCAGCACCCGCGTCGCCGCGTTTATCGAAATGCTATAAGGAGCAAGCGTGATCTACTCGGTAGGTATTGATTCCGGCTCCACCGCCACCAAAGGCATCCTGCTGGCAGACGGCGCCATCGTGCGCCGTTTCCTCAGTCCGACGCCCTTTCGCCCCGCCGATGCCATTCACGAGGCCTGGGAGACGCTGCGCGCGGACCTAGCGGCAACGCCTTTCTTAACCCTCACCGGCTATGGTCGCCAGTTGGTCGATTTCGCCGATAAACAGGTCACCGAAATTTCCTGTCACGGGCTCGGCGCGCGCCTGCTGGCGCCGGAAACCCGCACGGTGATTGATATCGGCGGCCAGGACAGCAAAGTCATTCAGCTGGATGCGCAGGGCAACCTCAGCGATTTTCTGATGAATGACAAATGCGCCGCTGGTACCGGGCGCTTTCTGGAAGTGATTTCACGGACCCTCGGCGCCAGCGTCGACCAGTTGGACGCCATTACCGAAGGTGTAGAACCGCACGCCATCACCAGCATGTGTACGGTGTTCGCCGAGTCGGAAGTCATCAGCCTGCGTTCCGCGGGGGTTGCCCCGGAGGCGATTCTGGCCGGGGTGATCAACGCCATGGCGCGGCGCAGCGCGAACTTTATTGGCCGTTTATCGGCGCAGGGACCGCTGCTGTTTACCGGCGGCGTCAGCCACTGCGCCGCCTTCGCCCGCATGCTGGAGAAGCATGTTGGCATGCCGGTCGCGACCCATCCCGACGCCCAGTTTGCCGGGGCGATCGGCGCGGCGCTGATCGGCCAGCGCCAGCGGAGGCGCGGATGAGCAAATATCTATTCTTATTCCATTCAACGGCGGGCGTCGTGCGGATGCGCAAAGCCTTGCAGGCGGCAGGAATGACCTTCGAGGTGAAGGATATTCCCCGCCAGCTGCGCAGCGGCTGCGGGTTGTGCGTATTGATTGAGGGGAGCGAAAAAACAGCGCGAAGTTGGATAATCGCCGGGCATACTGCGGCGCTGTATCAGCAAAACGGGGAAGCGTGGCGCTGCATCGCCCGCTTCCCGCAGGAGGATTAATCGGTCACTACAAAGCGGGTCGGCGCGAAGCAGTTCAGTACCCGATGGACCAGAAACACCATGGTCAGCGTCGCCACCAGCGATACCGTGACCGAAGTGATGCGGTACAGGTCGCTGAACACCAGATCCTGATTCGGATGCAGATTCTGGCCAAACATAATACCGATAGTGGTGATGCTGGCGAATCCCACGCCCGCGCCCACTTTTTCCATCACGTGCAGGCGGGCGCTAAAGGCCAGACCAAGACCAATCAACGGCATCATCAGGATCATGTGGTTGCTGAAATCATAGATAATCAACTGCACCACCAGAATGTACAGACAAGCCAGTACCACCCCCGCCACACGCCAGATCGAGCTGATTACCGCGCCGCGATAATGCATCGGAAACAGGATCAGTACCCCGGCCATCAGCGCCGATAGCGAATCGCTCAGATCGCAGATCTGAAAGATCACAAAGATAATGGTCGCAACCGTGCCGGAAAGCAGCGATTCATGACGGATCCGCGCGGCGTCTTTCTCTATGCGCGGCGGCGGCTTACGCGGTTCAACATCCGGGATCAAATAGTGCAGCAGCGCGCTCAGCGCCACCGCCATCACGCAGGCCTCCATATTGGAGAACATCAGCGTGTGCCAGTTGCTGGTGGGATAGCTCATAAAATTGAGCATCGTGCTCTGGCACACCACGCCCATCGACCCCAGCAGGAACAGCGGCCCCTGGCTCATGAAGCGAAAGCGCATCACATACAGACCGAACACAACTAACGTCATGATCACCGGCCACTGCGACAGATAGCCAACGATGAGCACCATTTCGACGCAATTGACCGCCGCGCTGAACACAAACTGCCGGGCGACGTGGCGGTTGAATACCGGCACCAGCGACATCAGCATCAGCGGATAAACGACGAAAAACACGCCGTACTGCACGTCGTAGAAGGTCGAAATACTCAGCGCGATGGTCCCGGCAACGGCAATGCGTACCGTCTGGCGAAAATCATTGGCCGTATAGACGATATTGCCGTGCGGGGTAAAGACGTGCGCCAGGGTGTTAATAGACATAGTGCAACCAGCTCACCAGGTGGATCTGCAGGCCGGCAAAGGTGCGGGCGAAGGGGCCGTCGCTATTGTACAACTGGACGGTGGCGCGGGCGCCGGTCGGCAGCGGCTTATCCAGAGGTTGATCCAGCGCGACGTGAATCCGCATGCGCTGCGCATCGCGCACCCAGCGTGTGGACTGCTCAGGCTGCGACAGTTGGCCATTCACCGCTTCCTGACCGGCAAGAATACCGGCGTCGCTGCTGGTC
Organism: Klebsiella sp. CN_Kp097; assembly: GCF_040064495.1. NCBI lineage: Bacteria > Pseudomonadati > Pseudomonadota > Gammaproteobacteria > Enterobacterales > Enterobacteriaceae > Klebsiella > Klebsiella sp. CN_Kp097. Next base: position 36,853 of record NZ_JBEAIL010000024.1, on the reverse strand, counting down.
ACGTGCGCCGGGAACACTTTACCCGGCAGGGCATCGAAAACCACCGCCGCGTCGGTATTCACCGCCGTATGGCGCAGGCTTTTTTCACGAAAGTCGGCGACGATATCGGTATTGTTGTTAACCAGCGCCAGCACGGCGGTAGCGGCGGTGGCGTAAATTCCCGGATTAAGCTGCAGGTTGCTGACCATACCGTCGGTCTCAGCGCGCACCTGGGTCCAGCCGAGGTTGAGCTGCGCCTCTTCCAGCGCGTTGCGATATTTCTGCAGCGTCACGTTGCGCTTGTCGTCGCGCTCGCCGCGCTGGATCAGCAGGTTCTGAATCTGCGCATTCAGGGCGCTGACCGATTGTTCGCTGGTCTGCCATGTCGTGCGCACCTTATCGAGATCCGATTGCGACACGTTTTGCATGGTGCTCAGGCGCTGGTAGCGGTCGAGAGTGACTTTGTCATTACGCGCGGTGTACTGCGCGGTGCGCAGGTTGGCGCGAGCGGCAGCGATTTGCGCATCCAGCTGCTGGTTGCTCAGTTTGGCCTGTTCAAGGGCGATTTGCGCCGCTTCAACTTTATTAATGAATGGCGTGGGATCGAGCTCATACAGCAGGTCGCCTTTTTTCACCTGGCTATTGTTGTGCACGTAGACGTGCGAGACGTAGCCGGAGACCCGCGACGAGACCGGAGTCACCACGCGCATCACGGTGGAATCCGGGGTTAGCGGGATCCAGATATCGGCAACGATAAACCAGGCGAATATCACCAGGAAAGCGGCAATACTTACCCTTACCCAGCGGGCAAATTTTTGTTCTGGCGTCATCATAGTGTTTTAGATCTTGTTATCTTCTTCGCGGATTGTCCGCAAGTTGCAGGCGATTTGATTTAACGTGGCGCTGAAGGTGTCGAGATCCGCATCGGGGATGGTTTCCGTCACGCGCCGTTGATAAGTCTCAATGACGCGGTTCAGCTTTTCCAGGATGGTACGGCCTTCTGCCGTCAGCGTAAGCAGGCGGATGCGCTTGTCGTATGGCGATGTTGAGCGCAGTAGATACCCCTGCTTTTCCAGCTGCGTGAGGGTGCGCATTAGCGGCGGCAGTTCAATACCCTGCACTTCCGCCAGTTCGCTTACCGAGACGTTGCACCCCAGCTGATGCAGCTGCATCAGCACCGTCCAGCTTGACTGGGTCAGGCCGGTATCGGTAATGGCGCTGTCGATAATCGCGCGCCACTGGCGCACCACCATCGCCATGCGCATCCCCATCGGGCGGCGGGCAAACAGTTCGTCTTCGGTCATGTTACTTTCCTCACTTAGCTGTGGGGAAAATAATACTTATCAGGGTAAGTATCAAGAAACGAAGGATGTAGAAGCATCAATTGATAAATTTTGTGAATGTAATTCCCCGGTGGCGCTGACGCTCACCGGGGCTGCCAAAAAGCACTTTTTAATTAATCTGATCCCGGCGCAATCCGACATCTTTCAGCTGTTCGTCGCTCATTCGCTGCAATATTTTGCGCGTTTGCCCACGAAGCCACCATTTTCTAATCGCTCGCACTAGAAATACCCAGCCGATAAACGGCTGTTTTGCCCGATTCTCGTGAAATTCCATCCTCTACCTCCTCGCCTTGCCAGAGGCTTTATCTTCACGGATCCGGGCCAGAACAATACAGATTCACAAAACACTTTTCTTTAACATACAGATTGGCTAAAACGTACACCATGCCCCATTTTTGACCGCCATCTGTACTGGTTTATCTATCTGTATGGCGATAATTAAGGATACAGCATGACCCGTTATCAACATCTGGCCAGCCTGCTGGCTGAGCGTATCGAACAAGGGCTGTATCGCCACGGCGAAAAGTTGCCGTCGGTGCGCAGCCTGAGCCAGGAGCATGGCGTCAGCATCAGTACCGTTCAGCAGGCCTACCAGACGCTGGAACAGCAACAGCTGATCGTGCCGCAGCCGCGCTCCGGCTATTTCGTCGCCCCGCGCAAAGCCCAGGCGCCGGTGCCGCCGATGTCGCGCCCGGTGCAGCGCCCGGTGGAGATCACCCAGTGGGACCAGGTGTTGACCATGCTCGATGCGCGCAACGATAAATCGATCATCACCTTTGGCGGCGGTTCGCCGGACGTCACCCAACCAAGCCTTAAGCCTATCTGGCGCGAACTGAGCCGGGCAATTCAGCACAACCTCAGCGAAGTGCTTAACTACGACGAGCTGGCCGGGCGTCGCGAACTGCGCGAACAGATCGCCCGCCTGATGCTCGACGGCGGGTCAGTCGTCACCGCCGACGATCTACTGATCACCAGCGGCTGCCACAACGCATTATCGCTGGCGCTGCTATCGGTGTGTCATCCCGGCGATATCGTCGCTGTCGAATCCCCCTGCTACTACGGCACTATGCAGATACTGCGCGGCCTGGGGCTGAAAGCCATTGAGATCCCAACCGATCCGGAATCCGGGATCAGCATCGAGGCCTTAGAGCTTGCGCTGGATCAGTGGCCAATCAAAGGGGTGATCCTGGTGCCTAACTGCAACAATCCGCTGGGATATATCATGCCTGACTCGCGCAAACGCGCGGTGCTGTCCCTTGCCCAGCGCCACGATATCGTGATTTTCGAGGATGATATTTACGGCGAGCTGGCGACCGAATACCCGCGCCCGCGTACGATTCATTCATGGGATATCGACGGTCGGGTGATACTTTGCAGCTCGTTTACCAAAACCATTGCCCCCGGCCTGCGCATCGGCTGGATTGCCCCCGGCCGCTACTACGATCGTCTGCTGCAGATGAAGTACGCCGCCAGCGGCACCAACGTCCCTTCCACCCAACTGGCAGCCTGTAACTTTATTCGCGAAGGCCATTACCACCGCCACGTGCGGCGGATGCGGCAGATCTATCAGCGTAATATGGAGATCTACACCTGCTGGCTGCGGGAGTTTTTCCCCTGCGGCATCTGCGTCACCCGGCCAAAAGGCGGCTTTATGCTGTGGGTCGAGCTGCCGGAGCAGGTAGATATGGTCTGCGTCGCCAAGCAGCTGTGTCGGCTGAAGATCCAGGTCGCGCCAGGATCGCTGTTTTCGGCATCCGGGAAGTATCGCAACTGCTTAAGGATCAACTGCGCCCTGCCGCCGATTGAGAAGCATAAAGAGGTGATGGTCAAACTGGGGGAAGCGGTGAAAGTGGCGATGGAGTGATTTTCCGCTGACGCTGTACTCACCGGAGCGATGGGTTTATCACCCTGCGCCAGCTCGTTGCCAGGCAAGAGATTGCTATCTTCTTCTCTGCTCAGTCGAAGTGCTGGCGAAAATAGTAAGAGTTATTGATAATTACTATGGGTGTATCTCGCGGATCGCCAATTTAATTATACTTGGCATAATATGCTGCAAAATAAGCAGGTGAGCAGTAAAAATCAGGAAATTAGCTATAGCGAATAAGACAATAAACAAAAAAACATTAGATACACCACTTTATTATATTTAATACAACCAAGTATAAAATTTTGATTTTAAATAATAATCACCGCAAACACTCTTAGGCCACTCATAATTGCCTTCCTGCGATATTCCCGATACATTCACCCTTTCCCCGACGGGAAATACCAAATAAAAAAACACAACAATATTACCGGGATGAATCTAATGAAAATAACCAAAGATCGGGTGGTTTACGCCATGTCGCGCGATAACGTTCCTGTCGCCACCGTCAACAGTGGAAGTGAAGTGTTATTCGAAACCTGCGACTGCTTCTCCGATCAAATCACCTCAGCCGATGCCGTCTTTAATGAACTGGACTGGCAGCGCATTAACCCGGCGACCGGCCCCGTCTTTATTGAAGGCGCAGAGCCGGGCGATTGCTTAAAAGTCAGCATCAAACGCATCACCCTGACGGCTCAACAGGCGGTGATGGTGACCGCGCCGCAGCTCGGCGTCATTGGTGATGAACTGCATGAGCCCACGGTCACCATCGTCCCAATCGTCGAGGATCATGCGGTCCTCCCGGGGAACGTGCGCGTGCCATTGAAGCCGATGATCGGCGTCATTGGCGTTGCTCCAGCAGGAGAACCCATATCCTGCGGCACGCCGGATAGTCACGGCGGCAATATGGACTGCAAAATGATCGCCGCCGGCAGCACGCTGTGGTTGCCGGTCAACGTGCCCGGCGCGCTATTCGGGCTGGGCGATTTGCACGCCGCGATGGGGGATGGCGAAGTGTCTGTCTGCGGTCTGGAAGTGCCGGGCGAAGTCCTCGTCGAGTTAACCGTTGTTAAAAACCGTCAGCTACCCTTACCGATGCTGGAAAACAACGAAACGATTTTCACCCTCGCCTCCGCCGTTACCCTCGACGATGCGGCAGCCCTTGCGGCACGTAATATGGCCCATTTCATCGCCGACAATACCGCATTAACGCTGGTTGAGGCGATCAACGTGCTGAGCATCGCCGGAGACCTACAAATTTGCCAGGTCGTTGATCCGCTGAAAACCTGCCGCTACGCGCTGCCGAAAACGGTCGCCAAACAGCTTTCTCTGTCGATTGATGGGGGCAAGCATGAGCGTTGAACAGTTCGGCTATAAACAGGAGCTCCATCGAGCGCTGACCTTCCGCGATCTGCTGGTTTACGGCATGATTTTTATGGTGCCCATCGCCCCTTTCGGCGTCTTCGGCTACGTCTGGGATGGCGCGCAGGGCATGGTGGCGCTGGCTTATCTGATCGGCATGGTGGCAATGTTTTTCACCGCCATGAGTTACTGGTCGATGTCGCGCGCATTCCCGGTTTCCGGTTCGGTATACGCTTACGCTCAGCGCGGAATACACCCTATCGTCGGTTTTTTTGCCGGCTGGCTGATATTGCTGGACTACATTCTGGTGCCATCGCTGCTGTATATCGTCAGCGCGGCGGCGCTGGGGCCGATGCTGCCGGGCGTTCCGGGCTGGGTCTGGATTATCGGCTTTATCGCGATTAACAGCCTGATTAACTTACGCGGCATTACCTTTACCGCGCGGGCGAATAATACCATTTTGGTTGCTGAAATCGTGGTCCTCGCGATTTTTGTGGTGCTGGGATTGATTGCGCTTTATTCCGGAGCCGGGGCAGGCCACCTGACGCTCGACCCCTTGTATAATGCCGATAAATTCAGCCTGCCGCTGGTGATGGGCGCAGTCTCGATTGCCGTACTCTCTTTCCTCGGCTTCGATGGTATATCGACGCTGTCGGAAGAAACCAAAGGCGGCGTCGATACCGTCGGCAAGGCCTCGTTAGGCGCCCTGATGCTGGTGGGGACGCTGTTCATTGTCCAGACCTGGATTGCCGCGGATCTGGCGCAGGGTATGAAATTTGGCAGCCTCGATACCGCGTTCTACGACACCGCCAATCTGGCCGGCGGCCAATGGCTGAAATACGTCACCATGTGGTCCACGGTGATTTCCTGGGGGATCGCCAACGCGCTGGTTGCCCAGGCGGCGGTTTCACGCATCTTGTTTGCGATGGCCCGCGATAAGCAGCTCCCGCAGCTGCTGGCGAAGGTGCATCCACGCCTGAAAACCCCGTATGTCAGTACCTTATTTGTCGCGCTGATTTCACTGGTTTCCGGTCTCTGGTTCTACGGCGATATCGACAACCTCAGTCGGCTGGTGAACTTCGGCGCGCTGATGGGCTTCCTGGTGCTGCACGTGGCGGTGATCAACCACTATCTGATCCGCCAAAAGTCGCGCAATCTGGTGATGCACCTGCTCTTCCCGGTGATTGGGCTGTGCATTATCGGCTTTGTCATTTATGAGATGGATGTTGAAGCCAAAGTGCTCGGCCTGAGCTGGCTGGCCGTCGGCGTGGTCTATTACGCCATTATGCGTCTGGTGCTTAAGCGCAACGTGGAGCTGAATCTGGAAGGGTAAACATCACTGGGCGTCGGGCTCGCCGCTATTTGCGGGCCCGACGCCCCTGAGTATTTCCCCGCTCGCGCTGCGCTTAGCGGGGCTACTGGTTCACAGCCGTTTACGGGCCGGTAGCCCCGAAAAGGCGCGGCAAGCGCCGCCTCCGGGAGCCTCTCTATCACTCGCCAAAAAACACCATCCCCTTATACGGCTGCTCGCGGCAGGCGGCCAGGCGCTGGGCGAGGTTGCCAACATGTAGCTCCAGCTTGTGGCCGTCGGGGTCGAGGAAATAGTGCGATTCGCCTTCGCTACGGTTTAGCTTCCATACCGCTACGCCAGCGACCTCAAGACGGGCGGCAAAGCTGGCGAAATCCGCCTCGCTGATGCTAAACGCATAATGGGTGTAGTCGCTCTCCTCCGGCGGAGTGACGCGCCGCTGCGGATCCAGCGACAGGCACAGCCACAGATCGCCGCAGGAAAGATACGCGCCGCTATCCCAGCGCGCGTGCAGCGTCATGCCGAGTAGCTGATGATAAAACGCCACGCTCGGCGCCAGCTGGCTGACCGCCAGGGTCAGATGATTTAATCCGCTCAACATATCTGTTCCTCCGGTGAGATGCGCTAACCATACCCAATCCCACCCTAAACCACCATTGTGGCAGCGAAAGGACACCCTGCTGGCCGCTAAGACTGGCAACTTCGCCCCCGGTCTCTTTCTGACGCCGCGTAATAGTGTATGTTCTCAACTATCGACATTGAACAACCCGGTAATGAGATGAGACGTATTGAGGTAGTACTGCGGGAGCTGGAGAGGCTGAGCCAGGCCGTGACGCTGGAGGATTTAGCCAGGGGCTCGAACGCCTTCACCGCAGAGCAAATCGGCTTTAACCTCGGGCTGGCGCGCAACTCGGTGAGTAAAGATCTCAATCAGCTGTGGAGCGACGGGCTGGTGATTAAAACGCGCGGCCGCCCGGTGTTCTTTTTACATCGCCGGACGACGGAAACGCTGCTCGACCGTACGCTGACGGAAAGCGAACGCGAGCCGGCAACGCTCGCCGCTCTCCTGCCGCAGCCACAAGATAACAATGAGGCTGTCGACCCGTTCGCCATGCTGATCGGCCACGATCGCAGCCTGCACGATGCCGTGGAAAAAGGGAAAGCCGCGGTATTGTATCCCCACGGGTTGCACGTCCTGCTGACCGGCCCCTCCGGCGTGGGTAAAACCTTTTTTGCCGAGCTGATGCACCGCTACGCCTGCGAGCATGCCGGTGAAAAACGGCCGCCGCTGGTCTACTTCAACTGCGCGGAATACGCCAACAACCCGGAACTGCTGTCATCGCATCTCTTTGGCCACCGCCAGGGCGCCTTTACCGGGGCGACGGAAAACAAAAGCGGGCTGATCGAACAGGCCGACGGCGGCTATCTGCTGCTGGATGAAGTGCATCGCCTGCCCTATGAAGGGCAGGAAAAGCTCTTCTCGCTACTGGATAAAGGCGAATATCGCCCGCTCGGCGCCAGCGGCCCGGCGCGCAATATCGCCGTACGTCTGATTTGCGCCACCACCGAGCCCGTCAGCTCATCGCTCTTACGTACCTTCCAGCGGCGTATCCAGGTGGCTATCGATTTGCCAGGTATCCGCCAGCGTTCGGTTGAGGAGCAGATTGAACTGATCATCGGCTTTTTACAACGTGAAAGCCGCAAGATCGAACGCACGGTGAGTATCGATAAAACCTTGCTGCTATGGCTGCTGAATAAGCCGCTGGAGGGCAATATCGGCCAGCTCAAAAGCGATATCCAGTTTTTGTGCGCCCAGGCATGGGCCTCGGGGATGGCGGCCCATAACGAAGTATTGCTACTGGATAGCAAACTGGCGGACGGCCCAATCAATGCCACGCCGGAGCAGCGACAGCTGGTCGATGCGCTGTTTAATGGCCGCAACCTACTGAATATCGACGCCCGCACGCTACCGCAGTTGAAAAGCCCGGCAGCCGATGACAGCGTCGAGGAGAGCGACCTGTTCTACAGTTTCCTGACCCGCGAGTACGTTAACCTGCGCAACAGCAACGTGCCGCCCGCCGAGACGCTGGCGATCCTTAAAAATAAGCTCAGCTCGATTTTTGAATATGGCCTCTATAGCCGCGATAACGCCAGCCATGCCCCACGCTATGGCGATCGGATTGAAGAGCGGGTGGCTCTGCTGATCGGTTACGTTGAGCAGGTACTCGGCTTCGCCCTGCCGGAAAACCTGGTCAACCCGCTGCGTAAACACTTTCTCGCTCTCATCAGCTACGTACAACGCGGCCTGATCCCGCAGTTATACTCTTCGAGCCTGATCCTCGATCGCTGCAAAGATGAATACGATAATGCCACTCTGTTGTGCAAGAAGATCAACGACCTGCTGCATATCCAGTGCCCGGCCACCGAGGTGGTCTGGCTGTGCCTGTTCCTCAAAGAGTGCCGCCATTACCGCCAGCGCATCAGCGCCAACCCGGACTGCGGGGCGATCCTCATAGCCCATGGCGCCACCACGGCCACCAGCATGGCGCAGTACGTCAATCGGGTGCTGGAGCGCGAATTGTTCAACGCTATCGACATGCCGTTCGAACAATCGGTGCACGATACGCTGGAAAAACTGATCCAGTTGATCCACAGCAAAGGCTGGCAGCGGCTGATCCTGATGGTAGACATCGGATCGCTGGTTCATTTCGGTAGCACCATCAGCAAACTGTTCCAGATTGATGTCCTGCTGATGCCGAATATCACCCTGACCAGCCTGCTGGAGATCGGTCTCGATCTCAGCTACGAAACCGGCGATCTGCCGCGGTTGGTCAATCTGATGCAGGAAAAAGGTATCGCCAGCCAGCTGTGCACGCCGCAGCAGGAGAACGCCGGCAAGGTGCTGGTGATCTCCTGCATTACCGGCATGGGTACGGCGGAAAAAATCAAAAAGGTGCTGGAGGAGAGCTTTGGCGAGCTGATGTCGCAGGATACCCGGATGGTTATCCTCGATTACAACGAAGTTCGCAGCCCGGAGCGCCTGCAGCAGGCGATCAGGGCGCATGAACGGCTGGCGGGTATTGTCGGGACATTCCAGCCGGGGCTGCCCGATATCCCGTTTATCTCGCTGGAGGAGCTGTTTTCCGAGCAGGGGCCGGAGCTGGTGCTCAGCCTGCTGACCCCCGATTTGTCCAGCAGTGAACGTCGTCTGGAGATGGAGCGCAGCGCTTCACGGTTTATCAGCGCCCTGACCATGGAAAGCATTATCAACCATATTTCGGTGCTCAATCCGCAGCGCATATTAAAAGAAATGGAAGGGATCCTGAACCATCTCAGGAACACGCTGGCCATCGCGCCTAACCGCCAGGTGACACTACGCTTTCTGATCCACTGCTGCTGTATGGTCGAGCGTATCGTGATTAACCGTAAACCGTTACAAATGGCGCTGGAAACGCGGCCGGATATGGACGCTCAGGCATTTAGTGTCATCAAATCGGCTTTCCATCCGGTTGAAGAGGCCTATGCCATCCGTTTATCCGATGCCGAGTACATTTATATCTACGAATTATTATTTAGTTAACGCCTGTTCTGGCGCGGCTTTGCGGCCCGCCAGTCCTTTCCTCTTTGGTAGATGACACAAATTGTGGCACGCGCTTTGCTCTTATTAGTGCGTCAACGATTCGGCGCCAGGAGGCCACTTTGTCATCCACTGAACCTACCACCCAGTTACCCCAGATTCTGCTGCTGACGCACGGCGGCTGGGGCACGCAACTTTGCGACAGTCTGCGCATGGTGACCGGCGAAATCGCCGGCGTCAGCGAAATCGCGCTTATGCCGGTCGATACCCTCGGCGAGTTTTATCAGCGCGTCGAAGCGGCCGTGCAGGCGATGCCAGCAGGATCGCTGATTTTGACCGATTTTCTCGGCGGCACCACCTCCAACGTCGCCGCGCGCCTGAGCGCGGATTACCCCATCGCCGTCGTCTGCGGGCTCAACGCCTCGCTGCTGCTGGAGGCGTTGGATCTGCGCGAACAGGGTCCGCTCACCGGCTGCGTTGATGCGCTGGTCGAAGCAGGACGCAGCAGCTGCCGCGACGTTGTCGCCCACGTGAACCAATTAACCTCTTAAGGAGCCCATCATGGCAAAAATCGTTTTATGTCGTATCGATAGCCGTCTGATCCACGGTCAGGTCGTCACCAAATGGGTCGGCCAGTCGCAGGCCAATCGTATCGCCGTGGTCAGCGACGAGCTGGATGCCGATCCGTTTATGAAAAATATCTATTTAATGGCCGCGCCGCCGAACATCAAAGTCGACTGTTACGGCAACGCCAGCTTCGCCGCCGCCTGGAAAGAGAATCAGCTCGGCGATGGCAATGTACTGGTGCTGTTCCCGTCGCTGTCGGCCGTTCAGGAAGCCGTCCAGTTGGGCTTTGACGTGCAGACGATTCAGGTTGGCGGGCTGGGCGGCGGGCCGAACCGCAAGGCCGTGTTCCAGAACATCACCCTTGATGAAAAAGACGTCGGCATCCTCGGCGCTCTGAAAGATAGCGGCATTCAGGTGTTCTTTCAGACCATCCCGGAAGATAAACCACAGTCACTGGACGACATCCTGAAAAATTCTAACCAGTTGATAAAAAGGTAAAAACTATGGATACCTTACTTTTTGCGAGCCTGATGGGGTTGTATTACTGGTTCGCCCGATTACGTTTAGGCTATACCTTCTCCGCCATGTTGCTACAGCCCGTGGTGATCGCCGTATTCGTCGGCCTGCTGCTGGGCGATATGAAAACCGCGATGATCATCGGCGCGGGTATGCAGCTGGTCTATCTTGGAGTGACCTCCACGCCGGGCGGCAACGTGCCGTCGGACCCGGCGCTGGCCGCCTGTATCGCCATTCCGATCGCCGTGAAGGCCGGGATGGAGCCCAACCTGGCGATCGCGCTGGCAATCCCGTTTGGCGTCATCGGGGTATTCCTCGATCAGTTGCGCCGCACGCTCAACGCCGCGTGGGTGCATATGGCCGACAAACACGCCGAAAGCGCCAACATGGCGGGCATCATGCGCTGCGCCTTTATCTATCCGGCGCTGCTGGGGCTGGTGCTGCGCTTCCCGGTGGTCTTCGCCGCCAACTACTTTGGCCAAAGCGTAGTGGAAAAATTCCTCAAACTGATGCCGCACTGGCTGACCCACTCCTTTGAAATTATGGGCGGAATCCTGCCGGCGCTGGGCTTTGCCATCACCATCATGGTGATCGGCAAAAAGAGCCTGCTGCCGTGGTTTATCGGCGGATTTTTCGCGGTGCTCTACCTGAAGGTGGACATCATGGCGATGGCGATTTTCGGCACCTGCGTCGCCTTCCTGATTAAAGGCCTGGCCAAAAATGAAGGAGCTGCATGATGAGTAGCGATGTAATGGAACATGAACTGGTTGAACGCGCCCGCGAAACCCAGGCGCTGAGCAAAGCCGATATCACCAAGGCCTGGCTGATTTACTGGCTGGGGGCGGAAGTATCCAGCTCCTACGAACGTCTGCAGAGCCTGATTTTCTGCGCCTCAATGACGCCCATCATCAAAAAGCTGTACCCGGGAAAAGAGGAGCAGGCCGAGGCGCTCAAACGCCACCTGAACTTCTTTAACTCGGAGCAAACTTTCGGCTCGGTTATCCAGGGTATCTCCATCGCCATGGAAGAGCAGAAAACCCGCGGCGAGCCAATCAGCGATGCTTCAATCACCGGGATCAAAACCGGCCTGATGGGGCCGCTGGCCGGGATGGGCGACTCGATTATCTGGGCCGCGGTGATGCCGTTGCTGATTGCCATTTTCATCCCCTTCGCCGCCAGCGGCAGCGCGTTCGGCGGGATCGCCCCGCTGATCCTCTACCCGGCGATCACCATGGCGATAAGCTACGGACTGGTGCATAAAGGCTACACCCTGGGCCGTGACTCCATTATCGGCCTGCTGCAAGGGGGGCGAATTAAAGAATTGATTTACGGTGCCAACGTGCTGGGTCTCATCATGATGGGCGCGCTGTCGGCAAGCTACGTCAAAATCACCACCCCGCTGAAAATCAGCGCGCTTAAAGGCTCGGAAGTGGTGGTCCAGCAGATCCTCGACTCGATTGCCCCCGGCCTGCTGCCGCTGGCGGCAGTGTTCGCTATCTATTTCTACTTACTGAAAAAAGGGCCGCGCTACACCACCATTTTACTGTCAATCGTTGCTATCAGCATCGTCTGCTCGCTGTTGGGAGTGCTGTAAATCATGAACGGCAATATCTACCAGCAACTGGGCTTAAAACGGGTGATTAACGCCTGCGGCAAAATGACCATCCTCGGCGTGTCCGCCGTCGACCCGCAAGTGATGCAGGCCACCGCGCAGGCGGCGGGGGCCTTCGTCGAAATCGATAAATTAACCGACCGCGCGGGCGAGCTGGTTTCCGCCCACACCGGCGCGGAAGACAGCTATATCACCTCCTGCGCCTCCGCCGGGATCGCTATCGCCGTCGCGGCGGCTATCACCCGCGGCGAGCCGGAAAAGGTGGCGCAGATGCCGGACAGCAGCCAGTGGCCGAACGAGATAGTGATACTGCGCGGGCATAATGTCGATTACGGCGCGCCAATAACCAGCGCCATCCGCCTCGGCGGCGGGCGTATTGCCGAAGTCGGCTCCAGCAATCTGGCGGCGCGCTGGCAGTTGGAGCGCGCGGTGAACGCACGCACGGCGGCGCTTCTGTATGTGAAATCGCACCATTGCGTGCAAAAAGGGATGCTCGATATTGACGATTTCGTGCAGGTTGCCCGCCAGCATAATCTGCCGCTGATCGTCGATGCCGCCGCCGAAGAAGACTTGCGCCAGTGGGTTGCCAGCGGCGCGGGCATGGTTATCTACAGCGGGGCGAAAGCTTTTAATGCTCCAACCTCAGGCTTTATTAGCGGCAAGCGCACCTGGATCGCCGCCTGTAAAGCCCAGCACCACGGTATCGCGCGGGCGATGAAAATCGGCAAAGAGAATATGGTCGGTCTCGTCTACGCGCTGGACCGTTACCGGACGGCGGCGCCGGCGCCTGACGCCGCCGCGCTGCGTCCATTCGCCGAGGCGATTTCCGCGCTACCCGGCCTGTGCGCCGATATCGAGCAGGATGAAGCCGGTCGCGCCATCTGGCGCATTCGGGTCAGCGTCGACGCCAATGAACTGGGACTCAGCGCCCGTGAGGTTGAAGCTCAGCTACGCGGCGGCGATATCGCTATTTACGCCCGCCGCTACTATCTGCATGAGGGCCATTTTAGCCTTGACCCCCGCACCGTCGGCGAAGGCGAAATGTCGCTCATCGTCGCGCGCTTACAGGAGATTACGCAGCATGCAGCGGATTAACTTTTATCGCCAACGAGTGGCGATTAATGTGCTGGCCAAGGACATCGCCAACGCCCGGGAAATCTATGACGCTGCTGAAGGGCACGCGGTGATTGGCGTACTCTCGGCGCAATTTACCAGCGTCGAACAAGGCGTTGCAGAAGTGCGCCGCTGGATGGCGGAAGTGCCTTCTATTTCCGTCGGTCTCGGCGCCGGCGATCCGGCGCAGTTTTACAAAGCGGCAATGATCGCCGCGCAGGTCCACCCCGCTCACGTCAACCAGACCTTCACCGGCAGCGGCTTTGCCGCCGGGGCGCTGGCGGCGACCGGAGGCCAGCAAACCTTTATTAATGCGCTGGTCAGCCCCAGCGGCACGCCCGGTGAAGTACGTATTTCCACCGGCGTGCGCAGCGCCAAGGGCATCCCGGCCCAGGTTTCCTGCGATGCGGCGGTAAGAATGATGTTGGATATGGGCGCGCACGCGGCTAAATTTTTCCCGATGGGGGGCGAAAAGTCGCTGGCGGAGCTGAAAGCGCTCGCCCAAAGCGCGGCAGAAAACGGTATGACGCTGATTGAGCCCACCGGGGGCATCGATCTCGATAACTTTGCGCTGATTCTGCAAACCTGCCTGCAGGCCGGCGTCGCGCAGATCATGCCGCACGTGTACAGCTCCATTATCGATCCGCAAAGCGGCAATACCCGCCCGCAAGATGTCCATGCTCTGATGAACATCGTCAAGCAACTGGTCGATTAATCCCCCCGCGCGTGCGATGTAGGCCACTATTACCGCACGCGCTAACTGCCTGATCTGCTGAAGGTCACTGTCAATCTGTGAGCCTCCACGCAATAACCGCATCCCGCCGTGCAAAGCGCCCTCTCATATTGATAGCGATCAAGAATAATCATACCGTCTGGTCGGTATGATCCGGGCCATGAACATGGAAGCCCAGCATCGTAAAAAAGACCCCGTCCGTTTGCATCGTCAACTGCTTGAATCGGCGGCGATGATTGCCGGCCGGGACGGTATCGCCGCCCTGTCGCTGAACGCCGTCGCCCGCGAAGCTGGCGTCAGCAAAGGCGGGCTCATGCACCATTTTCCCAATAAACAGGCGCTAATTTTCGCCCTGTTCGCCCGGCTGTTGGCGATTATGGAAAAGGCGATTAGCGAGCTGATGGCCGCCGATAACATCGCTTACGGGCGCTTTACCCGCGCCTATTTGCGCTATCTGTCCAACCCGGAGCTGACGGATACCCACGAAAGCCGGCAACTGATGGTGCTGTCGCTGGCGATGCCCGACGAACCGGTGCTGCGAAAATGCTGGCGCGACTGGATGCTGGATCATCTGGCGCAGGGCGATGCGCTCGATAACGGCCCGACCGGCACGCTGGTGCGCTATGCCGCCGACGGCATCTGGTTATCGGAACTGACCGAAGGGCGCACCATGAGCAGCGAACACCGCCAGGCGCTGGTAAACGATCTGACAAAAATGACGCTTCCCGCGTGAAGCGAGTAGAGTGAGGCCGCGATGCGCTACAACATCAATGCCCGTCTCATTTATGACGCAACGGACGGCACCCTAACATTACCGGGCGGCAATGAGCCGGATAGCCAGCTATCCATTACCGCCAACGCGCTGCTCTATTTCTTTCTTCGCCATACCGGCGTCGTCAGTCGCGATGAAGTGTTGAAAAAGGTCTGGGACGATAACGGCTTAACCTCATCCAACAGCAATCTCAATCAATACCTGAGCATGCTGCGCAAAACCTTCCGCCACTACGATATCGATAACATTATTGTCACCGTGTCGCGCGGCATGCTGCAGCTGAATCAGGATCTCAGCATCGAACTGCTCGACGCCGAAGCGACGCCCGCCGATGCCGTTCTCACATGCGCTACGCCTGATGAAGCCGCCCCCGCTACGGCGCCAACGCCGCCCACCGCTTCTCTACATGCGCGCGGTATGTGCTGGTACCTGGCCGGCGGCTGTCTGCTGCTCATCGCCCTGCTGCTGGTGGCATTTAGTCTCGCCGGCACCCACACCGCCCGGCCAATCAATCTGACGCTGATGAGCCACAGCCAGTGCGAACTGCTGGCCAGCGATGAAATGCTGCGTTCGGTCTCCGCCACGGCCTACGGTAAGAATTTTGATGAGGTGCGTCAGCGGCTGAAACTCAGTTGCAAACCGGGGGAGCGTTTCGTTTTCTTCTACGGCGACCGGCTGGAGACTAACGGCCTGGGCCGGGTATTTCTCGCCCACTGCGCGATGCACGAAGACAACCCATTTAGCTATTGCGATAACTACTTTTACTACTCCTGGAAGCCGCAATGAGACTCGCGCCCCGCACCTTTTTCGCCCTCTCCGCCCTCGCGTTTATCGCCGCCGCCGGCTTTAGCGCCTGGCGTCTGCTGCCGGATGCCAACGATGGCGTGATGAGTTGCTCCACCAAAGCGATCATGCGTTTTGAAAACATGGAAAAAGAGAATGTGAACGGCAATATCCATTTTAATTTTGCCGCCAACGGCAACGGTTCGATGGTGGTGGAAGGCTATACCGATTCCGCCGCCGGCTGGCTCTACCTGCAGCGCTACGTCAAATTCAGCTACACCAGCCAACGTATCTCGGCAACCGAACGCCACTACCGCATTAAAAAATGGGAATCCAGCGCCTCGTCCATCGACGAATCGCCGAATGTCATCTTCGACTACTTCATGCGCGAGATGTCCGACAGCCACGATGGCCTGTTCCTCAACGCGCAGAAGCTTAACGACAAAGCTATCCTGCTGAGTTCTATCAACTCGCCGCTCTACATCTGCACACTAAAGTCCGGCAGCACGCTTAACTAACCCGCCCCCCCTGAACCGCCGCGAGGAAAATGCGCCCTCGCTCACGCTCCATTATTGTCCCCTTTTCCCAGGATGCTAAAAGCGCACGTTTTGCATTTAGCTTCGACGCCAAAACTTGAGCATACCCACAATTATTACGTGGCTATATTACCAACCGCTGGCAAGTAATTAGCATCTTATTAACATTCATCTCCCACCGATAAATAGCCTAAAAAAGCGCCATATCATCATAAAAATCAACACGCATAAAACAGAACGAACAGATAAATGGAAGGCTAAATAAGACTAAATCGCAGAGTAAAAACCTAAAATATTCATCTCCACGGATTTAAATTTCACTTCCTTCCCCATTCCCTATAGTGAACCCCGAACGCCGCTTCCGCGTGTTGATGCCGTTACGCGGACGGTTTTCCCGAATAACAAAACCTGTTCTGGAGGAAATCACGATGGGTGATGCATTGGGGCTTATCGAAACCAAAGGTCTGGTGGCCTGTATTGAAGCAGCGGACGCGATGTGTAAAGCCGCCAACGTCGAACTGATCGGCTATGAAAACGTCGGCTCTGGCCTTGTCACCGTGATGGTGAAAGGCGACGTCGGCGCGGTAAAAGCGGCGGTGGATTCCGGTGTGGAATCCGCGCAGCGCATCGGCGAAGTGGTGACCTCGCTGGTCATTGCGCGTCCGCATAACGACATCAACAAAATCGTCATTAAACACAAGGCCTGAAGGCCAGGAGAACGCAAATGGGTGATGCATTAGGTCTGATTGAAACCAAAGGTCTGGTGGCCTGTATTGAAGCGGCGGATGCGATGTGTAAAGCCGCCAACGTCGAGCTTATCGGCTATGAAAACGTCGGCTCCGGCCTGGTCACCGCGATGGTGAAAGGCGACGTCGGCGCGGTAAAAGCAGCGGTGGATTCCGGTGTGGAATCGGCGCAGCGCATCGGCGAAGTGGTGACCTCGCTGGTTATCGCCCGTCCGCATAACGACATCAACAAAATCGTCTCGCATTACAAAATTGCGGACTAACGGAGAAACCTGATGAAAGAAGCGCTTGGTCTTATCGAAACCAAAGGTCTGGTGGCCTGCATTGAAGCCGCGGACGCGATGTGTAAAGCCGCCAACGTCGAGCTTATCGGCTATGAAAACGTCGGTTCCGGCCTCGTCACCGCAATGGTGAAAGGCGACGTCGGCGCGGTCAACGCGGCGGTCGACTCCGGCGTGGAAGCGGCGAAACGCATTGGCGAAGTCGTCAGTTCTCGCGTCATTGCGCGTCCACATAACGACATCGAAAAAATCGCGGCGCAGCACAAAGCATGACCTGACAGGGCGCGCCCCGTCTCCACTCTTTTCGTCTGATGAAGGATAGACTCATGATTGAACTGGATAACGATTTGCAATCCCGGCAGAACGCGCGGGAACTGGTGCGCAACGCCAAAAAGGCGCAGGCGATTCTGGCCACCTTTTCGCAACAGCAAATCGACGCCATCGTGAAAAACGTGGCCCAGGAAGCAGCGCACCACGCCGAAGCGCTGGCGAAAATGGCCGCGGAAGAGACCGGTTTTGGCAACTGGCAGGACAAAGTGCTGAAAAACCGTTTCGCCTCGCTGCGCGTCTACGACGCCATCAAAGATATGAAGACCGTTGGCATCATTCATGACGACCCGGTAAAAAAAGTGATGGACGTGGGCGTGCCGCTCGGCGTGATTTGCGCGCTGGTACCCTCAACTAACCCAACCTCTACGGTCATCTACAAAGCGCTGATCGCCCTCAAGGCCGGTAACGCCATTATCTTCTCCCCGCATCCGGGCGCGCGTCAGTGCAGCTGGAAGGCGATTGAAATCGTCAAACGCGCGGCAGAAGCGGCCGGTGCGCCGGCAGGCAGCGTTGACGGCATCACCCAGTTAACGCTCGAAGCCACCTCCGAACTGATGCACAGCAAAGACGTGTCGCTGATCCTCGCCACCGGCGGTGAAGGCATGGTGCGCGCGGCCTACGCTTCCGGCACCCCGACCATCAGCGGCGGCCCGGGTAACGGCCCGGCGTTTATCGAACGCAGCGCCGATATCCACCACGCGGTGAAAGATATCGTCACCAGCAAAACCTTCGATAATGGCGTGATCTGCGCCTCCGAGCAGTCGATTATCGTCGAACGCTGCATTTACGACGAGGTTCACCGCGAGCTGGAAGCGCAGGGCGTCTACTTCATGAATGAAGATGAGGCGGCGAAAATGGCGGCGCTACTGCTGCGCCCGAACGGCACCATCAACCCGAAAGTGGTCGGCAAAACCGCGTTGTACCTCAGCCAGATGGCGGGATTCTGCGTCCCGGCCAGCACTAAAGTACTGATCGCCGAGCAGACCACCGTATCGCCGAAAAACCCCTACTCGCGCGAAAAACTGTGCCCGGTACTCGGCCTGTACGTGGAAGAGGACTGGAAAGCCGCCTGCCACCGCGTGGTGGAGCTACTGACCAACGAAGGACTCGGCCATACGCTGGTGATCCACACCCGTAATCAGGACGTCATCCGCCAGTTCAGCCTCGAAAAACCGGTCAACCGCATTCTGATTAATACTCCGGCGGCGCTCGGCGGTATCGGCGCGACCACCAACATCTCTCCGGCGCTGACCCTCGGCTGCGGCGCGGTCGGCGGCGGCTCCAGCTCCGACAACGTCGGCCCGATGAACCTGCTCAATATCCGCAAAGTCGGCTATGGCGTGCGTTCGATTGACGAGCTGCGCGCGCCGGGCAGCCGCCCTGAGCCCCAGCCGACCATCGTTACTCCGGCGAGCGATCCGCAGCGCAGCATTCTTGATGACGTGCGTTTCAACGCTCCGGCCAATGCCGCGCCAGCGTGCTCCGCAGGCAACGATGACCGTTTCGCCAGCGCAGGCGCCGCCAGTATGGAAGGTGAAATCAACGAACAAAACGTGGAACGCGTTATTCGCCAGGTGCTGGAGCGCCTCGCTAAGTAACGCACTGATATAAGGCGATAAACGATGATTCTCGCAAAGGTAACCGGCCATGTCGTCGCCACGCAGAAATGCGATGAGCTACGCGGCAGCAACCTGCTGTTGATCACCCGCTTAGATGACAAACAGCAGCCGATGAAAGACCAGACCTGGGTTGCCGTCGATAACGTCGGCGCCGGCATGCACGACATCGTGCTGGCGGAAGAGTACTTCGCGCTCAATAAAGACCGCTACAAAGCGATGTCGGTGGTCGCCATTGTCGAGAACGTGTTTCGGGACGCCTAACAGGAGTGAATAGCCCAATGAGTGAATTTTTACTGAAACCGCGGATTTGCTTCGGTCAGGACGCCCTCTCGGTGCTGAACGAACTTTCCGCCCGCAGCGTACTGCTGGTGACCGATAAAGCGATGGTGAAGTTTGGCCTCGCCGAGCGCGTCACCGCCCTGTTGCGCCAGCGCGGGATCGCCTGGCAGATGTGGGACGACGTAGTGGCGGATCCGGATATCGCCACCGTGGTGCGCGGCATGAAGCTGATGGATAACCACTATCCGGATCTGGTTATCGCGCTCGGCGGCGGTTCGGTAATCGATGCCGCCAAAGCGGTTATTTTCTCCCTGGCGCAGACCCGTCCGCAGGGCAACCGTCCCCGTCCGTGCTTCGTCGCCATCCCCACCACCAGCGGCACCGGCTCGGAAGTCACCGCCTTTTCGGTGGTGAAAGCCAATGCGGAGAAGCTGGTGCTGGTGGATGCGTCGCTACTACCGGATATCGCCATTCTTGACCCGGCGCTGGTGGCTTCGGTGCCGCCGGCAATTACCGCCGACACCGGCATGGACGTGCTGTGTCACGCCCTTGAGGCCTACGTCTCCCGCGCCGCCAGCGACTTTTCCGACGCGCTGGCGGAGAAAGTGGTGCAGCAGGTATTTCGCTATCTGCCGACCTGCTGGCGCAGCGGCGACAACCTGCAGGCGCGCGAAAAGATGCACAACGCCTCCTGCATGGCGGGGATGGCCTTCACCAACGCCTCGCTTGGGATAACCCACAGCCTGGCCCACGCCCTCGGCGGCGTCTTCCGCGTGCCACATGGCCGCGCCAACGCCTTGTTGATGGCGCAAGTCGTCGCCTGGAACGCCGATTTCGACGGTCAGTGCGACACCCTTGCGGCAACGAAATATGCCCGTCTGGCGCATCTGCTGGATCTGCCAGCCGCCTCGCCGCGCCAGGGCGTCGCCAGCCTGCTGGTCGCCATTCAGGCTTTAAAAGAAGAGATGAGCATGCCCTCCGGCATTAGCGACACCGGCATTGAGGCGGCTGAATTCGAACGCCGTTTGCCGGAGATGGTCGGCCAGGCGCTGCGCGACAGCTGTACCCCTACCAACCCACGCGCGCCGGACGCTAACGCGTTAACCGAGCTTTATCGCCGGGCCTGGTCCGGTTGCCAGGAATCGCCCGGCGGCGCTCCGCTTGCACGGGCCTACGGGTAACAGATAACCGGGTGATCGCTGAGTTATTTGTAGGCCGGGTAAGGCGTCAGCCGCCACCCGGCAGGAATACGGACACTGTATCCACAACCGGGTTGTCATCAGCCGCGGAAAAAGAACATCTGGAGAATACTACATGGCACACTACAGCTTAACGCCGCGCGTCAAAGTGCTGGCAGACCGTTTACGCTCGCAGGCAAGCACCCTGTGCACCGAGCACGCCGCGATCCTCAGCGCGCTGGATAGCGATATCGCGGGCATTCCCGCCGCCGTCAAACCGGCTCGCCGTTTCTATGAACTGATGCGCCAGCTGCCGCTGACCATCAGCGCCGACGAACTGATCGTCGGTAACCAGACCCGTAAACCGCACGGGGCGATTTTCCATGATGAAAGCGCCGCGCATCGCCCATCCGCGTTCCAGTTCCTCAACCTCAACAGCGATCTGGATTCACCGGACTACAACCTGGTCGTCGAAAAAGGCGTGCTGGCGATTAAGCACCAGTTGGAAGAGAAAACCCGCGCCCTCGGCAGCGCCGTTAGCCGCAGCGGTATGGATGAAGTCAACGGCTGTCGCGCCGCCATCTACGCCTGCGACGCCCTGTTAGCGCTGGCGCAAAATCTGGCCAACAGCGCCGAACAGCTGGCGGCCGCGGAAACCAATGCTTATCGCAAAGCCGAGCTGCTCGATAGCGCGGCCATTCTGCACCACGTTCCGGCCCATCCGGCGCGTAATTTCAAAGAAGCCTGCCAGGCATTCTATCTGTTCCAGCTGGCGCTACAGCTGGACAACGGCAGCTATGCGGTTAACCCGCAAGGGGCGGATATCGCGCTACTGCCTTACTTCCAACGCGATATCAACAGCGGCGCGCTCAATGCCCAACAGGCCTATGAAATCGTGGAGTGCCTGTGGTTCAAGCTGGCGGAACTGAGCGAAGTCCGCGCCGCCTGCGCCATTGACGGTTATCCGATGCTCGACGCCATGCTGCACGGCGCCGCTTTTGATAACGCCGAAGTGAACGAACTCTCGGCGATGTTTATCAGCGCCCAGCGCAACCTCAGCGCGCTGAATCTGCCGGTGCGTCTGTTTAGCGGCGTACAGCAAGTCAACCACGCGCCGTTCGCCGCCTGCGCCGACACGCCGGCGATAGAAGGCTTAACCCCGCGTATGCAGCGCCTGCGTAACCACTACCTGACGGTGCGCCCGAGCGTCTCTATCTACCGCGCGCTGGCCTTTACTGAAGTGGTCAAAGCCAACCCGGGCATGCCGACCATTCTGCTGCGCGCCAAAGCCTTCCGCCACGCCTGCGAAACCGCGCCGATTCTGATTCAGGACGATGAGCTGATCGTCGGCCATCCGTGCGGCAAGCCGCGCGCGGGCGCCTTCTCGCCGGATATCGCCTGGCGCTGGGTGCGCGACGAACTCGACACCATGAGCACCCGCCCGCAGGATCCGTTTGAAATCAGCGAAGCGGATAAAAAAACCATTCGCGAAGAGATCGTCCCGTTCTGGGAAGGGCGTTCGCTGGATGAGATTTGCGAAGCGCAATACCGTGAGGCCGGCGTCTGGGCCTTCAGCGGCGAGACCTTCGTCAGCGATCTCTCCTATCACCAGATTAACGGCGGCGGCGATACCTGTCCGGGCTACGACGTGCTGCTATTCACCAAAGGGATGAACGGCATTAAAGCCGATGCCGAGGCGCATCTGGCCGGCCTGAGCATGGAAAATCCGCAAGATATCGACCGTATCTACTACTACAAAGCGGCGATTGAAACCTGTGAAGGGGTGGTCAACTACGCCCGCCGCATCGCCGCCCACGCCCGCGAACTGGCGGCTAAAGAGCAAAACGCCCAGCGCCGCGCCGAACTGCTGACCATCGCCGACGTCAACGAAAACGTGCCGGCCAATCCGCCGAAGACCTTGCAGGAAGCGCTGCAGAGTATCTGGACCGTCGAATCACTGTTTGAAATCGAAGAGAACCAGACCGGGCTGTCGCTGGGGCGCGTCGACCAGTACTGCTACCCGATGTTCGAAGCCGATATCCGCGAAGGCCGCCTGACCCACGACAGCGCGCTGGAGCTGCTGCAGGCGTTCATCATCAAATGTGCCGAACTGATGTGGATGTCGAGCGAGCTGGGAGCGAAATATTTCGCGGGTTATCAGCCGTTTATCAACCTCACCGTTGGCGGTCAGAAACGTAGCGGCGGCGATGCCTGTAACGATCTGACCTATCTGATTATGGACGCCGTGCGCTTTGTGAAGGTTTACCAGCCGTCGCTGGCCTGCCGTATCCACAACCAGTCACCGCAGAAATACATGGAAAAAATCGTCGACGTGGTGAAAGCGGGAATGGGCTTCCCGGCCTGCCACTTCGATGACTCCCACATCAAGATGATGCTGCGCAAAGGCTTCGATTTTGAAGACGCCCGCGACTACTGCCTGATGGGCTGCGTTGAGCCGCAGAAATCCGGGCGCATCTATCAGTGGACCTCCACCGGCTACACCCAGTGGCCTATCGCTATCGAATTCGTGCTCAACCGCGGGCGGATGGTGCTGTTCGATAGCTATCAGGGGCTGGATACCGGCGACCTGCACGACCTGCGCACCTTCGACGATTTCGACGCGGCGGTGAAACAGCAGATCGCCCACATCGTGCGCCTGTCGGCCATCGGCACCGTCATCAGCCAGCGCGTCCACCGCGATGTGGCGCCGAAGCCGCTGATGTCGCTGCTGGTCGAAGGCTGCATGGAGAGCGGCAAAGATGTCGCCGCCGGCGGCGCGATGGTCAACCACGGTCCGGGGCTGATTTTCTCCGGCCTGGCGACCTACGTCGACTCGATGGCGGCAATCCGCAAGCTGGTGTTCGAAGAGAAGAAATACACCCTTGAGCAGATCCGCGATGCACTACTGGCCAACTTTGAAGGTTACGACGCGCTGCGCCGCGACTGCCTGAACGCGCCGAAATACGGTAACGACGATAACTACGTCGACCAGTACGCGCTGGATATTACCGAATGGACCGAGAAAGAGTGCCGTAAATACAAAATGCTCTACTCGACCCTCAGCCACGGCACCCTGTCTATCTCCAACAATACGCCAATCGGCGAGCTGACCAACGCCACGCCGAACGGCCGCCTGGCGTGGATGCCGCTCTCCGACGGCATCAGCCCAACCCAGGGTGCGGACAAACAAGGCCCGACGGCGATTATCAAGTCGGTCAGCAAGATGAACGTGGAAACCATGAACATCGGCATGGTGCACAACTTCAAGTTCCTCAAAGGGCTGCTGGATACCCCGGAAGGTCGCCACGGCCTGATTACCTTGCTGCGTACCGCCTCGATTCTCGGCAACGGCCAGATGCAGTTCAGCTACGTCGATAACGAAGTACTGAAGAAGGCGCAGCAGGAGCCGGAGAAATACCGCGACCTGATCGTTCGCGTCGCTGGCTACAGCGCCTACTTCGTTGAGCTGTGCAAAGAGGTCCAGGACGAGATCATCAGCCGTACGGTGATTGAGAAGTTCTAGCTCTCTTAAAGAGAATTAAATGAGCTGTATTTGAGAAATAACCGGAAGTTCTCCGTCCCGTAACGGGACGGAGCGGGAGGCAAGCGTGATCGCAAAACAAGAATTAACGGGCCGAATTTTCAATATCCAGAAATATTCGATCTATGACGGCGATGGCATTCGCACGCTGGTGTTTTTTAAGGGCTGCAACATTCGCTGCCCGTGGTGCGCCAACCCGGAAGGGCTGAGCAGCCAGTTCCAGGTGATGTTCTCGCACGACAAATGCATTAACTGCGGCGACTGCGTCAGCGTCTGTCCGGCGGGTATTCATTATCGGGCGGAAGAGAACGGCGAAATGAAGCACTTCGTCGACCGCAATAAAGACTGCATCGGCTGTCGCAAATGCGAAGAGATTTGCACCCAGAACGCGCTGGACATTATGGGCAAGGACGTCACCGTCAGCGAGCTGATGGAGATCATCATGCAGGACTACGACTTCTACATCTCCTCCGGCGGCGGCGTCACCATCGGCGGCGGCGAGATGAGCCTGCAGACCGATTTTGCCGTCGCCTTATTCAGCGAATGCAAAAAGATGATGATTAACACCGCCGTCGAAACCCAGGGCACCACCCCGCTTGCCAACTACCAGAAGCTGGCGCCGGTCACCGACACCTTCTTGTTCGACATAAAGCAGATTAACAGCGAATACCACAAGGCGATGCTCGGCATCGGCAACGAAGGGATTCGCCGCAATCTCGAATGGCTGGTGGATTCCGGCGCCAACGTCATTGTGCGCATGCCGCTCATTCGCGGCTACAACGACTCGTTCGACGCCATTACCGGCGCCATTGATTACGTACAGAAGCTGGCGAAGCGCGGGAATATCCGCCGCATCGACATGCTGCCGTACCACCAGTTGGGACGCAAAAAGTACGAACGCCTGGATATGCCCTACCCGATTACCCAGGACCCGTCTTATTCACCGGACGAACTGAACCGGCTGGAAACCTTCTTCCAGCAATTTGATTTTGATATTCGCTTAGTCCGCCATTAACAGGAGCCGACCATGAAAAGTTTAGGCGTAATTGAAACGCGAGGATGGGTCGCCGCCATTCAGGCCGTCGACGCCGCCTGTAAAGCCGCGGGAGTGACCTGCATTGGCTATCGCAAACCAGGCTCCGGGCTGGTGAGCGTCTGCTTTGAAGGGGAAATCAGCGCCATCCACACCGCTATCGAACGCGGCGTGGCGGTCGCAGGCGCCGAGCACACCGTGAAGTCGCTGGTGATTGCCCGCCCGGAACGCTGCGTGGTTGAAGCGTTAAGCAACCTCAAAGGCAACCCGCCGCGCGAGCAAAAAACGGCCGAACCGGTGGTTATCGCCGCCCCGGAACCCATCGTCCCCCCTGCCGCCCCGAACGAAACGGAAGATAAACATCCGGCGCTGAAGAAAGGGAAGAAGTCATGATCGACACCCTGGTTCGCGAAAAAATCGCCGCCCGCCTGAGCGCAACGGCGCCGGCGATCCCGGTGGGGATCTCCAACCGCCACGTCCATCTCGCGCAACAGGACGTCGAGGCGTTGTTCGGCAAAGGCTACAGCCTGACGCCGTTTAAACCGCTGCGCCAGCCGGGGCAGTTTGCCGCCCAGGAGTGCGTGACCGTTGTCGGGCCGAAGGGCTCGCTGACCAACGTCCGTGTCCTCGGGCCGACCCGCCCGGTTTCGCAGCTGGAAGTGTCGCGCGCCGACTGTTTCACGCTGGGGATTAAGGCGCCAGTTCGTGAGTCCGGCCAGCTGGAGAATGCCGGTAGCGCGCTGCTGATTGGGCCCGCTGGTCACGTTGAACTCCATTCGCAGGTGATCTGCGCCTGGCGGCATATTCATATGTCGCCGCAGGACGCACGCCGACTCAACGTTAGCAATGGCCAGAAGGTCAGCGTGCGCAGCAACGGCGAGCGCCAGCTGACTTTCGATGAAGTGGTGGTGCGGGTGCGCGATGACTTCGCGCTGGAGTTCCACATCGATACCGAAGAAGCCAATGCCGCCGGGTTGAAAAACGGCGCGCAGGTGACGCTCATCGGCTAACGGAGGCTCGCCATGACCGACGAACAGATTGAAGGTTTAGTTGCGCGAGTTTTGCAGCGTCTGCGCCCGCCGGTACTGGTGATGGTGACCGCCGCTGACGGCTATCGCGCGGCTATCCGCCAACGCCTGGCGGGAAGTGGCTATCCGCTACGCCTCGCGCTGGAGGATGGCCTCGCTGACGCCGCCGCGTGGCGAGAGGTGGGCGAGATTATCCCGTCATCGGCCTGGCAGGAGGCCCTGCCGTCAGCGCCGTGGCGGGCGGTACTGCTGCCGTTTCTCGATTATCCGCTGGCTTCAGACCTGCTGAACGGCACGCTCAGCAGCCCGCTCGCCCGCTGCGCGCACGAGGCGCTGCTGGCGGGTATTCCCGTGCTGGCGCTGCGCTACCACTGCGATCCGCTCAGCGAACTCAACCAGCTACGCGGCGCGCAGGCCGACAGCGCCTATGCCGGGCATCTGCAGGCCACGCTGGCTCGTCTGGAAGCCTGCGGCGTCTTCCTCGGCACCATGAATGAGCTGCTGGCGACGCTGGACGCACCCACCGCGCCTGCCGCCGCCAGCAGCGAACCGCGCCGTTATCTCACCGTCACAGACGTGGTGAATAATCCGGCGCTGGCGGCGGCCCCGCACGCGCAGCTGACCGATGCGGCCATTGATTATTTAAAAAACAGAAAGATATGACCTTACCCAACTATGAACCTGGAGCTTAACGATGTCTTCGAAAACAAAATGCTGGTTATGGATGCTGCTGGTTATCCTCTCCGAAACCTCGGCAACCTCGACGTTAAAAATGTTCGGTAGCAGCGAAGGCAGCACAAAAATGCTGCTGCTCGTATTGCTGATTGCGCTCTATTGCACCTGCTATTACTCGCTCTCAAGGGCGGTGAAAGATATCCCGGTCGGTCTGGCGTACGCCACCTGGTCCGGTACCGGTATCCTGGTGGTCTCGACGCTGGGAATGGCATTCTACGGCCAGCATCCGGATACCGCCGCCATCATCGGCATGGCGGTGATCGCCAGCGGCATCGTTATCATGAACCTGTTCTCGAAAATGGGTTCCGAAGAGAGCGAAGAGGCTGCGCCCGTGACGCCAGTCGCCTCCATGGATAAGAAAATCGCCAACTAACAGGAAAGGAACACCCTATGTTTAATCTCGGATTTTTATGGCTGGCGCTGTCTATCGGCTCCGAAATCACCGGCACCTCAATGATCAAAAAAACCAACGGCTTCAGCAAGCTGGCGCCTTCGGTGCTGGTGGTCTGCGCCTACGGCCTGTGCTACTTCGCCCTCACCCGCGCGATGAGCACCATTCCGGTGGGCGTAGCCTACTCGCTGTGGTGCGGCTTCGGTATCGTCGGCGTCACCATCTGCTCCATGATCCTCTATAAGCAGAAACCGGACCTGGCGGCCATTATCGCCATGGCGCTGATTATCTCCGGCGGCGTGATCATGAACGTCTTCTCGACCATGTAATCGAAGCAGGTTTACCCCGCCGTGATTTCGTGGCAGGATAAAAAGATGAACAGAAACGTTATCGTTACCTACCCCCGTCGTTGGTGGCTGCCTGCATAACAGGCGGCACGATACACGTTTCCATTTTCAAAGCCGCCGGAAGGCGGCTTTGTTATTTCCAGGACGTCTTTCGGCTGAACAGTCTGATAAGGAGTCCCTGATGAACCATCCACAAACCATCCTCACCGGCGACCGCCCGACCGGCCAACTACATCTTGGCCACTACGTCGGTTCGCTGCGCCAGCGCGTCGCGCTGCAGCACGACCACCAGCAGTTTATCCTGATCGCCGACCTGCAAGGGCTCACCGATAACGGCAGCAACCCGCAAAAAATCAGCCACCATATCCTCGAAGTCATGGCCGATTATCTGGCCGTCGGCATCGACCCCAGGCTCACCACTATTTGCCTGCAGTCCGCTCTGCCCGCGCTGGCGGAGCTCAGCGCGCTGTATATGAATATCGTCACCGTCGCTCGCGTGGAACGTAATCCGACGGTAAAAAATGAGATAGCCCAGAAGGGATTCGCCCGCTCGCTGCCGGTTGGCTTCCTCGCCTATCCGATTAGCCAGGCCGCCGATATCACCGCCTTCAAAGCCGAGCTGGTGCCGGTGGGCGACGATCAGCTACCGATGATTGAGCAGACCAATGAAATCGTTCACAAAATGAATAGCCTCACCGGCGAACCGGTACTGCGCCACTGCAAAGCGTTACTCAGCGAAGTGAGCCGCCTGCCGGGCATCGACGGTAATGCCAAAATGTCGAAATCGCAGGGCAATACGCTGACGTTATCGGCCAGTGAAGAGGAGATTCACCGCGCGGTCAGCGCGATGTATACCGACCCGACACACCTGAGAGTCAGCGATCCGGGGCATGTTGACGGCAACGTGGTGTTCACCTATCTCGACGCTTTCCATAGCGATAAGGCGCGGGTTGCCGAGATGAAAGCCCACTATCAACGCGGCGGGCTGGGCGATCGCCAGTGTAAGAATGAACTGGAAACCTGCTTGCAGGAGCTACTGGCGCCGATCCGCGAACGCCGGGCTACCTACAGTCTGGATAAAGCAATGCTGCTGGAATTGTTGCGCCAGGGTAGCGAACGCGCCCACCAGCTCACGCAGCAGACGCTGCATGAAGTGAAGCGCGGGCTGGGGCTGCCGGTACTGTTTTGAGCTTCAGAGCCCTGCCCCGGTCGCGCTACGTTTACCGGGGCTCGGTTTTATACCCTGCCTTTGTGCATTTTCACGCAGTTGCGCCCCTCGCGTTTGGCGGCGTACAGCGCATTATCGGCATCGCGCAACAGCAGGTTGTAATCGGGATGGCCGGAGTGCACGGCATAGCCAATGCTGGCGGTGATCGGGATCTGCGTGTCGCCGCCAACGTTAAACGCCAGTTGGCTAATTTTCTTGCGCAGGCGGTCGAGGATGGTAAACGCCTCTGACACGCCGGTCTCCACCAGCACCAGCAGAAACTCTTCTCCGCCGTAGCGGAAGATATAGTCGCTGGAACGGATATTATCGCTGAGCAGTTCCGCGACATGTTTAATCGCCCTGTCGCCGACCATATGGCCCCAGTTATCGTTAATGCCTTTGAAATGATCGATGTCGATGATCGCCACCGTCATCGGCAGCTCATGCTCCATTGCCAGCGTCACTTCATGCTTCAGCACTACCGGCAAATAGCGGCGGTTAAGTAAGCTGGTTAACGCATCTTTGCCATTTTGCATCTGCGACAAGCTGCTAAAAATCACCCCCAGTTGGCTGCCTATTTGCTGGCAATGAATATGGATCCCCTGAATCAGGTTTTGTGTATTTTTATAATCCATGACAGAGGCGGATGCCCGCCAACCTATTAATAAGTCGTCGACCTGCGAAATTAATGCGGCGATTTCGTCCATCTGGCTATTTTTGTTAAAATAGCGTACGCATTTATGGCGGAACCAGAGACCAAATTCCGATTCAGATAATAACGTAGCGTTAGTATTTGCTTTATTTTCGCTAACAATATTAAAAATCGCCGTATTTTCCCAACCGGAAAGCGCCGCTTGCTGTTTGCCATATTCCATCGGGACATTGTCCATCAAACTATACAGGCGATAAGCCTCTTCGTTTTTGGTCGCCCGATAGTGCGATAAGGTATAGGCATGGCACATCATCTCAACGGCCATATTAATCGCCATAATAGCGTAATAGATGGCATCGACGGCAATCGGGCGGTCGTTAACGTGGCTGCGGATATACTCGATAAGCCCGGCCTTAATCTGCCGGGCGCCGCGCAGCACCGCCTCTGCCGGGATGCCGATCCGCGCGTGGATGCTGCCAATCTGATATTGGCGTTCCGCCAGCGCCGGCAACTGCGCTTTGTCGCTGGTCAGGATCTCCTTCACCCATAGCGCCAGCGAGCGGCTCAGTCGCTCCTGAACTAAATCATAAGTCAGGTGGCGAGCAATATCCGGATCCTGAAAAATAAAATCATAAAACCGGGCCGCTAACGCTTCCGATTGCTCCTCTGCGATATTTTTAAGTACCTCCTTAACGGCTGGCGTCAGGCTGTCATACAGCGGTAGCCACTCCTTAAAAATAACAGAGATATATTTTTTGCTTTCATCGTTCATGAATAAAGCGCTCGCCGGGCGTTAGTCTATTTCGGGGTTGCCGATCATACATGAGTTGCCGCTGGTCAACCAGACGAAGAAAATCATAGGGATAGCGTAGTTCTCAGCCATTACAATGAGGGGTTCGCAATTCCATAGTTTATATATGGACTTTGCCGCTACCAATGTTAGTATCCAGATTATAAATATGCGTGTTTCATTTAAGGCCAGGATTGCTGATGATGACCACTCTAAAAGCACATCTTCCCCACCGGTTGGCAACGTAACAGGATTTTGCGCCGGACGGCCTTATCTCCCCTTTTTTATCGTCCCGCCGGGCGAAATAGCGAAACGCGCACCACTCAGCAATATGGAACAGAGCGAGTCGCGTATGGATAAGAACAAACGACGTTGGACCGGGTATATCGTAGTTGCAGCGGTGGTTATCGCCGCAGCATGGTGGATGTTGCGCCCGGCCGGGCTCCCGCCGGGCTTCGCCGCCAGTAATGGCCGCATCGAGGCGACGGAAGTCGATATCGCCACCAAAATTGCCGGGCGTATCGAGACGATTCTGGTCAAAGAGGGGCAGTTCGTCCATAAAGGCGATGTGCTGGCGCGGATGGATACGCGGGTACTCAATGAGCAGCGCCTGGAAGCCGCCGCGCAAATCAAAGAAGCGCAAAGCGCGGTTGCCGCCGCCAATGCGTTACTCGACCAGCGGCAGAGCGAAATGCGCGCCACCGAAGCGGTGGTGAAGCAGCGCCAGGCGGAGCTCGATTCCACCGCTAAACGCCACGTCCGTTCCAGTACCCTTTCGCAACGAGGCGCCGTCTCCGCTCAGCAGCTGGATGACGATCGCGCGGCCGCTGAAAGCGCCCGCGCGGCGCTGGAATCGGCGAAAGCGCAGGTCTCTGCCGCCCGCGCCGCCATTGAAGCCGCCCGTACCAGCATTATACAGGCTAAAACCCGCGTTGAAGCCGCCGAAGCGACCCATCGGCGGATCCTCGCCGATATTGACGATAGCCAACTAAAAGCGCCGCGCGACGGCCGCATCCAGTATCGCGTTGCTGAGCCAGGCGAAGTGCTGGCCGCCGGAGGGCGGGTATTAAACATGGTCGACCTGGCTGACGTCTATATGACGTTCTTCCTGCCAACGGAGCAGGCGGGCCTGTTGGCGCTCGGCAGTGAAGCGCGCTTGATCCTTGATGCCGCGCCAGAGCTGGTGATCCCGGCAAATATCAGCTTTGTCGCCAGCGTCGCGCAATTCACGCCAAAAACGGTAGAAACCAGCGACGAGCGGCTCAAGCTGATGTTCCGCGTCAAGGCGCGCATTCCGCCAGAGCTACTGGAGCAGCATCTGGAATATGTCAAAACCGGCCTGCCTGGGATGGCCTGGGTACGACTGGATAAGCAGAAAAGCTGGCCTGAAGCGCTGACGGTGAGGTTGCCGCAATGAAACTGACGCCGCAGGATACTTCGCCTCCCGTCGCCCTGCTGGAAAACGTTGGCCAGCAGTTTGGCGCCACCATCGCGTTGCGCGATATCAACCTGGCGATCCCGGCGCGGCGTATGGTTGGCCTGATTGGCCCGGATGGGGTCGGCAAATCAAGCCTGCTCTCGCTTATCGCCGGGGCGCGGGCCATCGAGCAGGGTAACGTGATGGTGCTCGGCGGCGATATGCGCGACGTTCGTCACCGCCAGCAGGTATGCCCGAAAATCGCCTGGATGCCGCAGGGCCTGGGGAAAAACCTCTACCATACACTATCAGTCTATGAAAACGTCGACTTCTTCGCTCGCCTGTTTGGTCACGATAAAGCCGAGCGTGAACTTCGTATCAACGAACTGCTGCAGAGCACCGGGCTGGCGCCGTTTCGCGATCGCCCTGCCGGTAAACTCTCCGGTGGAATGAAACAAAAGCTTGGGCTGTGCTGTGCGCTGATCCACGACCCGCAGCTACTCATCCTTGATGAACCGACTACCGGCGTCGATCCGCTCTCCCGCGCGCAGTTCTGGGATCTGATAGACAGCATTCGCCAGCGCCAGCCGGAAATGAGCGTGCTGGTTGCCACCGCCTACATGGAAGAGGCCGAGCGCTTCGACTGGCTGGTGGCGATGAACGCCGGCGAGATTCTGGCGACCGGTAGCGCGGCGGCGCTCAAAAAACAGACCGGTAGCCAGACACTGGAACAGGCGTTTATCGCGCTTCTGCCGGAAGCGCAGCGCCTGGCGCATAAAGACGTTGTCATCCCGCCGCGCGACAGCAGTGAGGAAGAGATCGCTATTGAAGCGCGCGGCCTGACCATGCGCTTCGGCAACTTTGTCGCCGTCGACCACGTTAACTTTCGTATCGCCCGTGGCGAAATTTTTGGCTTCCTCGGCTCTAACGGCTGCGGCAAATCCACCACCATGAAGATGCTCACCGGCCTGTTGCCCGCCAGCGAAGGCGAGGCCTGGCTGTTCGGCCAGCCGGTCGACCCGAAAGATATCGCCACCCGCCAACGAGTGGGTTATATGTCGCAGGCTTTCTCGCTCTATAGCGAACTGAGCGTACGGCAAAACCTGGAGCTGCACGCCCGCTTGTTTCACATTCCGGATCATGAAATAGCCGGCCGGGTCGCTGAAATGAGCAAACGCTTTATGCTGACCGAGGTTGAAGACGCGCTTCCCGCCGACTTGCCGCTGGGGATCCGCCAGCGCCTGTCATTAGCGGTCGCGGTAATCCATCGCCCGGAGATGCTGATCCTCGATGAACCCACCTCTGGCGTTGACCCGGTGGCGCGCGATATGTTCTGGCAGCTGATGGTCGACCTGGCGCGGCAGGATCGCGTCACCATCTTCATCTCCACCCACTTTATGAATGAGGCCGAACGCTGCGATCGCATCTCGCTGATGCACGCCGGCAAGGTGCTGGCCAGCGATACGCCGCAGGCGCTGGTTGAGCAACGTGGCTCAGCCAACCTCGAAGAGGCGTTTATCGCCTGGCTGCAGGAAGCGGCGGATGCCGCACAACCGACCGTTTCTGTCTCTACCACGCCCGCGCCGCCTGCTGTCGTATCACACCAGCAGAACGCGTCCCCACGCCAGTCATTCAGCCTGCTCCGCCTGTTTAGTTATAGCCGCCGCGAAGCGCTGGAACTACGCCGCGATCCGGTACGATCGACGCTGGCGCTGCTGGGGACGGTGATCCTGATGTTTATCATGGGGTATGGAATCAGCATGGACGTCGAGGATCTGCGCTTTGCCGTCCTCGACCGCGATCAAACTATCAGCAGCCAGAACTGGTCGCAGAATATCGCGGGCTCACGCTACTTTATCGAGCAGGCGCCACTGCAGAGTTATGACGAATTGGATCGTCGAATGCGTAACGGCGAGCTGGCGGTAGCGATAGAAATCCCGCCGAACTTTGGCCGCGATATCGCCCGCGGAACGCCGGTGCAAATTGGTGTCTGGGTGGACGGCGCAATGCCAAATCGCGCGGAAACGGTGCGCGGATACGTACAGGCGATGCATCTGGCCTGGCTGCAGGAGATGGCCGGGCAGCAAAGTAGCCCGAATCGTGAGACCTCGCTTATTTCCATCGAGACCCGCTATCGCTATAACCCGGACGTAAAGAGCCTGCCGGCCATCGTCCCGGCGGTGATCCCGCTGCTGCTGATGATGATCCCGGCGATGCTCAGCGCGTTGAGCGTAGTGCGTGAAAAAGAGCTCGGTTCGATCATCAACCTGTACGTGACGCCGACCACCCGCAGCGAGTTCCTGCTCGGCAAACAGCTGCCTTACATCGTGTTGGGGATGTTTAACTTCTTTCTACTATGCGCTTTATCGGTCTTCGTATTTGGCGTCGCGCATAAGGGCAGTTTCCTGACCCTCACCCTGGCGGCTCTGCTGTATGTCACCATCGCTACCGGGCTGGGATTGCTGATCTCAACATTTATGAAGAGCCAAATCGCCGCTATTTTCGGTACCGCGATTATTACGCTGATTCCGGCCACCCAGTTCTCCGGGATGATCGACCCGGTGGCATCTCTGGAGGGGCCAGGTCGCTGGATCGGACAAATCTACCCGACCAGCCATTTCCTGACCATCGCCCGCGGCACCTTCTCCAAGGCGCTGAATATTAGCGATTTGTGGGTTTCGTTCATTCCACTATTGATTGCGGTGCCGCTGGTGCTCGGGCTGAGCGTGTGGCTGCTGAAAAAACAGGAGGGGTGATGCGCGGATTACGCAATATTTATAACCTCGGTATCAAAGAGCTGCGCAGCCTGCTCGGCGATAAAGCGATGCTGGCGCTGATTGTGTTTGCTTTTACCGTGTCGGTTTACTCCTCGGCCACGGTAATGCCCGGCTCACTGCACCTGGCGCCTATCGCCATTGCCGATATGGATAAATCACAGCTCTCATCGCGGATCATTAACGGCTTTTATCGGCCGTGGTTTTTAACGCCGGAGTTGATCAGCGCCGATGAAATGGATGCCGGGCTGGATGCGGGACGATACACATTCGCCATCAATATTCCGCCAAACTTCCAGCGCGATGTGCTGGCCGGTCGTCAGCCGGAGGTGCAGGTCAACGTCGACGCCACGCGAATGAGCCAGGCCTTTACCGGCAACGGCTATATCCAGAATATTATCAGCGGTGAAGTGAACAGCTTTGTCGCCCGTTATCGCGACAACAGTGCGCTTCCGGTAGAGCTGGCGGTGAGGATGCGCTTTAACCCTAACCTTGAGCAAGAGCGCTTCGGCGCGGTGATGGCGATTATTAACAACATCACCATGCTGGCAATTGTCCTCACCGGCTCAGCGCTTATCCGCGAGCGAGAGCACGGCACCATTGAGCACCTGCTTGTGATGCCGGTAACGCCGTTTGAGATAATGATGGCCAAGATCTGGTCGATGGGTCTGGTGGTACTGGTTGTCTCCGGGCTGTCGCTACTGCTGATGGTACAGGGAGTTTTGCAGGTACCGATTGAGGGGTCGATTCCTCTGTTTATGCTGGGGGTTGCGCTCAGCCTGTTCGCCACCACCTCCATTGGCATTTTTATGGGCACGCTCGCCCGTTCTATGCCGCAACTGGGGCTACTGATGATCCTGGTGCTGCTGCCGCTGCAGATGCTCTCCGGCGGATCCACGCCACGGGAGAGTATGCCGCAGCTGGTTCAGGACATTATGTTGACCATGCCGACCACCCATTTCGTCAGCCTCGCGCAGGCGATACTTTACCGCGGCGCCAGCTTTACCATCGTCTGGCCGCAGTTTTTAATTTTGTTCGCTATCGGCGGCGCTTTCTTTACCATTGCGCTGCTGCGTTTTCGCAAGACAATTGGTGAGATGGCATAAAACCTGGAGCAGGCGCTGCGCCGATGGCTTATTTTTGACGATTCATAAAGCGGCGCAGACCCCAGGTGAAGGCCATTGCCATACTGAAAAGGATGAATAGCAGCACAACCCAGCTGATAGAAATGCGTAGCAACGTGCCGGGCGTCATAAACGGCTGAAGATAAACGGTGAAAGAGTGGGCAGGCGATTTTCCCAGCAGTTGATAAGTGCTATCAGTAAGCCACACGCCAACCCGGCAGAACAGCCAGATAATCGCTGGCCAGCAGAGCAGAACCAGAAAGGTAAAGCGCTCCTGAATGTAAGTAACGATCTGGCGCAACGGCGGCCAGTTAAGCAGGATTTTCATTTATATTCTCATATTGCCAGCCGATGACCTGCAACATTCATCGCAAGGCATTCCGGGCAGCATCCATACAGGCAATCTACCCTATTTGTATATCAAATTTACCGTCACTTAAACCAGATCAAGTTAACAAAGTGTTAATGATGTATCACATCAACACCAAAAAGAGTGGATAACCCTGTCGTTGGTGGGAATAAGCGGGAGGAGAGTATTAAGCGACGGGAATAAATTTTCAAGCCCACAACTGGCTGATTTTTATGGCTGATAGCAGCGCGCCATTATTTCGCCGCTGGGCAATATAATGGCGCGGAAATATAAGTGGGTGATTAATCGTAGCTGCTGATAATTATTTTCCTGTTTGCATCATTCGGTAAATTCACCGTTTGGGTAACCACCCCGTGAGATGGGACTGCCATATTTTGCGTGTTAATGAGGTAATTATTTTGCCCACAACGCTGTTGAGCTTTTTCGTTAATGATATTGGTGCTGCAGGTAGGTGTAGCCACACGCCCGGAGATGGTTAATGTAGCGGTATCAGCAGCGAATGCAGGCAAGCTCAATCCATAAGCTAATGTCAGAATCCCAATTAGCGGTTTTTTCATTGAATTTATAACCAGTTAACAGGATGAGAAATAAGCGATTTGCTTTCTATTTTTCTCCCTCAGGAGAAGTGATGCGTTGATGTCATCACGCAGGAAAGATAATCCATATAATTAATAAGGACAATTATACTGAGAGCTATTAGTGTGATAGGTATTACTGATGTTAACGAACCAGGCGACCGGGCCGGATGTTTTCCCGGAGGCGGTGCTGCGCACCTTTTCCGGGCTACGGGGTCTGTAGCCCCGGTAAGCGCAGCGCCACCGGGGGAGATGGCAGCGCGTCTGACCGCAAAACACAAAAACAAAAGGCCCGGTCTTTCGACTGAACCTTTCGTTTACGTTGCTATGACAGCGGCTTTCCCCGGAGGCGGTGCTGCGCACCTTTTCC